>NZ_KZ983965.1:413-35641 GCF_003569765.1 Caldimonas tepidiphila | reverse complement strand
GGCCTCGGAGAGCCACTCCACTGACCGAACCGCCGGCGGCACGTTGACAGCGGACGCAGCTTCCGGGGCCTGCGTTCCCGGCTCCACTGGGGCTGGCTTCTCCACAGCGGAATGCAGTACCGGTGGGGCAACTGGCGGAGCGGGCCGTGTCTCGGCGACAGACGGGGGAGGGCGGCTTGCATCGCACCCTGCTTCTGGAGGAGCCGTATACGAGGCTGGAAGTGGGTTGCAAACTTCGGCCAGCTGCTGCGTGACCAGCGGCAGCAGCTTGGCGAGCATGTTCAACGTTTGGAGATCTGCGCCGGGGTAGACCTCGGCGCGCAGGGCCCCATCTGTGTATTCAATCAAGAAGCCCTGTTTTCGGGCTTGGAAGGATTCGTTGTTCACCAGCATTGCAGGTCCGCAGGGATCTAAGCTGGTTACCAATTCTGCGCACATTTCGCGCGCTTTCTGCAGAGCGTGGATTTTTACGGTGGATTTTGTGGATGATTTTGTGGAGCGTCGTAGCTCCCGTGGCAGGCCCGGATGCGCGGCTCGCACCCGCTCAGGGATCACCAGCCGCAGGTGATAGATCCCGTTGGGAGCCCTGACCAGATGAGGTGCAGTGGTGCGGGGTCGCCAGGGCTGAGGACGAGCCTCGGTAGCGTTGCCAACAGGCGCAGCGGTCCCCCTCAATGAGGGGGGTGGAGCCGTCGCAGGCGAGTTGGACTTCGATGTCCAGGAAGGGGTGGATCCGAGGGCCATGTTGGATCGATGGACATTTCGTCGAAGTGACCGGCCGGAAAAAGAAAAAGGCCTTGTGGAACAAGGCCTTGGGAATCTTCTGGTGGAGAGGAGGAGGATCGAACTCCCGACCTTCGCATTGCGAACGCGACGCTCTCCCAGCTGAGCTACCCCCCCGAAGAGATCGGCAGTATAGCGCAGCAGGAGCATGGCGCGCCAGTCCCCTCGGGAAAGATTTTCACTCCATCGCGTTGCGCCGCGCGAGCTCGAGGAACAGGCCGGCGTGGTCGGCATCGGCGAAGCCGTGCTCAGCGGCGCTCGCGTAGAGCTGCTCGAAGAGCTGCGTGACCGGCGCCTCGAAGCCGAGCTCCGTGGCGGTCGCGAGCGCGTTGCGCAGGTCCTTGAGCTGCACCGTGAGGGCCGCGCGGCGCGCGAAGTCGTGCTCGACCATGCGCTGGCCGTGCACCTCGAGCACGCGGCTCTCGGCGAAGCCGCCGCGGATCGCCTCGCGCACCTTCGCCATGTCCGCGCCGCCCCTGGCCGCCAGCAGCAGCGCCTCGGCGACGGCGCCGATCGTGATGCCGACGATCATCTGGTTCGCAAGCTTGGCGAGCTGGCCCGCGCCATGCGGGCCCACATGCGTGAGCCGCCCGAGCGTCGCGAGCACCGGCGCCGCTCGCGCCACGTCCGCCGCTTCCCCGCCGGCCATGATCGCGAGCGTGCCGGCCTCGGCGCCGACGGTGCCGCCCGAAACCGGGGCATCGAGGTGCGCGATGCCGCGCGCGGCAAGGCGTGCCGCGTGCTCGCGCGCCTCGGCCGGCTTGATGGAGCTCATGTCCGCGACCAGCGTGCCGGGACGCATCGCCGCGGCGGCCTGCGCCTCGCCGAACAGCACCGCATCCACCGCGGCGCCGTTCTCCAGCAGCAGCACGACCAGCTCCGCGCTCGCCGCCGCCTCGGCAGCGCTCGCCGCGACACGTGCGCCGCATGCAGCCAGCGGCTCGGCCTTCTCGCGCGTGCGGTTCCAGACGCTGACGCGGTGTCCCGCGTCGCAGAGGCGGCGGGCGATCGGCGCCCCCATCATGCCGATGCCCAGCACGGCGATGTCCATGGATCGGTCCTCGCAGGAGATGGATGAAAGGCCGCGAGTATAGGAACAGCCGGAGGGGCGAGGGGATGGCGGTCGGCGGCCGCGTTCTTCGCCGCTCCAGGCCCTCAGGCCCGGATCTTCTTCGGCGCGGCCTCTGTCCGGTGGGCGACGAGCCGGGTGCCGCACAGCGCGTCGTGCCAGAACTGGCGCGCCGGGTGCAGGCGCGACAGGGCCGCGTAGGCGAGCATCCAGCCGAAGACGGCGGCGCTGACGGTGCCGCTGCCCTTCCAGTCCAGCAGCCAGACCAGGGCGAGCGGCGGCAGGAACCAGACCCAGCTCGCCAGGAAGCGGCAGGCGGCGTGCAGCGGCGAGACCGGCCGGCCATCGGCGCGGAGCAGGCGCAGGTGCCAGGTCTTCATCGCGAGCGTTTGGCCGCCGTGCGACCAGAACCAGATGAAGTAGATCGCGAGCACCGCGAACATGAAGGCCTGCAGCGCGTAGCGCCCCTGCAGCGCATGACGCTGGCCGGTGAGCATCGAGAACGGCAGCCCGGCGGCCATCACGACGCCGAACAGCAGCACGCCCTCGTAGACGAAGCTCGCGAGGCGGTGGCGCAGCGGAGGGGCGATGCCGGCTGCGGCCGGGGAGGATGCGGCGGCGTTCATCGGCTCGACTCGCGTTCGGGCGGCCGCGTTCCCGGCGCCTGGGGGCCGACGCGCGGCGCCAGCGTGGTGCCGTCGACGAATTCCGGGATCGCGGCGATCTTGGGCAGTCCGGGCACCAGATGCCGGGGCGGCTGCGGCGGCTGGCGCAGCGGCGTGGTGGTGGCGCCGGGCGCGGCGCGCAGCAGGGCGGGGCCGGCTGCGCGCGGCGGCGTGGCGTGAAGCGGGTTGGGCACGATGCTCGATTTGGCCAGGGACGAGGGAGGGCGCTTGGCGGGCCGCGGGGCCGGCCGGGCGGGGGCTTCCAGCGAGCGGCCCGCCTGCTCGATGAATTGCAGACGGTCCGGTTCCGGCAGCGCGAGATAGGCGGCCCAGCGGTCCTGGCGGACCTCGGGCGGCAACTGCTGCGCCTCCTGGAAGGTCAGCCGGGCGTTGCTGCGCTGCTGCGGGGACATGCGGGCCCATTCGGCCATGCGCTCGTGGAGTCGCGCCCGCTCGGTGGGCGTTAGCTTGTCGAAGCGCTGCGCGATCTCCAGCCACTTCTGCTTGCGCAGGGCGTCGATCTCGGCCCAGTCGCGCTGCAGCGGCCGCAAGGCGGTGCGCTGCGCCGGGCTCAGGGCGGACCAGCGCGGGCCTTCGTTGAGGGGTGCAGCGGCCTTGCGGCGGGGGGCGCTCGCGGCAGCAGGGCCGGTCGCCGGCCGGGCGTCCGTCGCCGCGGATGCGGCGGCAGGTCGCGACAGCGGCGCCGCAGCGGATGCCGGTGCCGAGGCCGCCGGCAAGGGGAGGGCCGAAGAGGCGGCAGGCGAGGCGGCCGAGGCGGCGGACTCGCTCGCGGGCTGCGCGAACACGGCCGCGGCGAGGCTCCATCCGGCGAGGACGAGCAGGGCCCGCGCGAGCCGGCGCGAAGGCAAGGGGCGGCCCGGCGCCCCGCAAGGCATCTGCGGCTCCATCGGGGTCACCGGTCCGCGGTCCTCTTCAGGAACTCCGCGAAGCCCGGATCGCTGTAGGCGGCGGGCGGCAGGTCGTCGGCGAGCAGCGCGCTGTCGATCTCCGCGGCCTCGTGGATCTGCTGGCTCAGCTGCCAGTCGTCGATCACGATCAGGCCCAGCAGCAGGCCGCCGACGGACAGCAGCGAGCCGAGCCAGCCCCAGCGGGGGGGGCGCCCGCCCTGGCCGAGCGCGAGCACGGGCCCCGCCTGCTGCGGCAGCAGCGCGGGCGCCGCCACCGGCTGCGCGGCGAGGCGCTGGCGCTGGAGCGCCTGCTCGCGCGCGAAACGCAGTCGCTCGGTGATGTCGTGCGGCAGCGCGTCGGCTGCCGCGTTCAATTGTGCGCCGATGCGCAGCCCGAAGCGCGCTTCCAGCGCGTCCGGATCCATCGGCGGATGGATCGAATTGTCGTATTTCATGGTGCCACTCCCTTGGCTCGCAGTGCCCGGGCCAGGGCATGCACGGCCCTCGAACAATGCGTCTTGACGCTGCCTTCCGAGCAGCCCATGGCAGCCGCCGTCTCGGCGACGTCGAGTTCCTCCCAGTAACGCAGCAGGAAGGCCTCGCGTTGACGCGCGGGCAATTCCCCGATTTCCTGCTCGATCGCCCGGATCGTCTGCTGCCGCGACAGCGCGTCCGCCGCGCTCTCGTTCGCGCTCGCCTGGTCGAGGGCCTCCAGCAGGTCGAACGCGTCCTCGCCATCGATCTGCTCGAAGGCGGAAAAGTTCTGCACCACGGTGTTGCGCACCTTGCTGCGGCGGAACCAGTCGGTGGTGGCGTTGGCGAGGATGCGGGGAAAGACCAGCGGCAGCTCGGCGGCGGGGCGGTCGCCGTATTTCTCGGCCAGCCGGATCATCGCGTCCTGCACGATGTCGAGCGCGGCATCGGCGTCCCGGACCGCATAGAGGGTGCGCTTGAAGGCGCGCTTCTCGCAGCTCTTGAGGAAGTCGGAAAGTTCTGTGGGGCTGGCCAAGAAAGCGGCGTCGCCTCGGGGGGCGATCTGGAATGCACTCGGAAAATTATCGCATCCCGTCCGCCCTCGAAGCGGAGGGGAAAGCCCCCGTGGCGCTCGCGATGCCATAATGTGCGGCTGCACAACAATCTGGTCTTGACTGGACGACCCGACCCGGGCCGTCCGAGTTTTTTGACCGCGCAGGCCCTGAAGCCGCCTCACGAGGGCGAGAGGAGGGGCACCGATCGTTTTTCGTCAGAGAAAATCTGAAAGGTTCGACACATGGACATGTCTGCCGCGGAAACCAAGCGTGCTGCTGCCCTCGAGGGCAAGGCACAACCGCACCCCCATACCGCCGCCCAGGAGATCAACGGCTCCGAGATCCTGGTGCGCTGCCTTCAGGCCGAGAACGTCAAGTACATCTGGGGCTACCCCGGTGGCTCGGTCCTCTACGTCTACGACGCCCTCTACAAGCAGGACACCATCCAGCACGTGCTGGTGCGCCACGAGCAGGCCGCGGTGCACGCGGCCGACGGCTATGCGCGCGCCACCGGCGAGGTCGGCGTCGCGCTCGTGACCTCGGGCCCGGGCGTGACGAATGCCGTGACCGGCATCGCGACCGCGTACATGGACTCGATCCCGATGGTGATCATCACCGGTCAGGTGCCCACGCACGCGATCGGCCTGGACGCGTTCCAGGAATGCGACACCGTCGGCATCACGCGCCCGATCGTCAAGCACAACTTCCTGGTGAAGGACGTGCGCGACCTGGCCGCGACGATGAAGAAGGCCTTCCACATCGCCCGCACCGGCCGGCCCGGCCCGGTGGTGGTGGACGTGCCGAAGGACGTCTCGCTCAAGACCTGCGCCTTCTCCTATCCCGAGACGGTGGAGATGCGCTCCTACAACCCGGTGCGCAAGGGCCACGGCGGCCAGATCCGCAAGGCGGTGCAGCTGCTGATGCAGGCCAAGCGCCCCTACATCTACACCGGCGGCGGCGTGATCCTCGGCAACGCCTCGGCCGAGCTGCGCGAGCTCGTCGACCTGATCGGCGCGCCCTGCACCAACACGCTGATGGGCCTGGGCGCGATCCCCGCGAGCGAGCCCAAGTTCCTCGGCATGCTCGGCATGCACGGCACCTACGAAGCCAACATGACGATGCAGCACTGCGACGTGCTGCTGGCCGTCGGTGCGCGCTTCGACGACCGCGTGATCGGCAACCCGAAGCACTTCGCGTCGGTCGAGCGCAAGATCATCCATGTGGACATCGACCCGTCGTCGATCTCCAAGCGCGTGAAGGTCGACATCCCGATCGTCGGCGACGTCAAGGAAGTGCTGCAGGAGCTGATCGCCCAGATCCGCGAGGCGCAGGCCCGCCCCGACGCGCAGGCGCTCGCCGCGTGGTGGGGCCAGGTGTCGGAGTGGCGCAAGAAGGAGTGCCTGAAGTACCGCAACTCCGACGAGGTCATCAAGCCGCAGTACGTGGTCGAGACGCTGTGCCGCCTCACCAAGGGCCAGGAGACCTACATCACGTCGGACGTCGGCCAGCACCAGATGTTCGCCGCGCAGTTCTACGGCTTCGAGGAGCCGCGCCGCTGGATCAACTCGGGTGGCCTCGGCACGATGGGCGTGGGCCTGCCCTACGCGATGGGCATCAAGCTCGCCAAGCCCGACGCGGAGGTGTTCTGCATCACCGGCGAGGGCTCGATCCAGATGTGCATCCAGGAGCTCTCGACCTGCCAGCAGTACAACACGCCGGTCAAGGTGATCTCGCTGAACAACCGCTACCTCGGCATGGTGCGCCAGTGGCAGGAGCTCGACTACGAGGGCCGCTACTCGCACAGCTACATGGACGCGCTGCCCGACTTCGTGAAGCTCGCCGAGGCCTACGGCCACGTCGGCATCAAGATCGAGAAGCCCTCCGAGGTCGAGCCCGCGCTCAAGGAGATGCTGCGGCTGAAGGACCGCACCGTCTTCCTCGACGTGCGCACCGACCCGACCGAGAACGTCTGGCCGATGGTGCAGGCGGGCAAGGGCATCTCCGAGATGCTGCTCGGCTCCGAGGACCTGTGAGGCGCTGAAGGCCCGGTGCGAGGGCGCCCCGTTACCGCGGGACGCCCTGCCGCCGGGCGTGAGGTGCCGCACGTTCGCATTCGAATTCCCTGACATCGAAGGGCGTGGCCAAGGGGCGGCGGTTACCGCCGTCGTCCTGAAGAGCGCGCAACGACGACATGAAACACATCATCGCTTTGCTGCTGGAGAACGCGCCGGGCGCGCTCTCCCGCGTGGTGGGCCTTTTCTCGGCCCGCGGCTACAACATCGAGAGCCTGACGGTGGCGCCGACGGAAGACCCGTCGCTGTCGCGCATGACCATCGTCACGACCGGCTCCGACGACGTGATCGAGCAGATCACCAAGCACCTCAACCGCCTCATCGAGGTCGTGAAGGTGGTGGACCTGTCGGAGGGCAGCTACACCGAGCGCGAGCTGATGCTCGTGAAGGTGAGGGCGGTCGGCAAGGAGCGCGAGGAGATGAAGCGCATGGCCGACATCTTCCGCGGCCGCATCATCGACGTGACCGAGAAGACCTACACGATCGAGCTGACCGGCGACTCCGCCAAGCTCGACGCCTTCATCGAGGCGCTGGATCGCAGCGCGATCCTCGAGACGGTGCGCACCGGCGCCAGCGGCATCGGCCGCGGCGAGCGCATCCTGCGCGTGTGAGCGCGCACGGCCTCGCCTTTCCCATTTGTGAACGAGTGATCGAAGTGAACGATTGAACAGTGAGGCTCGGGTTCAAGGCGCGGTTGTCACTCGTTCACGCGTTCCACCCGTTCACTGCTCACCGACTCTGGAGAAACACATGAAGGTCTATTACGACAAGGACGCCGACCTGAGCCTGATCAAGGGCAAGAACGTCACCATCATCGGCTACGGCTCGCAGGGCCACGCCCACGCGCTGAACCTGAACGACAGCGGCGTGAAGGTCACCGTCGGCCTGCGCCGCGGCGGCGCTTCCTGGTCCAAGGCCGAGAACGCGGGCCTGAAGGTCGCCGAGATCGCCGAGGCCGTGAAGTCGGCCGACGTCGTGATGATCCTGCTGCCCGACGAGCAGATCGCAGGCGTCTACAAGGCCGAGGTCGAGCCGAACATCAAGCAGGGCGCATCGCTCGCCTTCGCGCACGGCTTCAACGTGCACTACGGCCAAGTCACGCCGCGTGCCGACCTCGACGTCTGGATGGTCGCGCCGAAGGCCCCGGGCCACACCGTGCGCGGCACCTACACCCAGGGCGGCGGCGTGCCGCACCTGATCGCGGTGCACGCCGACAAGACCGGCAAGGCGCGTGATCTCGCGCTGAGCTACGCCGCGGCCAACGGCGGCGGCAAGGCCGGCATCATCGAGACCAACTTCCGCGAGGAGACCGAGACCGACCTGTTCGGCGAGCAGGCAGTCCTCTGTGGCGGCACCGTCGAGCTGATCAAGGCCGGCTTCGAGACGCTGGTGGAAGCCGGCTACGCGCCCGAGATGGCCTACTTCGAGTGCCTGCACGAGCTGAAGCTCATCGTCGACCTGATCTACGAGGGCGGCATCGGCAACATGAACTACTCGATCTCGAACAACGCCGAGTACGGCGAGTACGTGACCGGCCCGCGCGTCGTCACGGAAGAGACGAAGAACGCGATGCGCCAGTGCCTGAAGGACATCCAGACCGGCGAGTACGCAAAGAGCTTCATCCTCGAGAACAAGGCCGGCGCGCCGACCCTGATCTCGCGCCGCCGCCTGACCGCCGAGCACCCGATCGAGCAGGTCGGCGAGCAGCTGCGCGCGATGATGCCCTGGATCAAGAAGAACCGCCTGGTCGACCAGTCGAAGAACTGATCGGACGGGCTCCCGTTCGACACGAAAGCCGCGAGCGATCCTCGCGGCTTTTTTCATAGTCTGCTGAGGTATCCTCGCGCCCATGAACTATCCCCATCCCATCCTCGCGAAAGAGGGCTGGCCCTTCATTGCCATCGCCTTCTTCGCGGCCGTCTTCGCCACGTCCTTCTTCGGCCCCGGTTTCGTCTCGCTGCTGTTCTGGCTCGCGCTCGTCTTCGTCGTGCAGTTCTTCCGCGATCCGCCGCGCGCGATTCCTGCCGACACCGACGCGGTGCTGTCGCCCGCCGACGGCCGCATCGTGAAGGTCGAGAAGGTGCGCGACCCGTACGCGGACCGCGACGCGCTGCTGATCAGCGTGTTCATGAACGTCTTCAACGTCCATTCCAACCGCTCGAGCGTCGACGGCACGATCACCAAGGTGCAGTACTTCCCGGGGCAGTTCGTCAACGCCGACCTTGACAAGGCCTCGCTCGAGAACGAGCGCAACGCGGTGGTGATCGACACCGGCCGCCACACCGTCACGCTGGTGCAGGTCGCCGGCCTGATCGCGCGGCGCATCCTTTGCTACGTGAAGCCGGGAGACGTGCTCGCGCGCGGCGAACGCTACGGCTTCATCCGCTTCGGCTCGCGCGTGGACGTCTACCTGCCGGTTTCCGCACGCGCGCTCGTCGCGCCCGGCGACAAGGTCTACGCCACCACCACCATCCTGGCCACGCTGAGCGACGCATGAACTCCGCCGACGATCCGCGCAACGACGACGCGCCGCCGCCCCGGCCGCGCCGCAAGGGCATCTACATCCTGCCCAACCTGTTCACGGTCGCTGCGCTGTTCGGCGGCTTCTACGCGATCGTGATGGCGATGAACGGGCGCTTCGAGCAGTCGGCGATCGGCATCTTCGCCGCGATGGTGCTCGACAGCCTGGACGGGCGCGTCGCGCGCATGACCAACACGCAGAGCACCTTCGGCGAGCAGATGGACAGCCTGTCGGACATGGTGTCCTTCGGCGCGGCGCCTGCGCTGGTGATCTACGTATGGGCGCTGCAGGGCCTGGGCAAGCCGGGCTGGATCGCGGCCTTCGTCTACTGCGCCTGCGCGGCGCTGCGCCTGGCGCGCTTCAACACCAACATCGCGGTGGTGGACCGGCGCTTCTTCCAGGGCCTGCCGAGCCCGGCGGCCGCGGCACTCGTGATCGGCCTGGTCTGGGTGATGGACGACCTCGGCTACAAGCAGGTGCACGAGCTCGACTGGCTCGCATGGACCGCCTTCGGCTTCACGCTCTACGCGGGCCTGACGATGGTGACCAACGCGCCCTTCTACAGCTTCAAGGACGTGAGCTTCAAGCGCACGGTGCCCTTCATCGTGATCGTCGCGATCGCGCTGGCCTTCGCGGTGATCTCCTTCCACCCGCCGCTGGTGCTGTTCGCGGTCTTCATGGTCTACGGCGTGTCGGGCTACGTCGTCTACGCCTGGCGCAAGTCGAAGGGCGCGCCGGTCAGCGTGATCGCGGTGTCCACCGACGAGCCGGACGAGAAGGGCCTGCATCAATGAGGCCGGAGGCGGCGTGCCGGCGAACGAGCCCTGCCGGCCGCGTGTTATATTGACCGCATGACGTTCATCGCCGCCTCGCTGCTACTTCTCCCGGGACAGTCCCGGGCGCGCTGATCGCACACGTCTACAGCTTTCAACTGCATCACGGCCCGCCACGCACATGCGCAGCGGGCCGTTTTTCTTGTCCCGGCAAAGACGGCAACCACCACGGAGCGAACCATGGCCGACAAGCTGATCATCTTCGACACCACCTTGCGCGACGGCGAACAGTCACCCGGCGCGTCGATGACGCGCGAGGAGAAGCTGCGCATCGCGCGCCAGCTCGAGCGGCTGCGCGTCGACGTGATCGAGGCCGGCTTCGCCGCCTCGTCCAACGGCGACTTTGAGGCGGTGAAGTCGATCGCCGACGCGATCAAGGACAGCACCGTCTGCTCGCTCGCCCGCGCCAACGACCGCGACATCTCGCGGGCCGCCGACGCGCTCAGGGGCGCGAACTCCGCGCGCATCCACACCTTCATCGCGACGAGCGCGCTGCACATGGAGAAGAAGCTGCGCATGACGCCCGACGAGGTGTACGAGCAGGCGCGGCTCGCGGTGCGCTTCGCGCGCAACCTGTGCGCGGACATCGAGTTCTCGCCCGAGGACGGTTACCGCTCGGACGTGGACTTCCTGTGCCGCGTGCTGGAGGCGGTGATCGACGAGGGCGCGAGCACGATCAACCTGCCCGACACGGTCGGCTACGCGGTGCCGGAGCTCTACGGCAACTTCATCCGCACGCTGCGCGAGCGCATCCCGAACTCCGACAAGGCAATCTGGTCGGTGCACTGCCACAACGACCTGGGCATGGCGGTGGCGAACTCGCTCGCCGGCGTGAAGATCGGCGGCGCGCGCCAAGTCGAGTGCACGATCAACGGTCTGGGCGAGCGCGCCGGCAACTGCGCGCTGGAAGAAGTGGTGATGGCGGTGCGCACGCGCCGCGACCACTTCGGGCTCGAGGTCGGCATCGACACCTCGCAGATCGTGCCCGCCTCGCGCCTCGTGTCGCAGACCACCGGCTTCGTCGTGCAGCCGAACAAGGCGGTGGTGGGCGCCAACGCCTTCGCCCACGCCTCGGGCATCCACCAGGACGGCGTGCTCAAGGCGCGCGACACCTACGAGATCATGCGCGCCGAGGACGTGGGCTGGAGCGCGAACAAGATCGTGCTCGGCAAGCTCTCGGGCCGCAACGCCTTCAAGCAGCGCCTGCAGGAGCTCGGCATCGAGCTCGGCTCCGAGGCCGAGGTCAACGCGGCGTTCGCGCGCTTCAAGGACCTCGCCGACCGCAAGAGCGAGATCTTCGACGAGGACATCATCGCGCTCGTCGCCGACGAGAGCGTCACCGCCGAGCAGGAGCACTTCCGGCTGCTGGCCTTGTCGCAGCACTCGGAGATGGGCGAGCGCCCGCACGCCCGCGTGGCCTTCGCCGCCGGCGACGAGGAGTTCCACGCCGAGAGCGACGGCAACGGCCCGGTCGACGCGAGCCTGAAGGCGATCGAGTCCAAGGTGCAAAGTGGTGCCGAAATGTTGCTGTATTCGGTCAATGCGATTACCTCCGGCAGCACAGAATCGCAGGGCGAGGTGACGGTGCGGCTGCAGCATGGCGGCCGGGTCGTCAACGGCGTCGGTGCCGACCCGGACATCGTCGTCGCGTCGGCCAAGGCCTATCTCGCGGCACTGAACAAGCTGCACCAGAAGGGGGAGCGGGTCGCCGCCCAGGGATGACCCCCCATTTGACCCCCCTCATATAGACGGTACGGTCAGTGAAAAGATGAGGAAAACCGCGTAAGTTTCTGATATTGCGCGGTTTTTTTCTTTCCCATACACTCGGCGCGCCGGGTAGTAGGAGCTTTGCCGTGTCGTCTTTGCCAAAGATTTTTTCCCGTCCCGGATTCGTGACTTGGATCAGCGCCTGCGCGCTGGCGGTCGCACCGCTGTTTGCCGAAGCGGCTCCCGAACGAAAACCGGCGTCCTCCGCCAAGCGCGGGGCCACGGTGCAGAAGAAGGCGCCGGCGCCGAAGAAGCCGGCCGCCGCGCCGCGTGCCAAGAAGTCCTCCGCAGTGAAGGCTTCGACGCGGAACATCCCGAAACGTGCCGTTAGCGTGGTGGCATCGGCGCGTCCGCAGGCGCCGGTGGTCGAGCGGCTGTCGCTCGGGCGGGCCTACGGCCTGCACGAGGTGGACGATCCGCTCGCGCTGCAGTCCAGCGTTGCGCTGGTGCTGGACCAGGACACCAACGAGATCATCTTCAGCAAGAACGAGCAGGCGGTGCTGCCGATCGCGTCGCTGACCAAGCTGATGACGGCGCTGGTGGTGACCGAGGCGCGCCTGCCGCTCGACGAGGTGCTAACGATCACGCAGGACGACGTCGACACGCTCAAGGGCAGCAGTTCGCGGCTGGCCGTCGGCACCCAGCTCACGCGCGGCGAGATGCTGCACCTGGCGCTGATGTCCTCGGAGAACCGTGCCGCCAACGCGCTCGGGCGCCACTATCCCGGCGGCCTGTCCGCCTTCGTCGCGGCGATGAACCGCAAGGCGGCCGAGCTGGGCATGAGCGACACCCGCTACGTCGAGCCGACCGGGCTGTCGAGCGACAACCAGTCGAGCGCGCGCGATCTCGCCACGCTGGTGCGCAACGCCTACGGCCAGGCGCTGATCCGCGACCTGTCCACCTCGCCCGAGTACCAGGTGGCGATCGGCAAGCGCCACCTGCAATACCGCAACACCAACGGCCTGGTCTACAACCCGGGCTGGTCGATCGGCCTGCAGAAGACCGGCTACATCTCCGAGGCGGGCCGCTGCCTGGTGATGCAGGCCGAGCTGTCCGGGCGCAAGCTGATCATGGTCTTCCTCGATTCGGCCGGCCGGCACTCGCGGCTCGCGGATGCGGAGCGGGTGCGCAAGTGGCTGGAGGGCGCCACGCAGGCGATCGTCTCCCGCTGAGGGCGGGGCCGCGTCGGACGACGGACATGCATCGCGGGCCCCGGCCCGCGATGTCGTTTCCGGCGCCCGCTCAGCGGTCCTGCCAGCCCAGCGCGGCGGAGATGCTCGCGGCGGTTGCCTGCAGCCGCTCCATCCAGCCTTCCTCGAGCCGGTCCGCCGGCGCCGAGATCGACAGCCCTGCGACGAGCCGGCCCTGGTCGTCGCGGATGCCGGCGGCCATGCAGCGCACGCCCAGCTCCAGCTCCTCGTTGTCCCGCGCGGTGCCGTACTGCCGCACCTTGGACAGCTCGCGCTCCAGCGCCGGCAGGTCGGTGATGCTGTTGCGGGTGTGGCCCGACAGGCCGGTGCGCGTCGCATAGGCGCGCACGCGCTGCGGATCGTCGTGCGCGAGGAAGAGCTTGCCGACCGAGGTCAGGTGCAGCGGCGCGCGCCCGCCCACCGCGCGCACCACCTGCATGCCCGAGCGCTCGCTGTAGGTGCGCTCGATGTAGACGATCTCGTCGCCCTGGCGCACCGACAGGTTGACCGGCTGGTGCGTGAGCTTGTGCAGCTCGCGCATCGGCCCGAGCGCGGCGTCGCGCACGTCGAGCCGCGCCTTCACCAGGTTGCCCAGCTCGAGCAGCCGCATGCCGAGCCGGTAGCTGCCGGCCTCGGGTCTGTCCACATAGCGGCCGACCGCGAGATCGTTCAGGATGCGGTGCGCGGTCGACGGATGCAGCCCGGTCTGCTCGCTGATTTCCTTCAGCGAGACCGGGTCCCGGTGTGCCGCGAGCACGTCCAGCAGCGTGAACATGCGCTCCAGCACCTGGATGGTCGGTGTGTTTCCCTCGGTCTTTCTCATGCCCCGCATTGTCGTTGTGAATCGTGAATTTTGCATGGCGAAAGCGCTTCCCGCAAAGCGGCCTGCGCGGCCGATAATCAGGCCATGAAGAACGTCGGATTTCTCGTCACCTGCCTGGTGGACCTGATGCGTCCCGGCATCGGGCTGGCAGCCATCAGGCTGATCGAGGATGCGGGCTACCGCGTCCACGTGCCGATGGCGCAGACCTGCTGCGGCCAGCCGGCCTACAACTCGGGCGACCGCGCCACGGCGCGCGCGCTCGCCGAGAAGCTGCTCGCGGAGTTCGAGCACTTCGATCACGTGGTGGTGCCCTCCGGCTCCTGCGGCGGCATGGTGCGTGCGCACTACGCCGACCTGTTCCGCGACGACCCGCAGCTCGCCTGGCGCTTCGAGCAGATGCGCCCCCGGGTGCACGAGCTGACCGATTTCCTCGTCAACGTCGCGAAGATCGAGCGCGTGCCAGGGCGCTTCGACGGCACGGTGACCTACCACGACTCCTGCTCGGGGCTGCGCGAGCTCGGCATCAAGTCGCAGCCGCGCGCGCTGCTCGCGAAGGTGCCGGGGCTGACGCTCAAGGAGATGGCGGGCTGCGAGCAGTGCTGCGGCTTCGGCGGCACCTTCTCGGTCAAGTACGGCGAGATCTCGACCGCGATCGTCGACGAGAAGTGCGGGCAGATCGAGGCGAGCGGCGCCGACGCGGTGGTGCTCGGCGACCTCGGCTGCATGATGAACATCGAGGGCCGGCTGCGCCGCCGCGGCGACAGCCGCACGCAGGTGCTGCACGTCGCCGAAGTGCTGACCAAGGAGTGAGCGGATGCAGGTCCAGTCGATGCATTTCCAGGCCCGCGCGGGCCAGCGGCTCGCCGACGCGCGGCTGCAGAAGAACCTGAAGAAGCTGTCGAGCAAGTTCGTCTCGGGGCGTGCCGCCGCGGTGCGCGAGCTCGAGGAGTTCGAGGCGATCCGCAGCGAGGCGGTGCGGCGGCGCGACGCGGCGCTCGCGAAGCTCGACGTCTGGCTCGAGGTCTTCGAGCGCGAGGCGACGCGCCGCGGCGCGACGGTGCTGTGGGCCGAGACGCCCGCCGACGCGTCGCGCCTCGTCGTCGAGATCGCGCAGCGCCACGGCGTCAAGCGCGCGACCAAGACCAAGAGCATGGTCAGCGAGGAGCTCGCGCTCAACCGCGCGCTCGAGGCCGCCGGCGTGCAGGTCACCGAGACCGACCTCGGCGAGTACATCCTGCAGATCAACGGCAACGAGCCGCCGAGCCACATCATCGCGCCGGTGGTGCACAAGGACAAGGACGAGATCTCGGAGCTGTTCGAGAAGACCCATGCCCGGCCGCGCAAGAGCGAGATCACCGAGATGACGCGCGAGGCGCGCGAGGTGCTGCGCGAGCGCTTCCTCGCCTCCGACATGGGCATCACCGGCGGCAACTTCCTCGTCGCCGAGACCGGCTCGGTCGCGCTCGTCACCAACGAGGGCAACGAGGGCCTGTGCACGGTGCTGCCGCGCGTGCACGTCGCGATCACCGGCATCGAGAAGGTGCTGCCGACGCTCGAGGACCTCGCCAACATCATGCGGCTGCTGCCGCGCTCGGCCACCGGGCAGGTGATCAGCAACTACTTCTCGCTGCTGAGCGGCCCGCGCGCGGCGGACGAGGCGGACGGCCCCGAGCACATGTACTTCGTGCTGGTCGACGGCGGCCGCACCGGGCTGCTCGGCGGCGAGTTCGAGGAGATGCTGCGCTGCATCCGCTGCGGCGCCTGCATGAACCACTGCCCGGTCTACCAGAAGATCGGCGGGCACAGCTACGGCTGGGTCTACCCCGGGCCGATGGGCTCGGTGCTGACGCCGAGCTACGTCGGCCTCGAGAAGGCGCTCGACCTGCCGCAGGCCTCGACGCTGTGCGGGCAATGCCACGTGGTGTGCCCGATGCAGATCCCGCTGCCCGACCTGCTGCGCAAGCTGCGCGAGAAGCAGTTCGAGCGCGGCCTGCGCCCCTGGTGGGAGCGCGCCGCGCTGCGTGCCTGGGGCTTCACGGCGCGGCGCCCGGCGCTCTACCGCGCCGCCGCCTGGCTCGGCGTGCGGCTGCTGCGCCTGGCGGGGCAGGGCGGCCGCATGCGGCAGCTTCCGGGCGCAGGCGGCTGGACCCGCACGCGCGACCTGCCGACCCCGCCCGGCAAGACCTTCAAGGAACTCTACGCCGGACGGCGGCGCTGAAGCCGCACGCCTTCGCGCCGCGCATGCACGCCCTGTCCCGACGCCCCGGGCGAGCAGGGCGGCTGCCCGTGCGGGCCGCCGCGCTCGCGATGGCCTGCGGGGTGCTCGCAGCCGGGCCGCAGCCTGCGGCGGCTGCGGCAGCGCAGGGCGGGCAGGCCGTGCAGCGCCAGCTGCCGATCCCGCTCGTGAGGGGACGGCTGAACGCCTCGCAGCTCGGGCTGGTCGTCAACGCGGCCGACCCGCTGTCGCTGCGCATCGGCGAGATGTACGCGCGGGCGCGCGGCCTGCGGCCGGAGCAGGTGCTGCGCGTCGAGCTGCCGAGCACGCCGCGCATCCCGCTGGCCGACGCCCGGCGGCTGCGCGAGCGCATCGACGCCGCCTTCGGCCCCCGCATCCAGGCCGTCGCGCTGGCGTGGAGCCAGCCCTACGCGGTGGACTGCCAGTCGCTGACCGCGGTGCTGACGCTGGGTCACCAGAGCGGGCTGTGCGAGGACGGCTGCCGCCCCTCGCGGCCCTCGCCCTACTTCAACGCGCGGACCTCGATGCCCTGGCGCGACCTGGGCCTGCGCCCGACGATGCTGCTGGCCGCGCGCGACCCGGCCTTGGCACGCGCGCTCATCGAGCGCGGCCTGCGTTCGGACGGCGCCCTGCGGCAGGTCGGCGCGCCGCGGGCGCAGGCCTACTTCGTCGCCACCGACGACCCGCTGCGCAACGTGCGCGCGGCGCTCTACCCGGCGCCCCGGCAGCTGGAGCGGCCGCCGCTCGAGATCCGCGTCGAGGCCGCGGGGCGGATGGCGCCGCCGGACAACGCGATCCTCTACCAGACCGGCGCCGCACAAGTCGAGGGGCTGGCGCAGGTGAAATGGCTGCCCGGCGCGCTCGCCGACCACCTGACCAGCGGCGGCGGCCGGCTCGAGGGCGGGGTGCAGATGAGCGCGCTGCGCTGGCTGGAGGCAGGCGCCACCGCGAGCTACGGCAGCGTGAGCGAGCCCTGCAACCACCTGCAGAAGTTTCCTCACCCGCAGGCCCTGCTCGGGCATTACCTGCAGGGCGCGACCGCGATCGAGGCCTACTGGAAGAGCGTGGCCTGGCCGCAGCAGGGCGTCTTCATCGGCGAGCCGCTCGCGGCGCCCTTCGCCGCACCCTGAATCGCCGCAGCCCCTTCCACGGGCACCGCGATTGCCGTCGCAGCAGACGCGGCAGACGGTGCCTTGGTGTCCGCGGGCGTGAGGCGGTCTGCGCATGCTCCGGCCGAGAACGGCGCCGGCCCGGGGCACGCGGGTTGCCGGGGAGAAGACGCAACGGCGCCGGCCGCGATGGCAGGGCGCCGACATCGAGACAGACAGCAAGGAGCAGCGATGAAGAAGATCTGGGTCGTGGTGGCCGACGAAGCCATCGCCCGTATCCTCGAGTGGCCTCAAGGTGGGGGCGAACTGCAAAGCGTGGAGGAACTCACCGATCCGGACGCGCATGCGAGCGGGTCCGACCTGCAGCGCGACGCCTACGGCCGGCGTGCCGCGGGGGTCACCCACGGCGCCCGGCAGAACACGCCCCACCGGCTCAACAGCGTCGCGAACATCGCGTCCTCGGCCGGAGAGGACAACCAGCACCTGGAGGCCGAGGGCTTCGCGCGGCGGGTGGTGCAGCACCTGACCGAGGCGCGGCAGCAGGGCCGCTTCGACGAGTTGCGCATCGTCGCCGCGCCGCGCTTCCTCGGCATGCTGCGCAAGTACATCAACAACCAGATCTCGCCCACGATCACCGACGAGATCGACAAGGACCTGATCCACATGCAGAACAGCGAGATCACGCAGCGGCTCTTCCCGCGTCCTCCCGCGGCCTGAAGCCGGCGTGAGCAAGCGGGGCGACCCGGCAGCGGTGCGCGCCCCGCTTCAGGTCAGCGCGCGCGCCGCCTGCTTGCCGGAGCGCACCGCGCCCTCGAGCGTCGCGGGGTAGGGGCCGGCGACGTAGTCGCCCGCCGCCTGCAGGCCCGGCGCGATGGCCGCCGGCGGACGGGCGAGTCCCGGCGTGCACAGGAAGGTGGCGCGCTTCTCGACCAGCGTGCGCAGCAGGCGCAGCCGGGGCGCTGTGCCGGCCGGCAGCACCTCGCGTGCCTGCGCGAGCACCGCCTGCGCGGTGGCCTCGCTGCCGCGCGCCAGCCAGCCCGAGGCGCCGCTGACGACGAAGGCCAGCCGCCCGGCCGGCCCGCCGAGTCGGCCGTGATCGAAGACGAACTGCGCCGGCGCCCCGGGGCCTTCGCGCAGCGCCATCATCGGCAGCGGCAGCGTGGCGCCGTCGGCCTGCGCATAGACCGTGACGATCGGCTCGAAGCGCAGTGCGCGCGCCTGCGCGGCCCAGCCCGCGTCGATCGGCGCGACGAGCCGCGCCGCCTCCACCGGCGAGGCGGCCAGCACCACCGCGTCGAAGCGCTCGCCGTCGACCCGCCAGCCGCCCGCGTCCGCCTCCAGCCGCTGCACGCGGCGCGAAAGCCGCAGCGTCGCGCCCGCCGCCTCGAGCCAGCGCGCCGCCGCGTCGGGCAGCAGTGCGCTGAGGTCGCTGCGCGGCAGCAGCAGGTCCGACGAGCCCGGGCCCGAGAACAGCGCGTCGCGCAGCACGCGCAGGAAGACCTGCGCGCAGGCCTCGCGCGCCGGGGTGTTGAGCGCCGCCACGCACAGCGGCTCGATGAAGTCGGCGCGCACCTTCTGCGGCAGCGCGGCGCACAGCTGCGAGACGCTCAGGCCGGCGCGGCAGCCGAAGCCGCGCAGCGCCCAGCCGCCCGCCGCCGCCAGCAGCGCCAGCCGCTCGCGGGCGCTCCAGCCGGGATAGCGCAGCACCGCGAGCGGGAAGGT
Organism: Caldimonas tepidiphila; assembly: GCF_003569765.1. Classification (GTDB taxonomy): domain Bacteria; phylum Pseudomonadota; class Gammaproteobacteria; order Burkholderiales; family Burkholderiaceae_C; genus Caldimonas; species Caldimonas tepidiphila. The sequence goes on along the minus strand of NZ_KZ983965.1, from coordinate 16,915 downwards.
GCGCAGCGCCGGGCCCTCGGCCAGCAGCAGCCCGCTGCCGTCCGGGTACATCACGCGCAGCGGCATGCGCAGCAGCGCCTCGTCCGGCGCCACGCCGACGCGGCGCATCAGCGCGAGCGTCTCGCCGTAGGCGCCGATCAGGATGTGCTGGCCGTTGTCGAGCGCCGTGCCGTCGAGCTCGACCCGCCGCGCGCGCCCGCCCAGATGCCCGGCCATCTCGAAGAGCGTCACCTCGTGGCCGGCCTCGACCGCCTGCACCGCCGCGGCGCAGCCGGCCCAGCCGCCGCCGACGACGGCCACCTTGCGCGCGCCCATCGCCTTCAGCGCCCGCGCATCTGCGTGCGCCACGCGATCCACAGCTTGCGGATCGGCGTCAGCGAGATGCGCTGGTGCAGCACCTGGAAGTTCTCGGTCTCGATCTCGCGCAGCAGTGTGCGGTAGATGTTGCCCATCATCAGCCCCGGGCGCTGCGCCGCGCGGTCGGCCTCGGGCAGCAGCGCGAGCGCCTCGTCGTAGGTGCGGTGCGCGCGCTCGGCCTGGAACTTCATCAGCGCGGTGAAGCGATCGCTGTAGACGCGGTTGAGGATCTCGTGGGCCTTCACGTCGAACTGCTGCAGCTCGCTGACCGGCAGGTAGATGCGCCCACGCCGCGCGTCGTCGCCGACGTCGCGGATGATGTTGGTGAGCTGGAAGGCGAGGCCCATGCGGTGCGCATAGGCCACGGTCTGCGCCTCGGTGCGGCCGAAGATGTTGGCCGCAACCTCGCCGACGACGCCGGCCACGAGGTGGCAGTAGCGCTGCAGGCCGGGGTAGTCGAGGTAGCGGGTCTGGTCCAGGTCCATCTGGCAGCCCTCGATCACCGCGAGCAGGTGCTCGGCGGTGATGCCGTAGCCGGCCGCGTGCGGCAGCAGCGCCTGCATCGCCGGATGGGTCGGCTGGCCGGCGAAGGCCTTGCGCACCTCCTGCTGCCACCACGCGAGCTTGGTGCGCGCGACACCCGGGTCCTGCACCTCGTCGACCACGTCGTCGACCTCGCGGCAGAAGGCGTAGAAGGCGGTGATCGCGGCGCGCCGCGGCGGCGGCAGGAAGAGGAAGGCGTAGTAGAAGCTCGAGCCGCTGCGCGCGGCGCGCTCCTGGACGTATTGTTCGGGTGTCAAGCGGTTTTCTTTCTTGTCTGCAGCGTGCCGGGGCCTGCTGATGCGCTCAGGGCTGGGCCGCGAAGGCGCGCCACAGCAGCAGCGGCACGTCGCCCCGGCCCAGCGCGGGCCGTTGTCTCAGGCTGTCGAAGCGCAGGGCCTCGATTCTCTCAAGAATGCGCAGCCCGCCCTGCACGACCAGCCGCAGCTCCCAGCCGGCGCGGCCCGGCACGCGGCGCGCGAGCGGCGCGCCCCACAGCATCAGCTGCCGGGCCCAGCCCACCATCTCGGCCACCAGCTCGCGGTGCGCGGGCGTGCTCTCGCGTGCCATCAGCGCATCGACCTCGACGCCGAAGGCGATGCAATCCTGCAGCGGGATGTAGAGCCGCCCGCGCGCGGTGTCCACGCTCAGGTCCTGCCAGAAGTTGATCAGCTGCAGCGCGCTGCAGATCGCGTCGGACTGACGCAGCGACAGCGCGTCGCCGACGCCGTAGAGGTGCAGCAGCAGGCGTCCGACCGGATCGGCCGAGCGGCGGCAGTAGTCGAGCAGCTCGGCGCGGTCGGCGTAGCGCTGCTTCACGACGTCCTGCTCGAAGGCGCTCAGCAGGTCGAGCAGCAGCGGCAGCGGCAATGCATGGCGCCGCAGCGCCTCGCCGAGCGGCCCGAACACCGAGGCCCAACGCGGCGAGGGCGCGTCGCCGCGCGCGGTGGCGAGCAGGTCGGTGCGGTAGGCGGCGAGGTCCCTCAGCCGCTCTTGCGGCGCGACCTCGCCCTCGTCGGCGAGGTCGTCGGCGGTGCGCGCGTACCAGTAAAGCGCCGTGACGGCAGGGCGCAGCGCTGCCGGGCACAGCAGCGAGGCGACGGGGAAGTTTTCGTAGTGGTCGACGCTCACGGCCGGCATTGTCGTGCACGCCGGCGAGGGGGGGCGGGGTGCCGCCCTCGCGACGGAGGGTGCGGACGACGAAGGGGTTTGACAGCCGGGGAGCGGCTCAATACAGTACTGACCGGTCAGTCAGTATCTCCTGCCCGACTGCCGACCCGCCTTTGCTGCATTCCCGCGCCGATGCCGAGGATCCCCATGCGCCCGTCCTTCCCCCGTGCCCTGTCGCTGTCGACGCTGCTCGTCGCGGCGCTCCTGTCCGCCTGCTCGAAGCCGCAGCCCGTCGAGGAGCCGGTGCGCGCGGTGCGCACGCTCACCGTGGCGGCCGCCTCGGTCGCGCCGCAGGCGGAGTTCGCGGCCGAGGTGCGTGCGCGCACCGAGTCGCGGCTGGGCTTCCGGGTGGGGGGCAAGCTGGTGGAGCGGCCGGCGGGGCTCGGCGACACGGTCAAGGCCGGGCAGGTGCTCGCGCGGCTCGATCCGCAGGACCTGCGGCTCGGGCAGGAGGCCGCGCGCGCGGCGCTGTCGGCCGCGCAGGCCAACCTCGCGGTGGTGCAGGCGGAGTTCGCGCGCTACGGCGAGTTGCGCCGCCAGGGCTTCATCAGCTCGGCGGAGCTCGAGCGGCGCGAGGCGGCGCTGAAGTCCGCACAGGCGCAGCACGACCAGGCGCGCGCGCAGGCCGGCGTGCAGGGCAACCAGGCGGCCTACGCCGCGCTGGTGGCCGACGCGGCCGGCGTCGTCACCGCGGTCGAGGCCGAGCCGGGCATGGTGGTCGCCGCCGGCACGCCCGTGCTGCGGCTCGCGCACCACGGTCCCCGCGACGCGGTGTTCGCGGTGCCCGAGGACCGGGTCGCACTGGTGCGCCGCCTGCTGGCCGAGGGCACGCCGGTGCAGGTGAGGCTGGGAAATGCGCCGGATGCGCCGGCCGTGCAGGCGCGCATCCGCGAGGTGGGCGCGGCCGCCGACCCGGTCACCCGCACCTTCGTCGCGAAGGCCGACCTCGGCCGCGCCGAGGCGCAGCTCGGCCAGACCGCCAGCGTCGGCGTGCCGCTGCCGGCCGTCTCGGGCGTGCTGCGGCTGCCGCTGTCGGCGCTGCGCGAGATGCAGGGCAGGACGGTGGTGTGGGTGGTCGAGCCGGCGTCGATGACGGTGCGCGCGCAGGAGATCCGGGTGGCCGGCGTCGAGGGCAACGAGGCGCTCGTGGCCGGCGGGCTGCAGCCGGGGCAGGCGGTCGTGACGGCCGGCGTGCACGTGCTCAACCCGGGGCAGAAGGTGAAGTTCTACCGGGAAACCACGGCCGCCGCGGCGACCGCCTCGAACTGATCCGGAGACCGACGTGAGCAGCCTCCCGCAAGCTTCCGCCCCCTCGCGCTTCAACATCTCGCGCTGGGCGCTCGAGCATCCGGCGCTGACGCGCTACCTGATGGTGGTGCTGCTGCTGCTCGGGCTCGCCGCCTACTTCCAGCTCGGCCAGGACGAGGACCCGCCCTTCGCCTTCCGCGCGATGGTGGTGCGCGCCTACTGGCCCGGCGCCACCGCGCAGCAGATCGCCGACCAGGTGACCGACAAGATCGAGCGCACGCTGCAGGAGGTGCCCTACGCCGACAAGATCCGCAGCTACTCGAAGCCGGGCGAGACGCTGATCATCTTCCAGGTCCGCGACGACTCGCCGCCTGCGGCGCTGCCGCAGATCTGGTATTCGACGCGCAAGAAGGTCGGCGACATGCGCGGCACGCTGCCGCAGGGCGTCGTCGGCCCCTTCTTCAACGACGAGTTCGGCGACGTCTACGGGGCGATCTACGCGCTGTCGACCGACGGCTTCAGCGCCGAGGAGCTGCGCCAGCATGCCGACCGCGTGCGCCAGCAGCTGCTGAAGGCGCCGCACGTCGCGAAGGTCGAGATCTTCGGCGCGCAGGAGGAGAAGGTCTTCATCGAGATCCCGCGCCGGCGCCTCGCGCAGCTCGGGCTCGACTTCAACCAGGTGCTGGCGCAGATCGGCCAGCAGAACGCCGTCGAGCCCGCCGGCGTCGTGAACACGCCCACCGACAACGTGCAGATCCGCGTCGGCGGCCAGTTCGCCGCGGTGGAGGAGCTGCGCGCCTTCCCGATCCGCGCCGCGGGCAACACTTTCCGGCTGGGCGACATCGCCGAGGTGCGCCGCGGCTACGTCGACCCGCCCACGACGAAGGTGCGCCACCAGGGCCGGGAGATCCTCGCGCTCGGCGTCTCGATGGCCAAAGGCGGCGACATCGTGGCACTCGGCAAGGCCCTGGAGTCCACCACCGGGCGCATCCGCGCCGAGCTGCCGCTGGGCATCGAGATGCGCCAGTTCCAGGATCAGGCGACGGTCGTGTCGAGCTCGGTGGGCGAGTTCGTGAAGGTGCTGATCGAGGCGGTGGTGATCGTGCTCGCGGTCAGCTTCGTCAGCCTCGGGCTGCACCGCAAGCCCGGCGCGCGCGGCCTGGCGGGCTTCACGCTCGACGTGCGTCCGGGGCTCGTCGTCGGCATCACGATCCCGCTGGTGCTCGCGATCACCTTCCTGACGATGTACTACTGGGGCGTCGGGCTGCACAAGATCTCGCTCGGCTCGCTGATCATCGCGCTCGGGTTGCTGGTGGACGACGCGATCATCGCGGTCGAGATGATGGTCCGGAAGCTGGAAGAAGGCTACGACCGCATGCGCGCCGCGACCGCCGCCTACGAGATCACCGCGATGCCGATGCTCACCGGCACGCTGATCACTGCGGTCGGCTTCCTGCCGATCGGCATGGCCAAGTCCACGGTGGGCGAGTACACCTTCGCGATCTTCGCGGTGACGGCCGCGGCGCTCGTGATCTCCTGGCTCGTGTCGGTGTTCTTCGTGCCCTACCTCGGTGCGCGGCTGCTGAAGGTCAAGCCCCATGTGGCGGGCGAGGAGCCGCACGAGCTCTTCGACACGCCGTTCTACACGCGCTTTCGCCGCCTCGTGAACTGGTGCGTCGCGCACCGCTGGATCACGATCGGGCTGACGCTCGCGACGCTGCTGCTCGGCCTTGCCGGCATGGGCCGCGTGCAGCAGCAGTTCTTCCCCGATTCGAGCCGGCCGGAAGTGCTGGTCGACCTGTGGTTCCCGGAGGGCACCTCCTTCGCCGCGAACGAGGAGGTGACGCGACGCGTCGAGGCGCGCGTGATGCGCGAGCCCGGCGTGGCGCACGTCACGACCTGGGTCGGCTCCGGCGTGCCGCGCTTCGCGCTGGTGCTCGACCAGGTCTTCCCGCAGACCAACGTCAGCCAGATGATCGTGATGCCCGGGGACCACGCGGCGCGCGAGGCGCTGCGCCGGCGCCTGCCGGAGATCCTCGCCGAGGAGTTCCCCGAGGTGCGGGGCCGCGCCAAGCTGCTGCCCAACGGGCCGCCGGTGCCTTACCCGGTGCAGTTCCGCGTCGTCGGCAAGGAGCCCGCCGAGGTGCGGCGCATCGCCGACGAGGTCAAGGCGGTGATGCTCGCGCATCCCGACCTGCGCGGCGTCAACGACAACTGGAACGAGTCGGTCAAGGTGATGCGCCTGGAGATCGACCAGGACAAGGCGCGCGCGCTCGGCGTCAGCAGCCAGGCGATCGCGCAGGCCACGCGCACCGTGCACAGCGGCACGACCATCGGCCAGTACCGCGAGGGCGACCGGCTGATCGACATCGTGCTGCGCCAGCCGCAGGCCGAGCGCGACGCGCTCGGCGACCTCGCCGACGCCTACTTGCCGACCGCCTCCGGGCGCTCGATCCCGCTGTCGCAGATCGCCACGCCGCGCTTCGTCTGGGAGCCGGGCGTGCTGTGGCGGGAGGGCCGCGACTACGCCGTCACGGTGCAGGGTGACATCGCCGAGGGGCTGCAGCCGGCCACCGTCAGCAATGCGCTCGACCCGCGCTTCGACGAACTGCGCTCGAACCTGCCGCCGGGCTACCGCATCGACGTCGCCGGCACCGTGGAGGAGAGCAGCAAGGGCACCGGCTCGATCGCCGCGGGCGTGCCGGTGATGCTGTTCCTGATCTTCACGCTGCTGATGCTGCAGCTGCACAGCTTCAGCCGCGCGATGCTGGTGTTCCTGACCGGGCCGCTGGGCATCGCCGGCGTCGCAGGCGCGCTGCTGCTGCTCGGCCGCCCCTTCGGCTTCGTCGCGCTGCTCGGCGTGATCGCGCTGATGGGCATGATCATGCGCAACTCGGTGATCCTGATCGACCAGATCGAGCAGGACCGTGCGCGCGGCGTGCCGGCCTGGGACGCGATCGTCGAGGCGGCGGTGCGGCGCTTCCGCCCCATCATCCTGACTGCGGCCGCGGCGGTGCTGGCCATGATCCCGCTGTCGAGGAGCGTGTTCTGGGGCCCGATGGCGGTGGCGATCATGGGCGGACTGGTCGTCGCGACCGCGCTGACGCTGCTGGCGCTGCCGGCGATGTACGCCGCGTGGTTTCGCGTCAAGCGCTTTGGTGCGGAAGAAGTCGCGACAGCAGGTTAAAATCTTCGGTTTGCCGAATTCGGGGAGTCGCTTGGCGCGGCTTCCGGGGCCCGAGAGGGTCCGACGAGCTTCGAGCGCGGGTGGCGAAATTGGTAGACGCACCAGGTTTAGGTCCTGACGCCAGCAATGGTGTGGGGGTTCGAGTCCCCCCCCGCGCACCACATACAAACGAGAGAGATCTCCATGGCCGTGAACGTTGAAACCCTCGACAAACTGGAACGCAAGATCACGCTGACGCTGTCGGCCGATCAGATCAAGAGCGAGGTGGACTCGCGCCTCAAGCGCCTGGCCCGCACCGTGAAGGCCGACGGCTTCCGTCCCGGCAAGGTGCCGATGAGCGTCGTGAACCAGCGCTACGGCTACCAGGTGCAGTACGAGGTGCTCAACGACAAGGTCGGCGAGGCCTTCAACAAGGCGGCCTCCGAGGCGCAGCTGCGCGTCGCCGGCGCGCCGAGCATCACCGAGAAGGAAGGCGCTCCCGCCAACGACGGCGAGATCGCCTTCGAGGCCACCTTCGAGGTCTACCCGGACGTGAAGATCGGCGACCTGTCGAACGCCGAGGTCGAGCGCGTGAACGCCGAGGTCAGCGAGGCCGCGATCGACAAGACCGTCGACATCCTGCGCAAGCAGCGCCGCACCTTCTCGCAGCGCCCGGCCGACGAGGCCGCGACCGACGGCGACCGCGTGACGATCGACTTCGAGGGCAAGATCGACGGCGTCCCGTTCGAGGGCGGTACCGCCCAGGGCTTCCAGTTCATCCTCGGCGAAGGCCGCATGCTCGAGGCCTTCGAGAAGGGCGTCGCCGGCATGAAGACGGGCGAGTCCAAGACCTTCCCGCTGACCTTCCCCGAGGACTACCAGGGCAAGGACGTGGCCGGCAAGGAAGCCGACTTCCTGGTCACGCTGACCAAGGTCGAGCAGCAGAACCTGCCCGAGGTGAACGAGGAGTTCGCCAAGTCGCTCGGCATCGCCGAGGGCTCGGTCGAGGCGCTGCGCGCCGACATCAAGAAGAACCTCGAGCGCGAGGTCAAGTTCCGCGTGCTGGCGCGCAACAAGTCCGCCGTGATGGAGGCGCTGGTCAAGGTTGCCGAGCTGGACCTGCCCAAGGCCCTGGTGCAGGGCGAGGTCGAGCGCCTGATCGAGGGCGCCCGTGCCGACCTGCAGCAGCGCGGCATCAAGGACGCCGACAAGGCGCCGATCCCCGCCGAGCTGTTCCAGGAGCAGGCCGAGCGCCGCGTGCGCCTGGGCCTGGTGGTGGCCGAGCTGGTGAAGTCCAACGAACTGCAGGCCAAGCCCGAGCAGGTCAAGGCCCACATCGAGGAGCTGGCGCAGAGCTACGAGCGTCCGGAAGAGGTGGTGCGCTGGTACTTCAGCGAGCCGCAGCGCCTGGCCGAGGCCGAGGCGGTGGTGCTCGAGAACAACGTCACCGAGTTCGTGCTGGCGCGCGCCAAGGTCACCGACAAGACGCTGAGCTTCGACGAGCTGATGGCGCAGTGATCGGCTGAGCCGTCCGCCGCAGGGGCGCTGGGCCGCGAGGGTCAGCGCCCCTGCGGTTTTTTCGGGCCTGTGCCGGGCGTCAGCATCGTGTTGCCCGCGGCGCCATAATCGGTCCGGTAGCCACTGTTCACACCAAGGACTCAATTCCAATGAGCGCACTCGATACCCAGAACCTCGGCATGGTCCCCATCGTCATCGAGCAGTCCGGCCGCGGCGAGCGGGCCTACGACATCTACAGCCGGCTGCTGCGCGAGCGCGTGATCTTCCTTGTCGGCCCCGTCAACGACCAGAGCGCGAACCTCGTGGTCGCGCAGCTGCTGTTCCTGGAGAGCGAGAACCCGGACAAGGACATCTCGCTCTACATCAACTCCCCCGGCGGCTCGGTGAGCGCGGGCATGTCGATCTTCGACACGATGAACTTCATCAAGCCCGACGTGTCGACGCTGTGCATGGGCATGGCCGCCAGCATGGGCGCCTTCCTGCTCGCCGCCGGCGCCAAGGGCAAGCGCTTCGCGCTGCCCAACAGCCGCGTGATGATCCACCAGCCGCTCGGCGGCGCGCAGGGCCAGGCCACCGACATCGAGATCCAGGCGCGCGAGATCCTGCGCCTGCGCGAGAACCTGAACAAGATCCTCGCCGAACGCACCGGCCAGCCGCTCGACAAGATCCAGAACGACACCGAGCGCGACTACTTCATGTCCGGTCACGAGGCGCGCGACTACGGCCTGATCGACCAGGTGATCGAGAAGCGGGGCTGAGCGCCGCGCGGGGCGGCTGTCCGCCCCGTCGCGCCCGCAGGTCGCATCTCGGAACACCTGGGGTTGCCACTCGAAACATCTTCAGCCCGACCCGTCCCCGGCCGTCCGGCTGCGGCGAGACGGGGCGCGCAGGCCGCGGGGCCACTCACCCGGCACGCCGGCTTTTCCCTTCCGACTCCACCCACCGACACCCCCGCATTCGCGGCATCGCGGCATCCCGGCGGGCAGGCCCGCCATCTGCTTGCATCTCGTGGCCGCAGGGCCCTTCCGGACGGAACCCGGGCTTTCGCCAGTAATCAGACCGGAAGGCGGGGCTTTCCGGGTGTCCGGGGCCCCCTTTTCATTTGACTTATCATCGTCCCAACTCTCCCCGCGGAAACGACACCATGCCCGAGAAAAAAGGCTCCTCCAGCGAGAAAGTCCTGTACTGCTCCTTCTGCGGCAAGAGCCAGCACGAGGTCAAGAAGCTCATCGCCGGCCCGTCCGTCTTCATCTGCGACGAGTGCATCGAGCTGTGCAACGACATCATCCGTGACGAAGTCCCGGCCGACGGTGGCGAAGCGAAGACCCCCCGCAGCGAGCTGCCGGTGCCTTCCGAGATCAAGTCCATCCTCGACCAGTACGTGATCGGCCAGGACCCCGCCAAGCGCACGCTGGCGGTGGCGGTCTACAACCACTACAAGCGCCTCAAGCACATGGGCGGCAACGCCCGCAAGGACGAGGTCGAGCTCGCCAAGAGCAACATCCTGCTGATCGGCCCGACCGGCTCCGGCAAGACGCTGCTCGCGCAGACGCTGGCGCGCCTGCTGAACGTGCCCTTCGTGATCGCCGATGCGACGACGCTGACCGAGGCCGGCTACGTCGGCGAGGACGTCGAGAACATCATCCAGAAGCTGCTGCAGAACTGCAACTACGACGTCGAGCGCGCGCAGCGCGGCATCGTCTACATCGACGAGATCGACAAGATCTCGCGCAAGGCCGACAACCCGTCGATCACGCGCGACGTCTCCGGCGAGGGCGTGCAGCAGGCGCTGCTCAAGCTCGTCGAGGGCACCATGGCCTCGGTGCCGCCGCAGGGCGGGCGCAAGCATCCGAACCAGGACTTCCTGCAGATCGACACGACCAACATCCTGTTCATCTGCGGCGGCGCCTTCGACGGCCTGGAGAAGGTCATCCAGAACCGCTCCGACAAGTCGGGCATCGGCTTCGGCGCCAGCGTCAAGAGCAAGGACGAGCGAAAGGTCTCCGACCTGTTCCGCGAGGTCGAGCCGCAGGACCTGGTCCGCTTCGGCCTGATCCCCGAGCTGGTCGGCCGGCTGCCCGTGATCGCGACGCTCGGCGAGCTGACCGAGGACGCGCTGATCCAGATCCTCACCGAGCCGAAGAACGCGCTGGTCAAGCAGTACCAGCGCCTGTTCTCGATGGACGGCGTCGAGCTGGAGGTGCGCCCCTCGGCGCTGAACTCGATCGCGCGCAAGGCGCTCGCCCGCAAGACCGGCGCGCGCGGCCTGCGCTCGATCATGGAGCAGGCGCTGCTCGACACGATGTTCGAGCTGCCGGCGCTCGAGGGCGTCGCCAAGGTCGTGGTCGACGACAACACGATCGAGGAAAACACCAAGCCGCTGCTCGTCTACCGCGAGCACAAAGCCAGCGCTTGACGTGTTCCCGCGTGGCGCGGCCGGGACGGCGCGCCACTCCACACCCGCTTTGTCTTGAGTGGGGCTGTCTTGCAATCCATGCCTCAGGCCCAAGATCGGCTTGAGAAAGAGAGGTCATGATGTCCGGACATCCCGTTTTGCCCCCCGATCCGATCCAGCTGCCGCTGCTGCCGCTGCGGGACGTGGTGGTGTTCCCCCACATGGTGATTCCGCTGTTCGTCGGCCGTCCGAAGTCGATCAAGGCGCTGGAGTCCGCCATGGAAGCCGGCCGCCAGATCATGCTGGTGGCCCAGAAGGCCGCCGGCAAGGACGAGCCCAAGCCCGAGGACATGTTCGAGGTCGGCTGCGTCTCCAGCATCCTGCAGATGCTCAAGCTGCCCGACGGCACCGTGAAGGTGCTGGTCGAGGGCATCCAGCGGGCACGCACCGTGAGCATCGATGACAACGGCGAGCACTTCACCGCCCAGGTCAAGCCGGTGCCGCCCGAGGACGCCGGCTCGTCCGAGATCGAGGCGCTGCGCCGCGCGGTCACGCAGCAGTTCGACCAGTACGTCAAGCTCAACAAGAAGATCCCGCCCGAGATCCTCACTTCCATCGCCGGCATCGACGACGCCGGCCGACTGGCCGACACCATCGCCGCGCACCTGCCGCTCAAGCTCGAGAGCAAGCAGGCCGTCCTCGACATGGTGTCGGTGTCGGCGCGCATGGAGCGGCTGCTCGAGCAACTCGAGCACGAGGTCGACATCCTCCAGGTCGAGAAGCGCATCCGCGGCCGCGTCAAGCGCCAGATGGAGAAGAGCCAGCGCGAGTACTACCTCAACGAGCAGGTCAAGGCCATCCAGAAGGAGCTCGGCGAGGGCGAGGAGGGCGCCGATCTCGAGGAGCTCGAGAAGAAGATCCAGGCTGCGCGCATGCCCAAGGAGGCGCGCAAGAAGGCCGATGCCGAGCTCAAGAAGCTCAAGCTGATGTCGCCGATGTCGGCCGAGGCCACGGTCGTTCGCAACTACATCGACACGCTGGTCAACCTGCCCTGGGCGAAGAAGACCAAGATCAAGCACGACCTCGGCCATGCCGAGGAGGTGCTCAACGAGGACCACTACGGCCTCGAGAAGGTCAAGGACCGCATCCTCGAGTACCTCGCGGTGCAGCAGCGCGTCGACAAGGTCAAGGCGCCGATCCTGTGCCTGGTCGGTCCCCCGGGTGTGGGCAAGACCTCGCTCGGCCAGTCCGTCGCCCGCGCCACGGGCCGCAAGTTCGTGCGCATGGCGCTCGGCGGCGTGCGCGACGAGGCGGAGATCCGCGGCCACCGCCGCACCTACATCGGCTCGATGCCGGGCAAGGTGCTGCAGAGCCTGACCAAGGTCGGCACGCGCAACCCGCTGTTCCTGCTCGACGAGATCGACAAGCTCGGCATGGACTTCCGGGGCGATCCGTCGAGCGCGCTGCTCGAGGTGCTCGACCCCGAGCAGAACCACACCTTCAGCGACCACTACATCGAGGTCGACTTCGACCTGAGCGACGTGATGTTCGTGGCGACGTCCAACTCGCTGAACATCCCGCCGGCGCTGCTGGACCGGATGGAGGTCATTCGGCTCTCGGGCTACACCGAGGACGAGAAGGTCAACATCGCCCAGCGCTACCTGCTGCCCAAGCAGCGCAAGAACAACGGCGTGAAGGACGAGGAGCTCGACGTCACCGAAGGCGCGCTGCGCGGCATCATCCGCTACTACACGCGGGAAGCCGGCGTGCGCTCGCTCGAGCGCGAGGTCTCGAAGATCTGCCGCAAGGTGGTCAAGGGCCTGGCGCTTAAGAAGTACGAGGGCACGGTGGTCGTCACCGACGAGAACCTGCACGACTTCCTGGGCGTGCGCCGCTACAGCTACGGCCAGGCCGAGCGCGAGAACCAGGTCGGCCAGGTGGTGGGTCTCGCGTGGACCGAGGTCGGCGGCGACCTGCTGACGATCGAGTCGGCGGTGATGCCGGGCAAGGGCAACATCATCCGCACCGGCCAGCTCGGCGACGTGATGAAGGAGTCGGTCGAGGCCGCGCGCTCGGTGGTGCGCAGCCGCGCCCGCCTGCTGGGCATCAAGGACGAGATGTTCGAGAAGCGCGACATCCACATCCACGTGCCCGACGGCGCGACGCCCAAGGACGGCCCGAGCGCGGGCATCGCGATGACTACCACCTTCGTGTCGGCGCTCACCGGCATCCCGGTGCGCGCGGATGTGGCGATGACTGGCGAGATCACGCTGCGCGGCGAGGTCACGGCGATCGGCGGCCTGAAGGAGAAGCTGCTGGCGGCCCACCGGGGCGGCATCAAGACGGTGCTGATCCCGGAGGAGAACGTCAAGGACCTGCAGGACATTCCCGAGAACGTGAAGAACCATCTCGAGATCGTGCCGGTCAAGTGGATCGACAAGGTGCTCGAGGTCGCGCTCGAGACCCTACCGCAGCCGCTGCCCGAGGAGGAGCCCGCCAAGGTGGTCGATGGCGCCAAGGACGCTCCTGCCGTGCAGACCGACGTCATGAAGCACTGACGAAAAAACTTCGCGAAAGCTCTTGCGCACCGCGCTGAAGTCGTCCTAGAATAGCGGCTTCAGCGCGACGCAGAAGCGAAACGTTGAAGCGATGCGGGAGTAGCTCAGTTGGTAGAGCGCAACCTTGCCAAGGTTGAGGTCGCGAGTTCGAGACTCGTCTCCCGCTCCAGATTCCAAAGAAGGGAAGCCAAAGCTTCCCTTTTTTTCCGGTGCCGCAGTCCCGCACCGGAGAGAAGAAGGGCACGCGGCGCGGTAGCAAAGCGGTTATGCAGTGGATTGCAAATCCATCCAGGGCGGTTCGACTCCGCCCCGCGCCTCCAGTTGAAAAGCCCCGCTCGACGGGGCTTTTTCTTGCCCGTCCCTTCGATCGGGAGCCCCATCCGCCCGGATGGCGAAACAGGTAGACGCAGCGGACTTAAAATCCGCCGACCCGAAAGGGTCGTACCGGTTCGATTCCGGTTCCGGGCACATGGCGTGTCACCTGGCGCGCTGAACCTGCGCGCCCGGCTCCGGTTCCCCCCTTCGATACCTCGGTCCTCCCCGGACGCTTCCGGGTTAGCCGGCACGCTTGGCGCGCCTGCCCTCGGCTCGGCTGCAGCGGGCTTCCCGCTGCCGTCACCGGGCGCGACCTCCTCAGAGGTAGAGGACCGGCCCCACCGCCCCGGACTGCACCAGCAGGGCGGCTTCCGCGCAGAGCGCGATGGACGCCTGGACGAAGGCGGCCAGCAGCGCCAGGCCCTGCGCCTCCTCGCTGAGCCCCAGGCGGGCCTTGGTGGCGACCGCGATGCGCCGGGTCCCGTCGGCCAGACGCACGCAGAAGGCGATGCCCTCGTCGATCACCACAGGCTTCGAGAACTCCACTGTCGTGCTCATGTCGCTCCTCCAATCGATGTAATTCGCCTCGTTTGATCGTAAGCATGGCGTCAGGAAGCGGGCGGCGCAACAGGGTTGCACCGGGGAATCGCATCGAGAAGTGTCGTGAGTTCATCGTCGAAGCCACGGCTCCCGGGGCCGGCCTTGCAGCCCGGCGGTGGCCCCGGGAGCGAGACCTGTGACCGCGCATCGCGGTCCTGCGGGTCCCGCCTTCTGGCATCATGCGCCGCGGCGAGGAGGGCGGCAGCGCCCGGGAGAGGCGGGATGGACGCAAGTGCAAGGGCGGCGCTCAACGAGGGCGTGCGCCCGCGCGAGGTGTGGGGCTGGGCGATGTACGACTTCGCCAACTCCGGCTACACGACGGTCGTGCTCACCGCCGTGTTCAACGCCTACTTCGTCGGCGTCGTGGCCGGCAACGCACCCTGGGCGACGCTGGCGTGGACCTCGGCGCTGGCCGCGTCGAGCGCGATCACGATGGTGCTGATGCCGGCGCTCGGCGCCTATGCCGACCTGCATGCCGCGAAGAAGCGGCTGCTCGCCTTCACCACTGCCGGCTGCGTTGCCGGCACGCTGGCGCTGGCCTTCGTGAAGGCGGGGGACGTCGGCCTCGCGGTGGCGGCGATCGTGCTGTCCAACACCTTCTACGCCTGCGGCGAATCGCTGATCGCCGCCTTCCTGCCGGAGCTCGCGCGACCCGACTCGATGGGCCGCGTCTCGGGCTGGGGCTGGAGCCTCGGCTACTTCGGCGGCATGCTCTCGCTCGGCCTGAGCCTCGGCTACGTGCTGTGGGCACAGGCGCAGGGCCTGCCCGCCACCGAATTCGTGCCGGTGACGATGCTCATCACCAGCGCCGTCTACGGCGCGGCCTCGCTCGCCACCTTCGCGCTGCTGCGCGAGCGGGCGGTGCCGCAGGCGCGCGGCGATGCGGGCTGGCGGGCCTCCTGGCGACGCCTTGCCGCCACCTGGCGCCATGTGCGCTCCTACCGCGACTTCCTGATCCTGCTTGCCTGCACCGCCTGCTACCAGGCGGGCATCGCGGTGGTGGTCGCGCTCGCGGCGGTCTACGCCGAGCAGGTGCTCGGCTTCCGGCAGGCGCAAACCATGGCGCTGGTCTTCGTCGTCAACCTCGCGTCGGCCGCCGGCGCCTTCGGCTTCGGCTACCTGCAGGACCGCAGCGGGCACAAGCGCGCCCTCGCGCTGACGCTCGTCGGCTGGGTGGTGATGGCGGGGCTCGCCGTGGCGGCCACCTCGGCCTGGCTGTTCTGGATCGCGGCGCTGCTCGCCGGCCTGTGCATGGGGTCGAGCCAGTCGGCCGGCCGCGCGCTGACCGGGCTGCTCGCGCCGCCGCAGCACCTCGGGGAGTTCTTCGGCCTGTGGACCTTCGCGGTGCGGTTGGCGTCGATCCTCGGGCCGGTGACCTACGGGCTCGTGACCTGGTGGACCGCCGGCAACCATCGCCTCGCGATCCTGTCGACCGCGGCTTTCTTCGTGCTCGCGCTGCTGATGCTGCGGCCGCTCGACGTCGCGCGCGGGCAGCGCGCGGCGGCCCAGGCTGCCGCCTGAGCGACGCGGACGCGGCTCAGGGCAGGGCCTGCACCGACATCGGGAAGTCGAGCCAGGCCTCGGCGATCTTCTCGAGCACCGCCACTGGGCCGCTCGTGTAGGCGCTCACGCCGTCCGGCGCATCGGGCGAGGGCAGGGCGCCGTGCACGCGCCTCACCTGCGTCACCGTGTGGCGCGCGATCGCCTCGGCAGTGTCGATCAGCAGCACCGAGGGGCCGAGTTCGCGCTGTATCGCGTCGGTGGCGAAGGGGTAGTGCGTGCAGCCGAGCACGACGGTGTCGACGCCGGCCTCGCGCAAGGGCGCGCAGTGGCGCCGCACCAGCTCCTGCACCTCGCCTGCCTGCGGGTCGCCGCGCTCGAGCGCGCCCGCGAGGCCGGTGCAGGCCTGGGTGACGATGCGCGTCTGTGCCTCGAGCGGGCGGCGCAGCGCCTGGAACTTCTCGCTCGCGAGCGTGCCCTGTGTCGCCATCACGCCCACGATGCGATTGCGACTCGCGGTAACGGCAGGCTTGAGGCCCGGCTCGACGCCGACGAAGCAGGTGTCGGGGTAGTGCTCGCGCAGCCACTGCCCGGCAGCCGCCGTCGCGGTGTTGCAGGCGATGACGATCACGCGCGCGCCCTGCGCCTGCAGGAACTCGGTAAGGACCTGGCTGCGCTGCAGCACGTAGTCGCGCGGGCGCTCGCCATAGGGGGCGTAGCCGGAGTCGGCGACGTAGACGAGGCGCGCGCCCGGCAGCTCGCGGTGCAGCGCCCGCAGCACCGACAGCCCGCCCACGCCCGAGTCGAACACCCCGACCGTCATCGGTTCGGGGCGGGCGGCGGCGGAGGTCGGGGGCTCGGTGCGCATCGGCGGTCGCGAAGGTGGCGCGGCAGTCTAGCAGCGCAGGGGGGCGGCGTCGGCAGGCCGCGGGGCGGGAATGCGACTGCGGGCTCGGCAGGCTTGGCACGGCGTGACATGCTTCCGCTAGAATCGAACGGTCGTTCTATTTTTGCGGTGCCCAGCGTCGGGACGCCGCCCTAGAATAGGACGTTTACGTAAACGTCAATTCAACGGAGAGCGTTCCATGAAGGCACTGGTACCGGTCAAGCGCGTGGTCGACTACAACGTGAAGGT
>NZ_KZ983965.1:0-403 GCF_003569765.1 Caldimonas tepidiphila | reverse complement strand
TCGTGCGGCGTGGCGCAGTGCCAGGAGACGCTGCGCACGGCGATGGCGATCGGCGCGGACCGGGGCATCCTGGTGGAGACGGACGCCGAGCTGCAGCCGCTGGCGGTGGCGAAGCTCTTGAAGGCGCTGGTCGACAAGGAGGCCCCGCAGCTCGTGATCCTTGGCAAGCAGGCGATCGACGACGACTGCAACCAGACCGGGCAGATGCTCGCGGCGCTGCTGGACTGGCCGCAGGCGACGTTTGCCTCGAAGGTCGAGGTGGCCGACGGCTTCGCAACCGTGACGCGCGAGGTCGACGGGGGCCTGGAGACGGTCAAGCTCAGGCTGCCGGCGATCGTGACGAGCGACCTGCGCCTGAACGAGCCGCGCTACGTGACGCTGCCCAACATCATGAAGGCCAAGA
>NZ_QXMG01000054.1 GCF_003569765.1 Caldimonas tepidiphila | reverse complement strand
CATGCCTCGCAGTGTAGAGGGACGATTGCACTAAAACAATACTAAATACAAAACGGAGGGCGAGGGCTAACCCTAACCCCCGCCGCACGCCGCTCGGGCAGCAGAAAACGACGCACAAGACGAAAGGGCCGCACCGGGAAGTCCTCCCGGTGCGGCCCTTGATCGAGCCCGGCAGCCCAGCCACCGGCCCCACGCAACTCACGGCGAGCGCTGCGCCGCCCCCATCCTCATTCGGGACGGATGTCGGCCTGCTTGATGACGCGGGTCCAGTTCGCGACTTCGTTCTTCAGGAAGTCGTTGAACTGCCCGCGGCTGCCGACCGCAGGCTCCGCGCCCAGCTCCGCGAACCGCGCCTGGACGTCCTCTGCAGCCATGGCCTTCGCAACCTCCTGGTTCAGCTTGTCGAGCACGGCCGGCGGCGTCTTGCCGGGCGCGGCCAGGCCCACCCAGTGAACCATCCGGTAGTCGGGCAGTCCTGCCTCGGCGAAGGTCGGCACCTCGGGCAGCCGGGACGCCCGCTTGGAGCCGGTCACCGCAAGCGCCCTCAGCTTCCCGCCCGTGACGAACGAGCCTCCCGAGGTGATGCTGTCAAGGAGCAGGTCGATCTCGCCGCCCATCAGCCCCGTCAGCGCGGGACCGCCGCCCTTGTACGGGATGTGCTGGAACTTGGCACCCGTCGTCAGCTCCAGCAGCGAGGTCGCCAAGTGGGGCGTGCTGGCGATGCCGCCGCTGCCGTAGTTGAGCTTTCCAGGATTAGCCTTGCCGGCCGCGAGGACTCCGCCGAGCGACTTGTGGGGCGACTGCAGGCTCGTCATCAGCACCAGCGGCGACTCCGCCACCTTCGCCACGCCGGTGATGTCGCGCAGCGTGTCGAACGTGAGCTTGCCGCCGTACAGAGCCGGTGCCGTGACGAAGGGGGCGCTGTTGAAGAGCAGCGTGTAGCCATCGGCGGGCGCCTTGGCCACGGCAGCGGTGCCAATGGTTCCCCCGGCACCGGGCTTGTTGTCCACGAGGAACTGCTGACCGAGGTTGGCGCTGAGCTTGGCCGCCAGGATGCGGGCCATCACGTCGTTGGGCCCGCCGGGGGCGAACCCGACGACGATGGTCACCGGCTTGGCCGGATAGGCGGCCTGGGCCGAAGCCACCGGTGCGGCAAGGGCGGACAGTGCAGCCACCCCGAGGGCGAGCAGCCCCCGGGTCCAGCGCCTCGGGGTGAACTTGAACGATCGTTGCTGCATGCGGGTCTCCAAGAATTGCGCCGCTCCCGGTGACCGCAGCGGCATGTTGATCATCGCGCACTTATTGTATTAAACATTCTTTTAGATCAATTGTCGGGTTTGCACCCATCGGCACGGGCAGGCGGCGCGAAACCGTAGAGCTCGGCGGGGTTGTCCACGAGGATGCGCCGGAGCGCGCGGGGAGCGGCGGCCCAGGACGCGAGCGCGTCGAGGCTGGCGGCCAGGTCGACGGGCCGGAAGGGCTCGATGCGCTCGGGATCGCGGTCTCGCCCGCCCGAGGTATGCGGCCAGTCCGAGCCCCATAGAAGGCGGTCGGGGCGGGTGCCGAGCAGCGGGCCCACGAGCGCCCCCAGGTCCGCGTGATGCGGCCCCTGTGCCGAGGCTCGGTAGAAGGCGGAGAGCTTCACGTACACGCGGCCGGTGGCCAGCAGTGCGAGCAGCGTGCGCAACGTGCCGCTCGCGGTGCCGGCGTCCTGCGCATTCAGGCCCGCGAAGTGATCCAGGACGAGGGGCACGCGCAAGCGATCGATGCCTGCGGCCACGCTGTCGAGCAGGCTCGCAGCGCAGTACACCTGCACGCACCAGCCGGGCAGGTCCACCAGGGCAGCGGCCTGCTCGAGCTGCTTCCGGGCCCGCGCCGGATCGGCCTCGTGCCGCACCTCGAGATTCAGTCGGATGCCGCGCACGCCCGCCGCGTGCAGCGCCACGAGCTCGGCACGGCTCGTGCGCGCGAGATCCACCACGGCGATCCCGCGGCTGCGCTCGGGACCGAGCCGCGCCAGCGCGTCCAGCATGCAGCCGTTGTCGGTGCCGTAGACACTGGGCTGCACCAGCACGGCGCGCTCGATGCCCAGCCCGGCATGGCGCTCGAGCAAGGCCTCCACGGTGGCATTGCCGGGGGTGTAGCTTCGCCCGGCGCAGTAGCCGAAGCGGGCGGGATCGAAGACATGCACGTGCACGTCGGTGGCGCCCGGGGGCCATCCACCGGTAGCGGCGACGCGAGGGGACAGGGAAGGAGTGGGCATGAGAGTCTTCGGAGGTCGAGCGCCGCGGCAGTCCGGGCCCGGCAGCCGGACCCGCTCGGAACCCGCGGGTGGAGGAAGGACGCTACGTCAGCGTCCCGGCCCCGAGCAGGGCGGCCGCGAGCAGCACCATCCAAACCGGGACCTTGGTCCTGAGGAACAGGCAGAAGGCGACGGCCCCGCTCACCGCGCCCGCGATACGTCCATCGGGGGTGTCGACCGCGGGGAACAGGAACCAGGCCGAAGCCAGCAGGAGGGCGATCACGACGGGCGCCATGCCGAGGTGGAAGGCCTGCACGAGCCGGTGCTCGCGATGGCGCCGGACCCAGCGCGTGGTCGCCAGGGCGAGCAGGGCACTGGGTGCGATCATCGAGAACAGGCACAGCGCCGCCAGCCATGGCGCCCACGCGGGCTGCTGGATGTTCATCGCGACGTGCCAGCCCATCAGCGCCACGAACAGCACGTTGGGCCCGGGCGAGGCCTGCGCCAGCGCGACCGACCCGGTGAACTGGGCCTCGTCCAGCCAGCCGGATTCGGCCACCAGGAAACGGTGCATGTCGGGGACGACTGCGACGCCCCCGCCCACCGCCATCAGCGACAACATCATGAGATGGCCGCTCAGCCCCGGCAGGTCCGCCCACGTGAACGTCGTCATCCTTGCCTCAGCTTCACCCAGGTCCAGCCCACCGCGACGCCGCCTACCCCCAGCAGCACCGACGGCAAGGGCAATCGCCAGTGGACGACAGCCAGCAGGGTGGCCGCGGCGGCGACGGCACAGAACGGCAGGCCTGCCGGGTGCTGGGACAAGGCGGGCAGCAGCTTGCAGGCCGTTGCGGCAATCAGAGCCGCGACGGCGACCGCCACCCCCTTCAGCGCCGCGGCCACGGCGGGCTGGGCGCCGAGGGCGCCGAAGGCCCACGCCAGCAGCAGCACGATAACCAGGGGTAGCGTCAGCAGCCCGGCCACGGCTGCCAGCGCTCCCCGGACCCCGAAATAGCGCTCGCCCAGCATCACGCCGAGGTTCACGATGTTGGGGCCGGGCAGCACGTGCGCCACGGACCACTCCGCCAGGAACTGCTCCCGCGTGAGCCAGCCCCTGCGCTCGACTAGCTCACGCTGCGCGATCGCCATGACGCCCCCGAACCCCTGCAGCGCCAGCAGGCTGAAGAACCAGAACAGCTCGCGAAGGGAGCGGGGCGACGCCCTCGTGCTCGACTCCTTGGGATCGGCATTCATTCCGGGTGTGGGCATGCCGGAACGCACGGCACGACCTCAGGCGGCCACTGCCCGCAAGGGCTGGCGACGCTTCAGTGAGAGCAACGCCATCAGCGCGAGCACGACGACGATCGTGATTAGCGACCGCGCCCGCCAGACGGGGCGCTTGAAGAAATTGGCCACGTTGATACCGTAGATGATGATCGACTGCAGCAAGGCGTTCTCCATCGCGATAGAACTGAGGGTGGCACCCGAACCGAGCGACACCCCGGCGATGAAGGACGGCCCCTCCGGAAGCGAAGCACTTGTCGGCATCAGCAACGCGTAGAACCTTGTGCGACTGCATCAATCGTCTTCGCCCAGTCGTATGCCCC
This sequence comes from Caldimonas tepidiphila, assembly GCF_003569765.1. Lineage (GTDB taxonomy): Bacteria > Pseudomonadota > Gammaproteobacteria > Burkholderiales > Burkholderiaceae_C > Caldimonas > Caldimonas tepidiphila. The sequence goes on along the minus strand of NZ_QXMG01000054.1, from coordinate 34,552 downwards.
GCTTTCGAAGGAAGAACGGCACGAACAGAACCAGGATGGTGATCGTCATGAGCACGCCGGAAATCGGCTGCTTGAAGAAGACCAGCCAATCTCCTTGGGCAAGACCCAGCGCAAGACGGAGCTGCTTCTCGGCCATCGGCCCCAGGATCATGCCCACGATGACCGGTGCGACGGGGAAGTCAAACCGTCGCATGGCAACTCCAACCCACCCGATGGCGAACATCAGTAGCAGATCGAACGTTGACTGACGCATCGCATAGACGCCAATGGTCGCAAAAACCAGGATTCCTGCGTAAAGAAAGTGCTTTGGAATTGTGAGCAACCGGACCCATACCCGGACCAATGGCAGGTTCAAGATTAGGAGGATCACGTTGCCCACATAAAGCGATGCGATCAGCCCCCAGACGATGTCGCTCGAGGTCATGAACAGCAGCGGCCCCGGCTGCAGGTTGTAGCTCTGGAACGCCGCCAGAAGGACAGCGGCGGTTGCCGAAGTCGGAATGCCCAGCGTCAACAAGGGCACCAAGGCACCGGTGGACGACGCGTTGTTGGCTGCCTCCGGACCCGCAACACCTTCGATCGCCCCCCGGCCCTTTGATGGAGCGAATTCCTCCGGGTGCTTGCTGAGTTTGCGCTCCGCGGCGTACGACAGGAACGTAGGGATCTCGGCGCCGCCTGCAGGGATCGATCCGAACGGAAAGCCAATCGCCGTACCTCTTATCCAGGCCGGAAGGGAGCGACGCCAATCGTCCGTCGTCATCCGCAACGAAGACATGCGATGCATGCCTCCCTCTTCCTGTCCGTCGTAAAGAACGTTGTACAGGGACTCCGCAACAGCGAAGAGTCCAACAGCAACTAGCACGACCTCGATGCCATCAATCAGTTCTGGAACGCCCAAGGTGTAGCGCGCGAATCCGGATACCGAGTCCATGCCGACCAGACCGATCGACAGGCCCAGCCCCAGGCTGGCCATTCCACGCAGCATCGACGACCCCAGCAGCGCCGAGACAGTCACGAACGCGAGCACGATGATGGAGAAATACTCGGTCGGACCGAATCGGAGCGCGAAATTGGCGATAGTCGGGGCGAACAGCGTCACAAGGACGGTAGCAATCGTGCCTGCCACGAATGAGCCGATGGCAGCCGTAGCGAGAGCAGGTCCCGCTCGTCCGTTCTTGGCCATGAGGTTGCCCTCCATGGCCGTCACCATCGACGATGACTCCCCCGGTGTGTTCAGCAGGATGGACGTCGTTGAGCCGCCAAACATCGCACCGTAGTACACACCCGCAAACATGATTAGTGCGCCCGTCGGCTCCACCTTGGTGGTCAGGGGCAGCAACATCGCAACCGTAAGGGCAGGTCCGATGCCAGGGAGCACGCCGATCATCGTACCCAACAGGCATCCCGTAAAACCCCAAGCCAGATTCACCGGCGTGAGCGCGGAGCTGAACCCCGCAAGCAATGCGGCCCAGATATCCAACATAATCTTGTACTCAGTTTATAGCCACGGCTTGAGCAGGCCGGGAAGCGACAATCCCAAGCCCATCGTAAAGCCTATGTAAATCGGCCAGGACAGCAGAAGTCCTATGACGACGTTGTACGCCCACCGCTTGCTGCCGAAGCCGCGGGCGGCCAACGCAAACAGCACGGTAGAGGCAAAAACGAAGCCCACATGCTCTATTACCAATGCATCAACGAGGAGGCCTGCGGAGACCCAAACGACTGCGTGCACACGTTGGCGGGCGAGTTTCGCTTCCGCAACTTCCGGTTCCTTGCCAAGCAAACGAAACCCGCCGGTGATTGCCTGCGTAACCAGCCCCATGCCGACGGCACCCATTAGCAAAGCTACGCCCAAGGGAAAGACCCGTGTTCCAACGACGGTGTAACCTTTGTCCACGGGCAGCATCATTGCTCCGATCACGAGCCAGAGAGCCAGCGCAAGAGCAGCTACGCCGAGCGCCAAGTGAATGGGCTGGATACGTGTCTTCATTTACAGCAGGCCAACAAGCTTGAGCGCCTTTTCAAGGCGATTGTTCTCAGAAGAAACGAAGGCGTCCAGGTCCTTGCCCGTGAGCAGCGTTTGTGTCCAGAGATTCGCCTTGAGGGCGTTTTGCCAAACAGGAGTCTGAACCGCCTTTGAAACGGCATTGACCAGTTCTGCCTGCTGGGCCGCGGAAATACCGGGAGGGGCATAGAAGACGCGGAAATTGCCCGTCGTGACATCGATGCCCTGCTCCTTCAGTGTCGGAGCCTCTACTCCCGGCAGTCGCTGCGGAGAGGCGACGGCCAGAAGACGCATCTGTCCGGCAGCCACGAACTTCTGAATCTCCGGATAGCCGCCAGTCAGCACATTCACATGTCCACCAAGCAACGCGGCGGCCGTCTCGCCGCCACCGCCCATCGGGCTGTAGTTGACCTTGTCGCTCGGGATGCCAATTGTCTGGGCCATCTCGATGACCCCGATGTGATCCACCGATCCCTTGGAGCCTCCCGCCCATTTGATGCTGGTCGGATCCTTTTTCATGGCGGCCATCAGATCGCCCGCCGTCTTGAAAGGCGAGTTCGTATTGACAGCAATAACGTTGTATTCGGTGAAGAGGCGGGCAACCGGAGTTGCATGAGCCAAAGTAACAGGTGCTTTGGTTTGCAGGATGCCGGTGGCCGTGTTAGCGCTGACAACGATCAATGCATTCGGATCGCCCTTGCTCGCATTGACGAATTGAGCCAACCCGATTGCCCCACCCGCACCGGGCTTGTACTCGAAGTTGACTACCTTGGCCTGCCCCGCCTCCTGCAGAGCCTTGCCTAACGCCCGGGCGGCTGCATCGAACCCTCCACCAGGCGTACCAGGGACCATGAACTTCACGTTCTCGAACGCATTTGCCGACAGCGACATCGCTACAAGTGCAGCTGCAGTCAGGCCCTTCATGGTCTTGGAAAATTTTGAGTTCACAGAAACATCCTCTAGGTATATGGGAGACAAAGAAGTGCTTGGAAGCTGACGCCGAGGCCCTTAGAAGCGGTCCTGCCGGATCGATCAACCAGTCGACCTGTTGTATCATCAGAGTAGTTAGAACAATACAGAGCGCACTCTGGCGCGTCAACGAAGTTGCTCTAGGGGTTTCCCCTTTGCTGCCACCCATGCAGGCGAAGCACCCTCGGCAGTCGACGAACTCAGCGGGCGCCGCACCACCCTTCTCTGCCCTTTGTAGACATCCAATACAACTTGAGGTCGCTTGGGTTCCTAGGAAACTTGCCTGGGAACCATCATGAGAGACGACAGGCAATGACGACGAAGACAGATCACACGCGCATGGCAGCGTTCACGGGCAAGGCGGTGAAGCTGTAGCGCTTCGGCACCCTTGTCACTGGAGGTCGCTATGGGTGCCGCCAAGAAGGATCGGGGTCGTGCTGGCGAGGCGAACTTGGGCGGCAGGCCTCGCTCGTTGAAGGAGGAGCACCTTCTGACGCTGCGCTAGATCGTTGTCGATCATCCCGAGGTTACGCTGCAGGCGGCCAGCCCACCCGGCTCTAAGGCCAACCCTGGCATGCGCATCGGAACGCTGCCGGTCCGCCGTCTACCGGGATCACCAGCCCGGCGATGAACGCGAGATCACACGGCGCCGCCACCTCAACGAAGCCGAACTCGAGCAGCACGTCATCTAGCCTGACGCCGTGGCACGGCCTGCTCATCACGCCGGCACGGATCCACGGACTTCACAAATTCAATGTCTACAAGCCGGCGCGACCCAGCGTGCAGCGTGCAGCCTCCCCCACTGGACCTGCATAGGAGGGACGTCAGCGCCGGCAGCGCACAGCGGCCCGTGCTCTCAGCCGCGTCGTGAAGTGGGGGCGCCGGGGGCACACCGCAGATCTGGAGAGGTGTGGCCGGCACTGAACATCTGGCACTTTGGAGATATCAAATTCCTTCTTGTTTCTTGCTCCAGCTTGACTTTTGCGGCGCATCCCTGCTGACGAACGCCTATCCACACAGGGTGATGTACTTTTTGCAAGGGCCTATCGCGCCCACAGGTAAGGCACAACAGTCTTGCCCGTTCTAGGTAGAAGCTCTTACTAGCATCTCTTTTGATGGTCTTTTAGACTCACACAAAACCAATCGCGGTGCTTGCCAGAACTTGGGCTTTTAGGCCTCATGCAGACCATGACTTCTTGCGCTTCCCTTCTGCCGGCTCAAACTGCGCTTCCACCTGGCGCCACTGATGCGCATGTCCATGTGTTTGAGCCGGCCCGGTTTCGCTACAGCGGCGGGCGCAGCTACACCCCGGGTGAGGCCAGCGTTGCGGCTCTGCGCGAATGCCATGCTCGACTGGGGGTCGAGCGCGTGGTGCTTGTGCAGCCCAGCGTGTACGGCACTGACAACGCGTGCATGCTTAATGCCATTGCGAAGCTGGGCCAGGAGCGCTGCCGCGGCATTGCCGTGGTCGACCTGGAGCGCCTGACGCGCTATGACCTGCTGGTGTTGCATGCCGCCGGGGTGCGAGGCATCCGGCTGAACTTGGAGGTGCGCCACGAGACGGATCCTTCGCGCGTGCTGGCCGAGTTGCAACGGGCCGCCGCCCTTGTGGACCTGCCGGGCTGGTGCGTGCAGCTTCATTGCGCTGCGTCGCTGCTGTCCACCGTTGCGCAGACGTTGGAACAGTTCCGAGTGCCGGTGGTGCTGGATCACTTCGGTGGGTTGCGTGCAGAGCAGACTGACGCAGCGGCGGCGCCGCTGCAGACGCTGCTGGATCTGCTGGCCACGGGCTGCATCTGGCTGAAGCTCTCCGCCTTCTACCGGGTGTCGGCCGATGAGCCGCACCACGCCGACCTGGCATTGCTGGTGCGCACGCTAGCGCAGGCCCGCCCCGACCGGTTGCTGTGGGGCTCGGACTGGCCGCATACCGGCGGTGGGCGCGACCGTAATCCCGCCCGCATTGAACCCTTCCGATCCGTGGACCTGTCGGCCAGCCTGGCCGCCTTGCAGTCCTGGGTCGACGCCGCGGTGCTGAACCGCATCCTGGTGAGCAATCCCGCCGAGCTCTACGGCTTTGCCGTCTTCGCCTCAGCCTGATCACCGTCTTTTCCAACGCCCAAGAGACAAACTATGTCTGAAACCCAACAGCCCAAGGCTGCCGTGCTGCGGCCTTCCAGCATCAAAAGCCATGACCGGGGCGGCGGCGCCAGCACCACGCCGCTGGTTGGTCCGTCGGTGGGGGCCAAGGCGTTCATCAACGGCATCACGACTTTCGGGCCGGGCACCAAGATCCCTTTCCACAGCCACAACTGCGAAGAAAGCGTGATGCTGCTCGAAGGCGAGGCCATGCTTGATGTCGAAGGCCAGGAGTCGGTGCGGCTGCAGCCGCTGGACACCACCTGGCTGCCGCCCAACCTCTCGCACCGCTTCCGCAACCTCTCTGACACGCAGCCGATGAAGATCCTGTGGATCTATGCCCGGTTGGACGCCACGCGCACGCTCACCGAGACCGGCGTGACCAACTTCGTCTCCGCGGAGCACAACAAGTGATTTTCGAAATCGCCCACATCGCCGTGAAGCCCGGCATGGAGTCCGCGTTCGAGCAGGGCGTGGCCGAGGCCGCACCGCTGTTCCAGCGCGCCAAGGGCTGCCACGGCCTGTCGCTGCAGCGCGGTATCGAACAACTCACGCACTACCGGCTGGTCGTGCAGTGGGAGACCGTTGAGGACCACACCGTCCACTTCCGCAACTCCGAGGACTTCCAGGGCTGGCGCCGCTTGGTAGCTCATTGCTTTGAAACCGCGCCGCGGGTCGAACACGTCGCAACGGTCCTGCAGCCGTTCTGAAGCCGCCGCCTCACCTTTTTCAGGAATCACTGCCATGAACAGACGTTTTGCTCTCGGGCTAGCGCTGGGCGCCCCTGCCCTCGCCATGCTGCCATCCATCGTCCAGGCGCAGACCTATCCTGCCAAGCCAATCACCGTGATCGTGCCTTTCGCTGTCGGCGGCGGCAGCGACAACGTCGCCCGCATGATTACGACCAAGCTCACCGAGCGCACGGGCAAGAGTTTCGTCATCGACAACCGCGGCGGAGGCGGTACCAACATCGGCAACGAGGCAGCTGCGCGCGCCACGGCTGACGGCTACACCTTCCTGCTGGGCCAGTTCACGCTGTCGGCCAACCCGCACCTCTACGCGAGCCTGCGCTACAACTCGGACAAGGACTTCGTGCCAGTGGTGCATATCGCCAATGCACCCACGGTCCTCATCGTTCCGGCCTCCTCGCCCATGAAGGACGTGGCCGGCGTGGTGGCCGCCGCCAAGGCCAAGCCGGGCGACCTCAATTTCGGCTCCGGCGGCTCGGGCACCTCGGTGCACTTAGCAGGCGAACTCTTCAAGCTGCAAACCAAGACCGATCTGGTGCACATCCCGTACAAGGGCAGCTCCCCGGCGATGACGGACCTCATCGGCGGCCAGATCGACCTGATGTTTGACACCTCGACGTCGGCTCTGCCTCATGTCAAGGGCAACAAGGTGCGGGCCGTCGGGGTGGCGGCCAGCCAACGCCTGCGCGAGCTGCCCAACGTCCCTACCTTTGCCGAGCAGGGCATCAAGGACTTCGACGTGCCGGCCTGGTACGGCTTCCTGGCACCGGCCAACACGCCGGCCGCGGCGGTGCAGTGGCTCAACACCGAGGTCAACGCGGTGCTCAAGGACCCTGCCGTTGTGGCCAAGCTGGACGCCATTGGCGCCATTCCCGTCGGCGGCACGCCTGCGCAGCTGGGCGAGTTCATGAAGGCGCAGTCCAGCCGCTGGTCCAAGGTCATCAAGGACGCCCGCATCAAGCTCGACTGACGTAGCACGGCGTCACATTCCCCTCACTTCACCACCAAAGTACTGATCATGAAAATTCTGGTTCTCCCCGGCGACGGCATCGGCCCCGAGATCGTTGCAGCCTCCGTGAACGTCCTCCAGGCCGCAGACGCCAAGTTCAAGCTGGGCCTGCAGTTCGACTACGAGGATGTGGGCTTCGTCAGTCTGGAAAAGCACGGCACCACGCTGCGCGAGGAGGTGCTGCAGAAGGCCCGCGGCTACGACGGCATCATCCTGGGCACGCAGTCGCACGCCGACTACCCGAAGCCTGAAAAGGGCGGGCGCAACATCTCTGCGGCCTTCCGCGTGCAGCTGGACCTCTATGCCAACGTGCGCCCGGCGCGCACGCGCGACTTCCTGGAGTCCAACATGAAGCCGGGCAAGCGCATGGACCTCGTGATCATGCGCGAGGCCACCGAGGGCTTCTATCCGGACCGCAACATGGCCCAGGGTTGGGGCGAGATGATGCCCACCCCCGATATGGCCCTCTCGGTGCGTAAGATCACACGTCACTGCAGCGAGCGCATCGCACGCCGAGCCTTTGAGTTGGCAATGAAGCGCCGCAAGAAGGTCACGGCCATCCACAAGGCCAACAGTTTCCACATGACCGACGGGCTGTTCCTGGAGTGCGCACGCCAGGTCGCCAAGGACTTCCCCGAGGTGCAGTTCGACGACCTGCTGGTCGACGCATCCACCGCCTATCTGGTTCGCAACCCTGAGCGCTTCGACGTGATGGTCGCCGAGAACTTCTACGGCGACATCCTCTCCGACCTGGCCAGCGAACTGTCCGGCAGCCTGGGGCTGGCCGGCTCGGTAATGGCCGGCGACAACCTTTGCTGCGCTCAGGCTCAGCACGGCTCGGCACCCGATATCCAGGGCAAGGACAAGGCCAACCCGACGTCCATGATCCTGTCGGTCGCAATGCTGGCGCAGTGGATGGGCGAGCACCGCAACGTGCCAGCCCTCTTCGAAGCCGGCACCGCCATCGAAGCAGCTGTGGACCGCGTCTTGGCCAACCCCGCCACCCGCACGGCGGACCTGGGCGGCGCGATGGGCTGCAAGGCTTTCGGCGACGCTGTGGCCCGCGCACTCTGATCACCCACCTCGGACCTTTGGAGGAGACACATGACGGCATCCAACACCGCGCGCCGCACCCTGCTGGCCGCCACCTGCACCGTCCTGGCCTGGCCCGCGCTGGGCTTGGCACAAGATGCGGCCCGGGACTATCCCAGCAAGACGATCACCCTGATCGTGCCCTACGCCGCAGGCGGGAGCTCCGACACGCGGGCACGCCAGCTCGGCGAGAAGCTGGCCGTGATCCTGGGCAAGTCCGTAGTTGTGGACAACAAGCCGGGTGGCAACGGCAACATCGGCACGGACGCCATTGCCCGCGCCACGCCCGACGGCCACACCATTGGCATCGGCAACTTCGCGCCGCTGGCGGTCAACAAGACGCTGTTCCCCAAGCTCACCTACGATCCGCAGCGCGACCTCGTACCCGTGGCGCTGATCGAGAAAGGGCCACTGGTGCTGGTCGTCAGTGCCGACAAGTCGCCGTACAAGAGCGTCAAGGACCTGGTGGCGGCGGCCAAGGCCGCGCCGGGCAAGCTTAGCTACGCCTCTGCAGGCTCCGGCGGCGCGTTCCATCTGGCCGGCGAGATGTTCAACATCTCCTCCGGCACCGACGGCGTGCACATTCCCTACCGCGGCGGCGGCCCGGCCACGAACGACCTCCTCGGCGGCACGGTGGACTACATGTTCGACATGGTCCCGGCGGCCATGGGCTACATCAAGGCCAGCCCTCAGCGCATGCGTCCACTGGCCGTGGCCAACGACAAGCGGCTGCCTTCGCTCCCGGACGTGCCAACCTTCGCCGAGCTGGGCATCAAGGACATGGAGATCTCTAACTGGTTCGGCATCGTGGCGCCCAAGGGCACGCCGCCGGCCATCGTTGCCAAGCTCAACCAGGCCATCAACAAGGCGCTGCAGGAGCCGGACTTGGCCAAGCGCATCACCGACCCGGGCAACGTGATCGGCGGCGGCTCACCCGACGCCTTCACCAGCTTCATCGCTGCCGAGTCGCAGCGCTGGGGGCAGGTGATCAAAACGCGCGGTATCCAGGCGGACTGACGGACGTCAGGCAGCCAGGCGCGCATGCACGAAGTCGATAATCATGAACATGGCACGTGGACTTTCTGAGCAGCTGGCTGCCAGCATCGAAACCTGGCTGGCCGAGGAGCAGGTGCCTGCAGGCACGCCGTTACCCGAGCGGGCAGTCGCTGAGCGCTTTCGCGTCTCGCGCTCGCCGGTGCGCGAGGCGCTGCAGTTGCTGGCTCAACGGCAGGTTATCGAACCTCGGCCGGAAGGGGGCTATGCCGTGAGTGCCCGGGTGCAGGCCACACCTGCCCTGGCGCTGCCCCCGGCCGATGATGACGAGCCGACGTATCTCAAGATTGCAGAGGACCGCCTGGAAGGGCGGCTACCCGAACGGTTGACGGAAAACGAGCTCATGCGTCGCTATGACGTCACGCGTACGCGGCTGGCTGCGGTTCTGCGCCGTATCACGCACGAAGGCTGGATCGAGCGGCTGCCAGGCAATGGCTGGCAGTTCCTGCCGATGCTAACCTCGGGCGCCGCCTACGACCAGGGTTACAGAATGCGCATCCTGCTGGAGCCGGCGGCGATCCTGGAGCCGACCTGGACGCTGGACGAGGCGGCGCTGCGAAGGTGTCGCAGCGAGCAGCAGGCGCTGGTGGACGGAGCCGCTGAGTGGGCGTCGCCGGTGCAGATCTTTGACGCCAACTCGCGGCTGCACGAGACCATTGCCGCCCTCTCCGGCAACGTCTTCATGGCCGACGCGCTCAAGCGAGTGAACCGGCTACGTCGACTCATGGAGTACCGCAAGGCCGTGGACCGCACGGCCACGGCGCGGCGCTGCAAGGAGCACTTGGTGCTGATCGACCTGCTCCTGTCCGGCCAGCGCGAGGCGGCTGCTGATTTCATGCGGCTGCACCTGCGCGATGCCGCGCGCGAGAAGGCGGGCAGTGGGCAACTGCAGCGCCCGCCCCAAGCACTCGATACCCATCTGTTGGACGTATTGGTGACGCCAGGCAACCGCTGAGCGCGCTGCGCATCCCCCTAGCACCTTACTTACTACTGGCCTGCGCGTGCTAGGCCGGCGGACCTGCTTCAACCTAGAAAAAGGAACAGCCATGACAAATCTCATCACCACCCTCAACCCTGCCACCGGCGCCGCACTCAAAACCTACGAGGGCTGGGCGCCCTCGCAGATCGATCTGGCCGTGGCCGCCGGCCACGAGGCCGCCAAGGCCTGGGGCCTGCAACCGCTGGAAGTGCGCGTTGCCGCCGTGCGGCGCTTGGCCGATGAACTGCGTCGCCAGAAGGACGCCTTTGCACAGCTCGTCACCGCGGAGATGGGCAAGCCGCTGGCTGAGGCCGCCGGTGAAATGGAGAAGTCCGCCGTCACGGCGCTGTACTACGCCGACAACGCACAGCGCCTGCTGGGCGACGAGAAGGTGGCCATCGACGGCGCCGACGCCTGGCTCAGTTACGAGCCCGTCGGCCTGGTTCTGGCCGTGATGCCTTGGAACTTCCCCGTGTGGCAGGTCATGCGTTTTGCTATACCGTCACTGACAGCGGGCAACGGCGTGCTACTCAAGCACTCGCCCAATGTCACCGGCTGCGCCTTGGCGCTTGAGCAACTGTTCATCGATGCCGGGCTGCCGAAGAACCTGGTGACGACGCTGGTGGTGGCCGAGTCTGACGTGCCCGCAACCATCGACCGCCTGATTGCAGACGACCGCATCGCGGCTGTCACGCTCACCGGCTCCAACCGGGCAGGTGCGGCCGTGGGTGCCGCCGCGGGGCGCGAGTCCAAGAAGTCGGTGCTGGAGCTGGGCGGCTCGGACGCCTTCGTCGTACTCGACGACGCCGACGTGCCCGCCGCTGCCGCCGCTGCCGTGAAGGCCCGGTATCACAACTCAGGCCAGAGCTGCGTGTGCGCCAAGCGCTTCATCGTCTTGGCCTCGGTAGCCGATCGCTTCACCGAGCTGTTCGTGCAGGGCGTGCGCGCCTTGAAGGTGGGCGACCCGACCGACCGGTCCACGCAGGTCGGCCCGCTGGCACGCGGCGATCTGCGCGAGGCGCTGCAGCGCCAGATCGATCACTCCGTGGCCGCCGGCGCAAAGCTGTTGGCTGGCGGCAAGGCGATTGATGCGCCGGGCTACTACTTCGAGCCCACGGTGCTGGGCGACACGGGGCCGGGCATGGCAGTGTTCGACGAGGAAACCTTCGGCCCGGCGGCCGCAATCGCCATCGCCCGCGACGACGGCCATGCCATCGAGCTGGCCAACGCCACGCCGTTCGGTCTGTCGCTGAGCATCTGGACTGCGTCGAGGCAGCGCGGCGTGCAGCTGGCCAAGCGCGTCACCTCGGGAGCAGCGTTCATTAATGCCATTTCGGCGTCGGACGCACGCTTACCCTTCGGCGGCACCAAAAAGTCCGGCTACGGCCGCGAGTTGGCCGCGGCGGGCGTGCGCGAGTTCTGCAACGTGCGCACGTACTGGGCGGCGGGCAAGGCCTGAAGCTCGCACTGCAGGTCCAATGGCCGATCAGTTGGTGACCTGACAGCAGGAGTGCGGCTGCTATACAGTGGCCTGGGCTCACTCCAGCACCGTGACCGGAATCCGGAAGGGGCTCGCGCAGAGCCCTTCTTCGTGCTTTCTTGTCTTAAAGGATGTTCATGCTGCTGGGCTGCATCGCAGACGATTTCACAGGGGCTAAGTGTGCGGTCCCGAGATGAGGTGGTGAGGGTTTAGCTTGAACGGGGACGGCTCTTCAACGCCTGCTCGCCCACGCGGCTGCCGTGGTTGGCCCACAGCTCGTGGAACTTGCGACGTGCGTGCGCCATGCAGCCGGCTTCCACGACGCCCAGCTCGAAGCAGGCCTTGTAGCCGCTGTAGTCGTCGGTGACGAGACGGCCCTTCCAGCCCCGGCCGTCCCGCAGCCCGAGGAAGTCGCGCACATGCTGCCCGGCGCGGCTCTCAGCGAAGTCGAAGACGACCGCCTGCGCGGCGCTGTAGCTTGTCGTGCAGTAGCTCCAGATGTAGGCGCGGTGCGTCTTGCCCAGCCCCGGCTTGAGCATCGCCACCGGGGTCTCGTCGGCGTGCAGCACGCCGTGGTGCAGCAGCTCGGCCGTGAGTGCGTCCACCAGCGGCTGCAGCTGAACTCCACACTGGCCCACCCAGCCCGCCAGCGTGGAGCGCGAGATCAGCAAGCCGGCGCGCTCGTAGATCGCCTCCTGGCGGTACAGCGGCTGGTGCTCCAGGTACTTGGCCACCAGCACCTGGGCCAGCAGCCCCGGCGTGGGCAGGCCCTTGTCGATGATGTGCGGCTCAACAGGCGCCTGCACCAGGGTCTCGCAGTGCGAGCACACCCACTTGCCGCGGATGTGGCGCTCGACCGTGAAGACACCGGGCGTGTAGTCGAGCTTCTCGGCCACGTCCTGGCCGATGCGCTTCATCTGTCAGCCGCAGCCGCACGTCGTGCTCTCGGGCTCGTGGTGGATCTCGCGCCGGGGCAGCTGCGGCGGCAGCACCTGGCGCTTCGGTTGCTGCTTGTCCTAGGGCGGCTTCTTGCTCGTATCGAGCTGCTCGATCTCGCGCGTCAGCGCAGCGAGATCCTCGTCGAGGATGTCCTCGAGCAGGCTCCTTTGCTCGGGGTTGAAGGCCTCGGACGTGGCCGCGAACTTCATGCGCTTGAGCACGGCCATCTCGTGCGTGAGCTTGTCGATCGTGGCCTGCTTGAGCAGCGCTTCCGGCGCTGCTGCTCGATGATCTCGTCCTTGCGCCACCTCGGCCAGCAGCGCGCGCATCTCTTGGCGCAGTTGCTCAGGATCCAGCGTGTCGAGGCGGGCGTCGGTGATCACGCGGTCGATCGTGCCAGCGCAGCGGCTGCGCCACCATCGGCGCATCCCGCAATTGATCCCCGCTACAGCACCATGATGACACCGGCTTCTCCGATGCACTGCCAGGGCAGCCCCAGCACCAGGGCGTCGAGCTGCGCACGGCTGAGCGTCACGGTCGCGCTGCCCTCACGGGGCCAGACGAAGCGCCCCGTGTTGAGCCGGCGCGCGGCCAGCCACACGCCGATGCCGTCGTGCACCAGCACCTTCATGCGGTTGGCACGGCGGTTGGCGAACAGGTAGACGTGGTGCGGTCTCGCCGCGCCGAAGACGTTGACCACCCTCGCCAGCGTGGCTTCGGCACCTGCACGCATGTCCAGTGGCTCCACCGCCAGCCACACGGCATCGACCCGGATCACCTCAGCATCTCACGCAGCCAGACGGCGCACTCTGCAGCGGCTGACGTCGGCCAGCAGACCTTGATCGCCGTTGTGCCCCGGGTCAGCTCGATCCGAATCTCAGCAGTGGCCGAGGCTGGCTTCAGAGCGAGTGCAACGAAGCCCGGCGTCGAGGCGGCCACGGCAGCCGGCTGTTCGCTCGCCGGCCCAAAGCCGACCTGGCGCTCTACCTCGGAATCTGGGAGCGCCTCGGCATCGATAACCCACTTGCGAACCATGTTCGGATTGAGTCCGTTGGCCAGCGAGACCGCGGCGATCGAGACCCCCGGCTTCCGGCACGCCTCGATGATCCCGGCCTTGAACTCCGGCGAATGACGCCGCCGGGTACGCCGCCCGGGGAGCTCGATGAGAGAAGTGTTCATTTGTCCGCGGAGAAGTTACGCGGACAAGAGCATCCTTTGCGATCACGCCAGGTTCAAGATGGGATAGCCGGACGGTACGGTGCAGCGCACTGCGGCTGAGTTGCGGGAACCTCTCGCGCAAGCACCTTAGGACATCGTCCAGGGGCAAGAGTGTGCTGCGCCGCGGCTCCACTACCGCTGCTTCCTCGGCTTCGCCGCGCTTGGTGCAACAGGGCTTTTTCTGTCCCATTGGTGCATCGGCAGTCGTGGTGCGCCGGAGCCACTTCGCCACCGTCATCTCGTTCAGCCCGTATCGGGCGGCCAGGAAGCGGGTCGTCTCTTGCGACGCTTGGAGTTCGGCTCGAATTCACGGAGTCGTGCGGGCTGAGCCATGAAGGCTTGCTGCCATAGCGCATCCTCCTGCTGAGCAGTCAATGCTGCACCATGACTTCCCAGGACTACACGCTTAGAGCAGAGTCAGGCTGACTGAAGGTAGCCACCGTGGCGCAGGTAGTTGGCGCACTCGGCCGGGCTGAAGACGTCGAGCAGTTTCCCGACGGCATGCCACAAGGTCTCCAGCGTGCGAGCGGCTCTGCGGCGCAGCAGCGTCTTGAGCTTGGAGAACACCTGCTCGATCGGGTTGAGGTCGGGGCTGTAGGGCGGCAGGTAGCGCACCTCGGCTCCTCGGGCCTCGATCGCCTCCCGCACCCCCGCAACCTTGTGCGAGCCGAGGTTGTCCATCACCTCCAAGTCCCCGGGCTGCAGCTCAGGAGCAAGGCACTGCTCGACCCACGCCCGGAACGCCACGCCGTTGATCGCGCCGTCAAGCACCAGGGGGGCGACGAGCGCCTGGGCGGTGAGCGCGCAGACGAACGTCGTGGTGTGCCAGTGCCCGCAGGGCGCGTGACCGATGCAGCGCTGCCCGCGCGGGGCTCGCCCTCGGCTGGGCGTCATGTTCGTGCTCGCCCAGGTCTCGTCGAGGAACACGAGTCGGCGCTGTCGCATCCCGGGCTTGTCCTCCTCCCACGCTTGGCGCGCCGCCTTCACGCGCTCGTGCTGCTGTTCGCTGGCCTGGAGTGTCTTTTTTTCAGCCGTAATCCCAGCCGGTGGAGCGCATTGAACATCGTGCCGTGGCACACGCTCATGCCGTGCTCGGCCAGCAGCCACTGGCGCAGTTGATCCAGCGTCAGGTCGTTGGCCTCGGCCACGCGCGTACGCAACTCCTGCTCCAGCCCGGCGAGCTTCTGCGGGGTGTGGCTGCACTGGACTCGAGGCGCGGTCTCACCCAGGCGGCGACGCCGCCCCCGGACCTTGCTGACATAGGAGGTACTGACCTCGAATCGCTCGGCCACCTCGCGGATCGAGCCGCCAGCGGCCAGCACCCGATCGCGCAAGTCCTGCCCGTAGGCCTGTCCGCGTTGCCATGCCATCTCGTGCACCTCCAACTGCTGCCGCACGCGCCTGACCATGCCACTCCACCCCTGTCCATGTCCATCCTGGGGCGTTCAGTTCACCCTGCGTGACTCCGCTCTAGAAACCTCAGCAGGATGGGCGCATGAGCAGTAAGCAGACCAAGGCCGAGTAGGCATCGGCGCCGCAGGGCGACATGTTCGTGCAGCGCCACCGCAATCAGAAGCGGCAGCAGTACACCGGGCGAGTTGGTGGACTTCAAGCTGCTGGCTTATAGCGTCACTATCATCTAATTAAAGACGGCATCGCTTTTTCTTGCATGTGGCTCTGCCCATACTGCACGCATGCGATACGACCGCTTGCCTTCATCGAGGCCCTTCCACCAAGTCGCCTCGTCCCGAAGGCATGCAGGAGACATTGCCTGCCCTCAACGCCCTGCCCAAACGTATGCGCTGGGACGAAGACTCCACTCGTGAAGGCATTCTGACCATGTCCCACAACTACCTGCCTGTGCGAGCGGAGTGGCTCGACCAGCACCACGAAGAGATACTCGAACCCGCTCTGCCGATCGTCGACGCGCATCACCATTTCTACGATAGGCCTGGCTGGCGCTATCTGGGCGAGGAATATCGGGACGACATCCGGTCAGGGCATGCAATTCGCGCGTCGGTGTACATGCAGGCCTTGACGCGCTACCGGTCCTCGGGCTTTGAAGAGTTGAAGCCGGTCGGCGAGACCGAATACATTGCAGAAGTCACTAACGCGGACGCACTCGCGGGCCCGCCCCCCCAAATCGCCGCAGGCATCGTTAGCTATGCCGACCTACGGCTCGGCGCCGCAGTACGCGAAGTCCTTGAAGCGCACCTTCAAGCCGGTCGGGGTCGCTTTCGAGGGGTTCGTCACCTCACAACATGGGACGCCGACGCATCGCTTGCCAATCCGCTGACCGCAGCCCCGCCGCACCTGCTGCTTGACAGCTCTTACCGTGCAGGCCTCGCGCAACTCGCACCGCTAGGCCTTTCATACGACGCCTGGCTCTTCTTTCCGCAGTTGCCTGAACTCATCGAGACGGCCAAAGTCTATTCAGACACGACGATCATCGTGAACCATTGTGGAGGCATTGTGCGCATCGGCGCCTACCAGGATCGGCGCGACGAGGTGTTCGAGCGCTGGAGCACATCGATGCGCGAGTTGGCCCGTCTGCCGAATGTGTATGTGAAGCTCGGCGGCCTCGGCATGCGGATCAATGGCTTCGACTTCCAGAAGCACGAGATCCCTCCATCGTCAGAACTTCTCGCACGCACTTGGAGACCATGGCTCGAGACATGCATCGAGGCCTTCGGCGCCGATCGATGCATGTTCGAGAGCAATTTCCCGGTCGACAAGGGCTCGTACAGCTACGCCATCCTGTGGAACGCCTTCAAGCGGCTGACCGCAGGCTACAGCGAAAGCGAGCGACAGGCATTGTTCGAAGGCACTGCGACTCGCGTCTACCGAATCGGCTAAGCCGACTTCCATCTTCAAGCAACTTACAACTAGGAGACATCATGTCCTCATGGACTCGTCTTGCCTGTGCGGCACTGCTGATTGGTGCCGCATGCGCCGCCCAATCCCAAAATGCCTATCCGAATCAGCCCATCAAAGTGATCGTTCCATTTCCACCCGGCGGTGGCACCGACGTCGTGACGCGACTGCTGGTGGAGAAGATGCGTGCGAACACTGGCTGGACCTTCGTTGTGGACAACAAGGCTGGCGCCGGTGGAAACATCGGCATGGACGCAGTAGCCAAGAGCAAGCCCGACGGTTATACGCTGGGTATGGGGCAAACCGCTAACTTGGCGATCAATCCAACCCTTTATCCGAAGATGCCCTATGAGTCGGCCAAGGACTTTACCCCCGTGGCACTCGTTGCGGGACAGCCCGTCGTCCTGGTTGTCAATGCCGCCTCGCCCTTCCAAACTCTTGCTGATCTGGTGGCATCGGCCAAGAAGAGCCCGTCCAAAATGACGATGGCATCTGCGGGCAATGGTACCGTGGGTCATCTTACCGGCGAGATGTTTTCCAAGCTGGCAGGCGTCACTGTCATCCACGTTCCCTACAAAGGTGCCGGCCCTGCAGCCAACGATCTGCTTGCGGGCCAAGTGGACTTCTACTTTGCGACACCGCAGACAGTGATTTCATTCATCAAGTCCGGCAAGCTGCGCGCGCTGGGAGTGAGCTCGGCCACACGACTGCCAGTGCTGCCGAACGTGCCTACAGTGGCCGAGAGTGGATACAAGGGATTCGACACCAGCGACTGGAAGGTCCTCGTGGCCCCAGCGGGCACGCCAGCCGACATCATCAAGCGCTTGCATGCTGAGGTAGAGAAGGCAATGTCTAAGCCGGAGATGATGGCGCAGTTGCTCAGTGAAGGCAGCGTTCCGATGAGCGGCTCGCCTCAACAGGCGGCGCAATACCTGAAATCGGAGCAGCAGCGCTGGAGTGCCATCGTGCGCGAGAACAGGGTGACGATTAACTGACCTCGTCCCTTCACATTCTGCTGGAGACACACATGAATCTGCTCAATTGCCGGCGCTTTGTCGCTGCGACCCTCCTGTTGACGAGCGCGTGCGCCGCTTTCGCGCAGTCCTACCCGACAAAACCCATCACTGTGATCGTGCCGTTCGCAGTGGGGGGCACCACTGACATTGTCGCGCGCCTCATCACAACCCAGATTGGCGGTGGCCTTGGCCAGCCGCTGGTAGTGGATAACCGTACGGGCGGTGGCGGCAACATCGGCTGGGGCGCAGCGGCTCGTTCGGCACCCGACGGCCATACACTGCTGACCACGGAGATGTCGTTCACGATCGCACCGTCACTTGGGAATAAGCAGCCCTTCGATCCCAAAAAGGATTTCTCACACATCATCACAGCAGCGGCCGCACCACATGTGCTGGTTGTCGCTCCGTCGGTGCCCGCCAAGACAGTGCAGGAGTTCATCGCGCTGGCCAAGGCGAATCCGGGAAAGTTCAACTACGGTTCGGGCGGAAACGGCACTAATACCCATATAGGCGGTGAGCTGTTTAAGAGTGCGGCCGGCATCGATCTCGTACATGTGCCCTACAAGGGTGCGGGTCAGGTGCTGCAGGACTTGATCGGGGGCCAAGTGGAAGCGCTCGTCACGTCGTTGCCGACAGTCCTGCCTCATATTAAATCCGGCAAGCTGCGGGCGCTAATGGTCACCAGCGAGAAGCGCTCGACGCTGCTTCCCGAGGTGCCCTCAGCCAAGGAAGCTGGTCTGACCAAGGTGGTGATGGACTTCTGGGTCGGCTTCGCTGCACCAGCCGGCACCCCGCAACCGGTGGTCGACAAGCTCAACAAGGCTATTGCCGGTGCGCTCAACTCGGCCGAGGGCCGCAAGCGGCTGGCCGAGCAGGGACTGGAGCCGCAGCCCAACTTACCGGCACAGGCTTCGCAGTTTGTCTCCTCGGAAATTGATCGATGGGGCGCAGTCGTCAAGGCAGCCGGTATCAAGGCTGACTGAGCAGGAGAGAGTCATGGCGATCAAGCCCCTCCACGGTATCCGTGTCCTGGACCTGACGAATGTGCTGGCCGGACCGTTTGCCTGCCACCAGCTCGCACATATGGGTGCCGACGTGATCAAGGTCGAGGCTCGAGGCACGGGCGACTTGGCACGGCAGCTCGGTGCCGACCACGAGCTGAACAAGGCCAACATGGGCGTTTCGTTCCTGGCCCAGAACCCGGGCAAGCGCTCCATCACACTCAATCTCAAGCACCCGAAGGGCAAGGAGGTGTTTCGCCGCCTAGTGCGCACCGCGGATGTGGTGATGGAGAACTTCCGCCCCGGGGTGATGGACCGGCTAGGCGTGGGACATGCCGAGCTGAAGAAGGAGAACCCGCGACTCGTGTACTGCGCGATCTCGGGCTTTGGTCAGGACGGGCCGCTGCGCGATCTGCCTGCCTATGATCAGATCATCCAGGGCATGTCGGGCATCATGAGCATCACCGGCACACCCGAAAACGCGCCGTACCGCGTGGGCTATCCAGTGGCCGATACGATCGGCGGCATCACGGCGGCCTTCGCGGTCGCTGCGGCGCTGGCTGACCGCCAGCGTACTGATGCCGTGTTCATCGACGTGTCGATGCTCGAGGCGACGATGGCAACGATGGGTTGGGCAGTGTCGAACTATCTGGTCGCCGACCGTGAGCCCAAGCCGCTCGGGAACGACAACGTGACGGCGAGTCCCTCCGGCACATTCAGGACCGGGGACGGCCTGCTCAACATCGCGGCCAACAAGCAGGAGCAGTTCGAGGCCGTTTGCCAGGTCCTTGGACATCCGGAGTGGGCTCATGATCCGCGATTCATTGATCGCCACGCCCGGCTGCAGCATCGGGAAGTGCTCAAGGTCCTGATGGAGGAGACGATGGCGGCCATGTCCGCCGACGAGTGGTGGAAACGCCTTATCGAAGCGGGAGTTCCTGCTGGTCCGGTGTACTCGGTGCCGCAGGCACTGGCACATCCGCAGATCAGCGAGCGGGAGATGATCGCCACTTTCAAGAACGCGCCCGGCGTTGGTCGCGACATCCGGCTCGTTCGCACCGGGTTCAAGCTCAACGGCGCGGCGCCCTCGGTGGAGACCCCGCCCCCGCTGCTGGGCGAGCACACCGCCGCCATCCTGGCCGAACTCGGCTACGCCGGCGAGGACCTTGAAGCACTTGCACAGGAGAAAGCGATATGAGTGGTGAATCCAAAGGCGTCAGCGATTGGTGGCGCACGTCGATCATCGAGATGGCGCCGGGCATCATCCGTTACCGCGGCTACCCGATCCAGGAGCTCATTGGACAAATCAGCTTTGCACAGATGATTTGGCTGATGACCCGCGGTGAGCTGCCGAGTGAGGGCCAGGGCCGGTTGCTCGACGCTGCACTGATGTCTGCAGTGGATCATGGTCCGCAGGCACCCAGCATCGCAATTGCCCGCATGGCAGCCACTTGTGGGGTTGGCCTCAACAACGCGATGGCCTCCGCGGTTAACGTGTTGGGCGACGTCCATGGCGGTGCGGGTGAGCAGGCGGTGGAGATGTACGAGTCCATCGCAGCACGCATCGACAGTGGAGCGGGGCTGGAGGAGGCGGTCCGCGACGGCCTCGATGAAGCAATCGCCCGGTATGGCAAATTCGTCGCGGGCTTCGGGCACCGCTTTCATCCGATCGACCCGCGCGCGTCACGCCTGCTGAAGCTGGTGGACGCTTCGGCGCGCGCAGGACATGTCAACGGCCGCTTCGCCGGCATCGCTCGAGCCGTGGAGGATGAGCTGGCAGCCCGCAAGGGGGGCAAACGCATCCCGATGAACATCGACGGTGCCACGGCAGTGATCTACGCCGAACTGGGCTTTCCATCGCCCTTGGCACGAGGCTTGTTCTGTTTGTCGCGCTCGGTGGGCATCCTGGCGCATGCATGGGAGCAGAGCCAGCAGGGGGGCCGAAACAAGGGCCCGATCCCGCGGGAGTACCTCTGGACCTACGATGGTCCGGCACAGCGTTCCGTTCCCACGCCAGACGCCTGAACCGACAGTTCGACTCGGCCATCAGGAGCGGCTCAGCGCCGAGACACAACTCGTCTGGCTTGCTCGACCAGAGCCAGGATCAAACGAGTGCGCACCGAGGCGCGCTGCCAAATGATGCCGAAGCGGCGACGATAAGGTTGGTCCGGCAGCGCCATGCGTGCAACGTGCAGACCGCGCAGCCACGGCACTGAGGCATCTGGCGCCAGCGAGACACCGAGACCTCGGTCGACGAGCATGGCAATCGCAGGCAGTGAGCTGAGCTCGAAGCGCTCGCGCGGCATGATGCCGGCCTTCCGTAGATAGGCATCCGCCTGTTTTCCTCCGCCGAGGTTGCGGTTGTACCGGATGAAGGGCTCCTCTCTCAGCAAGGCAAAGGCATCGCGTTGACCCCATTTTGCAGGGGCCATCACCACCAGCGGCTCCTCGCACAGCTGCTCCCAGCACATGGTCTTCGGAAGTTCGAAGGGCGGATGCAGGCAGATCGCAGCATCGAGCTCACCGCGCAAAACCTCGTCGTACAAGTCGGTGGATATAGCCGAAAGGATCTCCACGTGCACGTCTGGATAGACCTTGACGAAGGCCGCGAGAATCTCCGGCATCACGCTGTGCAGCGCAGTGTTGATGGCCCCGAGCTTCAGTTCGCTGGCTGCAGCTTCATCGTTGATTGCCGCCTTCAGGTTGCCGAGTTCGCGCAGGATTGCGCCTGCTCGTTCGACCAGTCGATGGCCGGCCTCCGTAGGGGCCACTGTGCGGCCTGAGCGGGTCAACAAGCGTGTTCCCAACTCCCGCTCCAGCAACTTCAACTGGTGTGCGATCGCCGCAGGCGTGATCTCAAGCTGGCGAGCGGCCTCGGACATCGAACCTGAGTCGACGACAAGCAAAAAGGTGTTGAGGTAGCTGGTCTCCACATCGGTGATTTTGACCTGCCCCCTTCAGACGTACCAGTGATTTAGTTCGCGAGCCCCGGTCCGAGTGATGGATGAGCCGGTCCTCCTCGCTCGGTTGTCGCTCATACAGCGCCTGCTCCAGCGCGTCGAGCACGAAGCGAGGAGGCTACCCGCCAGCCCACGATGCGCCGGGCGAAGGCGTCGATGACGAAGGCGACGTAGACGAACCCCTGGTCGATACGTAAGTGAAATCCGACAGTCACAGCTGGTTGGGCCGCTGGGCCCGAAATTGCCGCTTGACCTTGTCGGCCGGGCAAGGCGCTGTGGCGTCAGCGACGGTCGTACGAACTGCCTTGCCGCGGATCACGTCGCGCAGCCCCTGGTGACGCATCAGCCGCTCGACCGTGCAGCGCGCCACCTCGATGCCTTCGCGCTGCAGCTGCCGGCAGACCTTGCGTGCGCCGTAGACCTGCATGTTGCCCTGCCAGATGCGCTCGATGTGGCCCATTAGCACTTCGTCCTGCCGGGCTCGTGCCGGGCTCGTGCCGGGCGCTGCTCGGGCCGGGCAAGCCGCGCCGCGTGCGCCCGGTAGGTCGACAGGGCGATCTGCAGCACCTTGCACATCGGCTCGACCCCGAAGACGCTGCGGTGCTCGTCGATGAACGCCTTCACCGCTTGATAGGGCGGTCGAGCTCCGCCTGGGCGAATACGCACATGGCCTTGCGCAGGATCTCGTTGGCCTGCCGCAGCTCGCGCACCTCGCGCTCCAGGTCCTTGATGCGCTGCTGTTCAGCGGTGGTCGTCCCCTCTCGTTGGCCGCTGTCGCGCTCGTGCTGTCGCACCCACTTGCGCAGCGTCTCGGCCGAGCAGCCGAACTTCGCGGCAATCGAGACGATTGCCGCCCACTGCGATTCATGCTCGCCCTGATGCTCTGCCACCACGCGCACCGCGCGCTCTCCGGCGAGAACTTGATTGACTTCCTCATGGCTCCATCCTCTCAAGAGTTGGAGCCTCCGGGAAAGCCGGGGCGGTTCAGCACCCGCAGATTGTTCAGCGGGTGGATCTCGCAGGCAAGAGCCTAGGCAAGGGCGCGCACGTGGGCACGCCCCGCGAAGTTGTCCGGCAACAGCGTTGGCTGCCGGTAGCGCTCATCCAGGTACTCGATAATTGGCAGCGACTGTGTCAGCACCTGCCCATCGTCCAGCAACACCGACACGAGTCCTTGCGGGTTCAGCGCTGCAAGTTCATGGCCGAACTACTCGCCACCGCCGCGCAGCAGGTGGACCGGTCAGGACTCGTAGAGCAGCCCCCTTGAGTTCTAGCGGGATACGGACCCGGTACAAGGCGGACCTGCGGAAATAGGTGACAGCTTCAACATGCGGGCATCTTAGCCTGCGCACGATGGCAGCGCCGGCAGCGCCGGCAGCACCGTGCCCCGGCACGGCCCGAAGCCGATGCTCTTAAAACCTTCCCGGCTGCAGCGGCCCACGAGTGCGATCTCGTCGCCGTCGAGCAGGAAGGTTCGCTGTTCGCCGTTGGCCAACTGCAGCGGCTCCTTGCCGCCCAGGCTGGCCTCTAGCAGCGAGCCGGCCTGCGCGCGCGTGGGGCCTGACAGCGTGCCCGAGCCAAACAGGTCGCCTGGGTTGAGCGCGCAACCGTTGACTGTGTGATGCGCCACCAACTGCGCTACCGTCCAGTACGCCGCGTCGGCGAAGTTGGAGCGGCTGATGCACTCGTCCGCAACACCCTGCGCGCGCATGGCTGGCGTCTGCAGCCGCACCTCCAGCGCAATGTCGATGGCGCCCTGCGCGCGGTTGGCTTCGCCGTCCAGGTAGGGCAGCGGCTCGGGCTCGCCCTCGCCGCGCACGAACGGCCGGCGAAACGGCGCCAGCGCCTCCAGGGTCACGATCCACGGCGACAAGGTACTGGCAAAGCTCTTGGACAGGAAAGGCCCGAGCGGCTGGTACTCCCAGGCCTGGAGGTCGCGCGCGCTCCAGTCGTTGAACAGCGTGATGCCGAACACGTGGTCCTCGGCCTCGTCCATCGACACCGGCCGTCCCTGCGCGTTAGCTTGGCCAATAAAGATGCCCAGCTCCAACTCCAGGTCCAGCCGCTGCGACGGCGCCAGACGCGGCGCCTCGTCCTGCGGGCCCTTGACCTGGCCGCAGGGACGGTGAAAGTCCACGCCGTTGGGCTGGATGGTCGAGGCGCGTCCGTGGTAGCCGATCGGCACCCACTTGTAGTTGGGCAGCAGAGGGTTGTCGGGGCGGAACAGCCGGCCAACAGCAGTGGCATGGTGGATGCCGACGTAGAAGTCGGTGTAGTCCCCGATGCGGCAGGGCAAGGCCATCTCGGCTGCGGTCTGGGACACCAGGCAAGCCTGCAGGGCTGGGTGCTGCGTGCTGCCTTCGGCCAGCGCGTTCGAGAGTGCCGCACGCAGCGCGCGCCGAGCCTTAGGAACTTGGGCCATGAGCGCATTGAGGTCGCCCGTGGCCAATGGCGCCAGCAGTGCCGACACCTCAGACGACCAGTCGCTGGCCTGCGCAGCGAGCTTCAGGTCCAGGATCTGATCGCCGATGGCAACCCCGACCCGCAGCGGTTCGCCGGAACCCTGGCGGCGGAAGGCGCCGAAGGGCAGGTTCTGAATCGGAAAGTCTGTGTCGGCGGTATTGGCCGAGGCAACCCAGCTACATAGCGCTGGATCATGGGTGTGGTCGAGCGACATGTCCGCCTCCTGAAATTTTGGGATACGGGCGCGTGACCAGGGCGCAAGCGCGCGCTCCTATGGGCATCACTGCCGCCCGATTAGTGGGAAAAAGAACGCGCCCCGTCCTGTAGTTGCGGACGGGGCAGCGTGGGAGGAATTACTGCTTGAACTCCCGCTCGTGCAGGAAGGCGGCGTGCTTCGGGGCGCGCTTGGTTTTGCTCCAGTCCTCCAACATGTCCCACTTCATCGCGTCCAGCCGCTTAATCATGGCTTCCTCGTCCGGGTCCGGACACGCCAGTTCGACGCGGTGGCCGTTGGGGTCGAAGAAGTAGATGCTGTGGAACGCTCCGTGGTCGGTCACGCCCAGCACGTCCACGCCCTGCGCATCCAGGTGCGCCCTGTAGGCCAGCAGCGTCTCACGGTCCTTGACGCGGAAGGCGATGTGCTGCACCCACACCGGCGTGTTGAGGTCACGCCCCATCTCCGGCTGCGTAGGCAACTCGAAGAAGGCCAGCACGTTGCCACTGCCTGCGTCCATGAAGACGTGCATGTACGGGTCCGGTGCCTTAGTGGACGGCACATGGTCCTCGGCGATGGCCAGCACGAAGTCCATCTTCAGCATCTGCTGGTACCACAGTACCGTCTCCTTGGCGTCCTTGCAGCGGTACGCGACGTGGTGAATGCGGTCGATCTTGAGCACGGGGGGGTGTTGCGGCTGCATCGATCACTCCTCGACGGTCAGTGCGCCGCGGCGGATCTGGTCGCGCTCCAGGGACTGGAACAGCGCCTTGAAGTTGCCCTCGCCGAAGCCGTCGTCGCCCTTGCGCTGGATGAACTCGAAGAACACTGGCCCGAGCAGCGTCTGCGAGAAGATCTGCAGCAGCAGCCGCGTCTTGCCGCCCTCGGTGCTGCCGTCGAGCAGGATGCCACGCACCTGCAACTCGGGGACGTTCTCGCCGTGGCCGGGCAGGCGCTCCTCCAGCATCTCGTAGTACACGTCGTTCGGAGCGGTCATCACCGGGATGCCGGCCATCTGCAGCGCGTCTACGCTCCGGAAGATGTCATCGGTGAGCAGCGCCACGTGCTGGATGCCCTCGCCGTTGAACTGCATCAGGAACTCCTCGATCTGCCCCGAGCCCTTCTTCGACTCCTCGTTGAGCGGAATGCGGATCCTGCCGTCCGGCGCCGTCATCGCCTTGGAGGTCAGCCCGGTGTACTCGCCCTGGATGTCGAAGTAGCGGATCTCGCGGAAGTTGAAGAGCTTTTCGTAGAACGACGCCCAGTACGCCATGCGGCCGCGATAGACGTTATGCGTGAGGTGGTCAATGAGCTTGAAGCCGTGGCCTGCCGGGTGGCGCTCCACCCCCTCAATGAACTCGAAGTCGATGTCGTAGATGCTCTTGCCGTCCTCGTAGCGGTCGATCAGGTAGAGCGGTGCGCCGCCGATGCCCCGGATCGCGGGCAGGCGCAGCTCCATCGGGCCGGTGGGGATCTCCACCGGCTGCGCGCCGAGCTCGAGCGCACGAGCGTAAGCCTGGTGCGAGTCCTTCACGCGGAAGGCCAGACCGCAGGCCGAGGGGCCGTGCTCGGCGGCGAAGTAGGCCGCGACGCTCTTTGGCTCACGGTTGACGATGAAGTTGATGTCACCCTGGCGAAAGAGCGAGACGTCCTTCGAGCGATGGCGGGCAACTTCGGTGAAGCCCATCTTCTCGAAGATCGGCTCGAGGACGCCGGGCGCGGGGGATGCGAATTCGACGAACTCGAATCCCATCAGTCCCATCGGGTTGTCAAACAAGTCATTCATTGCAGTGCTCCGGAATCGGTATCGGTAGACAAGAGGTGGGGTCGATCAACACAGGCAAAGGTTCATCGACGACTCCGGAGGGGCGCAAGCCAAGCCGCGCACGCTGCGTGCGAGATGGTCTCCCATGAACAGGAGGCTGCCGCGGGGAAGGGATCGGAGGAAGCGCATCGTCAGGGACGGAAGAGCCCGCCGCGCGAACGTGCGGCGGCGCGCGACACGGCTTCAAAGAGTGCCCGGGCATCGGGCTGCGCGCCGACGAAGTCGCGCAACTCCAGGAGCGTGCGCATGTCCACCCCGGTGTCCACACCCAGGGTGCCGAACAGCGCGGCGACGTCCTCGATCGAGACGTTGCCGCTGCCCTGCGCGCTCACCCTGCTGCCGCCGATGCCGGCGAGCGACGCATCGAACCTCGTGACGCCCGCCTCGACGGCCGCGATCACGTTACCCAGATGATTGCCCGGCGTGCGGTGCAGATGCACGCCGAGCGCCACCTCGTCAGGCAGCAGCGCTCGTGCGCGCTCGAGGAGGTCGCGCGTCGCGTCCGGCGTGGCGAACCCGAAGGTGTCGCCCAGCCCTACCCCGTCGACACCGGCGTCGCTGGCGGCCTGTACCAGCCCCAGGACTGTCGCCGGGCTGACCTCGCCCTGGAGCGCGCAGCCGAAGGCCGTGCCGATGCCAGCCTCCACCCGGGCAGAGGAGCCCTCGATGTCGCGAGCGCAACGAACACGGTGCAGTTCCTCCACCATCTCGCCGGCTGTCCTGCCGACGTTGGCGCGACTGTGCGCCTCGCTGGCGGAGAGCGGCAGCGTCAGCAGGTCCGCACCCGCAGCAAGCGCTGCGCGAGCGCCGTCGAGGTCGTGGACCAGCACGGAAACGCTCAGTTCGGGAATAGTCTTGGCGAAAGCGATCACCTCCGCCGTGTCGGCCATCTGCGGGAACTGTTGCGAGGACACGAAGGAGCCGACCTCGATCTCGCGCAGTCCGGCGGCATGCGCCAGCAGGATCCAGTCGCACTTTACTGTGGTCGGCAAGGCATGGCGCAGGCTCTGGAGACCATCGCGCAGGCCGACTTCGCGCAGCACGACGCAGGACGGGAGTGCGGGGACTCTCATGGTGTGACGGCCTGGCCTGGTTCGCGGTGACTCAGCCGACCCGCTCGAGCTCTGCGGCGAAGAAGGCGGCCCGCTCGGCATAGCCAGCGGCGCTGGCGGCCAGATTGGCCACCTCCTCGTCGCTGAGCTCGCGCACGACCTTGGCAGGGGCGCCGAGGATCAGCGAGCGCTCGGGGAAAGTCTTGCGCTCGGTGACGATCGCGCCCGCGCCGACCAGGCTGTGGCGCCCGATCACCGCGCCGTTGAGCACGACGGCCTGGATGCCGACGAGCGACCCCTCGCCGATCGTGCAGCCGTGCAGCATCGCCTGGTGTCCCACCGTGACCCGGGCGCCGATGTCGAGCGGGAAGCCCGGATCGGCGTGCAGCACTGCGCCTTCCTGCACGTTGCTGGCTTCGCCGATGCAGATCGGCTCGTTGTCGCCGCGCACCGTCGCGCCGAACCAGACGCTCGCGTGCTCGCCGAGCCGGACATCGCCGATCAGCGAGGCCTCCTTTGCCACGAAGGCGGAAGCGGGAACCTGGGGCGACTTGCTGCCCACTCGATACAGTGCCATGTGCTTTCCTCGAGAAGGGAGCGCGCCGCGCCCCCGATGCTTTGCGCGTCAGTCGGCCGTGGCGCCGGACTGCTTGACCAGCCTGGCGTGCTTGACCAACTCGTTCTGGAAGAACTGCTGCGTGGCCTCCTGGGTGCTCGACATCGGCGTGAAGTCCTGCTTCAGCAGCCACTCGCGAACCTCCTGCGTCGACAGCGCCGTCCTGACCTGCTCGTAGCGCTTCGAGAGCTCGGCCGGCGGAACGCCGGTCGGCGCGACTGCGGCGATCCAGCCGCCGAAGTCGTAGTTCTTCAGGCCCTGCTCGGCAAAGGTGGGCACGTCGGGGAGCATCTTCGAGCGGGATGCCGTCGTGATGCCGATCGCCTTGATCGCGCCTGACGCGATGTGCGGAGCGGCGACCGTGGTCGAGGTGAAGGCCATCTGCACCTGGCCGCCGAGCAGGTCGTTCATCATCGGACCGGTGCCCTTGTAGGGCACGTGCTTGAGGTCGATGCCGGCCTCGCTCTCCAGCAGCTCGCCCGCGAGGTGCAGCACCGTGCCGTTGCCGGCCGAGCCGTAGAAGATCTGGTCGGGCTTGGCCTTCGCCAGTGCGACCAACTCCTGCAGGTTCTTCGCCGGCACCGACTTGTGCACGACGAGCACGAAGGGCGAGGTGCCGACCACGGTGAGCGGCGTGACGTCCTTCATCGAGTCGAAGGGGATGCTCTTGTACAGGCTCGGATTGACGACGTGGTTGTTCGACACCATGCCGAGCGTCATGCCGTCCTTCGGCGAGCGCACCAGCTGGGAGGTGCCGGTGATGCCACCGGCACCGGGCAGGTTCTCGATGACGACGGGCTGGCCGGCGGTCTTCGCCAGCGGATTGCTCATCGCGCGCGCCACCGCATCCACGGTGGAGCCGGCGCTCAGCGGCACGATGATCTTGAGCGGCTTGTCCGAGCCCTGTGCGAGCACGGGCAGCGCGGATACGGACAGTGCGGCGGCAAGGATGCCGGCGACGCGGCGGCGGTTGACGGAAATGCTCATGATGTCTCCTCTGTTCTCTAGGGCAGGTGGATAGAGGCGGGAGGGCACGTCAGCGCCCGCGCTTCCTGGCCAGCGCGGCGAGCACCTCGTCGGTGTGCTCGCCCACGCGCGGCAGCGGCCGACGCACCGGCGGGCGGCGGCCGCCCATCAGCAGCGGCAGCAGCACCACGTCGGTCATGCCACCGTCGTCGGTCTGCATCGGGACGAGCCCGCCGCTCTCGCGCAGGTGCGGGTCGTCGACCAGTTGATCGGGACGCACGATCGGTGCGTACGGCAGGCCGGCGGCCTCGAGCTTGGCCGACAGCTCGTCGATGCGGTGGTGCTTCAGGATCTCGCCGAGGCGCTGCAGCAGCTCGGGGCGCAGCTCCACGCGCTGGGCGTTGGTCTGGAACTGCGGCTCCTTCGCCAGATCGGGCCGCTCGATCACCTCGCACAGCGTCACGAACTGCTTGTCGCTCACTGCGCCGATGAAGAGCTGCTCGTCGCCGGCCAGCGTGAACACGTCGTACACGCTCCAGGCCGACACGCGCGAGGGCATGGGCGGGGCCGGCTCGCCCGTCATCAGGAACTGCTGCATGTGCTGCGAGGCGAGGAACACGCAGTTCTCGAACAGCGCGCTCTGCACTTCCTGGCCGCGGCCGGTGCGGTCGCGTTCGCGCAGCGCGGCGAGCACGCCGATCGCACCGAACATGCCGCCCATGATGTCGTTGACCGAGGTGCCCGCGCGCAGCGGCCGGCCCTTGGGGCCCGTCATGTAGGACAGGCCGCCCATCATCTGCACCACCTCGTCGAGTGCCAGGCGCTTCTCGTACGGCCCGGGCAGGAAGCCCTTGTGCGACACGTAGATCAGCCCGGGATACTTCTGCGACAGCGTCTCGTAGTCGAGGCCGAGCTTGCCCATCAGCCCCGGGCGGAAGTTCTCGAGCATCACGTCGCACTCGCCGATCAGCTCCAGTGCCGTGGCATGCCCCTCCGGCGTGTTGATGTCGAGCACGACGCTCTTCTTGTTGCGGTTGAACGAGCGGAAGAAGCCGATGCCCAGGCCGGGGAGCTTGCGCGTCTTGTCGCCGCCGGGCGGCTCGATCTTGATGACCTCGGCGCCCAGGTCGGCGAGGATCATCCCGCAGGTCGGGCCCATGACCATGTGCGTGAACTCGATCACGCGCACGCCTTCGAGCGGCAGGGGGGTGGGTGAAGTCTTGCTCATGTTCGTCTCAGGCCGCGAGCGCGGTGTCGTGGGTCGGGAAAGTCTTCGGAAGGCCGGCGCACCACAGCGTCCCGTGCAGCGCCTCACCCTGCAGCCAGCCGGCGACCTTGGCGCGCAGCGCCAGCAGACGCGGGATGTCGATGCCGGTCGCAAGGCCCATGCTCTCGAGCATGAATGCGAGGTCCTCGGTCGAGGCATTGCCGCTCGCGCCCGGCGCATGCGGGCAGCCGCCGATGCCGGCGAGCGTCGCGTCGAAGCGGACGACGCCGGTCTCGAGTGCCGCATAGACGTTCGCGAGCGCGAGGCCACGGGTGTCGTGGAAGTGGCCGCACCAGAAGCGGTCTCCCGCGATCCTCTCGGCCTGCTCGAACAGCTCGCGCACGCCGCGCGGGTCGGCGTAGCCCACCGTGTCGGCGATGCTCACGCGATCGGCGCCGGCGTCCAGCAGCGCCTGCATGCAGCGCAGCACTTCCGACGGCTCGACCCGGCCCTGAAGGGTGCAACCGAAGGCGGTGCCGATGCCGCCTTCGATCAAGGTCTTCGAACCGGCCGCGTCGCGCGCCACACGGATGCGCGCCACCTCGGCGACCACCTCGTCGGGGGTCTTGCGCAGGTTGGCCAGGCTGTGCGCATGGCTCGCCGACAAGGGCACCAGCAGCAGGTCGGCCCCTGTCTCGATCGCACGCTCCGCGCCCTTCAGGTTGGGTACCAGCACCGAGACGAACAGCCCGGGCAGCGTCTTCGCATAGGCGACCAACTCGGCCGTGTCGGCGAGCTGCGGCAGCAGCTTCGCGGGGACGAAGGAGCCGACTTCGATTTCGCGTTGACCGGCGGCATGGGCCTCGCGGATCCACTCGAGCTTCTTCTCGGTCGGCAGCACCTGCCGGATCGACTGCAGGCCATCGCGCAGGCCGACCTCTCGGATCACGGCAGCAGTGGGAAAGGGGGATGGGTTCAGGGCCATGGGCTTCGTTCGGCTGGAATGCCGCCTCCTGTCTTCGGAAGCCCGATCGGGCTCGCCGTTGGATGGACAGGCCTCACTTTAGGCATTCCCTGTTTCCCTACCAGTGGTATTTCGGAACCCATAAGATTCCTTTTCGGAAACTTAGATCTGGGCCATGATCGTGTCATGAAGGATCTCGACCTGAAGACGCTGCGGCTGCTGGTGGCTGTCTGCGAGCACCAGAACATCGCCCGCGTGGCAGAGCAGGAGCACATCGAGCCCTCCGCGATCAGCAAGCGCATCGCGCAGATGGAGGCGGTGCTGGGAACGCCGCTGTTGACGCGCGTGCGGCGCGGTGTGCAGCCGACGGCGGCGGGGCTCGCGCTTGTCGAGCACGCGCGCACGGTCCTCTTCACGATGGAGCGTCTGCAGAACGACCTTGCGGCGCTGAGCCGGGGGGTGACGGGGCATGTGCGTCTGCTGGCCACGGCCTCGGCGATCGCCGAGTCCCTGCTCGACGACGTCGCGGCCTTCATGCGCGAACCCGAGCACCGCAACATCAAGGTGGACATCGAGGAGCGCTTTTCTCAGGACCTAGTCCGCACGCTGCGCGAGGGCAGCTCGTCGGTCGGGGTGTGCTGGGACGGCACCGACCTCTCGGGACTGCAGCGCCGGGCCTACCGGCAGGACAGGCTGGCGCTGGCCGTGCATCCGCAGCACCCGCTGGTTGGGCAGCGGGAGTTGCGCTTCGAACAGACCCTGGACCACGAGCACGTCGGCCTGCCCCCGTCGGCGGCCGTGCACCAGCAACTGCAACGGGCAGCGGCAAGCCTGGGTCGAACAATCACTTACCGGGTAATCGTTTCCAACTTTGATTCCGCTTTCCGGGTAGTCGCTGCCAATCTTGGAGTGAGTGTCATCCCAATACAAGTTAGTGCAACTTACGAGCAGATGCTAGGCATCCGTTCAATCCCCCTCACCGACCCTTGGGCCGAGCGCAACTTCGCAATCTGTTTTCGTGACTGCCAAGCATTGCAGCCGGCGGCGCAGCGCATGGTCGATTACCTAGAGTGTCGAGCTTCGGACCGATCTCAGAGGAAGCATCTAGAGCAAAGTCGTGCAGGCTGAGGATAGCCGCCGTGACGCGTAAGTTCCCCCTGTCAAGCACTTCGGCTATACCGCCGCGGAGATCGAGGGCCAAAAGACCGACATCATCTTCACGGATCAGGACAAACAGCGCGGCATGCCGGCGTTCGAGCTGGAGGAGGCACTGAAGAGCCCCCGAGATGAGGACGAGCGCTGGCATGTGCGCCGAGACGGTATCCGGATCTGGGTCAGCGGCTCGGTGACTGCGTTGCGCAATGAGCAGGGCAAGGTGGTCGGTTTCTTCAAGGTGGTACGCGACTGCACCGGCAAGCAGTCCTATATCGAGGGGCTGGAGAACCGGAGGCACGAGGTGGCGAGCAGCACGACGTACAAGGAGGTGACTGTCACCACCTTGGCGCACGAACTGCGCAACCCCCTCACGCCCCTGTTCCACGCAGTGCAGTTGATCCGGCTCTCACCTAGCACACAGCACCTCGAGCAACCGCTGAAGATCATTGACCGGCAGCTTGAGGCGCTGCGTCGGCTCGTGGATGCGGCAGCAGCCTGCCGATTCCTGAAGCGCGCCATCGGGTTCTGTCGCGATAAGGCTGTGCGACCCAGCGAAGCCGCAGGGGTGGCGACTGGTTAGAAAGCCAGGGAGTAGAACTGGGCGGCCGCGGACACGGCCTGCCCTTCGGGGCAGTTCAGCTGTTAAGTTCCAGAGATGCTGGAGCAGGCCATCCGCGACTACATCGCTCAGAACAACGCCCACCCCAAGCCATTCGTGTGGACCAAGACGGCTGACGAAATACTGGCCTCGGTGGCCAACTTCTGTCAACGGACTTCTAACTCACACCACTAGACGTCTTCCGAGCAAGAGCGAGGTGTGGCAGCGTCTCTTCGAGCGCCTGACACAGGAATTGACGACGGGCCTTAGGGGCGGTGGCCGAGCCGCGGCTGCAACGCCATGACCGCCATCAGGAGTTCCCGGGGGTCCAGGGGCTTGGTACGGTGCAAGTCGAAGCCCGCTTCGCGTGCCAACTGCCGATCCTTTTCCTGCCCCCAGCCTGTCAGGGCCACAAGCAGCCCCCTTGGCTTCATGAGCTGAAGCTGGCGTGCCACCTCGTAACCGTCGATGTCGGGAAGCCCGATGTCCAGGATCACGACATCCGGGCGGAGCTGCGCGGCAGCCTCCAGCGCTGTCCGGCCGTCGTAGCGCACGCTCACCTCCTGCCCCAGGAGCTCCAGGGTCTCGGCAAGTGTGTCCGCCGCTTCGATGTTGTCGTCAACGACCAGAATCCGTCCCAAGCGAAAGCCTTCCTCGTCAGGAAGACTTTTCACCGCTTCCTCGCTCAGCGCCGGTCGGCCCTCTGCCACCGGCAGCCGCACCGTGAATTCGCTGCCGGCCCCTCGGCCCTGGCTGTAAGCCTCGATGCTTCCGCCATGTAATTCGAGCAGTTTCTTCGCGAGGGGCAGTCCAATGCCCAGACCGCCTTGCACGCGTTCCCCACTGCGATGCCCTTGCACGAACATCTGGAACATGTCGGGGATTCTCTCCGGAAGGATCCCCACGCCGTTGTCTTTCACGCGGACCACTACCTGGTCCCCATCCCGCAAGGCCTCAAGCTCGATGCGGCCTCCCGCTGGGGTGTACTTCGCCGCGTTGTTCAGAAGATTGAGGAACACCTGGGCCAGCCGCGTGGCGTCGCCCTCGAGATGGACAGGTTCCTGGGGCAGGCTCAACAAGAAGGCATGCCGTGCGGCCTCGATCAGCGGCTGGCTGGCCTCGACCGCGCTCAGGAGCACCGTTCGAAGGTTCACCCGCTCCTTCTGCAGGACGATTCGCCCCGTGGTGATGCGTGACACATCCAGAAGGTCGTCGACCAGCCGGCCAAGATGCTGGACCTGACGCTCGATGATGCCGTGGACGCGCTTGAGCTGCGGGTCCGCAGAGTTGTTCTTCAAGTGCATGAGCTGGACCGCGTTCAGGATCGGCGCCAATGGATTGCGCAGCTCATGGGCGAGCGTCGCGAGGAACTCGTCCTTGCGGCGGTCGGCGTCACGCAATGCCTGCTCCAGCTCTTTGCGTTCGGTGATGTCCGACACGATGCCCAGCAGCCGCCGCACGCTGCCCTTCCTGCTTTCGGCGTCGGGGCGTCCGTAGGCCTCGATCCAGCGAACGGCTCCGTCGTTGTGGCGGCGAATGCGACACTCGAAATGCAAAGTCCCGCCGTCCTTCAGCGCCTGTTCGAAGGCAGCGTCGACTTGGTCACGGTCCTCAGGCAACACATGCTGCATGAAAACAGCGCGTCCCCAGTGCGGATGAAGGTGGTCGTAGCCAAAGATCCGATCGTGCCGTAGCGAACGAACGGAGGTGTCGGCGTCCAGATCCAGCTCCCAGCTGCCCAACTGCCCGGCCTCGAGCGCGACCTGCAGTCGGGCCTCCTGCGCTTGCAGCTCCCTGAGTTGGGCCAGCATCCAGGAAACCTGCGATTCCGCCGAGCCCACCTGGTCAATCAGGTCCGGGCGCTCGAAGTAGAGATTGCGCTTGCAGACCAGGTCGCCCACCACAGCGATGGGATGGGTACGCAGCACATCGCGCACCACCGAGGCCGGCCATGCCTTCGTGTCGTACACGCAGAATCCGGCAGCCTTGCGACTGCGAAACAGGCTGTTCAG
>NZ_QXMG01000053.1 GCF_003569765.1 Caldimonas tepidiphila | reverse complement strand
TCTGGCTGCTGACGGTGGTGTCGCTGCCGCCCAGGCCCGTGATCGTCACGCTCGGCGCGGCTTCGTCAAACAGCTTAATTTGGGAATTAACAATCTCAACACCCCCCACCCACACCTGCAGCACCTCTGTCAAGGAAACCGTCAAAGTGGCGGTGTGGGTGCCGCTCTCGAGGACGAGAGTGTATTTACTGTTGCCGCTTACTTCCCCGCTCGCATTCGTCTTTAGCGACAACAAGAAGTTGTAGAACGTCTTGATCGCATCCTTGAACGGCAGCCAAGCCTCCGTCGTCTCAAACACCAACCGGACCGTATCCGTTCCCGACCCGCCATTAAAGGTAGTGCTCGTCTCTCCAGCAAGATGCTTGCTCACCTCGTAGATGAGCACATCGCTTCCTGCACCGGCATTGACCAGGTAACTGCTGCTGGTACCAGAGAGCTCAATGATGTCATTGCCACTGCTCCCCACAACCACCGGGTTTCCATCAGGACCAAGAATTTTGAAGGTGGGAGTGGTGATCGAGTCGGACGTGCTCATGTGGTCTTCCTGTTGCGGTCTGCGTGGACAAGTACGCCCTAGCTGGGCAAAGAAGCTGAGGCAAAGATGGGTACGACAAAATGATACATGTGTTGCAGCCCATGCACCTCCCCGCGTTCCTGGGGGATAGGACCCTTCATTGGTTGGACCCCTGGAACCGCTCCTATACGGATCCCAAGAAGTTCTCGGAAGGTCCAGCGTCCGGTTGAAGCCCTTAGCTCGTCGAACGACATGCTCGGCTGGTCGGCCGCATCCGAGTTCGAGGATCTCCTGGGACCCGTATTACAGACGGCCTGACGGACCCAGTCGAAGTTGGTGAGGCGGCGGATGCGCTCGACATCGTTGCTCAGGCTCAGCCAGGCCATGACCACAGCACTGTCGAGTGCCTCGCGATCTGGTTAGACACGGTTGCTCAGGTAGCGCTGGCGCATCTCGCGCCACAGCATCTCGGCCGGGTTGAGCTCGGGCGAGTACGGCGGCAGCACCAGCAGCGTGAGGTTGGCCGGCACCCGCCTCGCCCCGCCATGCGCTCAGGCCGCTGTCCGCAGGCGGGCCCTCGTGCACCTGGCGCATGAACTCCACCTCTCGCTCGTGTGCCAAGTGCTGGCGCGCGCCCGGGTGCGGGCGGTCGTGCAGCCCGGCGAGCCCCTCGGCTTCGAAGCGCCGGATCCAGTCGTAGAGCTGGCTCTTGCCGAGCGCGAGCTGTCCGGCGGTCTTGGCCACCGAGGAGCCCAGCGCCAAGTGGCGCAGTGCCAGCAGCCGGCTGTGCACCGGGCCGTTGCGCTCGTGGCACGCTGCCGCCTCGGGCTCCTGCGCGCTCCGGCGTCGTGCCACTCCCACTACGTCGCGTGACCTCAGCGCGCTCGGGTCCGATCACATCACAGCAATGAACCCCGGAATGCATATGGAGTTCGTATTGGCCGCAGTTAGGACGCGCAGCACAAGTTCTTCCGGCTCGGCCTCGGCGCGCAGACCTGCAGCGCACCGAGCCTGCAGGTGACGACCGACACGCTGCTGCACCTGGCGATCGTCGACGTCCCGTGCACCGCGATCTCGCTGCGGCTCGGCCGCTCGCTGCAGCCGGTGCCGCACGACATCAAGCGCGAGCTGCACGCGAAGCGCCGCGCGCCGGCGCGTTGAAGGCGGCGCCCCGGAGGCGGCGCCCCGGAGGCGGCGCGACGCAGGCCCGGGTTCCGGTGCCGCAGAGGCCCGCTATGCCGCCACGCCGCGCCGCAGGCTGCCCTTGCCCCCGTGCTTGCCCGCGTACATCGCCGCATCCGCGCGCCGCAGCAGCTCGGCCGGATCGTCGCCGTCGAGCGGCACCAGCACGTAGCCGACGGTCAGCCCCACGCGGCAGACGGGGCCGCCGGCGAGCTCGAACGGCATCCGGAACGCCTCGATCAGCTTGGTCCCGATCTCCCGCGCCTGCCGCTCCCCGGGCAATCCCTCGGCCATGACGACGAACTCGTCGCCGCCCAGGCGCGCGACCACGTCGCTGGCGCGCAGCTGGGCCTGCAGGCGCTGCGCCACCGCGAGCAGCAGTTCGTCGCCGACCTCGTGGCCGTGCGTGTCGTTGACCTGCTTGAAGCCGTCGAGGTCCAGCATGTAGAGCGCGAGCAGATGCCCGGGCGTGCAGCCCGGCAGTGCGGCGGCGAGGGCGGCGTCCAGGCCGCGGCGGTTGGGCAGGCCGGTCAGCGCGTCGGTGTGGGCCAGCGAATGCAGCACGTCGCGCTCGCGCACCGCATGCCGGGCGGCGGCGTGAATGGCCTGGCTGCGCAGGCTCACGACGCGCATGAAGGCCAGCATGTCGAAGGTCGCGCCGAGCTGGAAGGAGTGCAGGGTCCAGAAGCCGACGTCGATGCGGCCCTGGACCACGCCGACCATCGTCGCGGTCGCCACGAAGTAGCCCGCCCAGGCGAGGAGCAGGTAGGCGCCGACGCTGTCGCCGCGCCTCAGCAGCCGGACGCTGCCCGGGATGCCCATCAGCGCCGGCAGCAGGCCGACGCTGCTGACCACCGCGCTCACCGCGTGCGTGTCGATCCAGTCCGCCGCGTGCGCCACGCCGGTGACGAGCAGCACGGCCGCGCCGAGCCGCATCGCGGTGCCGAAGTGGCGCCATGTCGGCGCGCCAGCCAGCGCCCGCTCGACGAACAGGAAGGTGCCGCCCGCGGCCAGCAGGGCCGACAGTCCGGCCATGTGCTGCTCGATCCAGCGGTTGTCGCTCCAGAGGTACTGCGCGCCGATGCCAAACTGGAACGCCGAGAACAGGATGCTGCCGCTGATCAGGAGCGCGTAGCGGAAGAACAGGGGCTCGCGCAGGTTCACGGCCTGCATCAGGCTGTAGAGCAGCAGGCACAGCCCGAAGCCGGTGAGCAGGCCCTGCAGCATCTGCTCCTGCTGCGAGCGGGCATGGAAGGCCGCCGGCTTGTTCAGCGTGATCGGCAGCACGTGTGCGCCGCTGTGCTCGACGCGCAGCAGCAAGTCGTAGCGGGTCCCGGGCTGCAGCGCAAGCTCGACCGCGTGGGTGCGACTGGCCAGCGGGCGCTGCGCGCGGGGCAGCAGGCTGCCGAGCACGGTGTGCTGCACCGGCCCCGCGGGGCCGACAAGGTGCACGTCGATGCGGTTGAGCACCGGGTAGTCGATGTCGAGGATCCAGCGCCCGTCCGAGGACGGCGCGACCGCCAGCGGCACCCGCAGCCAGACCACGTCCTTGCGCAGGCCGAGCGTGGCGTAGGCCGAGTCCGGCACGGCGAAGCGCGCGGGCGAGGCGAGCACCTCGCCGAGCGTGAGCGTCCCGAAGGGATCGGAGCGCACCGTCGCGGACGGCCAGGCTTCGACGCGGAGCGTGCGGTCGTCGAGCAGCAGCGCGGGCAGCGCGGCCAGGGCACCCGCCGGCAGGAACAGCGCGCCCCACGCCAGGGCCAGCAGGCGCAGCGCCCAGGACCGCAGCCCGCTCATCGCGGCACGGCCGCCTTCCACTCGTCCTGCACCGTGAGCCGGTCCTCCAGCGAGTCGAGCCGACGCGGGGCGCCGGGATCGCCGCCCCGGCCGTCCATCATCGTGCCGAGGTGCGCGAGCCGCGGCGGCGGGGACGCGACCGCTGCGGTGCCGTCATGAAGGCGTTGCACGAGGAGGGCGTCGGCCAGCGGAGCGGCCTCCAGGCGCCTGGCATCGGGCAAGGCCTCGGACGCTGCGGAAGCGGGGAGTTTCATGGAGCCGGGCCGTGTGCGGGGGAGGACCCGGTGGGCGCCGGTGGAGCGCAGGCAGCAGGCCGCTCAAGAGTGGTGGCTGATTGTGTTTATCTGTTTGTTATGTGTCAACACGCGATCTTTCTGTAATCGGGTGTGACGCTCGGGTGGCTTGTGCGGTCGATCACGATCGGAGCCATCTGCCGCTCCCCGCCCGCTCGATGCCACCTGCAGGCTGCATTGGCCGCCTCGCTCGCGGCATCGCGCCAGCCAGCGACAAGGTCGGCACTTGCCTGCCTACCGGATTCCCCCGTGCGCCAAGCCACGCAGGCGGCTCCCGGCAGATCGACCCTCACGAGGGCGATCTGCGCGGAAGCCTGAAGGAGGTCCCTCGGCTCCCCCGGGGGACCTGCTGTTTTCCGGGGACGGTGGCGGGCTCCGCGCTCACCCCTGCGGCAACACCACCACCTTGCCCTTCACCTGCCGGTTCGCCAGCCGCGCGATCGCGTCCGCGGCCTGCGCGAGCGTCACGCGCTCGCTGATCACCGGCCGCACCTTGCCGGCGGCGAACCACTCGGCGAGCTGCCGCATGTTGGCGCGGTGCCCGGCCGGGTCGCGCCGCACCGAGTCGCCCCAGTAGACGCCGAGGATCGCGCGCTCCTTGAGCAGCGCGAGGTTCAGCGGGATCTTCGGGATCTCGCCGGCCGCGAAGCCCACCACCAGGAAGCGGCCGCGCCAGCCGGTCGCGCGCAGCGCCGGCTCGGTGTAGGGGCCGCCGACCGGGTCGTAGACTACGTCGGCACCGCGGCCGTCGGTCAGCGCGTCGACGCGCTTCCTGAGGTCCTCGCGCGAGTAGTCGATGGTCTCGTCAGCGCCGACCTGGCGGCACAGCGCGAGCTTGTCCTCGTTGGAGGCCGCCGCGATCACGCGCGCGCCCATCGCCTTGGCGATCTCGATCGCCGCCAGCCCCACGCCGCCCGCGGCGCCGAGCACCAGCAGCGTCTCGCCGGGCTGCAGCCGCGCGACCGTCTTCAGCGCGTGCAGCGAGGTGCCGTAGGTCAGCACGAAGGAGGCGCCGAGCTCGAAGTCCATGCCCTCGGGCAGGGGCATCAGCCGCGCGGCGTCGACCACGCAGCACTGCGCGAAGGCGCCGTGGCCCGACGAGGCGATGACGCGGTCGCCCG
Organism: Caldimonas tepidiphila; assembly: GCF_003569765.1. Classification (GTDB taxonomy): domain Bacteria; phylum Pseudomonadota; class Gammaproteobacteria; order Burkholderiales; family Burkholderiaceae_C; genus Caldimonas; species Caldimonas tepidiphila. The sequence goes on along the minus strand of NZ_QXMG01000053.1, from coordinate 33,867 downwards.
GCTGCACGCCGGCCACGCCCTCGCCGACGGCGCGCACCACGCCGGCGAGCTCGGCGCCCGGCGAGAAGGGCAGCGCGGGCTTGACCTGGTAGAGGCCCTGCACGATCAGCGCATCGGGGAAGTTCAGCGACGCGGCCTGCACGTCGACCAGCACCTGGCCGGGGCCGGGCTGCGGCTCGGGCACGTCCTCGACGCGCAGCGTGTCGATCGGGCCGAAGGCGTGGCACATCAGGGCTTGCATGGGTCTCCTTTGCTCAGGGGTGTCGGGGGGTGTCAGCCGAACACGATCACGCCGCGCGCGTTGCGGCCGGCGGCGAGGTCGGCGAAGGCCTGCGGCGCCTCGTCGATGGTGTAGGTGCGGGTGATGAGCTCGTCGAGCTTCAGCCGTCCGGCGCGGTAGAGGCCGAGCAGGCGCGGGAAGTCCTCGCGCGGGCGCGCCGAGCCGAAGTAGCTGCCGGTGAGCGTCTTCTCCTCGAAGGTGAAGCTCGCGGTGCGCAGGCTCACGGTGTCCTTCGGCGGCGCGACGCCGACCACCACCGCGGTGCCGCCCTTGTGCAGGCAGCCGTAGGCCTGCGCGACGACCTCGCCGCGGCCGACGCACTCGAAGGCGTAGTCGGCGCCGCCGCCGGTCATCTGCTTGAGCGCCTTCACCACGTTGTCGGTCTGCGTCGCGTTCAGCACGTGCGTCGCGCCGAACACGCGCGCCATCCCGAGCTTGTGCTCGTTGGTGTCCACCGCGACGATCTGCACCGCGCCGCTGATCGCCGCGCCCTGGATCGCGCTCAGGCCCACGCCGCCGGCGCCGAACACCACCACGATCGAGCCGGGCTCGACCTTCGCAGTGTTGCAGACCGCGCCGACGCCCGTCATCACGCCGCAGCCGATCAGCGCGCAGCGGTCGGCGGGGATGTCCTTCGCCACCTTCACGACGTTGTCGACGTGCAGCGTCGCGTACTCGGCCATCACGCCGCAGCCGGAGAAGACGTTGAGCGGGCGGCCCTCGAGGTCGTGCGTGCGCACCGTGCCGTCGGGCAGCGTGTAGCCGGCGCGCGCCGCCTGGTCGCACAGTTGCGGGCGGCCGGTGACGCACCAGCGGCACTTGCCGCACATGCTGACGAAGCTGCTGACGACCTGGTCGCCGACCGCGAACTCGGTGACGCCCTCGCCGACCTGCACCACGGTGCCTGCGCCCTCGTGGCCCAGCACCACCGGCGCGGGGAAGGGGATGGTGCCGTCGGTGGCGGACAGGTCGCTGTGGCAGACGCCGCAGGCCGCCAGCTTGATCATCACCTCGTTGCGCCGCGGCGCGTCGACCTCGATCTCCTCGACGACGACGGGCTGGTTGACGGCGCGGCTCAGCACCGCGCGGGCTCGCTGTTTCATGGGCTCTCCTCCTGGCATGTTTCGATGGGGACAGGACGGGCAAACGGTCAGGTCGCGCGCAGCCGGCCGTCCACCAGCTTCGGCACCACGTCGAGGCAGCTCTTGCGTGCGGCGAACCTCAGCTCGTCCTCGAGGTCCTTGCGCAGCATGTGGCGGCCGACGCGCGCGCTCCACAGGCACTGCTCGGCGCTGCTGCCCTGGTGCAGTAGCCCGGCCGCCTGCGCCGCGTCGGTGAAGTCGCGCACGCCGGCGCGGTGGAAGAGGCTCACGAGGTAGCCCGCGCCGTAGAAGTCCTCCAGGTTGAAGCGGTCGGCGGAGCCGGAGCAGACCAGCAGCACGGTCGCGTCGCCGTGCTCGCGCACGATGCGCTCGACCACGGCCTCGCCGTTGAGCAACGCAGCGGCGTAGACATGCGGGGCGGCCGCGGCGCGTGCCAGCGCCACGGTGCCGTTGGTGGTGGAGTAGATCAGCGTGCCGCCCGGGGGCATCTCGCGCAGCACGGCCTGCGGCGTCGCGGACGTGAAGCCGTCGAGCGTGACGGCGTCGAGCTCGCCGGCGAGCACGAAGCAGCCGGGCGCATGCTCGAGCGCGTGGCGGCGCGCCGCGTCGCCGTCGAGCGTCGGGATCACCTCGGCGGCGCCGTGCGCGAGCGCGGCGACCATCGTCGAGGTGGCGAACAGCACGTCGAGCACCACGACGACTTTGCCGTCGAGGCGCTGGCCGTCGAGCTCCTCCTTCTTCAGGAGAACGTGGACCTTGGTCATCGCGCGCTCCTTCAGCCGTCGGTGCCGCTGCCCTGCGGCAGCGGCGTGACCGCGGCGAACACGCCGCTGGCGCGCAAGATGCGCCGCTCGCCGACATGCAGGTAGGCGTTCGCGAAGGCCATGCGGCTGCCGACGCGCTGGATGTCCACGTACGCCTCGACCCAGTCGCCCAGGCGCGCGGCCTCGGCGAAGTCGGTCGTCAGGCTGGCGGTGACGAGCGAGAGCTGCGCGCCGCGCGCGCGGTTGAGCACGTAGCCGAGCGCGGTGTCGGCCAGCGTCGCGAGCAGCCCGCCGTGCGCGATGCCGCGCAGGTTCAGGTGCTTGTCGGCGATGCGCATCGCGAGCACGGGCGGGCCGTCGTCGCGCTCGCGCACGTAGAGCGGGCCGCACAGGCCGATGAAGGTGTCGGTGTCGACGAAGGCGGGCTCGAAGCCATCGGGAATCGGGGCGGGGGACAGCATCGGGTCTCCTTCAGAACCAGTCGGGCGCCATCGTCAGCGTCAGGTCGTCGAGGCTGCGCAGCAGCTCGTGCTGCGCGCGGGTGCGCGGCAGCTCCCAGCGGTAGAACCAGCGGCAGGCGTGCAGCTTGCCGCGGTAGAAGGCCTCGTCCTCGCCGCTCGCGCGCGGCAGCGCCGCCTGCGCGGCGAGCGCCTGCTGCAGCCAGTTCCACGCGATCACGGTGTGGCCGAAGGCCTCGAGGAAGACCGAGGCGTTGGCGAGCGCGCGCTCGCCGTCCTCGCGCAGCAGCGGGCCGATCACGGCGAGCGTCTGCCGCACCTCGCCGAGCGCGGCCTCGAGCGCCTGCGCCTCGGCGCGCAGCTCCGGCACCCCGAGCGCCTGCGCGACGGTCTGCTGCACGCGCTGCGCCAGCGCCGCGAGCGCCGCGCCCTGCTGCATCACCACCTTGCGGCCGAGCAGGTCGAGCGCCTGGATGCCGTGCGTGCCCTCGTGGATCGGGTTCAGCCGGTTGTCGCGGTAGAACTGCTCGACCGGATAGTCGCGGGTGTAGCCGTAGCCGCCGTGGATCTGGATCGCGAGGCTGTTGGCCTCCAGGCACCACTGCGAGGGCCAGGACTTCACCACCGGCGTCAGCAGGTCGAGCAGCAGGCCGGCCTCGCGGCGCGCCGCCTCGTCCTCGGCGGTCTTCTGCTCGTCGACGAGCCGCGCCGCGTACAGGCACAGCCCGTAGCCGCCCTCGACATAGGCCTTCTGCGCCAGCAGCATGCGGCGGATGTCGGCATGGCGGATCAGCGGCAGCTGCGGCTCGGTCGGGTCCTTGCTGCCGGGCAGGCGACCCTGCGGGCGGTTGCGCGCGTAGTCGAGCGAGGCGAGGTAGCCGCGCCAGCCGAGCATCACTGCGCCGAGGCCGACGCCGATGCGCGCCTCGTTCATCATGTGGAACATGCACGCCAGGCCCTGGTGCGGCTCGCCGACGAGCTCGCCGACGCAGTCGCCCCGGTCGCCGAAGGACAGCACCGTCGACGTGGTGCCGCGCCAGCCCATCTTGTGGATCAGCCCGGCGAGCGTGACGTCGTTGCGCTCGCCCACCCGGCCCGCGTCGTCGACGCGGTGCTTGGGCACGATGAAGAGCGAGATGCCCTTGACGCCGGGCGGGGCGCCCTCGATGCGCGCGAGCACCAGGTGCACGATGTTCTCGCTCAGCTCGTGGTCGCCGCCCGAGATGAAGATCTTCTGGCCGCGGATCGAGTAGGTGCCGTCGCCGCGCGGCGTGGCGCTCGTCTTCAGGTCCGACAGGCTCGAGCCGGCCTGCGGCTCGGTCAGCGCCATCGTGCCGAAGAAGCGGCCGGCCAGCAGCCCCGGCAGGTAGCGGCGCTGCTGCGCCTCGCTGCCGAAGCGGCGGATCACGTTGGCGTTGGCGGTCGTGAGCATCGCGTAGGACGAGGTCGCGACATTGGCGCCCTTGAACAGCGAGCCGCAGGCCTGCGCCACCAGCACCGGCAGCTGCATGCCGCCGAGCGCCTCGTCGTGCGTCGCGGCGATCCAGCCGGCGCCGGTCTGCGCGTCGAGCGCCGCCTTGACCTCGGGGATGATCACGACGCGGCCGTCCTCGAAGCGCGGCTCGTGCTCGTCGGACTTGCGGTTGTGCGGCACGAAGTGCTCGGTGGCGATCGCGTGGGCGCTGTCGATCGCGGCCGTGAAGGTCTCGCGGCTGTGCTCGGCGTAGCGCGCGCGCCGCGTCAGCCCCTCGGCGTCGAGCAGCTCGAAGAGCTGGAAGTCGAGCTCGCGACGGTGGATCAGAAGACTGTCGGTCATGGTTTCCGGGCGGGGACGAGGCGGCGGGGCCGCGGAGGGACGCCTGCCGCGAAGGGGGCGGGCGCGCCGGGAAGAACAACGGAATTCAATTCTGCAAAGCAAAACAGCTTGCGTCAAATCCGCACTTCCCCTCGTGCAGAAAGCCCTATCGACACGCAAAAAAACTCGCGTTTGCTCGCTTTACAGCACACCCGCCACCGCGCTAGGATGGTCTTCAGCAGCAAAACCCGGTACTGCAATGCAGAACTAAAAGCAGGCCGGCCTCTTCATCCACCTTGTCGCGGCCGCTTCCGCCGGCCGTCCTCCCGAGGAGCACAGCGAGCATGAGCCAAGCTCAGTACCAGGTCCGCGGTCCCGTGGCCGTCATCACCCTCGACAACCCCCCGCTGAACGGCCTGGGCCACGCGCTGCGCAGCGGCATCGTCGCCGCGATCGACCGTGCCGCTGCCGACGAGGCGGTGCAGGCGGTCGTGCTGACCGGCAGCGAGCGCGCCTTCTCGGCCGGCGCCGACGTGCGCGAGTTCGGCACGAGCAAGGCGGGCATGGAGCCGAGCCTGCCGAACGTGATCCGCATCGTCGAGAGCAGCGCCAAGCCCGTGATCGCCGCGATCTCGGGCGCCTGCCTCGGCGGCGGGCTCGAGCTGACCCTCGGCTGCCATTTCCGCATCGCGCGCGCCGACGCGTCGCTGGGCCTGCCCGAGGTCAAGCTCGGCCTGATCCCGGGCGCCGGCGGCACGCAGCGCCTGCCGCGCCTCGTGGGCCTGGAGCCCGCGCTGAACCTGATGGTGAGCGGCAACCCGGTGCCGGCGCGCGCCTTCGCGGGCACGCTGATCGACGAGATCGTCGAGGGCGACCTGCTGGAGGCCGCGCTCGCCTTCGCGCAGAAGGTGCTGGACGAGCAGCGCCCGATCCGGCGCCTGAGCGAGCTGAAGGTCAAGGAGCCCGACGGCGAGGCCTGGCTGCAGTTTGCGCGCAACAACATCGCCGCGCTGTCGAAGAACTTCCCCGCGCCCCTCAAGTGCGTGGACGCGGTGGCGAGCACGCTGACCAGGTCCTTCGACGAGGGCATGCGCGTCGAGCGCGAGATCTTCTACGGCCTGATGAACACGCCCGAGTCGCGCGCGCTGCGCCACGTCTTCGCCGCCGAGCGCGCCGCGGGCAAGATCCCGGACGTGCCCGAGGGCACCCCGACGCGCACCGTGAAGCAGGTCGGCGTGATCGGCGCCGGCACGATGGGCGGCGGCATCGCGATGAACTTCGTCAACGCCGGCATCCCGGTGGTGCTGCTGGAGACCCGGCAGGAGGCGCTCGACCGCGGCCTCGCGACGATCCGCCGCAACTACGAGAACACCGTCAAGAAGGGCAAGCTGAAACCCGGGGAGATGGAGGCGCGCTTGGCCCGCATCACGCCGACGCTGGACTACGCCGCGCTCGCCGACGCCGACCTGATCGTCGAGGCGGTGTTCGAGGAGATCGGCGTCAAGGAGCAGGTCTTCCGCACGCTCGACGAGGTGGCCAAGCCCGGCGCGATCCTCGCGTCCAACACCTCGACGCTGGACCTGAACAGGATCGCCTCCTTCACGAAGCGCCCGCAGGACGTGATCGGCCTGCACTTCTTCAGCCCGGCCAACGTGATGAAGCTGCTCGAGGTCGTGCGCGGCGAGAAGACCTCCCCGGACGTGCTCGCCACCGCGATGCAACTCGCGAAGAAGATCAGGAAGGTGGCGGTGGTCTCGGGCGTGTGCGACGGCTTCATCGGCAACCGCATGATCGCGCGCTACGGCAAGGCCGCCGACGACCTGCTGATGATGGGTGCGCTGCCGCAGCAGGTGGACCGTGCGCTGGAGAAGTTCGGCATGGCGATGGGCCCCTTCCGCATGGGCGACCTCGCCGGCCTGGACATCGGCTGGGCGATCAGGAAGCGCCGCGCCGCCGAGCATCCCGGCGAGGACGTCTCGGCGGTGGCCGACCACCTGTGCGAGGCCGGCCGCTTCGGCCAGAAGACGGGCGCGGGCTGGTACCGCTACGAGGCCGGCAAGCGCGACCCCATCCCCGACCCGCTGGTGCAGCAGCTCATCGAGCAGGCGCGCGAGGCCGCGGGCGTGAAGCCGCGCCGGATCAGCGACGAGGAGATCGTCGAGCGCTGCATCTACGCGCTGGTCAACGAGGGCGCGCGCATCCTGGAGGAGGGCATCGCGCTGCGCGCCTCCGACATCGACGTGGTCTACCTCAACGGCTACGGCTTCCCGCTGCACCGCGGCGGCCCGATGCAGTACGCCGACCAGGTGGGCCTGCCCAACGTGGTGCGCAGCCTCAGGCGCATCGCCGCCGAGCCGGGCGCCAACGTCGCCTTCTGGACGCCCGCGCCGCTGCTCGCCCGCCTGGCCGAGGAAGGCCGCGGCTTCAACCACTGACCCCCGCCGGGCCGGCGGCGCGCATCGCGCGCCGGCCCGCGCATGTGCAAAGAGACATCGAGGAGACCTTCGTGAACGAAGCCGTCATCGTTTCCACCGCCCGCACCGGACTCGCCAAGTCCTGGAAGGGCGCCTTCAACATGACCTACGGCGCCACGCTCGGCGCGCACTCGGTGCGGCACGCGGTGGCGCGCGCCGGCATCGACCCCGCCGAGGTCGAGGACGTCATCATGGGCGGCACCTTCGGCGAGGGCACCACCGGCGGCAACGTCGCGCGCCAGATCGCGCTGCGCGCGGGCCTGCCGGTGACGACCGCCGGCATGACGATCAACCGCTTCTGCTCCTCGGGCCTGCAGTCGATCGCGCTGGCCGCGCAGCGCGTGATGGTCGAGGGCGCGCAGGTGATGGTCGCCGGCGGCGTCGAGAGCATCTCCTGCGTGCAGAACGAGGCCAACCCGCACATGCGCCGCGACCCGTGGCTGATCGAGCACAAGCCCGAGATCTACTGGAGCATGGTGCAGACCGCCGAGCAGGTCGCCAAGCGCTACGGCATCTCCAAGGAGGCGCAGGACGAGTACGGCGTGCGCAGCCAGCAGCGCGCCGCCGCGGCGCAGGCCGCGGGCCTGTTCGACGCCGAGATCGTGCCGATGACGACCGTGATGGGCGTCGTGGACAAGGCCAGCGGCCGCATCACGCGCCGCGAGGTGACGATCGCGGCGGACGAGGGGATCCGTCCCGACACGACGCTCGAGGGCGTCGCGAAGATCCGCTCGGCGATGCCGGGCGGCGTCATCACCGCCGGCAACGCGAGCCAGTTCTCCGACGGCTCCTCGGCCTGCGTGGTGATGGACTCGAAGCTCGCCGAGCGCCGCGGCATCCAGCCGCTGGGCATCTTCCGCGGCTTCGCGGTCGCCGGCTGCGAGCCCGACGAGATGGGGATCGGTCCGGTGTTCGCGATCCCGAAGCTGCTGGCGCGCGCCGGCCTCTCGGTCGAGGACATCGGCCTGTGGGAGCTCAACGAGGCCTTCGCGGTGCAGGTGCTGTACTGCCGCGACAAGCTCGGCATCCCCGACGAGCGGCTCAACGTCAACGGCGGCGCGATCGCGGTCGGCCACCCCTACGGCGTCTCGGGCGCGCGGCTGACCGGCCACGCGCTGATCGAGGGCAAGCGCCGCGGCGCGAAGTACGTCGTCGTGACGATGTGCATCGGCGGCGGCCAGGGTGCGGCCGGGCTGTTCGAGGTGGTCTGAGAACCGGCAACTACATTCAAGGAGACAGGCATGAGCGTGAAGGCATTGTTCGACCTGAGCGGCAAGGTGGCCCTCGTCACCGGCGGCTCGCGCGGCCTCGGGCTGCAGATGGCCGAGGCGCTGGGCGAGATGGGCTGCAAGCTGGCGATCTGCGCGCGCAAGGCCGACGAGCTGGCCGAGGCCCGGGCGCACCTGGAAGGGCTGGGCTGCGAGGTGCTCACCCATGTGATCGACCTGCAGAAGTTCGAGCAGATCCCGGCGCTGGTCGACGCGGTGGTCGAGCGCTTCGGCACCATCGATATCCTCGTCAACAACGCCGGCGCCACCTGGGGCGCGCCCGCCGAGGAGTATCCGGACGAGGCCTGGCACAAGGTGATGCGCCTGAACGTCGACGCCCCGTTCTTCCTCGCGCGCGAGGTGGGACGGCGCTGCATGATCCCCGCCAAGCGCGGCAAGATCATCAACATCGCCTCGATCGCGGGCCTGCGCGGCACGCCGCCGGGCATGACGACGATCGCCTACAACACCTCCAAGGGCGCGGCCGTCAACTTCACGCGCACGCTCGCCTCCGAGTGGGGCAAGTACAACATCAACGTCAACGCGATCTGCCCGGGCTTCTTCCCGAGCAAGCTCGCCAACGGCCTGATAGAGAAGCTCGGCGACGCGCTGACCTCGCGCACGCCGCTCGGCCGCATCGGCAGCGACGAGGACCTCAAGGGCGCGGTGGTCTACTTCGCCAGCGAGGCCTCGCGCCATGTCACCGGCCAGGCGCTCGCCGTTGATGGCGGCAACAGCGTGGTCTGAAGGGAGGCCGGGCCGATGAGCAATGCCACTTCCGCGCCGACGCTCGAAGACCGCTTCGTCGGCACCCGGCCCGTCGCGCCGCAGCACGCCTTCGACGTCGCGCGCCTCGCCGCCTTCATCCGCGAGAAGGTCGGGGACTTCGACGGCGAGCTGCAGGTCGAGCAGTTCAAGGGCGGGCAGTCCAACCCGACCTTTCTCGTGCGCGCGGGCGAGCGCCACTACGTGATGCGCCGCAAGCCGCCGGGCAAGCTCTTGCCCTCGGCGCACGCGGTGGACCGCGAGTACCGCGTCATCACCGCGCTCGGCGCGACCGAGGTGCCGGTGCCGCGCACCCACGCGCTGTGCGAGGACGACTCGGTCATCGGCACCGCCTTCTACCTGATGGACCACGTGCCGGGCCGCGTGCTGTGGGACCCGCAGCTGCCCGGCATGAGCCCCGCGCAGCGCGGCGCGATGTACGACGAGATGAACCGCGTCATCGCGGCGCTGCATCAGGTCGACCCGGTGGCGGCGGGCCTCGGCGACTACGGCAAGGCCGGCGGCTACCTCGAGCGCCAGGTCGCGCGCTGGACCAAGCAGTACCGCGCGTCGGAGACCGAGCGCATCGAGGCGGTCGAGAACCTGATCGAGTGGCTGCCGAAGAACATCCCGGCCGGCGACGAGACGCGCATCGTCCACGGCGACTACCGGCTCGACAACGTGATCTTCGACGCGCAGCAGCCGCGCATCGTCGCGGTGCTGGACTGGGAGCTGTCGACGCTCGGCCACCCGCTCGCCGACTTCGCCTACCACTGCATGAGCTGGCGCATGACGCAGGGGCCCACGTCGCGCGGCCTCGCCGACGCCGACCTCGCCGCGCTCGGCATCCCCACCGAGGCCGAGTACGTGGCGGCCTACTGCCGCCGCACCGGCCGCGAGGGCATCCCCGAGCGCGACTGGGAGTACTACATGGTCTTCAACATGTTCCGCCTCACCGGCATCCTGCAGGGCGTGGCCGCCCGCGCGCTGCAGGGCAACGCGTCGAGCGCCGAGGCGGTGGCCACCGGCAAGCGCGCCCGGCCGCTGGCCGAGCAGGCCTGGGCCGCGGTCGAGCGGCTGCTGGCGCGCGCCTGAACACGATCCCTCCAACACAACGGACCACAGGACAGGAGACAGCGATGGATTTCTCGTACTCGCCGAAGGTGCAGGACCTGCAGAAGCGCCTCGGCGCCTTCATGGAGGAGCACATCTATCCCAACGAGGCCACCTACCACGACGAGGTGGAGGCCAACCGCGCCGCCGGCAACCCCTGGGTGCCGACCCGGGTGATGGAGCGCCTGAAGGAGAAGGCGCGCGAGCAGGGCCTGTGGAACCTGTTCCTGCCCGAGTCGAAGTACGGCGCGGGCCTCACCAACCTCGAGTACGCGCCGCTGTGCGAGATCATGGGCCGCTCGCACATCGCGCCCGAAGCCTTCAACTGCTCCGCACCCGACACCGGCAACATGGAGACGCTGGTGCGCTACGCGAACGAGGAACAGCAGCGCCAGTGGCTGCTGCCGCTGCTGGACGGAAAGATCCGCTCGGCCTTCGCGATGACCGAGCCCGCGGTGGCGTCGTCGGATGCCACCAACATCGAGGCGCGCATCGAGCGCGACGGCGACGAGTACGTGATCAACGCGCGCAAGTGGTGGACCTCGGGCGCGCCCGACCCGCGCTGCGAGATCCTGATCTTCATGGGCAAGACCGACCCGGACAACCCGAGCCGCCACAGCCAGCAGTCGATGATCCTAGTGCCGATGAAGACGCCGGGCGTGAGGATGGAGCGCCCGCTCAACGTCTTCGGCTACGACCACGCGCCGCACGGCCACGGCGAGATGAGCTTCGAGAACGTGCGCGTGCCGGTCACGAACGTGCTGCTCGGCGAGGGCCGCGGCTTCGAGATCGCGCAGGGGCGGCTCGGCCCCGGCCGCATCCACCACTGCATGCGCCTGATCGGCCTCGCGGAGCGCGCGCTCGAGCTGATGTGCCGCCGCGCGCTGTCGCGCCGGCCTTTCGGGCGGCCGCTGTCGGACCAGGGCGTGACGCGCGAGCGCATCGCCAACGCGCGCATCCTGATCGACCAGGCGCGCTTCCTGGTGCTCAACGCCGCCTGGATGATGGACACGGTGGGCAACAAGGTCGCGAAGAAGGAGATCGCGATGATCAAGGTGGCCGCGCCGACGATGGCCTGTCAGGTGATCGACTGGGCGATCCAGGCGCACGGCGGCGGCGGCGTCTGCGACGACTTCCCGCTCGCCGCCGCCTACGCGCAGGCGCGCACCCTGCGCTTCGCTGACGGCCCCGACGAGGTGCACCGCAACCAGATCGGCAAGCTCGAGCTCGAGCGCTACATGACGGCGCGCTGAGCGGGCCGCGCCCCGCGGGACGGGCACGCCGACGCCCGTCCTCCCCGATCGTTTCCCCCGCGCCCCGCCGCGGGCGGCCCCGGCCGCGAGGCCCGGGCGGCCCGCGGCGGCGGGCGGAGCTCGTCCCCGTGAAACCCGGCTGGAGTCCTCCCCCAATGTCCGACCGCCATCTCGCTCACTGGCCGACCGCCTTGCCCCTGCACCTGACGGTGCCCGAGACCAACCTCTACTACAACGTCGAGGTCGCGGCGCGCCGCTACCCGGACAAGCCCTTCCTGGTCTTCTACGACACGCAGATCGGCTACGCCGAGTTCCGCGACGAGTGCGAGCGCCTCGCCGGCTACCTGCAGCAGGAGTGCGGCGTCAAGCGCGGCGACCGCGTGCTGCTCTACATGCAGAACAGCCCGCAGTTCGTGATCGGCTACTACGCGATCCTGCGCGCCGGCGCGGTCGTCGTGCCGGTCAACCCGATGAACCTCACCGACGAGCTGCAGCACTACGTCGACGATGCCGGCGCGACCACGGCGCTCGTGCCGCAGGACCTGTACCGCCACGTCGCGCCGCCGCTGCAGCGCGGCCTCAGGCACCTCGTCGTCGCCTGCTACGCCGACTACCTGAAGGTGCCGACCGAGCTGCCGCTGCCCGAGTTCGTCAAGGCGCCGCGCCAGCCGGTGACGGACGCGGGCGCGGTGGCCTGGAGCGAGGCGCTGGCGCGCGACCTGCGCCCCCGCCCGCTCGACACCGGCCCCGAGGACCTGTGCGTGATGCCCTACACCTCGGGCACCACCGGCCACCCGAAGGGCTGCATGCACACGCACCGCAGCACGATGTTCAACGCCGTGTCGTCGATGACCTGGTTCTCGACCTCGCCGGACTCGGTCTTCCTCGCCACGCTGCCGCTGTTCCACGTCACCGGCATGGAGGGCTGCATGAACGGCCCGCTCTACCTCGGCGCGACGGTGGTGCTGCTGCCGCGCTGGGACCGCGAGGCGGCGCTGCGCTGCGTCGAGCGCTACCGCATCAGCAACCTGAGCCTGATCGCGGCGATGGTGGTGGACATGCTGTCGCACCCGAAGGTGACGGAGTTCGACCTGTCCTCGCTGCGGCGCATCAGCGGCGGCGGCGCGGCGATGCCCGACGCGGTGGCGCAGCGCATGAAGGACCTGCTCGGCCTCGACTACGTCGAGGGCTACGGCATGTCCGAGACGATCGCGCCGACGCACATCAACCCGCCGCAGCGGCCGAAGAAGCAGTGCCTGGGCATCCCGATCTTCGGCGTCGACGCGCGCGTGGTCGATCCGAACGACTTCCGGGAGCTGCCGCCCGGCGAGGTCGGCGAGATCGTCGTCAACGGCACGCAGGTGATGCAGGGCTACTGGGGCAAGCCCGACGCGACGCGCGCGAGCTTCGTCGAGATCGACGGCAAGCCCTTCCTGCGCACGGGCGACCTCGCGCGCACCGACGAGGACGGCTACTTCTTCATGGTCGACCGCTTGAAGCGGATGATCAACGCCTCGGGCTTCAAGGTCTGGCCGGCCGAGGTCGAGGCGCTGCTCTACCGCCACCCGGCCATCCAGGAGGCCTGCGTGATTGCGGCGAAGGACGACAAGCGCGGCGAGACGGTCAAGGCGATCGTCGTGCTGCGCGAGGCGCAGCGCGGGCAGGTCACCGAGCAGCAGCTCGTCGAGTGGGCCCACGAGAACATGGCCGCCTACAAGGCGCCGCGCATCGTCCAGTTCGCCGACTCGCTGCCCAAGTCCGGCACCGGCAAGGTGCAGTGGCGGGCGCTGCAGGACGCGGAGAACGCCACGCGCAACGCGTGAGCCCGCCATCGGCGTAGGCAGGAGGCGCAGCGGCCGTCCCGCCACGCCTGTCCCCCGGGCACGGCGCTGTCCGGGCCGGCGTGCACCCCGCCGGGTTCGCCGCAAGAGCGCCCGTCCATCGGCCGGCCCCTGCTGGGCCGTCCTTCCCGAGCCTTGCCCTGCGCGCTCGTCGCCGCGCAGGCGCTCCCCCCTTGCGCGCCAGCCCCGGCGCAGCGCGCTGCACATCGCGTGCGCAGGCCGGACCGCGCCGCCACCCCATGGCGCCGCAGTCCCGCCCTCCGTGTCGCTGCGCGCCCCCTCCGCTCGAACACCGTCAGAAGAAGTACGTCGTCGTAACTCCTTGCCGCGCTTGGGCGCCAACCTCCCCAGGGAGGGGAGCGTCCAGGCTCATCCTCTGATCTGCAGGAAGACGGTCTTACCAAAGATCAAGGAGGCGCCGCTATCGGGGTTGTCGAGGATGTCTTTCGCTCGCTCCACTCATACGATGTCCTATAACGAAACGTCGTTTCAATTTATTGTTCCGCCCCCGATGGCGCCGCACTTCACCAGAGAGGACCCCTCCATGCAGTCTCCATTCCGGCTCGGCCTCGTCGCCGCCCTGGTCGCCTCCGCCTTCCTGAGCGCCTGCGGCGGAGGCGGTGGCGGTGCGGCCGAAACCCGGGAGGCGCCCTTGGCGAAGCCGCCGGCCGGCACCGCCACGCGGCCCCAGCTCGACGGACAGGAGGCCGCGCAGTACACGATCGCGCGCTACTTCGCGCAGGCGGGCCAGCTCGGCAGCGACGGCAGCGGCCTGAGCACCGATGGCTGGATGCCGCCGGAAGTGGGCGAGGTGGCGAGCTTCACGCCGGACTTCGTCGTCGCGGCCGACGGCAGCGGCACCCACACGACGGTGCAGGCGGCGCTCGACGCGGTGCCGGCCGCGGCGAGCGGCGCGCCGCGCCACTTCATCCTCGTCAAGCCCGGCACCTACCGAGAGCTGGTGTGCGTGCGAGACAAGGCGCCGATCACGCTCTACGGCGCGGGCGCCGATGCCGGCGAGGTCGTGATCGTCAACGGCAACTACAACGGCCGCCCCAAGGTGGCGAACGTCGAGTCGGCCAACCCCTGCAACCCGAGCCTGTCGTCGCGCACCTACGGCACCAGCGGCAGCGCCTCGGTCGCGATCTACAGCGACGACTTCCACGCCAAGAACCTCACCTTCGCCAACGACGCGATGAAGGACGTGGTCCACGGCAGCGGCTACCCGGCCGGGGCCTCGGGCTCGAGCGGCGCGCAGGCGGTGGCGCTGATGACGCAGGCCGACCGGCTCGTGTTCGACCGGGTGCGCGTGCTCGGCCACCAGGACTCGCTCTACGTGAAGACGGCCAATGCCTCGACCGTCTCGCGCGCCTACTTCCGCGACTGCCATGTCGAGGGCGACGTCGACTTCGTCTTCGGCCGCGGCACGATGGTGCTGCACCGCTGCACGCTGCACTACCTGAGCACCCGGCTGCCCGTCGGCCAGGGCACCGCGATGCTGGCGCCGAGCACCTCGCCGCTGCACCGCTACGGCATGCTGATCATCAACAGCGAGCTCACCGCCGACGCGGGCGCGCCCGCCGGCACGATCCACCTCGGCCGCGCCTGGGACGAGGGGGTCAACGCCGCCACCAATCCCTACGTCGCCGGCCGCTCGCCGAACGGCCAGCTGCTGATCCGCAACAGCACGCTCGGCGCGCACATCCGCCCGCTCGACCCCTGGGCCCGGTCCACCTCGGGCCGCGCCTACAGCGCCGAGGGCAACCGCTTCGCCGAGTTCCACAACGCGCCCGCGCGCTGAACGCCGCCGCTCCGATTTCCCACAGCACCCACCCCAGCGAACCCATGAACAATTCCGACATCCGGCGCCCTGCCGTCACCACGATCACCCTGGCGTGCCTCGCCGCGCTGCTGTCCGCCTGCGGCGGCGGCGGGGAGGCCGGCGACGGCCCGGCGCGCACGCCGATCGCGGCGAAGAAGGTTGCGAACCCGCCCTCGTCGCTCGGAGCGGACGGCTGGGCCACCGTCGGCGCGGACGGCGGCAGCTACCCGGTCACCGGCGGCGAGGGCGCCGACGCCAAGCATGTCTACGTCGTGAAGAACCGGCAGCAGCTCGTCAAGGCGCTGTACGGCAAGGTGGTGGACGACCCGCTCGCGGCACGTCCCGACAACACGAGGAAGATCATCTACATCAGCGGCACCGTGGACCTCAACGTCGACGACGAGGGCGTGCCGCTGACGCACGAGGACTACATGCGCAAGTGCGAGACGAGCTACGCCTCGTTCGCCGAGTTCGACGCCGCGTACAAGGCGGCCTACGACCCGAACCTGTGGATCAGGCAGTCGCTGGAGGCCGACAACCGGCCGCCGCTGCTGCCCTTCACCGATGCCGACGGCAAGCTCACGCTCGAGGGCCAGCGTGCCTGCTTCGCGAACGAGCAGGCCCGGCGCGTGGTGCTGCGCGTCGGCTCCAACACGTCCATCCTCGGCCTCGGCAGCGACGCCCGCATCATGAATGGCAACCTGCGCCTGGGCGACTTCAGCTTCGGCTCGGGCAAGGACGCGGCGGGCCGGACGCTGCTCGCCGAGAACATCAGGGCGGAGAACATCGTGATCCGCAACATCGCGTTCGAGGACTCCTACGACATGTTCCCCGGCTGGGACCCGAAGGACTCGTTCAGCATCACCGCGAGCGAGTTCAACACCGGCAGTTGCCGCAAGGTCTACGACGCGGTCGCCGACACCGGCCCGCACAAGTGCCCGAGCCGCAGGGGCGGGCGCTGGAACGCCGAGTACGACCTGATCTCGGTGCTCAACGCCACCAACGTCTGGATCGACCGCAACACCTTCAGCGATGGTGCCCGCCCCGACAAGATGGACCCGCCGGTGCCGACCTGGGCGGCGCCCTTCAACGTGCCCGAGCAGAAGGTGCAGCACCACGACGGCCTGGTCGACGTGACGATGTTCGGCAACCGCGTCACGATCTCCTACAACCAGTTCCGCCAGCACGACAAGACGCACCTGATCGGCGGCAACGACGTCGCGGAGCGCTTCAGCGACGGCAACCGTGAGGTGGCGAGCTACGGCCCCGACAAGCTCGCGGTCACGCTGCACCACAACCACTACCAGGACACGGTGCAGCGCCAGCCGCGCGGCCGCTTCGGCAAGGTCCACGTCTACAACAACTACTACACCGGCACGCTCAAGCCGCGGAGCAGCAGCCTGCCCTCGCCGGACTACGCCTGGTCGGTGGCCTGGCAGATCGGCACCGCGTCCAAGCTCTACGTCGAGAACAATATGCTGGAGATCCTGCCCGGCGCCATCGGGGACGCGCTGCCGACGCCGTCCCGCTTGACGATGGGCGACTCGGTGTCGTCGACCACCGCCAACCGCGACAGGTGCGTCGCGGCAGGCTACTCCGCCGCCGACTGCGACACCTACTTCCAGGACATCGGCACGCTGCTCAACGGCACGGCACTCGCCGACGGCAGCCTGCTCGCCGCAGCGCAGGGCCGGGCCGGCGGCAGCACGGTGCTGGTGCGTTCCCTGAATGACTACTGGAAGCCGGGCACGAGCTACGCCTACACGGCCCAGCCGACGGGCGCCGTCAAGGCCGAGGTGCTGGCGAAGGCCGGCGCGGGCAAGCTGTAAGGGGAAGGGGAGGGCGCTGCGATCCGGTACCGCGCGTGCCGGAGAGTCGCGGCGCCCGCCCGGCCGCAGTTGCGGGACGGAAGGTCGAAACTTCGGCAAATCCTGACCTGAGCTCAGGCTGCATCTGGTTTTTCCGGCGCGTCCGAGCGCTTACCGTGCGGGCATGACCCACTCGACGAGGAGAACCGTCATGCAGATCCGGATCCATGCCCCCTGCCAGGACGACGCGCAGTCCTTCCGGGACGGAGCGCTGGCCCGCGCCCGCTTCATGCTCCGCCGTGCGGCCCAGGAGGTGATCCAGGCGCGCATCCTGCTACGTGACCTCAACGGTCCCCGTGGAGGCATCGACCAGCAATGCCAGGTGACGCTCGTGACGCACTCGCGCGGTGTGCTGGTCGTCACCAGCCGGGCGCAGAGCGCCGGCGCCGCGCTCGCACAGGCGCTGCACAGTGCCGTCCAGGCGCTGGTCCGGGCCTGGCAGCGGCAACGCCGTGCGGATCGGCGGGGGCCGCGCGCGGGCGGAAGTCCGGCGCGCCGGGGCTCGGCATGCGAGCGGGACATGGAAGGAGGCGGCGAATGGGCATGAGTCCGAACGGACGGGCGGGGGAGGGGCGATGAAGCTCCTCATCTGGATGGTCTTCGGCCTGCTGGCGCTGATGTGGACCGCCGGCGCCTTCGTGGCGGCGGAGATGGCCGGATGGGCCGCGGCGGTGTTCGCCTCCGGCGAGGCAGAGAACCTCGGCCGGGCCGCCGCTGCATGGCCGGTGCCGGAGTGGGTCGCGCTGTGGGTCGATCCGGGGTTGCTGCGGGCGATGCAGCAAAGCCTGCTCTGGAGCCTGGATGCGCTGCGCGACGCGCTGCCGCTGCTCGGGTCGCTATTGGGCTGGCTGGCGCCGCTGGTCTGGATCGGGTGGGGCCTGGGGCTGCTGCTGATGCTCGTGCTGGCCGCGACGGCACAGATCGCGGTGGGGCGCCTGCTGCACCGGCAGGCGCGCGGCGCCTGAGGACCGCCCATGTCCAAGCGACTCGCTGCCGTCTTCCGCCGCGCCGCGCGCCACCGGGCGCGGTCGGTGCTCGCCGCGCCGGGCCTGACGCTGCCGGACCTGCTGGCCCTGCACGGGCAGGCCTCCGCCGCGGTGCTGCTCCTGTTGCTGGCGATGCTGAGCGCCGCGCCGCTCGTCGGCCTCGGTTCGGTGCTGGGTTTCGTGATCCTGGCGCTCGCGTGGCGCTGGCACCGCGACTGGGATGCCGCCTGCATTCCCGAGCGGCTGCACCGGGTGGCGCTCAGTGAAACCTGGTCGCGGCGCTGCCTGCAGGCCCTGGCCTGGACCTACGCCGCCGCCAGCCGCTTCCTCGCCGCCCGCTGGCTGCTGCTGTGCCATCGCAGCACGCATCCCTGGTGGGGCGGGTGGATCGCGCTGATGGGCGCGCTGATCCTGCTGCCGCTGCCGCTCGGCAACGTGCTGCCGAGCCTGAGCCTCGCGCTGCTGAGCCTGGGCTGGATGTTCCGCGACGGGCGGGCGCTGCTGCTGTCGGCGCTCGTCGGCGTGGCGGCGGTCGGCTACGCCTTCGCGATGGGGCAGGTCCTGGTCGAGGGCGCGCAGGCCGTGCTGGCCTGGCTGGGCCTGCGGCACTGAAGCCACGGCGGCGGCTGCGGTGCGCGCCGCTCGCGGCCGGCGCGGCCCTGTCCGCAGCCGCCGGGGCGCCTGCTCAGGCCGCCGCCGTCGCGCCCTGCGGCGCATCGAGCACGCGCTGCACCAGCGGATGCTGGATGCGGCGCTGCGCGGAGATCAGGTAGAAGTGCTCGACGACCTCCGGGCAGTCGCCGAGCAGGTGCATCCCGTGCACCTGCGTCAACTCCTCGTGCGACCAGCGCGAGGCGGGGAAGGCGCCCAGGCCGCTGCGGCCGAAGGCCGCCAGCAGCGCGCTGTCCTCGAACTCGCCGACCACGCCGGGGCGGATCCCCTTGCGCTCGAACCAGTGGTCGAGCCGCGTGCGCACCGCGGCATGCCCGGTGGGCAGCAGCACTGGAAGCTCGGACAGGCACTCCGGGAAGGGCGCCGCGCAGGCCGACGCGAGCGCGACCGGCGCATACCACGCGAGCGCCGCCTCGCCGAGCGGGTGGCTGTAGAGCTTCAGGTTCGGGTTCGGCGGCGCGGGGCGGTCGGACAGCACCATGTCGAGCCGGTGCAGCGCCAGGTCGGCGAGCAGGCCCTCGATCTCGTCCTCGTGGCACAGCAGCCGCACGCGCGCGTCCTCCAGCACCGGCTGCAGCAGGTGCCGCACCACGAGCTTCGGCAGCCCGTCCGAGATGCCGACCGCCAGCCGCAGCGCCTGCCCGGTGGCCGCCTCGCGCACCGCCGCCGGCAGCCGCTCGCCGATCTGGAAGATCTGGTCGGCGTGCGCCATCGCGACGGCGCCGGCCTCGGTCAGCGCCACGCCGCGGCCCGCGGGCTTGAGCAGCGCGTGGCCGAGCGAGCGCTCGAGCTCGCGCACCTGCGCGCTCACCGTCTGCACCGCCATGTCGAGCCGCTCGGCGGCCCGCGCCATGCCGCCCTCCTTGGCGACGACCCAGAAGTAGTAGAGGTGGCGGTAGTTGAAGGGGGTGGCCATGGTTCGGAATTTCCGAAGTGTCATTCCTTCGGATGCTTGTTTTTTCGAAGAAGAGTGTGCCCTATCTTTCGTCCCCGGAAGGAGCACCCTCATGAACATCCACGACGATCGATCCCGCATCACCGCCGTCGCCGTCCCCGTGCCGGCGGACCACGCCAGGCCCTTGCACGCCGACTCGGCGCGCCGGGTGCTGCGCAACACCTATGCGCTGCTCGGGTTCAACCTCGGCTTCAGCGCGCTCGTCGCCACCGCCGCGATGGCCTGGGGCCTGCCGGCGCCGGGCCTGCTGCTGACGCTCGCGGGCTACTTCGGCCTGCTGTTCCTCGTCACGCGCTTCCGCGACCGGGCGGCGGGCGTCGCGCTGACCTTCGCGCTCACCGGCTTCATGGGCTACACGCTCGGGCCGCTGCTGAGCAAGGTCGTGGCGCTGCCGGGCGGCACGCAGGTGGTGGCCATGGCGCTGGGCGCGACCGCGACGGTCTTCCTCGCGATGTCGGCCTGGGCGATGACGACGCGCCGCGATCTCTCCGGCATGGGCTCCTTCCTCTTCATCGGCATGATCGTCGCGGTGCTCGCCGGCATCGGCGCGGCGGTGTTCGAGATGGGCGCGCTGTCGCTCGCGGTCTCGGCGATGGTCGTGCTGCTGATGGCCGGCATGCTGGCCTGGGAGACGCAGCGCATCGTGCGCGGCGGCGAGACGAACTACGTGATGGCGACCACCGGCCTGTTCGTGTCGCTGTTCAACCTGTTCACCGCGCTGCTGCAGCTGTTCGGCTTCACGTCGAGCAGCGACTGAACGGCAGCGACTGAGCTCCACCGGGGCGCCGCGGCGCCCCGTCCCTTCCCGGTGCCGGAGGCCGAATCCTTTTCACGGCCTCCGGATTTCCAACCCCTGGCCGCGGCCGGCAGCGCCGCGTGCTCCCGCTCCTGCGGGGCGCATCGCCCCGACACCAAGAAGTATTCATGGAATTCCTGTTCGACCCGAACCTCTGGATCGCCTTCGCGATGCTGACCGCCCTGGAAATCGTCCTGGGCGTCGACAACATCATCTTCATCTCGATCCTCGTCGGGCGTCTGCCGCCCGGGGTGCGCGACAAGGCCCGGCGCCTCGGCCTCGCCTTCGCGCTGATCACGCGGCTGCTGCTGCTGTTCTCGCTGACCTGGGTGATGGGCCTGACCGAGGACCTCTTCACGGTCTTCGGCAACGGCTTCAGCGGGCGCGACATCGTGCTGCTGCTGGGCGGCCTGTTCCTGCTCTACAAGGCGACGCACGAGATATTCATCGAGGTCGAGGCGCGCGAGCAGGACGGCCTGTCCGAGCACGGCAGCGACGCGGCGCAGGCCGCCCACGCGGTGCGCGGCGCGAGCCGCAACCTGTTCTGGGGGATCATCGCCCAGATCGCCGTGATCGACATCGTCTTCTCGCTCGACTCGGTCATCACCGCGGTCGGCATGGTCGACCGCATCGGGGTGATGGTCGCGGCGGTGATCACCGCGGTCGTCGTGATGCTGGTCGCGGCCAAGTCGATCGGCGACTTCGTCGACCGCCACCCGTCGGTGAAGGTGCTGGCGCTCGC
The DNA here is from genome assembly GCF_003569765.1 of Caldimonas tepidiphila. Classification (GTDB taxonomy): domain Bacteria; phylum Pseudomonadota; class Gammaproteobacteria; order Burkholderiales; family Burkholderiaceae_C; genus Caldimonas; species Caldimonas tepidiphila. The sequence goes on along the minus strand of NZ_QXMG01000053.1, from coordinate 12,912 downwards.
CTTCCTCGTGATGGTCGGCATGACGCTGACGGCCGAGGCCTTCGGGGTACACGTCGCCAAGGGCTACATCTACGCGGCGATGGCCTTCTCGCTGCTCGTCGAGGCGCTCAACCTGCGCGCCCGTGCCAAGCGCCGAGCCAAGCAGGCGGAGGTGGCGGATGCCCCGCAGGCGCTGGAGCCCCGCTCCTGCTGAAACGGAAACCCTGACCCCGCTCCCGGCGGCCGCGGCCCGCGGTCGCGCCGCCCGGGGCCGGGATGAGCGGCTGTGCAGAAGAAAGGAGGGCGTGCCGGGAAGGACCCGGGCCGGTCGCGGAAGCTGCCGGCGAGACGAGAAGACGGATCGATGCGATGAAATCAGAAGGCGCGCCGCGGCGGATGGATGGAGCGCCCGCGCGCGCCCGGAACGACCAGTGATTGATTGACTACTTGAAGACAGGAATAAGAAATGGGTCTGTTTGACATGTTCAAGAGCGATGCCGGCGAGCAGATGACGCCCCACCTCGCTTTCGCCACCTCGCTGCTCTACATGATGTCGGCCGACGGGGAGATCGACAACGAGGAGATCGGCCACCTGCTGTCGGTGCTCGGCGGGCAGGACCAGGGCGGCGGCGTGATCGGCGTCGGCGCGCAGAACCAGAAGCTGCTCGACAGCGCGGTGAAGTACCGCAGGAAGCATTCGCTGGACGAGTTCCTGCGCGAGGCCGCGCCGCTGCTGAGCGACGCGCAGAAGATGTGCATCCTGCTCAACCTCATCGATTCCTCGCTGGCCGACGGGCAGCCGGAGCCGCAGGAGCAGGAGCTGTTCGGCAAGTTCATGGCGGCCTTCCAGGTCACCGAGGAGCGGTTCCGGCCGTTCTTCGAGGTCATGCTGCTGAAGAACGACCGCTCGGTCTTCACGAGCCAGAGCCACCCGAAGAACCAGCCCGGCTACCAGGTCAAGCTGTCGCTGTCGTGATCTGACTGTTGGAGGGGCACTCAATGTGCCCCTGTCACTTGCCGTCCCTCTGCCCCGACAGCGGCGGAGCGGCCGCAGGTGCCGCTTCCGCGACCCGGCTCCCGTCAGGCGGGAGCAGGGACGCCGCGAGTCCCGGCGAGGACGCGCCCTGCCTGCGTGCCGATCAGTTCGGCGGCCGGCATCGGCCGGGCGAAGAGGAAGCCCTGCTGCTCGTCGCAGCCGAGCGCGTTCAGCACCTCGCGCTGCTGCGGTGTCTCGACGCCTTCCGCGACCACGCGCAGTCCCAGCGCATGCGCGAGCCGCACGATGGCGTCGACGATCGCCCGGGCATCCTGGCTAACCGCGATGTCCCTGATGAACATCCGGTCGATCTTGAGTTCGCGTACGCGCAACTGCCGCAGCGACGCGAGGCTCGAATGGCCCGTGCCGAAGTCGTCGATCGACAGCCGCACGCCGATTGCCGTGAGCCCTTCGATCACCTGGTGCGTCGCGTGGCCGTGCTCCATCGCGGCCGACTCGGTGATCTCGCACATCAGCTGCTGCGGATCCACGCCATGTCGCTGCAAGGCGGACCGCACCTGATCGACCAATTCCGTCTGCCTCAGCTGATGGGCGGAGAGATTGATTGATACCGTCAGACGAATGCCATCGGCGCGCCAAGCCGCGAGTTGACGGCAGGCTTCGTCGATCACCCAGTTCCCGAGCGGCACGATCAGCCCGAAGCGTTCGGCCACCGCAATGAACCTGTCGGGAGGGATGGGCCCTTGCAGGGGATGGGTCCAGCGCAGCAGGGCCTCGAGCCCCTTCAGTTCCCCGGACCGGCCATCGACCTTGGGCTGGTAGTGCAGGAAGAGCTGCCCGCGCTCGATCGCCTCCCGCAGCGACTGCCGCATCTCGATCTGTGCCGAAACGTCCTCGTGCATGTGCGGCTCGAACAGCGCGAAGGCGCCGCCGCCGCCGCGCTTGGCGGCATACATCGCCGCGTCGGCATCCGCGATCAGCATCTCGCGCTGACCCTGGTCTGGGTGCACCAGACCGCCGATCGAGCAGGACAGCGAAACGGGCCGGCCGGCCACCTCGAAGGGGGGCGCCATCGCATCGATCATGCGCTGCCCCAGCCGCGCGAGCTCCGAGGCGTCTCGGACACGCTCGACCAGCACGACGAACTCGTCGCCGCCGATGCGCGCCAGCACGTCGTGTTCCCGCAAGCCGGCCCGCAGCCGGTCCGCCACCTGCCGCAGCACCTCGTCCCCGGCGGCGTGTCCATAGCCGTCGTTCACCGGCTTGAAGCCGTCGAGGTCGATGAACAGCAGGCCCAGCTTCTTGATCGCGCCCTGGTCGAGCCGTTGCAAGGCCTGGCCCAGGCGCTCCTGGAACAGCACGCGGTTGGCAACGCCAGTGAGCGGATCGCGCAGCGCCATCTGCTGGAGCTCGGCATTGGCACCCTTGAGCTGCTCGCTCGCCGACGCGAGGGTGGCGGCCAGCCGCAGCACGGTGGCCTGCATGCGCGCCTCCAGTGCCGAGGCGAACAGGCCCATGCATAGCAGGATCACGCAGGCGACGGCGACGAGCAGCCCGAGATCGAGGCCTCCCAGCCCGTCCTGGCTCAGGCACACGGTCCCTGCCGGGAACCCGGCGGCGGCGCTGCCCGTGTAGTGCATGCCACTGATGGCCAGGCCCATGACCAGCGCGGCGACGATCTTCGCGGCCTGGCCCCGCGGGCCGCCGTCGCCGTTCCTCCAGAAGAAGATCCGCAGCGCGGCGGCCGAGGCCGTCGCGGCGATCACGGCCGAGGCCACCACCAGCCAGGGGTTCCAGACGATGGGAGGCGACATCTCCAGCGCCCCCATCCCGAGGTAGTGCATCGCGCAGATGCCGCTGGCCATCAGGCCCGCGCCGGCCAGAAGCGCCCGGTTGCTGAGTTGCGGGCGCGCCGCAAAGCTCAGTGCCAGGCCCGAGACCGCGACCGCGGCAACCCAGGACATCACCGTGACGAGAGGGTCGTAGCCGAGCACGACCGGCAGCGACAGTGCCAGCATGCCGACGAAGTGCATCGACCAGATGCCCGAGCCCATGACCAGCGCGCCGATGGCGGTCCACATCAACGCGGAGAGCGGATCGCGGTTGCGGACCCGACCGGCAAGGTCGAGCGAGACGTATGACGCGAAGGAGGCGATCAGTACCGACAGTGCGACCACCGGGAGGTCGTACTCCGGTTGCATGAATTCGAGTGACATCTGTTGGGCGCGCGACCTTTGCGACGCACCAAGGTAGGAGTTGTCACGACTGGTTCACATTTGAATACTTCAGTTTAAGCAATGGTTACTAAGGACAGAGGTCGACTCCTGTCACGTTCTGTAAAATATTTCACGTTCCGGTTTTGCTCGCTCCCGCACTCCTGGTAGGAGCGTCCCCGCTTGCCGAAAGGCAGGCCGAGAGATGCACGCAAAAATACCCAAGCATTATTTTCGATAGGTTTAGGGTCACTGATTGGCAGCTCGCCCTCGAAGACGAGGCGCACGCACTTTCGGTGCAATTCCTCCTTTTTCCGGCAAGCGGGCGGCTGGCACGCGAGTCCCGGGAAGATGCGGTGCCCGAGTCGCTTGCCGTGCCCTTGCTTCGCATGAGGATTGCCTGCCACCGGCAGAGCACTCCTGCCAAGAAACGGAACAAGCATGGCTTCCAGCGAAGCGGGCGCAATCCCGCGCAAGGATCGTTTGCTCGAGCTGTGGCTGCGGCAGACGCAGGACCACGCCCTCATCCTGATGGACCTCGACGGCCGGGTCCGGCATTGGCTCGGGGCCGCCGAGCGCATCTTCGGCTACACCGCCACCGAGATGATCGGCCAGGGAGGGGACATCCTCTTTACGGAGGAGGACCGGCAGCGCGGCCTGCCGGTGCTCGAACTTCAGGAGGCGCTGCACAGTCCGCGGGCGGACGACGACCGCTGGCACGTGCGCCGCGACGGCACGCGCATCTGGGTCAGCGGCTCGGCGGTCGCGCTGCGCGACGCCCATGGACAGGCGATCGGCTTCGCCAAGGTGGTGCGCGACCACACCGACAAGCGGACCTACGTCGAGACGCTGGAGAATCGCCTGCGCGAGCTCGCGAACGCGAAGGCCTACAAGGAGGTCGCGGTCACGACGCTGGCGCACGAGTTGCGCAACCCGCTGGCGCCGCTGTTCAACGCGGTGCAGCTGATCCGCCTGACCCCGGCCTGCACCGAGGCCATCGCCCATCCGCTGAAGATCATCGAGCGGCAGCTCGACGCGCTGCGCCGCCTGGTGGACGACCTGGCCGATGCCGGAAGGGCGGCGACCGGCAAGCTGCGGCTGCATCCCGAGCGCATCGACCTGGGGGTGCTGCTGGACGATCTGGCCAGCGGCCTGCGGCCCCAGTTCGAGGCCCGCGGCCTGGCGCTGCACCTGCTGGTGCCGCCGGCGCCGATCCTCGTCGAGCTGGACCGGGGCCGCTTCCAGCAGGCCGTGACCAACCTGCTGACCAACGCGCTGCGCTACACCCCCTCGGGAGGGCAGGTGTGGCTCAAGGCCACCGTCGAGGCGAGCCAGGTCGTGGTCCGCGTCCTCGACACCGGGGTCGGGCTGGCGCCGGAGACGCTGCCGCACATCTTCGAGCTCTTCACGCGCGCGCCCTCCGCGGAGAGCCTGGAGCCCGACGGCATGGGCATCGGCCTTGCGCTCGTGAAGCAGATCGCGGAACTGCACGGCGGCTCGGTCGAGGTGCGCAGCGAGGGGCCCGGCAAGGGCAGCGAGTTCTCGCTGCGGCTGCCGCTGGAGCAGCCGCGCGTCGCCGCTCCGCTTCCGCCGGCGCCCGCCTGAGCGCCCGGCGCCGGGCGGCACGGGCAGGCGGGGCACTCCGGCTTCAGCGCGCCGGGATGCCGAGCGCGGAGAAGTGCAGCACCCATTCGCGCGCCGGATCGACGCCCACCAGCGCCGAGGCCTCGTCGTCGTAGAAGGCGCCGACCGAGCAGGCGCCGAGGCCGCGCGCGCCGGCCTCCAGGTAGATGCGCTCGCCGACCAGCCCGGTCTCGAGGAAGGCGTGCCGGTAGCCGCGCGCGGCGCCGCAGGCGTCGGCGGCGAATGCGGATCGCTCCACCGACAGCACGAACACCACCGCCGCGCCGCCGATCGCGTCCTGGTCCAGCGCCGCGGCGTGCGCCGCCGCCCGCAGGTCCGCGGGCACGCGCTTGGGCAGCAGCGCCTGCCGCTGCGGGTCGTGGCGGTAGGCGCCGGGCGCGAGGCCCGCGACGGCGTTGACGACCAAGTCGACGTGCACCGCGGGCGACAGTTGCGGCGGCTGCGCGATGCCAGCCAGCACGCCGGCGAGCGCCTCCAGCGGCAGCGGCGTCGCCTCGAAGCGGCGCACCGAGCGGCGCGCGGCGATCAGCGCCAGCACGTCGGCGCGCAGCGCCGCCGCCGGGGGCAGCGCGACGCCGCCGGGCGGCAGGGGCAGGGGACCGTGCGGCGACGGCACGGGCGGCGGCGGTCCCGCCCCGGGAGCCAGGCGCAGCGAGGTGGCCCGGTGCACCGCGTCCGTCACGCCCAGCGGTACTGCTGCTGCCGAGGCGGCGGTCGCGCCGGCCGGGACCGCCACCGGCGCCAGGCAGGCAGCCGCGTCCCCGGCCGCCGGGGGCGTGCCCGGCGGCAGCAGCGCCATCATCGCCAGCACGCCTTCCTCGGCCTCGTCGATGCCGAGCGCGGCCGCCACGCGCGACTCGTCGAAGCGGGCCACCAGCCGGGCCGGCGCGCCGACCGCGCGCGCCGCCACGCGCAGGTTCTCCAGCCCGTGGCCGAGGTCCGCCAGCACGTAGCGGTAGGTGCGGTCGCGGTACTTGCGCCCGGTGCGGCGGAAGACCGCGGTGGCCACCACCAGCGCGGCGGCCTCGCCCGGCGCGCCGAGGGACGCGGCCTCGGCCTGATCGCCCAGCCGCTCCAGCGCGTGCGTGCGCGCGTCGTAGTGCCACAGCCCCGGCTCGATCCCGCGCAGCGCGCGCACCTCCACGTAGAGCTCAGTGGGAAACAGCGCGCCCGACGAGGGCGCAGCGCGCAGGTTCAGCGCCGTGCGCGGATCGGTCAGCCCCGCCACGTGCCAGAGCGCGGTGCCCAGCGCCGCGAGTTCCGGCCAGGCGCCACCCAAGGCCGGCGGCGGCAGCGCCACGCGCGGCGCCTGCGGGTAGCGCTTGAAGGGCGGCGGCGCCTCGCCCCAGGACACCGGCGGCGCCTGCATCAGCAGCCCCCTGCGCGAATGCGCCGAGAGGGCGTGGAAGCGCTCGACCGTCGCCAGCGCCGCATCGGCGGCGGGCAGCGGGGCGCTCCCCGCCACCGGGGCCGCGGCCGGCAGGCCCGCCCCGCCGCCGCCGTGGCGCAGGCCGAGCAGGTAGGCCGCGCCGCTGGCCGCCAGCGCGCCGCCCGCGGCGAGCAGCCGGCGCCGCCCTGCAGGGCGCGGCCCGGCCGGGGGGCGGGCGGCCGGGGCCCGGCGCCGGCTCAGGTGGCGCCATACGGTGCCGAAGTTGAAGGCGAGGTGCAGCCCGAGCAGCAGCACCGTCGCGTAGCCGAACAGGTAGTGCCAGTCGAAGACCGGCAGCTGCTGGTAGGCCACCCAGAAGATGCCCAGCCCCGCGGTCGCGGCGAGGTAGGCCAACAGCAGCAGGCTCGACCAGACGTTGAGCGCGTGGCGGGTCGGCGGTCGCCGGCGCAGCCACTGCAGGCCGAGCACGAGCAGCGCCGCCACGAGGGGCAGCGTCACCCAGAGCAGCTTGGGCATCGCGGGCTGCCGCGGCGGGTGGCGGAGCGCCCCCGGCAGGCCGGGCCGGTCCGCGACCCGGCCGGGGATCTCAGTGGCGGGTGTCGGGGAGCGAGGTGATCGAGGCCTCGCGCACCGTGCCACCGCCCCGGTTCGGCGTGCCGTCGCCCGCGTTGAGGCCGACCGTCGTCATCGCCGGGCTGTTCAGCGCGCTCGACAGCTCGTCGACCCGCCCCTCGGTCGCCGGGCTCGCCCGTCCCGACGCCATGCGGCTCTGGGCCGACATGTAGGAGGCGGTCGAGACCATGCCGACGAGAAAGCCGAGCAGGAATTTGCCCATGGTGATCTCCTTCGAAAATCGATGATCCCGCTTGCCGGCAAGAGGCGTACCTCCGGCCGGGGGCGGGGTCAGCGCGCCGGGCGCTGCGCGAGGAAGCGCCGGATGGCGGCGACGGTCTCGTGCGGGGCGCTGAGATGCGGGCAGTGCCCGGTCGCCTGCAGCAGCGCGAGCGAGCTGCCCGGCAGCGCCTCGTGCATGAACCGGCCTGCGTCCTCGGGGGCGAGCGGGTCGTCCCGGCATTGCAGCAGCAGCACCGGGCAGCGTACCTCGCGCAGGCGGGCGCGGATGTCCGACAGGAAGGTCACGCGGGCGAAGTGCTGCGCGATGGCGGGCTCCAGGCGGCAGAACGACGCGGCGAGATCGGCGCCGAGCTGCGGCCGGTCGGGATTCCCCATGATGACGGGCGCCATGCCCCGCGCCCAGCGGGACGGGTCCGCGTCGAGTTCCGCGAGCATCCGCTCCAGATCCTGCCGCTCGAAACCTCCCCGGTAGTCCCCGTCGTTCAGATAGGTCGGAGTCGGCGCGACCAGCACCAGCGCCCCGAAGTATTGCGGCCTCTCCGCGGCCGCGAGCACGCCGATCGCCGCGCTCACCGAGTGGCCGACGAACACCGGCTTGACGAGTCCCGCCTCGTCGCAGAGATCGAGCAGGTCGTGCGCGTGACCGGCCAGGCTGGCGTGCCGGCCCTGCGCCTCGTAGCTCCCGGCGGCCGCTTTTCCGTGGCCCGCGAGGTCGTAGGACATCGTCCGGTGATCCCAGGAGAACGCGGGCACGATCGCTCCCCATGTCGACTGGTCGCAGCCGTAGCCGTGCGCGAATACCAGTGCGGGGCCTTCCTCGCCGGTGAAGCGAGCGCCGTGCCGGACCGAGGGCGCGAGCACCGGTTCGGGAGCCGGCGGGGGGGGCGGGGCCGCTTCGCGCTCCATCGCCGCCGCGAAGCGGTAGCCGATGCGTGAGACGGACTGGATCGGCGCCCGCCCCGGGACCGCGTCCTCGATGCGGCGGCGCAGGCGGTACACGCTGGCCTGCAGGGCGTTGTCCATGCAGCCGTGGGCGGAGGGGCCCCACAGGCGCTCCGCAAGCGTCTGTCTCGCCACGGCCTCGCCGCCCGCCTCGGCCAGGCAATCCATGATGATCCACTCGGCGTCGCTGAGCGGCACCTCCCGGCCGCCCGGCGCCCGGAGCACGCGCAGCGCGGCATCGAGCCGCCAGCACTCCTCGCCCGGCTTCAAGCGCCTGCGCACCGCGGCAATCGCCGCTTCCCACTGCGCGCGGTCGAGCGACTGCTCCACCACCATGTCCGCCCCGAGGTCCAGCATCCGGGCGAAGACCTCGCGCGGGGATGCGGAGACGGCGATGATGCCCGCGGGGCCGCGCTTGCGGATCAGCCGGACGAGATCGGCGCCGCCGATGCCTCTCTGGTGCTGGTGCACCAGATAGACCTCGAACTCGGGGGCCGCCTGCAGCAGGAAGGCATCGCTGTCGTTGAAACGTGCCACCTCCTCGGAGAGTGGGGGCAGCCAGGAGGAGTCGCCGGCAACGCAGGCAAGACGGGAGGTCACTAGGGGGCTTCGTCGAGTAAGTGTGCGGGAACCGCGCCGCCGCCCGGTTTGCGCCGGGACCGGTCACGTGCGGCCGGGTACGGCCGCGATTATCCGTTTCAGGCGGCCTGCCCCTGGCCGAGCCGGAAGCGGCTCACCGCTTCCACGAGATGAGCCGCCTGCTGGCGAAGGCTGTCGCTCGCGGCCGCGCTCTCCTCGACCAGCGCCGCGTTCTGCTGCGTGACCCGGTCGAGCTGGCCCACGGCGTCTCCCACCTGGCTGATGCCCGATCGCTGCTCCTGGGTGGCCGCGCTGATCTCGTTGATCAGGTCGGTGACGCTGCGGACCTGCGTGACCACCTCCTCGATGGTGCGGCCGGCGTCGCCGACGAGGCCGCTGCCCGCCTCCACGCGTCGCACACTCTCGCCGATCAGGTCCTTGATCTCCTTGGCGGCCTGGGCGCTTCTCTGGGCGAGGGTGCGCACCTCGCCGGCGACGACCGCGAAGCCGCGGCCCTGCTCGCCGGCACGCGCGGCCTCCACCGCCGCGTTGAGCGCGAGGATGTTGGTCTGGAAGGCGATGCCGTCGATCACGCCGATGATGTCGGCGATCTTGCGCGAGCTGGTCGTGATCTCGTCCATCGTCTCGACCACGCGCGAGACCGCCTCGCCGCCCTGCACCGCAACGTCGCTTGCGGCACGGGCCAGCTCCGCCGCTCTGCGGGCCGCCTCGGCGTTGTTGCCGACCGTACCGGTGAGCTGCTCCATCGACGCCGCGGTCTGCTGCAGGTTGCTCGCCTGCACCTCGGTGCGCTGACTGAGGTCGGCGTTGCCGGAGGCGATCTGGCCCGATGCGGTCGCGATGCTGTCCGAACTGGTCCGCACCGCGCCCACCACCGCGGCCAGGCTGACGTTCATCGCCTGAAGCGCGCGCAACAGCTCGGCCGGCTCGTCGCTGCCGTCGATCGCGGTGTTCCAGCGCAGGTCACCCGAGGCGACGGTCTCCGTCACGGCCACCGCCTGACGGATCGGCACCAGCACGGAGCGGGTGATGGCGACGCCGAGAGCCGAGGTCAGCAGCACGGCGAGCGCGCAGCCGATCACCTCGACGCGCGTGTTCGTCTCGCGCAGCTCCTTCGCCACCGCCGCACGCTCGGCCAGCAGAGCCGACTCGGCGTCGAAGAACTGCGCCTGCAGCTCCCGGTAGGCGTCCATGACCTGCTTGTCGTGCCCCTCCGACAAGGCCTGCGTCAGCTGGGCGAGGGCCTGGGCATCCGTCCCCGCGCCCCTGCGGCGCTCGATGAAGCCGTCGAGCATCGTCCGCAGCCGCTCGTGCTGCGCTCGGATCGCCTCGAGCCGTCGCTGCTGCGTCGGGTTGTCGCTCGTGAGCCGGCGTGCCTCCTCCCAGTTCCGGGAGAAGGCTGCCAGGCCCGCGGTCCAGGGCGCCAGGTAGGACGTGTTGCCGGTGAGCAGGAAGCCCCGCGCGCCGGACTGCATGTTGAGCATGGACTCCAGCATGCCGTTGCCGGTGGCGAGGACCTTGTAGGTGTGGACGTTCCAGCGGTCGGCCTCGGCAAGCTTGGCCTGCGTGTAGACCGTGACCGCGATGACGGCCAGGAAGATCAGGTTCACGAGGCCGAACGCCAGGCCCAGGCGCCGGCCGATGCGTAGCGAGCGGAGCAGGTTCATGTGCTGTAACCGGAAGAGGAGTTGGATTGGCCTCGTTATCGTCAGTCATGACGAAGGCTTTAGTCATTTCTGACGAATTTTTTTCGAGGAACCATTCACCCGGCCCGAAGCCTGTTCCGGGAACGAACTCAGCCCGGCGCCCGTACCAGCTCCAGCAGCGTCAGCTCCGGCGTCGTGCCGAAGCGCACCGGCGGGCCCCAGCTGCCGGTGCCGGGGTTCACGTAGACCCACATGCGGCCCTGCCGCGACAGCCCGGCCACGTGCGGCATGTGCACCCAGCGCACCGCGAGCGTCCAGGGAAAGAACTGCCCGGCGTGCGTGTGGCCGGAGAGCTGCAGGTCGAAGCCGGCGCGCTCGCCCAGCGGCGCGAGCTGCGGGTTGTGCGCGAGCAGCAGCCGGAACGCGGGCCCGAGCTCGGGCGCGGCGGCGAGCTCGGGTCGCGGCGACTGGCGCGGGTCGAACAGCCGCACCGCCGGATCGACCACGCCGCCGACGACGACACGCGCGCCGCGGCGCACGAAGCTCTCGGCCTGGTTCAGCAGCACCTTCAGCCCGAGCGAGCGGAAATGCGGGATCCAGGCCGCGGCGCCCGAGTAGTAGTCGTGGTTGCCCATCACGAGGAACACGCCGCGCGGCGCGGCGAGCTCCGCCAGCGGCGCGACGCCGGGCGCGAGCCGCTCGACCGGCCCGTCGACGATGTCGCCGGTCAGCACGGTCAGGTCCGGCTCGAGCCGGTTGGCCATGCGCACGACGCGCCGCACGAAGGCCGCCCCGATCGTGGGGCCGACGTGCAGGTCGCTGATCTGCGCGATGCGCAGCCCCTCGAGCGACGGCGACAGGCCCTCCACCGGCACCCGCACGCGCCTGAGCCGCGGGCCGCGCAGCGCGGCGAGCGCGCCGAGCCCGAGCGCCGCGAAGGCCAGCACGAACACCAGCGGCGCGCCGCCCGCGACGAGCATGCGCTCCAGCCAGGGCAGCGACAGCGGCCCCGCCGCGAGCAGCAGCAGGTCGCGCGCGAGCAGCACCAGGATCAGGAAGTTGACCCAACCCATGCACAGGTAGCTGGCGACATGGGCGATCTCGTCGAGCCGCCCGTCGTCCTCGCGGCCGCGGCGCCAGTAGACCACCGGCACCACCCAGATCGCCAGGAAGGGCAGCGCGAGCAGCAGCGCGCCGGCGAGCGAGGAGGTGAGGCGCCAGGCGGCGTAGGCGTAGGCCGTGGCCAGGATCGCGGTCACCGTGAGGATGAAGGGATTCAGCAGGCTTCGCATGGCGGGCTTCGGGAGACGGCCGGTCACGATAGCGCGCCGCCGCGTTCCCCCGCGCGAGCAGGGGCGCCGCGCCATCCGTACGCGCCGGCGGCGCGCGGCTTCCCGCTCCTCAGGGCGGCGGCTGCCAGGGCGCGACGACGAAGGCCCCCGCCGCGTCGATCTCGACGCGCCAGAGCCGGTCGTAGCCCTCCTCGGGGGTCGGCCGCTCCAGGCGCTTGAGGGTGCCGAGCAGGCCCTTGGGCGGGATGAGGGCGCGCCCGGCGCGCTGCGCGTTCCAGGCGAGCGCGCGCTCCGGGCGCGGCTCGAAGAAGTAGCCCTGAACCGAGAAGCCGGCGGCCCGCGCCTGCGCGATCGGCCCGAGGCGCTCCTGCCGCAGCACCTGGGTGTTGTCGAGCACGAAGGGCTGCTTCGCCGCGAGGCAGGCCTGCAGCAGCAGGTGCAGGCGGTGGCGCGTCCTCAGCATGTCGAGGCTCAGGCGCAGGTGCGTGTCGAAGAAGCGCTCGCGGTAGAAGCTCGTCTTGCCCGAGGCCTGGATGCCGATGAGGATGATCGCCTCCACCTCGCTCCCCTGGTGGGCCGGGACGGGATGCCCTGCCGGATCGCGCCGATGGTAAGCCGCGGGCGGCCGCCGCCTGCCGCCCGATGGAGCTGACGTGCGATTACGGCGTGCCGTTGCGGCCATGCGCCCGATAGCCGGGCCTCGCGTCGAGGCGCTCGTGGTAGGCCGCCACCGCAGGGTAGGCGGGCCGCTGCATCGGCGTCATGAACCAGCGGTTGACGGACAGACCGACCACGACGTCTGCCAGAGTGAATGTCTCTCCGGTCATGTAGGCGCCGGTGCGTCGCAGCTGGGCCTCCACGATGCCCATGTGCCGGTTCCACCCTTCGACGCTGGCCGCAATGGCGGCGGCGTCCGCATGCGCGGCGCTGTGCCGGATCAGCGCCATGAACGCATAGCGCCAGGAGTTGTTCAGCTCGGTGGCTTGCCAGTCCATCCACTGCTCCACAAGCGCGCGCTGGCGCAGGTCGGAAGGCAGCAAGCGATCGCACTCCTGGCGACCTGCAAGATACCGGCATATCGCGTTCGATTCCCACAGCACGAACTCGCCGTCGATCAGCACCGGGACCATGGCGTTCGGGTTGAGCGCCTTGAATTCCTCCGTCTCCGTCGGGCGAAACCCGGAGCCCCACTGCTGTTGCTCATAGGGAAGCCCGAGCTCCTCGCAGGTCCACAGTACCTTGCGGACGTTGATGGACGACGATTTGCCGAGGATCTTCAGCATCGGGCGGGGTTGCGGGCTTTGTTGCACAAATGGCAGCGAGGGCGCCGGGCGGGGCGTGGCTTGACAGCGCC
>NZ_QXMG01000052.1 GCF_003569765.1 Caldimonas tepidiphila | reverse complement strand
GGCGCTGTCAAGCCACGCCCCGCCCGGCGCCCTCGCTGCCATTTGTGCAACAAAGCCAGTTCCGCACGCCAGAATTTCCCCCCTTCGGGAGCGAATCAAATCAGCAAACGACCGGCGATGGGAGGGGGAGCCAAAAGTCTGGAGCGCCTGACATGGAAACCGGCCGGTTCGTCTCGCACCGCTAACCCGGGACAAGAAAGGGCGCATTTCTCGGCTGCACGCAGCGAGGGAACCGAGCGGTGTCCCACCTGAGCCGGCAGACTTTCACACCCCGCCGCCGTAGCTTTTTTCTGGACATTTGAGCAGAGAAGGCAAACCGGCGGGTATCCAATCCGCAGCGTCCAGACTTCCGACCGCCCCCCGCCGGGCTTTTTCGTTATTGACTGGCGCTGCGTTCCACGGCCGACGAGGCTGCCGCGTCTCACAACGCCATCCCGCAGGGTGTCGCGCTTCTCGACGTCCTGGCACGCCGAGGCGCTGGACTCTGAGGCCGATGCTTGCCGGCGGAAGGGTGGCGCCCGAAACGCGCCCCGTCCGCAACCAGCGCAAGAGTACGCCTGTTGCCACTGCGCGCAGCAATGCGCCGAGCCCGAACGGCGACAGCCGGCCGGGGGTAGCTACATGGTGAACTACGCGGCAGGAAACCCCTTACCAGTGGCTACATGAGCCGCCGACCGAAGCCGGAAAGCAAAAACGCCCGGCGGTGCCGGGCGTCTTGTGCATCGCTAAGTGCTTGTCGCGCTTAGTGTTCTGGCGGAAAGGGAGGGATTCGAACCCTCGATACAGGAAACCTGTATACCGGATTTCGAGTCCGGCGCATTCGACCACTCTGCCACCTTTCCTTGTGTACTGCTGTGGTCATTCGCTGTGTCGCGAAGCCTGCCATTGTAGCCGAGTCTTCGCGAACTTCTCAAGCGGCACGAAAAATTTTCAGCGCGCCGCGGGCTCCAGCACCTTCACGCCGCCCATGTAGGGCCACAGCACCTCGGGCAGCTCGATGCTGCCGTCGGCGCGCTGGCCGTTCTCCAGCACCGCCACCAGCGCGCGGCCCACCGCGAGGCCCGAGCCGTTGAGCGTGTGCACGAGCTCCGGCTTGCCCTGCGCGTTGCGGAAGCGCGCCTGCATGCGCCGCGCCTGGAAGGCCTCGCAGTTCGACACCGAGCTGATCTCGCGGTAGGTGTCCTGCGCCGGCAGCCAGACCTCGAGGTCGTAGGTCTTGGTCGCGCCGAAGCCCATGTCGCCGGTGCACAGCGTCACCACCCGGTACGGCAGGCCGAGCTTCTGCAGCACCGCCTCGGCATGGCCGAGCATCTCCTCGAGCGCCTCGTAGCTCTTCTCCGGGTGCGTGATCTGCACCATCTCGACCTTGTCGAACTGGTGCTGGCGGATCATGCCGCGCGTGTCGCGGCCGGCGCTGCCCGCCTCGGAGCGGAAGCAGGGGCTGTGCGCGGTCAGCTTCAGCGGCAGCTGGTCGGCGGCGAGGATCTGCTCGCGCACGCTGTTGGTCAGCGAGATCTCGGAGGTCGAGATCAGGTACTGCTCGGGGTGCGAGTCGTCGCCGCCGCGGCTGACCCAGAACACGTCCTCCTTGAACTTCGGCAGCTGGCCGGTGCCCTCGAGCACCTCGCGGTTGACGATGTAGGGCGTGTAGCACTCGGTGTAGCCGTGCTCGCCAGTCTGCACGTCGAGCATGAACTGGGCGAGCGCGCGGTGCAGCCGCGCGATCGGGCCCTTCATGAAGGTGAAGCGCGCGCCCGAGAGCCGGGCGCCGGTCTCGAAGTCGAGGCCGAGCGCCTCGCCGAGGTCGACGTGGTCGCGCGGCGCGAAGTCGAAGGTCTTCGGGGTGCCCCAGCGGCGCAGCTCGACGTTGCCGCTCTCGTCCGCGCCCACCGGCACGCTCTCGTGCGGCAGGTTGGGCACCGACATCAGCATCGCCGACAGCTCGGCCTGGATCACCTCCAGCCGCTCGGCCGAGGCCTTCAGCTCGTCGCCGATGCCGCCGACCTCGGCCATCACCGCCGAGGTGTCCTGCTGCTTGGCCTTGAGCATGCCGATCTGCTTGGAGAGGCTGTTGCGCTTGGCCTGCAGCTCCTCGGTGCGGGTCTGGATCGTCTTGCGCTCGCCCTCGAGCGCGCGGAAGCGCTCGACGTCGAGGAAGGGTTGCGGGTTCTTGCGCTGGTCGAGCCGGGCGACGACGCCGTCGAGGTCTTTGCGCAGCAGGGTGATGTCGAGCATGGGCAGTCTTTCAGGGGAATCGCGCGATTGTAGGAAGACGCGCGTGCCACAAAGCGAAGCGGCGCCCGCAGGCGCCGCGCGAGGACACGCGGGGGGCCGGGCTCAGGCCGCGGGGGCCTCGCCCATCGAGCGGTCGCCGAGGCCCTTGGGCAGCGGGAAGTGCACCGTCTCCTCGACGCCCGGCATGCGCCGCACGCCGGCGGCGCCGAGCGCCTTGAGCCGCTCGATCACCTGCTGCACGAGGATGTCGGGCGCCGAGGCGCCGGCGGTCAGGCCGACGCGCGGGCGGCCCTCGAACCACGCGGACTGCAGGTCGGCCGGGTCGTCGACCATGTAGGCCGGCGTGCCGAGGCGGTCGGCGAGCTCGCGCAGCCGGTTGCTGTTGGAGCTGGTCGGGCTGCCGACGACGATGACGATGTCCACCTGCGGCGCGAGCACCTTGACCGCGTCCTGGCGGTTCTGCGTCGCGTAGCAGATGTCCTGCTTCTTCGGCTCGCGCACCTGCGGGAAGCGCCGCTTGACGGCCGCGAGGATCTCGGCGGCGTCGTCGACCGACAGCGTGGTCTGCGTCACCACCGCGAGCCGCTCCTGCTGGCGCAGCCGCACGCGCTCGACGTCGGCAACATCCTCGACGAGGTGGATGCCCTCGCTCAGCTGGCCCATCGTGCCCTCGACCTCGGGGTGCCCCTTGTGGCCGATCATGATGAAATCGTAGCCTTCCTTGTGCAGCTTGGCGACCTCGACGTGGACCTTGGTGACGAGCGGGCAGGTCGCGTCGAAGACCTGGAAGCCGCGGCGCGCGGCCTCGGCGCGCACCGCCTTCGGGACCCCGTGCGCGCTGAAGACGAGCGTCGCGCCGGCGGGCACGTCGGCGAGGTCCTCAATGAAGATCGCGCCCTTGGCCTTGAGGTCGTTGACGACGTAGGTGTTGTGCACGATCTCGTGGCGCACGTAGATCGGCGCGCCGAACTTGCGGATCGCGCGCTCGACGATCTCGATGGCGCGGTCGACGCCGGCGCAGAAGCCGCGCGGCTCGGCCAGCAGCACCTCATGGACGTGCGCCGCCATCACAGCACCCCGATCAGCTGCACCTCGAAGCGCACCGGCTGGCCCGCGAGCGGGTGGTTGAAGTCGAACAGCACCCACTCGTCGCCGATCTCGCGCACCACGCCCGCGTAGCTGCCGGCGCCGTCGGGCGTCGGGAACTGCACCACGTCGCCGAGGTGGTAGGTCTCGTCCGGGTCGCCGAGCTCGTCGAGCAGCCCGCGCTTGACGCGCTGCAGCAGTTGCGGGTTGCGCTCGCCGAAGGCCTCGCCGGCCGGGATGTCGAAGCTCGTGCGGCTGCCCTCCTCCAGGCCGATCAGGCGCTGCTCCATCGCAGGCGCGAGCTCGCCGGTGCCGAGCGACAGCGTCGCGGGCGTGCCGTCGAAGGTGTTGATGATGTCGGCGCCGTCGGGCGCGGAGAGGCGGTAGTGCAGGGTCAGGAAGGACCCGGGTTGGACTTTGGGCACGCGGCGTCCTGCGTTTTGTAGACTGGCCCGGATTGTAGAAGCGCGCCCCAACCCGCATCGCGCGTGCCGAGAAGGCCATGACGCTCAAGAACCTGCCGGAGGAACTGCGGCCGCGCGAGAAGCTGCTCGCGCAGGGCGCCCAGACGCTTGCCGACGCGGAGCTGCTCGCGCTGCTGCTGCGCACCGGGCTGCAGGACCGCCCGGTGCTGCGGCTGGCGCAGGACCTGCTCGACGAGTTCGAGGGCGTCGCCGGGCTGCTGCACGCGCCGCCCGAGGCGCTGGCCGGCATCCGCGGGCTCGGGCCCGCCAAGCGCGCCGAGCTGCTCGCGGTGCTGGAGCTGGCGCGCCGCGCGCTCATGCAGCAGTTGCGGGACCGGCCGGTGTTCGATTCGCCGACGCGCGTGAAGGACTACCTGCGGCTCACGCTCGGGCCGCGCCCGCACGAGGTGTTCGCGGTGCTGTTCCTCGACGCGCAGAACCGGCTGCTGCGCATGGACGAGATGTTCCGCGGCACGCTGACGCAGACCAGCGTCTACCCGCGCGAGGTGCTCAAGTGCGCGCTGCACTACAACGCCGCAGCGGTGATCCTGGCGCACAACCACCCCTCCGGTGTGGCCGAACCGTCGCGCGCCGACGAATACCTCACGCAGACGCTCAAATCCGCACTGGCGCTCGTGGATGTGCGGGTGCTCGACCACCTCGTGGTGGGTCGCAGCGAGGTGGTTTCATTTGCCGAACGGGGGTTGTTGTGAAGGCGCGCAGTCTTGCCGATCTGGGTCCGATGCGCAGTGCGCTCGCGCGTGCGGCGCGCGAGGCGGCGGAGAACGAGGCGCGTCGGCGCGAGGCCGAGCACAAGGCGCAGCGCGAGCGCGAGCTGTTCTCGCGCACGGTCGGCGCGGTGCTGCCGATCCGCGACCCCGGCATCATGCCGCTGGAGCGGCCCCGCCCCGAGCCCGAGCCGGTGCAGCGCTGGCTCGACGAGCAGCGCGTGCTGCTCGAGTCGATCTCGGACGAGTTCGACGTCGAGTCGCTGCTCGAGACCGACGAGGCGCTGTCCTTCCGGCGCCCGGGGCTCGGGCCCGAGGTGGCGCGGCGGCTGCGCCGCGGCGACTGGGTGATCCAGGCGCAGATCGACCTGCACGGCCTGCGCCGCGACGAGGCGCGCGAGGCGCTCGGCGCCTTCCTGCGCGAATCGGTCAAGCAGGGCCGGCGCTGCGTGCGCGTCGTGCACGGCAAGGGCAACGGCTCGCCCGGCCGCGAGCCGGTGCTCAAGGCCAAGGTGCGGACCTGGCTGGTGCAGAAGAACGAGGTGCTGGCCTTCGTTCAGGCGCGCGCTTCCGAGGGCGGCGCCGGCGCGCTGGTGGTGCTGCTCGCGCCGCCCGGTGCGCCCCGGCGCGCCGCGTGAGAGGCCGCATGGCGCGGCAGCGGGCGGCGCAGGCAGCGGAGCCGGGCCTCAGCCGCCCTTGTTGCGCATCCAGTCGGCGGTGTTGAAGAAGGCGGCGCGCAACCGCTCGACCAGCGCCGCGTCGAGCTCGACCTCCCGCATCGCGCGCTCCATGCACGCGAGCCACTGGTCGCGCTCGCGGATGCCGATCGCGAACGGCAGGTGGCGCGCGCGCAGCCGCGGGTGGCCGAAGCGCTCCATGTAGTGCTGCGGCCCGCCGAGCCAGCCGCACAGGAACCAGAACAGCTTGTCGCGCGAGCCGTCGAGCGGCGTCGGGTGCATCGCGCGCAGCTCCGCCCAGGCGGGCTCCAGCTCCATCAGGTCGTAGAAGCGGTCCACGAGCGCTCGCACCTGCGCCTCGCCCCCGATCAGGTCGAAGGCCGTGGTGGACTCGGTGACGGTCGTGTCGTCGGCGTTCATCTCAGATAACCCCATTCCTTCAGCCTCGCGGCTGAAAACCGTGCGGCGGCCCCCTCGGAGCCCTGCCGCAGAAATGCCTCGTAGTGCTGCGCCGCCTGGTGCCGCCGGCCCATGCCCTCGAGCGTCACGCCTTTCAGGAAGACCACGCCCGCATCGCCGGGCAGCAGGCGGTCGTAGTGGTCCAGCAGCGCGTGGGCGCGAGCCGGCTCGCGCTGCGAGAGGCTCAGCACCGCGGCGAGCTTGTGCGCCTGCGCCTCCTGCGGATAGACGCTGCGCGCCGCCTCGGCGTAGCGCTGCGCCTCGTGGGTGCGGCCCTGCGCCTGCAAGCACTGTGCCATACGCAGGTTGGCCGCGTAGTCCTGCGGGGTCAAGCGCAGCGCGTTGGCGAAGTGCGACTGCGCCGCCTGCGGCGCCTTGCGCGCCATCGCGGTCTCGCCGAGCTTGCAGGCTTCGATCGTCGGGCGCAGGCGCCGCAGCGAGGCGGTGCGGTCCATGAAGCGCTCGCGCTGCGGCGACAGCCGCGCGCTCGCGGCGTAGTCGCCCTCGGCGCGCCAGCGCGCCGCGTCGCGCCGCTCGGTGCTCATCGGGTGGCTGGAGAACATCGTCTCGAGCAGCGAGGGCTGCAGCCGCTCGTGGTCGACCAGCGTCTGGTGCAGCGCGGTCATGCCGCCGGCCGGGTAGCCGGCGCGCACCAGGTAGTCCTGCCCGAGCGCGTCGGCCTCGCGCTCGTCCTGGCGCGAGTAGTTCGCGAGCAGCGCGCTCGCGCCGATCTGGCCGCCGAGCCCGATCAACGGCGCCCACCCCGAGTCGCCGGAGGCCAGCTGCAGCCCGAGCAGCGCCGACTGGGCGATCAGCGCCTTGCCCTGGCGCTGCGCGGCGTGGCGGGCGTTGACGTGGCCGAGTTCGTGCCCGAGCAGCGCCGCGAGCTGCGCCTCGTTGTGCAGCTCGGTCACGATGCCGCGCGTCACGCCGACCGCGCCGGCCGGGAAGGTGTAGGCGTTGACGTAGTTGGCGTTGAGCACGCGCCAGGAATACGGCAGCTGCGGCCGCTGCACCTGCGCCTGCAGCCGGCGGCCGACCTCGCCGACGTAGTCGTTGAGCTGCGCGTCCTGCACCGGCCCCAGGTCCTGCGAGAACTGGTGCGGCGCCTGCTGCGCGTCGACGCGCCGCTCCTCGTCCTCGCTCATGCCGACGACGATGGTGCGACCCGTCACCGGCGAGGACGCGCAGCCCTGCAGCAGCGGCGCCGCCAGCACCGTGGTGCCGGCGCCGAAGAGCCACATCGCGTCGCGGCGCGAGATTCGGTTGCGCCGCAGGCGGAGGGCGAGTTCGGCGGGAAGGCTCATCGGTCGGGAACGGGCAGCGGCGAAAAAAGGCATTGTAGGCAGCAGGGGAATAGGCCGTCCCGCTTGCCCGACCGCCACCCCCGGCCACCGGCCCTTGCTGCGGCGACGCCGCCGGCCGACCGCGGCCTGCCCCGGCATGCGCCACGCCCGCGCGCTCCGGGGCGCGCCCGCTCACTCCGCGGCGCGGCGCAGCGTCTGCACCACCGGGCGGCGCAGCACCTCGCGCAGGCCCCACCAGCCCGCGGCGAGCGCCAGCAGCGCCCCCGCCACCGCGCCGGCCAGCGGCACCCAGGGCGAGGCGCTCCACTGGAAATCGAAGGCGTAGCGCGCCAGCGCCCAACCCACCGCCACCGCCGCCAGCGAGGCGAGCGTGCCGGCGAGCGCGCCGACGCCGAGCAGCTCGGCGCGCTGCACGCGCGCCAGCAGCACGCTGCCCGCGCCCATCGCGCGCATGATCGCGAACTCGCGCGCGCGCTGCTCGCGCGTGGCCGTCACCGCCGCGAACAGCACCACCAGGCCCGCGGCGAGCGTGAAGCCGAACAGGAACTCGACCGCGCGGATCACCTGGTCGAGCACGCGCTGCACCTGCGCGAGCGAGGCCGAGACGTCCACCGTCGTGACGTTCGGGAAGCTGCGCGCCAGCGCCGCGTCGAAGCCGCGCTGCGGCGGCGCGCGGAAGGCGGCAATGTAGGTGACGGGCACGTCCTCGTCCATCGTCTCGCGCGCGAACATCACGAAGAAGTTGACCCGCATCGAGGCCCAGTCCACCTTGCGCAGGCTGGTGATGCGGCCCTCGTGGGCCTGCCCGGCGATCTCGAAGCTCAGCCGGTCGCCGAGATTCAGGCCGAGCGTCTCGGCCAGCCCCTGCTCGACGCTCAGGCCGTCGGGCGCCGCGTCGTCCCAGCGGCCGGCCACGAGCTCGTTGTGCGAGGGCGGCGAGGCGCCATGGCTGAGATTGAACTCGCGCTCGACGAGGCGCTGCGCGCGGTCGCCGGCGAAGCGGTCCCCGCGCACCGGCTCGCCGTTGATCGCGATGAGGCGGCCGCGGATCATCGGGTACCAGTCGTACTGCCGCACGCCCGACTCGCGCAGCTGCCGCTGGAAGTCCTGTGCCTGGTCGGGCTGGATGTTGATGACGAAGCGGTCGGGCGCGTCGGGCGGCGTCGCGCCGCGCCAGCTCGCGATCAGGTCGGTGCGCAGCAGCACCAGCAGCACCAGCGCGAGCAGGCCCACCGCGAGGCTCGCCACCTGCAGCACCGCGAAGCCCGGGCGCGCGGCGACCTGGCGCGTGGCGAGCACCAGCCAGCGCGGTGCGCGCGACTCGGGCACCGCGCGACGCAGCAGCAGCACCGCGAGCCAGGACAGCAGCGCGAACAGCGCCACCGCGCCTGCGAAGCCGCCCACCGCGATCGCGCCGAGCTTCAGGTCCGAGGACGCCGCGAGCAGCAGCGCGGCGAAGCCGCATGCGCCGGCGGCCAGCACCGCGAGCGAGGCGGGCTTCAAGGCGCCGACGTCGCGGCGGATCACCCGCAGCGGCGGCACTCGCGCGAGCTGCAGCACCGGCGGCAGCCCGAAGCCGAACAGCAGCGTCAGGCCCACGCCGAAGCCGAACAGCGCCGGCCCCGCCCCGGCCGGCGGCAGCGCGGTCTCCACCAGGCCCGCGAGCAGCGCGACGAAGACATGGTGCACCGCGAAGCCGAGCGCGACGCCGAGCGCGCTGGCAAGCAGCCCGACGAAGGCGAACTCGATCGCGTAGCTCCAGGCGATGGTGCGCTGCGGCTGGCCGAGCACGCGCAGCATCGCGCAGTCGTCGAGGTGGCGGCTCGCGAAGTCGCGCGACGCGATGCCGACCGCGACCGCCGCGAGCAGCGCGGCGAGCAGCGCGACGAGGTTGAGGAACTTCTCGGCGCGGTCGAGCGTCTGGCGCATCTCGGGCCGCCCGCTCTCGAGCGACTCCACCCGCAGGCCGCGCCAGCCCTCGCGCGCGATCGCCGCCTCGGTGTCGGCGACGAAGCGCGGCACCGCCGCCTCGCGGCCCGGCGGCGCGGCGACCGCGAGGCGCCAGGTGACGCGGCTCGCCGGCTGGATCAGCCCGGTCGCGGCGAGGTCGGCCTCGTTCAGCATCACGCGCGGCGAGAAACTCATGAAGCCGGCGCCCCGGTCCGGCTCGAGCGCGATCGTGGCGGCGATGCGCAGCGACGCGTCGCCGAGCAGCAGCGCGTCGCCGATCGCGAGCCCGAGCGCGTCGAGCACCGCGGCGTCGGCCCAGACGCTGCCGGGGGCGGGCCCGTGCGCGACGCGCTCCTCGGCGGCGCCCGGTGCGCGCACCACCGACAAGGTGCCGCGCAGCGGGTAGCCCTCGGCCACCGCCTTGACCGCCACCAGCCGCGTCGCGCCGCCCTTGTCGTCCGGCGCGCGCGCCATGCTCGGGAACACCGCGGTGCGGGTGCTGCGCAGCCCCAGCGCCGCGGCCTGCTCGGCGAGCTGCGGCGGCGGCGGCTGGTCGGCCGCCACCACCGCGTCGCCGCCGAGCAGCTGCGCCGCGTCGCGCGCGAGGCCGTTCTTGAGCCGGTCGGCGAAGAAGCCGACGGCCGTGAGCGAGGCGACGGCCAGCATCACCGCGACGAGCAGCAGGCGCAGCTCGCCGGCGCGGAAGTCGCGGAGGGTCTGGCGCCAGGCGAGGCGCAGCGTGTGGAGGGTCGGCATCGGCGGGAGGATGGGCACGTGGGGGAATCGAGCCCGCATCATCGCGCAGCCGCCCGCGCGGCGAGGCGCGAGGGGCTTGGGGACGCGGCGCCGGCAGGGTCGCAATCGGACTGAATCCTCGCTTCAATCCGCGTGAACCTCATGCCGGGGCGGCGGTGCTGTAATCGGACGCATGGACACCCCCGCCTCCCCCCTGCCGGCCCTCTTCCTGTCGCACGGCTCGCCGATGATCGCGCTCGAGCCCGGCGCGGCCGGCGCCTTCATGCAGCGGCTCGGGCCCGCGATCGACGCCGCCTTCGGCCGCCCGCGCGCGATCCTGGCGATCTCGCCGCACACCGCGGCACGGCGGCCGGTGCTGCTCGCCGCGCCGCGCCACGAGGCCGTGCACGACTTCGGCGGCTTCGACGCCGCGCTGCACCGCATGCGCTACGACGCGCCGGGCTCGCCCGCGCTCGCCGACGCGGTGCAGCGGCGGCTCGGCAACGCCGGCATCGAGGTGCTGCGCGACGACGCGGCGGGCGGGCTCGACCACGGCATCTGGGTGCCGCTGCGCTACCTGTGGCCGCAGGCCGACGTGCCGGTGCTGCCGCTGGCGCT
The DNA here is from genome assembly GCF_003569765.1 of Caldimonas tepidiphila. GTDB lineage: Bacteria > Pseudomonadota > Gammaproteobacteria > Burkholderiales > Burkholderiaceae_C > Caldimonas > Caldimonas tepidiphila. The sequence continues at coordinate 28,520 of NZ_QXMG01000052.1, read as the reverse complement.
GGTGCCCTTCATGACGCCGGCGCAGCTGTTCGAGCTCGGGCGCTGCCTCGCGCCGCTGCGCGAGGAGGGCGTGCTGGTGCTCGCCACCGGCAGCATCACGCACAACCTGCGCCTCGTCGCCGAGGGCGGGCGCCGGGTGGACCTGCCCGAGCGCCCCGAGAGCGCGGCCTTCCGCGCCTGGATGCACGAGCGCGCCGCCGCGTCCGACCGGGAGGCGCTGTTCGACTACCGCCGCCGCGCGCCGCACGCCGCCTTCATGCACCCCACCGACGAGCACCTGCTGCCCTTCTATGTCGCGGCAGGCGCGGGCGGGCTGGAGCCGGCGCCGCTGCGGCTGCACGAGAGCGTCACCTACGGCGTGCTCGGCATGGACGCCTACGCCTTCGGCCCGGAGTCGGGGCGGCTGGCGCGGGCGCTGGACGCGGGCGCCGCCTGAGCGGGGCGGCGAGGCAGGGCCTCGCTCTGGGTGCCGCGCTGCGGGCGCAGGCGGCCCTGATGCTGGACCCGCCGACCCGAGAAGCGATGGAAGCGGCCGGCGGCGATCACGCGGCGGATCGAACCCGCCGTGGAGCCCCAGCATGCGCGGCTGCACGGTTGCGCGGGCAGCGGGGCCTCGTGCAGCCCGCTTGCGAAGACCTTGATGCCTGCGGCACCCCGCACAGCAGGCCGCCCGCCTCGCATCGGGTCTGCCCCGCCCCCTCAAAAGGGGGAGCCGGCGTTACTGGGTGTGAGAGGATGTGTAGATTGTCAGCACTCCCTGTTGTTCAAGGAGAAGCACCGCAGCGGCAGCCGCTGTGCGGGTTCCCGGAACGAATTCCCCCGGCAACGCCGCAACGGCTCCCGAGATTTCCCGGCTGCCCGGCGGATACATGTCCCCTGTCTCGACGGTTCCCCCGTGCCCTTCCCATGAACACTAGCGATGCCTCCCGAATGCCCTTTCCCGCCCGTGCCCCGGAAATCCTCCTCTCGCGCAATCCCTTCCCGAGGCCGCCCCTCGCGTCCGGGAACCCGGAGGCCGCGTCCCGCTGGCTGGAAGCGGTCGCCGAAGCGCGGCAGCTCCCTTGCGCAGAGGCCGGGCTGATGAGCCGGCTGTTCGGCCTCGTGTCCTGGCCCAACCTGACGCGGCTGCCGCAGGAGCTCGCCGTGCCCGCGGCGCGGATCTGCGGGCTGCTGTGGCACAAGCGGACCGCCGGCGCCCTGATCCCCCGGGTGCTCGACCTGCCTGCCGGGGAGGTGGCGGTGCTGCTGCAGGTGCTGCTGGCGCTCGGCCACGTCGAGGCCGCGGGCGTCCCGCTTCCCGGCGGCGACGCCGGCGGCCGCCGCGAGGAGCCGGCGCTGCCGCCCCCGCTGCCCGACCAGTCGCTGCTCGGCAAGTTCCGCCGCTGGCTGGTCACCGTGCACTGAAAAGGAGGCGAACCATGGAGAGGAGCATTCTTTTCCTCGGGCCGGTCGGTGCCGGCAAGACCGAGGCGGTGCGCACGCTGAGCGACATCGAGGTCGTCGACACCGACGCCGAGGCCACCGACGACACCACGCAGCTCAAGCGCCACACGACGGTGGCGATGGACATGGGCGTCATCGGACTCGACGGCCGGGACAGGATCCGGCTCTACGGTGCGCCGGGCCAGGACCGCTTCGACTTCATGTGGGACATCCTGCTCGATCAGTCCGAGGGGGTGATCCTGCTGATCGACCACAGCCGCGAGGACCCGCTGTCGGACCTCGAGCACTACCTGGAGCAACTCCAGGCCCGCATGGGGGAGCGGCCTTGCCCGCTCGTGCTCGGCGTCACCCATGTCGATCTGTGCCCGCAGCGATCGCTGAGGCCCTACCGCCGTTATCTGGAGCGCCGGGCCCGGTGGGACGGCGCCTGCCGCCTTCCGGTCCTGGAGGCGGACGCGCGCGACCGGCAGGACATGAAGATGCTGCTGCTGACGCTGGTGTCGATGCTGGAGATGCGGGAGAGATTCCCGAGGCCCGCCTGAGAAGGGGCGGTGCGGCGGGACTGCGGCCGGGAGGCGCAGTGCAAGGCGAAGCAGGCAGGACGAGGAGCGCGGCGGATCAGGCCGGGGGCGGGCAAGGCGGAAACGAAACATTCAAATACATCTTTTTGACACATCCGTCCAGCACAGTCGGAATCAACCCCGAGCCGCAGCAGGCACAAGCGATGTGAGCGACCGTCCTCCTGGAAGCCGCAAGCGCGCCTTTCCGCAAGGGCGTCCGGGGCCAAACCGGCATGCGACATCTTGGGAGAGTCCACATGGAAACCCTGCTCGTCATTTCCCCGCCCGCGGCGCCCCCGGCCCCGCAGCACGCCCGCGCCCCCGAGCCGCTGCCGCTGCAGTGGCAGCTCGCCCTGGAGCAGGCCCGGCAGGAGCCCGGGCGGGAGCGCCTGGCGGTGCAGCTGCTGGAGCTGGTGTCGTGGCCGAATCTCACCGAGTTGCCGCCGCAACTCAACCGCCGGCTCGTGCCCGTCTGCGCGCTGCTGTGGCGCAAGCGCACGGCCGGGCTGCTGGTGGCGCGGGTGCTGGACCTGCCCGACGACGAGACGCTGACGCTGCTGGCGGCGCTGCGCCGCCTCGGCCACGTGCGGCCCCTGGAGCAGGGGGCGGCGCTGCCGGAGGACGTCCCGCTCGCCGCCGGGGAAAGCCCGCCGCCGCAGCGCCGGTGCAGCGACACGCTGGCGGGCCGGTTGTGGCGCCACCTCACTGCCTGCTGCTGAAGGGAGCGCGGCCATGGAGTGCAGCATCCTGTTCATCGGCCCGGTCGGCGCGGGCAAGACGCGCGCGGTGCGCAGCGCGAGCGACATCGAGGTGGTGGACACCGAGGCGCGGGCCACGGACGAGACGGCCCGGCTCAAGGAGCACACCACCATCGCGATGGACCTGGGCGTGATCCGCCTCGACGCCCGCAGCAAGATCCGGCTCTACGGCGCGCCGGGCCAGGACCGCTTCGACTTCATGTGGGACATCCTGCTCGAGCAGTCGCGCGGCGTGGTGCTGCTGGTCGACCACGGCCGCGCCGACCCGCTGGCGGACCTGGAGCACTACCTGGACGCGCTGCACCGCCGCATGGGCCGGTGGCTGCAGCCGCTCGTGATCGGCGTCACCCATGTCGACTGCCGGCGCGAGCGCCCGCTCGACATCTACCGCGACTATCTCGGCAGCCACCCGCGCTGGTCGCAGCAGCGCTGCATCCCGGTGCTCGGCATGGACGCGCGCCGCCGCGAGGACGTGAAGACGGTGCTGATGACGCTGGCGGCGATGATGGAGATGGAGGAGCGCTTCGCGCCGCGGGCGGCATGAGCGCGTCGCCGGGCCGCCCCAAGACGCGCGAAGTCCCGCTTGGCGGGACCGCGCACAGCGCGAGGGTGCACCAATGAGCCCCGGGCCGCCGCTTGCGAGCCGCCCCGCCCTCAAGCCGCCGCGAAGCGCCGGAAGCAGTCGTCGACCGCGGCGAGATGACGCGCGCGCGCCGCCTCGTCGATGAAGCTCGCCTCGAAGCTGTTGCGCATCAGCTGCCAGGCATGCCCGGCGTCGAGCGGCAGCGTGGCGAAGATCTCGAGGAAGTTCCGGTTCACGTAGCCGCCGAAGTAGGCCGGGTCGTCGGAATTGACGGTGGCGCACAGGCCCGCGTCGAGCAGCTCGACGAGCCGGTGCTGCGCCATCTGCGGGTAGACGCACAGCTTCACGTTCGACAGCGGGCAGACGGTCAGCGGCACGCGATCGCGCGCGAGCCTCCTCACCAGCGCCGCATCCTCCAGGCAGCGCACGCCGTGGTCGATGCGCTCGACCCGCAGCACGTCGAGCGCGCTCTCGATGTAGGCCGGCGGCCCCTCCTCGCCGGCATGGGCGACGAGGCGCAGCCCCAGCTCGCGGCAGCGGGCGAAGACGCGCGCGAACTTCTCCGGCGGGTGGCCGCGCTCGCTCGAGTCGAGCCCGATGCCGATGAAGTGCTCGCGATACGGCAGCGCCTGCTCGAGCGTCGCGAACGCGTCCTCCTCGCTCAGGTGGCGCAGGAAGCACAGGATCAGCGCGGTGGACAGGCCCAGCTCGCGCCGCGCGCGCTCGCAGGCCGCGCCCAGGCCGCGGAACACCACGCCGATGTCCACGCCGCGCGCGGTGTGCGTCTGCGGGTCGAAGAAGATCTCGGCATGCGCGACGTGGTCCGCATGCGCACGCTGCAGGTAGGCCCAGGCCATGTCCTCGAAGTCGCGCTCGTGCAGCAGCACGCTCGCGCCGGCGTAGTAGATGTCGAGGAAGCTCTGCAGGTCGGTGAAGGCGTAGGCCGCGCGCAGCGCCTCGACACTCGCGTAGGGCAGGCTCACGCCGTTGCGCTGCGCGAGCGCGAAGATCAGCTCCGGCTCCAGCGAGCCCTCGATGTGGATGTGCAGCTCCGCCTTGGGGCAGGCCTGCACCAGCGCGGGCAGCGCCTCGCGCGGAATGCGGGCGGGATCGAAGGGCGGCGTCGTCATCGGATGTTCTCCTGGGTCTGCGAAACGGGAACCGGTCGGTTCCAGGCGACAAGCATGCCGGAGTCCTTCCCGCGGCGCGGGGGAAGGTGGTTTAATCCCGCAGACGCTTTCGTAACCAGATATTTCACGATGCTTATGAAGCCCCCTGCCCCGACGCCCGAGCACCCGCAAGCCGAACCCGGGAGGCGCGCATGAGCCCGGTCACCGTGAGCCTGCAAGGGCGGGAGGTCGAGATGCGGCCGCAGGAGACGGTGCTCGACGCGCTGCTGCGCAGCGGCATCGACGTGGCCTTCTCGTGCCGCGGAGGCGTCTGCCACGCCTGCATGCTGCGCTGTGGCGAGGGCGAGGTGCCGGCGGCCGCGCAGCGCGGCCTGCCGCAGGGGCTCAAGGAGCTGGGCTACCTGCTGGCCTGCCAGTGCCGGCCGCAGCGCTCGCTCGCGCTGGAGGCGCCGCGCGCGAGCGACCTGCGCACCACCTGCGTGCTGACCGCGGTCGAGGGCCGCGGCACGCCCTTCCTGCGGCTGCGCTTCGAGCCGATGCGCACGCTCGCCTACCGCCCGGGGCAGCACCTGCGCCTGGTCAGCGGCGACGGGCTCGACCCGGTGCTGCTGCTGACGAGCGACCCGATGGAGGACTGGCAGATCGAGGCGGTGCTGCACTGCCCCGGCGGGGAGCCGCCGCTCGCCTGGCTGCGCGAGGAGCTGCCCTTCGGCCAGGAGTTCGAGGTCTGGGGCCCGGTGGAGTCCGGCGCGGCGGCGGCCGGCGCCGAGCTCGAGCCGCCCGCGCCCGACCCGGCGCTGTGGCACGAGCTCGACGAGGGCCGCACCGTGCGCCGCGTGCTGGAGGACTTCTACGCGCAGGTCTATGCCGACGAGCGCCTCGCGTCCTTCTTCGAGGGCGTGACGATCGACCGCGCGATCGGCAAGCAGTACTCCTTCCTGCAGCTGATGATGACCGGCGAGAAGGTCTACTTCGGCGAGCGGCCGCGCAACGCGCACCACTGGATGGTGATCTCCGACGAGCTGTTCGACTACCGCCAGGCGCTGATGGTGCGCACGCTCGAGAAGCACGGCCTGCGACCGGCGCAGATCGCGCGCTGGACGCGCTTCGAGGAGCACTGGCGGCGCGACATGGTGAAGTCCGCCGCCTGGCCCAAGGTGATGGACGGCATCGAGTTCCCGCTGCACGGCTACGCCAGCGAGGTGCTCACCTCGGGCTCGATGTGCGACCACTGCGGCGGCGAGGTGCCCGAGGGCACCGAGGTGCTCTACCACGTGCGCCTGGGCAAGATCAGCTGCCCGCAGTGCGCGCCGGCGGTGCGCTCCGGCGCCGACGAGACGGCCGCGGCCTGAGCGGCCGCCGCCTTCAGCACACGCCGAAGCTCACGTCCAGCTCGCGCAGCCAGCGCCGGTAGGCCGCCGAGCTGCGGTCGGCGGCGCTGTGCACCTCGGTCGCCGGCGCGTCGCGCCCGACCGGCAGGCGCTTCGGGCGCTGCGACTCGAGCACCGGGCGGTCCTGCGCGAAGATGGTGTGCTGGAAGGCGCGCAGCTCCGCGTCGCTCGATGCGAAGTCCGGCACCGCGAGCCGGAACCAGACGCGGCTGCGCTCGGGCTGCTGCGGGCAGACGAAGAGCGCGATCGACTCGCGGTAGCCGGCCTGCCGCTCGGGCGCCTTGCTCAGCACCGCCATGAAGGGGTGCGGCACCGCGTAGTCGTAGGCGACCCAGGAGCCGGCGGTGGACAGGCGGTTGCTTTGCGGCTGCCAGGCCTGGCAGTTCGTCACGCGCAGGCCGTCGGCGCCGGTCGCCACCTGGTAGGCGGGCAGCTCCGCATGCCCGCGCTCGCCGAGCCAGTCCTCGTGCACGAAGCTGAAGTGCGCCATGTCGAGAAAGTTCTCGACGATGCGCGGCGCGCTCGTCTCCACGTCGTAGGGGCCGCACAGCAGCTTGCGCAGCCGCGCGTCGGGCTCGGCCTCGAAGGCGGGCGGCGCCACCGGCAGCCCCTCCCCTTCGGCCTCGGGCCGCACCCACAGGAGCCCATGGGCCGCCACGACCGCATGGCGCGTCGCCGCGTGCGAGGCCGGCGGGCTGAAGGCCGGCACCGCCGGGATGCGGCGGCAGCCGCCGCCCGCGCCGAACTGCCAGCCGTGGTAGGGGCACTCGAGCCGCGCCTCGCCGTCGACGCGCACCACCTTGCCGAGCGACAGCCGCGCGCCGCGGTGCGGGCAGCGGTCGGCGAAGGCCTGCACGCCGCCCTCCTCGTCGCGCCACAGCACCAGGTCCTCGCCGAGCAGCGTCACCGCCAGCGGCGCGTCGCCCAGGTCGGCCTCGGCGGCCACCGGATGCCAGAGCCGGTTCTCGATCATCGCGTCAGTCTCCGTCACGCCGCACTGCGCCGGCGCGTGCGCCTGAAAAGAAGAAGGCCGCCGGGCGCATCGATCGCGCCGCGGCGGCCTGCCGGAAGCCGGCGCCCGGGGGCCTCGCGGCCCGGGGCGCCCGCCATCCCGTCACTTGCCCGCAGGCACCTTGCCCTCGACGCCCTTCACGTAGTAGTTGATGGCGTGCAGGAACTTGTCGTCGGCGACCTCGCCTTCCTTCAGCACCACCTTGCCGTCCTGCGCGGCGATCGGGCCCTTCCAGATCGCGAAGCTGCCGTCCTTGAGGCCGGCCTTGATCTTGTCGACCTGCTCGCGCGTCTCGGCCGGCACCTTGTCGGAGATCTTCACGAGGTCGATCGTGTTCTCCTTGACGCCCCACCAGGTGGAGCCGGTCTTCCAGTTGCCCTCGAGCACGTCGCCGACGGCCTTCTTGTAGTACGGCGCCCAGTTGATGATCGCCGAGCCCAGGTGCGCGTTCGGGCCGAAGTGGCTCATGTCGGAGTCCCAGCCGAAGGCGAGCTTGCCGGCCTTCTCGGCGGTCTGCAGCACGGCCGACGAGTCGGTGTTCTGGAACAGCACGTCGGCGCCGGCGTTCAGCAGCGACTGCGCGCCCTCGCCTTCCTTCGGCGGATCGAACCACTTGTTGACCCAGACCACCTTGGTGGTGACCTTCGGGTTGACGCTCTGCGCGCCGAGCGTGAACGAGTTGATGTTGCGGATCACCTCGGGGATCGGCACCGAGCCCACCACGCCGAGCACGTTGGACTTGGTCATCTTGCCGGCGATCACGCCCGCCATGTACGCGCCCTCGTAGGTGCGGGCGTCGTAGGTGCGCAGGTTCTCGGCCGTCTTGTAGCCGGTGGCGTGCTCGAACTTCACCTCCGGGTTGTCGGCGGCGACCTTCAGCATGTAGTCCATGTAGCCGAAGGTGGTGCCGAAGATCATCTTGTTGCCCTGGCCGACCAGGTCGCGGATCACGCGCTCGGCGTCCGGGCCTTCGGGCACGCTCTCGACGAAGCTCGTCTGCACGCGGTCGCCGTACTCCTTCTCGACCTCCTTGCGCGCGTTGTCGTGCGCGAAGGTCCAGCCCGCGTCGCCCACCGGGCCGACGTAGGCGAAGGCGATCTTGAGCGGCTCGGGCTTGGCTGCAGCCGCAGCCGACGCCGGGGCTTCGGTCGTGGCAGCGGCGGGCGCCGCCTCCTCCTTCTTGCCGCAGCCGACCAGGGCCGCGGCGGCAGCCAGCGAGGACCAGCCGGCCAGCTTCAGCAGCGAGCGCTTGGAGACATGGGACATGGCAACTCCAGTGAATCGATGAGTGGGGGGAAACGCGAATTATCTATGGGGGCTGCGCGCGGCGCTCAGGAGCCGGGGAAGAAGGGCTTGCCCAGCGAGGCCGGCATGTTGACGCGGATCCAGGTCGGGTTGCGCGAGATCAGCACCAGCACGACGATGGTCGCGAGGTAGGGCAGCATCGTCAGCCACTGGCTCGGGATGTCCACGCCCTGCCCCTGCAGGTGGAACTGCAGCATCGTCACGCCGCCGAACAGGTAGGCGCCGAGCAGCACGCGCGCCGGCCGCCAGGTGGCGAAGGTCGTGAGCGCCAGCGCGATCCAGCCCTTGCCCGCGACCATGCCCTCGACCCACAGCGGGGTGTAGACCACCGACAGGTAGGCGCCGGCCAGGCCGCACAGCGCGCCGCCGACCGCCACCGCGGCGAGCCGGATGCGCCTGACGGGATAGCCCAGCGCATGCGCCGACTCGGGCGACTCGCCCACCGCGCGCAGCACGAGGCCGGCGCGCGAGCGGTAGAGGAACCAGGCGAGGCCCGCCGTCAGCGCGATCGCGAGGTAGACCATCGGATGGTGGCGGAACAGCGCCGGCCCGAGCAGCGGGATGTCGGCGAGGAAGGGAATCTCGAAGTGCGGCCGCGCCGAGAGCTTCTCCTGGGTGTAGCGGATGCCGACGAAGGCCGAGAAGCCCGCGCCGAAGAGGCTCAGCGCCAGGCCCGAGGCGTACTGGTTGGTGTTGAGCCAGATCACCAGCGCGCCGAAGAGCGCGGCGAGCAGCGCGCCCGCGCCCGCGCCGGCCGCGAAGGCCAGCAGGTCGCTGCCGGTGTGCACGGCGGTGGCGAAGCCGGCGACCGCGGCGACGAGCATCATGCCCTCGGCGCCGAGGTTGACGATGCCCGAGCGCTCGTTGATCAGCAGTCCGAGCGCGGCGATCGCGAGCACGGTGCCGGCGTTGAGCGTCGCGGCGATGAGCAGGGCGAAGCTCTCCATCAGCGGGTCTCCGTGGGTCGGGCGTCCGCCGCGACGGCGGCGGCGGGCCGGGTGGCCGGGGTGGACGGCACGCGCGCCCAGCGCAGCCGGTAGTGGATCAGCGTGTCGCAGGCCAGCAGCGAGAACAGCAGCAGGCCCTGGAACACGCCGGTGATCGACTTGGGCAGGCCGAGGCGCGACTGCGCGAGCTCGCCGCCGATGTAGAACATGCTCATCAATATGCCCGACAGCACGATGCCGACCGGGTGCAGCCGGCCGACGAAGGCGACGATGATCGCGGCGAAGCCGTAGCCGGCCGAGACGTGCGGGGTGAGCTGGCCGAGCGGTCCGGCCGCCTCCAGGCCGCCCGCGAGGCCGGCCATCGCGCCCGACAGCAGCAGCGCCGTCCACAGCGCGCTGCGCGACGAGAAGCCGGCGTAGCGCGCCGCCGCGGGCGCGAGGCCGCCGACCTGCAGCTGGAAGCCGGCATAGGTGCGGAACATGAACAGCCAGAAGGCCGCCACGGCCGCGAGCGCGATCAGCACGCCGATGTTGACGCGAAAGCCCGGCAGCAGGCGCGGCACCTGTGTCGACTTCAGAAAGCTGATCGTCTGCGGGAAGTTGAAGCCGCCCGGGTCCTTCCAGGGCCCGTAGACGAGGTAGGCGAGCAGCATGTCGGCGACATACACCAGCATCAGGCTCACGAGGATCTCGTTGGCGTTGAAGCGGTCTCGCAGCAGCGCGACGATGCCGGCCCACAGCAGGCCGCCGAGCATGCCGGCAGCGAGCACCGCGACGACGATCCAGCGCCCGGTCTCGGGCGTGGCCTGCATCGCGACGCCGCCGGCGAAGATCGCGCCGAGGATGTACTGGCCCTCGGCGCCGATGTTCCAGACGTTGGAGCGGAAGCACACCGCGAGGCCGAGCGCGATCAGCACCAGCGGCGTGGCCTTCACGGCCAGCTCCGACCAGGCGTAGGCGCTCTTCACCGGCTCCCAGAAGAACATCTGCAGGCCGCGCAGCGGGTCCTTGCCGAGCACCATGAACAGCACGACGCCGATCAGCACCGTGATCGCCAGCGCGATCAGCGGCGAGGCCATCGACATCGCGCGCGACGGCTGCGGCCGCGCCTCAAGCTTGAGCATGCATCTTCTCCGTGCTCGCCCCGCCGGCGTCGGCGGCGGGCCACAGCCCGCTCATCCACGCGCCGATCTGTTCCACCGTGGCCTCGGCCGCCGGCACGACGGGCGACAGTCTTCCCTTCGCGATCACGACCAGCCGGTCGCTGATCTCGAACAGTTCGTCCAGTTCCTCGCTGACCACCAGCAGCGCGCAGCCCGCGTCGCGCAGCGCGAGCAGCTCGGCGCGGATCTGCGCCGCCGCGCCCACGTCCACGCCCCAGGTCGGCTGCGCGACGATCAGCACCTTCGGTCGGACCTCGATCTCGCGGCCGACGAGGAACTTCTGCAGGTTGCCGCCCGACAGGCTCTTGGCGGCAGCGTCCGGGCCGCCCGCCTTGACGTTGAAGCGCGCGATCAGGTTCTCGGCCAGGCGCCGCACTTCGCCGGTGCGGATCCAGCCGCCGCGCGACACCGCCTCGGTGCGCGTGAGCAGCGTGTTCTGCGCCAGCGACAGCGTCGGCACCGCGCCGCGGCCGAGCCGCTCCTCGGGCACGAAGTGCAGGCCGGCCTTGCGGCGGTGGCGCGGCGACCAGCGCGCGATGTCCTGGCCGAAGAGCCGCACGCTGCCCGGGGCCGCGCGGCGGTCCTCGCCCGACAGCGCGGCCATCAGCTCCTGCTGGCCGTTGCCCGAGACGCCGGCGACGCCGACGATCTCGCCCTCGCGCACCTGCACGCGCACGCCCTCCAGCGACATGCCGAAGGGCGACTGGCGCGGCAGCGTCAGCCCGGCCACCTCGAGCGCCACCGCGCCCGGTGCCGAGGCCTTGTGGCGCAGCTGCGGCGGCTCCGCGCCGATCATCAGCCGCGACAGGCTGGCGTTGGTCTCCCGGGTCGGGTCGACCTCGCCGGTGACGCGCCCGCCCCTGAGCACAGTGCAGTGGTGGCAGAGCGCGCGGATCTCGTCGAGCTTGTGGCTGATGTAGAGGATGGAGCAGCCCTTGTCCGACAGCCGGCGCAGCGTGACGAAGAGCTTCTCGACCGCCTGCGGCGTCAGCACCGAGGTCGGCTCGTCGAGGATCAGCAGCTGCGGGTCGGTCAGCAGCGCGCGCACGATCTCGACGCGCTGGCGCTCGCCGACGCTGAGCGTGTGCACCGGGCGCAGCGGGTCGACGTCGAGGCCGTACTCGCCCGAGACCGCGCGGATGCGCTCGGTGACCTCGGCGAGGCTCATCGACTTGTCGAGGCCGAGCCAGACGTTCTCGGCCGCGGTCAGCGTGTCGAACAGCGAGAAGTGCTGGAACACCATGCTGATGCCTAGAGCGCGCGCCTCCTGCGGGTTGCGCACCGCCACCGGCTGGCCGTTCCAGCGGATCTCGCCCTCGTCGGGGCGGACCGCGCCGTAGATGATCTTCATCAGCGTGGACTTGCCGGCGCCGTTCTCGCCCAGCACGGCGTGGATCTCGCCGGGCGCGACCTTCAGCGACACGCGGTCGTTCGCCCGGACCGCCGGGTACTGCTTGCTGATATGAATGAGTTCGAGTCGCAGCATGGAAAGGATCCCGGTTGCGGGTCGGGGGCCGTTGTCGGGGGAGCGGGCGCGGCTTCAGCCGGCCTCGCGGGCCAGCGGCGGGCGGCGGTAGCGCTCGACGCCGGCCACCCAGGCCGACGCCACGTTGCGCTCGTCGCCGAGCGTCATCCACGCGAACAGACGTTCATGCAAGCCGCGCGCCACCTCCAGGCGGCGCGTCGCGACCGGCCCCATCGCCCAGTCCCAGACGACAAAGTCCGCGAGTGTACCGGCGTCGAAACTGCCGATTTCCCGCGACAGGTGCAATTGCTCGGCCGCGCCGCGCGTGGCGGCGTACAGCCCCTTCCACGCGGTGAGCTTGCGATCAGTCGCGCCGTCCACCAGCGTCGGCACCAGCGCCTGCACCTTGTAGCCGTCGGCGAGCGTGCGCAGCATCGACAGCCCGGTGCCGCCGCCGACGTCCGTGCCGACGTTCACGCGCACGCCCTGCGCTTCAGCCTGCAGCCAGTCGAACAGGCCCGAGCCGATGAACATGTTGCTCGACGGGCAGAAGGCGATCGAGGCGCCCGCCTCGCGCAGCACCGCGCGGTCGGCGTCGTCGAGCCAGATGCCGTGCGCGAACACCGAGCGGTCGGTCACGAGCCCGTGGCGCGCGTAGATGTCGAGGTAGCTGCGCGCTTCCGGGAAAAGCTCGGCCATCCAGCGCACCTCGGCGCGGTTCTCCGCGACGTGGGTCTGCATGTAGACGCCGGGGTAGGACGCGCACAGCCGCCCCGCCATCGCGAGCTGCTCGCGCGTGGAGGTGGCGGCGAAGCGCGGCGTGACGGCATAGGACAGGCGCGCGCGGCCATGAAAACGCTCGATCAGGTCCACGCAGTCGGCCTCGGCCTGCGCGACGTCGTCCCTCAGGCCCTCGGGCGCATGGCGGTCCATCAGCACCTTGCCGGCGAGCAGCCGCATGCCGCGCGCCTCGGCGGCCTCGAACAGCGCCTCGGCCGAGACCTTGTGCACCGTGGGGAAGACCAGCGCCGAGGTGGTGCCCGAGGCGAGCAGCGAGTCGAGGAACAGCGCCGAGCCGCGCACCGCCTCGCCCGCGTCGGCGTAGAGCCCCTCGGCGGGGAAGGTGTAGGTCTCGAGCCACTCGAGCAGCTCGGTGCCGAAGCTCGCGATCACGTCGAGCTGCGGCGCGTGCACGTGCGTGTCGATGAAGCCCGGCATCACGAGGCGCCCGCGCTCGTCGACGCGCAGCCAGGATGCGTCGAGCGCCGCGTCCGTCGGCTCGGCGCCGACCACGCGGCCGTCCTCGACCAGCAGCCAGTGGTCGGGGCGGAAGCGCGCCGCGGCACCCGGCTCGACCGCCCAGCCCGGGTCGGCGGTGAAATCGAGCAGGTCGCCTCGGACCGCGAGGCGCCGCGGCGCGGGGCCGGCAGGAGTGTCCTGATTCATGTCGTTCTCCGTTGCGCGAGCCGGCGCGCGACCTCGCGCACCTGCTCGCGGAACCAGCGGTGCGCCGCCGACGCGTGCGTGCGGTCGTGCCAGAGCTGGTAGTAGTTCATCGGCGGGAAGGCCACCGGGCAGCGCACCACGCGCAGCGGCAGCGCATCGAGGTAGCGCTGGCAGAACTGGCGCCCGGTGGTCAGCACCAGCAGGCTCGCGGCCACCATCTGCGGGATCTGGCCGAAGTGCGCGCTGCGCACCGTGACGCGGCGTTCGAGCCCCAGCGAGGCGAGGTGCGCGTCGATCACGCCACGCGCGGCCGCGCCGCTGTGCAGCGGCATCGGCGCGACATGCTCGCAGGCGAGGTAGCGCTCCACCGTCCACTGCCGCGGCGCGCGCACCGCCGGGTGGTCCGCGGCGACGAGGCAGACCACCTCGTCGGTGAGCAGCCGCCCGAGGTGCAGCTCCTCCGGCGGCTCGAGCCAGTTGCCGATCACGAGGTCCACTTCGCCCGACGCGAGGCTGCGCCGCACGTCGAACTGCGCGGTCAGCGGCTCGATGTCAAGCCGCACCGCAGGCGCGGCGCGCTTCACGTCGGCGACGAGCCGCGGCAGGAACAGCGGGTCGAGGTAGTCGCTGGCCGCGATGCGGAAGGTACGGTCGCTCGCCGCCGGCTCGAAGGCGCGGCTGCGCCCCGGCGCGCCGAACAGGCGGTCGGCCTCGCGCAGCAGCGCCCCCGCGGGCTCCAGCAGGTCCAGCGCCAGCGGCGTGGGCACCATGCCGTTGCCCGAGCGCACCAGCAGCACGTCGCCGGTGAGCTCGCGCAGCCGGCGCAGCTGCGCGCTGAGCGCCGGCTGCGTGGCGTTGAGCTTCAGGGCCGCGCGCGAGACGCTGCGTTCGGTGATCAAGGTGTGGAGGACCCGGACGAGGTGTAGCTCGATCTTCCCGAATTCGGCCTGCGCCGTCATATGCCCACCCCCATATCCATCATTCGCATTCTCGTATACGGCGGGCCGGCCCCGGGTGTAAGGTCGCCGCATCGCCCCGCTTTCGCGGTGGTGCGCCTCTTGCTTTTCCACCCTCTCCTGACTTTCCCTAGGTTCCCATGCAAACCCGAGCGATCCGATTCATCCGCGGCGGCGAGGTCGTGAGCCTTTCCGATGTGCCGCCGAGCCGCACGCTGCTCGACTGGCTACGCGACGAGGCCGGCGCCACCGGCACCAAGGAGGGCTGCGGCGAGGGCGACTGCGGTGCCTGCACCGTCGTGCTCGGCGAGCCCGACGGCGAGCGGCTGCGCTTTCGCACCGTCAACAGCTGCATCCGGCTGCTGAGCTCGATCGACGGCTGCGCGCTGTGGACGGTCGAGGACCTGCGCGCCGCCGACGGCACGCTGCACCCGGCGCAGCAGGCCCTCGTGGACTGCCACGGCTCGCAGTGCGGCTTCTGCACGCCGGGCTTCGTGATGTCGATGTTCGGCCTCTACCAGCAGCGCGTGGCCTGCGCGGCGCCGCAGCCGGTGACGCGCGAGGTCGCGCAGGAGGCGCTGTCGGGCAACCTGTGCCGCTGCACCGGCTACCGGCCGATCCTCGACGCGGCGCAGCGCATGGCCGACTACCCGCTGCGCGCCGTCGACGAGGCGGCGGTGCTGCGGCAGCTGCACGAGCTGCGGGAGCTGAACGGCGCCGGGCAGGGCCTGACCGCCGCGTCCGCCGCCGGCACCGCGCTGCGCCCGGCCACGCTCGCCGAGCTGCTGGCGGCACGGCGCGAGCACCCCGACGCGCAGGTCGTCGCCGGCGCCACCGACGTCGGGCTGTGGATCACGAAGCTGCACCAGCGCTATGCGAAGACGCTGGACGTGACCGGCGTGACGGAGCTGCAGCGCATCGACGAGGCCGGCGGCGTGCTCGAGATCAGCGCCGCGGTGCGCCTGTCCGACGCCTTCGACGCGCTCGCGGCGCAGCGCCCCGAGATCCACGCCTTCGCCGCGCGCTTTGCCGGGCTGCCGGTGCGCGAGTCCGGCACGCTCGGCGGCAACATCGCCAACGGCTCGCCGATCGGCGACTCGATGCCGCTGCTGATCGCTTTAGGCGCGCGCATCCGGCTGCAGAGCGAGGTGCGCGGCGTGCGCGAGATGGCGCTCGAGGACTTCTACGTCGGCTACCGGCAGACGCGGCTCGCCCCCGACGAGCTGCTGACCCACATCCTGGTGCCCGCCCCCGCGCCGGGCGAGATGCTGAAGGTCTACAAGGTCTCGAAGCGCTTCGACGACGACATCTCGGCGGTCTGCCTCGCGCTGCGGCTGCAGCTGCGCGACGGCCGGGTGCACGACGCCGGCATCGGCGCGGGCGGCATGGCCGCCACCCCGAAGCGCGCGGTGCAGGCCGAGGCGGCGCTGGTCGGCCGCCCCTGGGACGAGGCCACCGTGCGCGCCGCCGCCGACGTGCTGCAGCGCGAGTTCACGCCGATCTCCGACATGCGCGCGACGGCCGACTACCGGCGCACCGTCGCGGCCCACCTGCTGCTGCGCGCCTGGATGGAAAGCAAGGGCCGGACGGTGCGCGTGGAGGACCTGACATGCCTGGGCTGAGCCGCCCGCCGCTGCCGCGCGCCTGCCCTCCCCACCGGAGCCCGACATGAACGCCCCCGACAAGCTGAACCTCGCGGCGAGCGCCTGCGGCGCGCCGCTGCCCCACGAGAGCGCGCGCGCGCAGGTCTGCGGCGCCGCCACCTACGTCGACGACCTCCCCGAACTGCGCGGCACGCTGCACGCCGCGCCGATCCTGAGCCCGGTGGCGCACGGCCGCCTGCGCGGCCTCGACACCGCTGCGGCGCTCGCCGCGCCCGGCGTCGTGACCATCGTCGCCGCCGCCGACATCCCCGGCGACCCGGTCTTCGCCGCCTTCACGCACGACGAGCCCATCTTCCCGTCCGGCGAGGTCGAGTACCTCGGCCAGGTGCTGGGCCTGGTCGTCGCGCGCACGGTCAACGAGGCGCGTGCCGCCGCGAAGCTCGCGCGCGCCGACATCGAGCCGCTGCCGGCGATCCTCACCATCGACGAGGCGCTGGCCGCCGGCAGCGAGGTCGCGCCGACCATCCACGTGCAGCGCGGCGACGCCGTCGCGGCGCTCGAGGCCGCGCCGCACGTGCTGCACGGCAGCTTCGCGGTCGGCGGCCAGGAGCACTTCTACCTGGAAGGCCAGGTCGCCTACGCGGTGCCGGGCGAGCAGCAGACCTGGACCATCCACAGCTCCACGCAGCACCCGGGCGAGGTGCAGCACTGGGTCGCGCAGGCGCTCGGGCTGCGGGCCCACGACGTCGAGGTGAAATGCCGGCGCATGGGCGGCGGCTTCGGCGGCAAGGAGACGCAGGCCGGGCACCTCGCGGTGTGGGCTGCGCTTGCGGCAAGAAAGACCGGCCGCCCGGTCAAGATGCGCCTGGAGCGCATCGAGGATTTCCTCGTCACCGGCAAGCGCCACCCCTTCGCCTACCGCTGGTCGGTCGGCTTCGACGACGGCGGCCTCATCAAGGGCCTGCGGCTGGAGATGGCGTCGAACTGCGGCTTCTCGGCCGACCTCTCCGGCCCGGTCAACGACCGCGCGATCTTCCACGTCGACAACTGCTACTTCCTGGAAAACGTCGAGATCCGCTCGCACCGCTGCAAGACGCACACGCAGAGCGCCACCGCCTTCCGCGGCTTCGGCGGCCCGCAGGGCATGATCGTGATCGAGCACATCGTCGACGACATCGCGCGCACGCTCGGGCTCGATCCGCTCGAGGTGCGCCGGCGCAACTTCTA
The DNA here is from genome assembly GCF_003569765.1 of Caldimonas tepidiphila. Classification (GTDB taxonomy): domain Bacteria; phylum Pseudomonadota; class Gammaproteobacteria; order Burkholderiales; family Burkholderiaceae_C; genus Caldimonas; species Caldimonas tepidiphila. The sequence continues at coordinate 11,530 of NZ_QXMG01000052.1, read as the reverse complement.
CGGGCCCGGGCGCGACGTCACGCACTACCGGATGCGCGTCGAGGACAACATCGCGCCCGAGCTGGTCGCGCGGCTGGCCGCCGACTGCGGGTACGAAAGACGCCGCGCCGCGATCGACGCGTGGAACGCGACCAGCCCCGTCATCAAGCGCGGCCTCGCCCTCACGCCGGTGAAGTTCGGCATCTCCTTCACCGCGACGATGTTCAACCAGGCGGGCGCGCTGGTGCACGTGTACGAAGACGGCACGGTGCAGATCAACCACGGCGGCACCGAGATGGGCCAGGGCCTGCACACCAAGGTCTGCCAGCTCGTCGCCGACGAGCTCGGCCTGCCCTTCGAGCGCGTGCGCATCAGCGCCACCGACACCAGCAAGGTGCCCAACGCCAGCGCCACCGCCGCGTCGAGCGGCACCGACCTCAACGGCCGCGCCGCGCAGTTCGCCGCGCGCCAGGTGCGCGAGCGGCTCGCGCGCTTCGTCGCCGAGCGCGACGGCTGCGCGCCGGAGGCGGTCGTGTTCGCACAGGGCTGCGTGACGACGCCGAAGGGCGTGCAGAGCTTCGCCGAGCTGGTGCACGAGGCCTACGTCGCACGCATCCAGCTCTGGTCCGACGGCTTCTACGCGACGCCCAAGATCCACTACGACAAGCACACGCTGTCGGGGCGGCCCTTCTACTACTTCTCCTACGGCGCGGCCTGCACCGAGGTCGCGATCGACACGCTCACCGGCGAGAACCGGGTGCTCGGCGTCGACATCCTCCACGACGTCGGCCGCAGCATCAACCCGGCGCTCGACATCGGCCAGATCGAGGGCGGCTTCGTGCAGGGCATGGGCTGGCTCACCACCGAGGAGCTGGTCTGGAACGAGGCCGGCAAGCTCACGACGCAGGCGCCGAGCACCTACAAGATCCCGGCGGCGAGCGACGTGCCCGAACACTTCAAGGTGGCGCTCTGGCCCGAGGCCAACCGCGAGGACAACGTGCACGGCTCCAAGGCGGTCGGCGAGCCGCCCTTCATGCTCGCGATCAGCGTGTTCGAGGCGATGCGCGACGCGGTCGCGGCGGTCGCACCAAGCCGTGCTGACCCGGTGCGCATGGACGCGCCGGCCACGCCCGAGCAGGTGCTGCGCGCGGTGCAGCGACGCCTCGAGCCGGCCCAGCGGCCTTGAACGCGCTCAAGCACACCGCCGCCGGCTGGCTCGCCGCGGCGAGGCCGGCGGTGCTGGTCGAGGTCGCCGCAGTGCGCGGCTCGGCGCCGCGCGAGGCCGGCACGCGCATGCTCGTGTCGGCCCGGGGCGTCGCCGGCACGATCGGCGGCGGCCACCTGGAGCTGGAGGCGATCCGGCTCGCGCGCGAGCTGCTCGATCGGCCCGGCGCGCTGCCGCTCGCGCGCGACTACGCGCTCGGCCCCAGCCTCGGCCAGTGCTGCGGCGGCGCGGTACGGCTGCGCTACGCGGCGCTCGACGCGGGCGAGCTCGCGCGCTGGCCCGACGAGGTAGCGCTCTTTCACCTGCAGCTGCACGGCGCCGGCCATGTCGGCCGCGCGATCGCCCGGCTGCTCGCGACGCTGCCCTGCCGCGTGCAGTGGATCGACGAGCGCGAGGAGGAATTCCCGAGCGACTGGGCGGAGTGGCCGGCGCACATCGAGCGCGTCTGCGTCGACGCGGTCGAGGCCGAGGTGGATGCGGCGCCGCCGGGCGGCTTCTTCCTCGTGATGACGCACAGCCACGACCTGGACCTGCGCCTCGTCGAGGCGGTGCTGCGCCGCGGCGACTTTTCCTATTGCGGGCTGATTGGCTCGAAAACGAAGCGCGCGCGCTTCCTGCACCGGCTCGAGGAGCGCGGCGTCGCGCCGGACGCGATCGCGAGGCTGACCTGCCCGATCGGCGTGCCGGGCATCACGGGCAAGGCGCCCGAGGTGCTCGCGGTCGCGGTGGTCGCGCAGCTGCTGCAGGCGGCCGGCGGCTGAGCGCCTGCCGGGGGCGGCAGTCCCCGCGACGCGGGCGGCGCCGGTAACGGGCACGCCGCCTGCCGCAGCGGCAGCATCTCTTTGCACCGTCCGCCGATGAGCCCGACTGCCACCGCCCTGCCCTCCGCCTCCCCCGACCCGCTCGCGCCGCCGCTGCCGCGCTTCGCGCAGATCGAGCCGATCGGCCGCTGCAACCTCGCCTGCCGCATGTGCACCGTCAACGAGCGCGGCGACACGGTGGCCGAGATGAGCCTGGCGCAGTTCCGCGCGCTGCTCGACCGGATGCCCGGGCTGGAGGAGCTGCACCTGCAGGGCCTCGGCGAGCCGATGCTGCACCCGCAGTTCTTCGAGATGGTCGAGCTCGCCGCGTCGCGCGGCATCCGCGTCTCGGCCAACACCAACGCGACGCTCGTGACGCCCGAGCGCGCGCGGCGCTGCGCGGAGAGCGGCCTCGCGGTGCTGTCGGTCTCGCTCGATGGCGCCAGCCGCGAGGTCTACGAGGCGGTGCGGCGCAAGGCCAGCTTCGCGAAGGTGCTGCGCAACCTCGACCGGATCGTCGCCGCGCGCGACGAGGCCGGCAGTGCGCTGGAGCTGCGCGCGGTGATGGTGCTGATGCGCGGCAACCTCGACGAGCTGCCGGCGCTCGTCCGGTTGCTGCACGAGCACCGCGTGCCGACGCTGCTGGTGCAGCGCCTCTCCAGCGACCTCGCGCAGCCCGGGCTGCCCTCGCGCTACATCCCGATCCGCAGCTACGTCGAGTCGGCCGAGCTGGGGCTCGCGGAGCTGCCGCGCGCGCGCGTCGTGTTCGCCCGTGCGCGCGAGCTCGCGGCGAGCCTCGGCGTGACGCTGCACCTGCCGCGGCTCGAGCCGCGCGCCGGCGGCGGCGGGCGCTGCAGCTGGCCGAGCGAGCAGCTCTACGTGACGGCCGCCGGCGAGCTGCTGCCCTGCTGCATGGTCGCGACCGCCGACCGCGCGAGCTTCGGTCGCGTGTTCGAGCCCGGCGAGGACGCGCCGCGCCTGCTCGAGCGCTGGCACGGCCGCGAGGCGCAACTCTTCCGCGGCGCGCTCGCCGCCGGCGAGCCGCCCTCGGTGTGCCGCGGCTGCGCGCTCTACCGCGGCATGTTCTGACGCGCCGGGCTCACCAGACACCCTGCGCCGTCATCGCGTCGGCCACCTTCACGAAGCCGGCGACGTTGGCGCCGTCGACGTAGTCCACCGAGCCGTCGCCGAGCGTGCCGTAGCGCACGCAGCTCGCGTGGATGTGCGCCATGATCTGGCGCAGCCGCATGTCCACCTCGCCGCGCTCCCAGGGCAGGCGCTGCGCGTTCTGCGCCATCTCCAGCCCCGAGGTCGCGACGCCGCCGGCGTTGGCCGCCTTGCCCGGCGCGAACAGCACGCGCGCGGCACGGAACACCTCCACCGCCTGCAGCGTCGAGGGCATGTTGGCACCCTCGGCGACGCACTTGACGCCGTTCTTCACCAGCTCGCGCGCGTCCTCGCCGTCGAGCTCGTTCTGCGTCGCGCAGGGCAGCGCCACGTCCACCGGCACGCCCCAGGGCCGCTTGCCGGCCTCGAAGCGCAGCCCGCGCGCCGCGGCGTAGTCGGCGACTCGCCCCATCTGCTCGTTCTTCACGTGCATCAGGTGCGAGAGCTTCTCGGCGTCGAAGCCGTCCTCGTCGATCGCGGTGCCGCCCGAGTCGGACACCGTGACGACGCGCCCGCCCAGCTCCAGCACCTTCTCGATCGCGTACTGCGCGACGTTGCCCGAGCCCGACACCGACACGCGCAGGCCCTCGAGCGACATGCCATTGCGCTCGAGCATGTCCTCGACGAAGTAGACCAGCCCGAAGCCGGTCGCCTCCGGGCGCAGCAGGCTGCCGCCGAAGGACAGGCCCTTGCCGGTGAAGACGGCCGAGGCATTGTTGCTGAGCTTCTTCATCATGCCGGCCATGAAGCCGACCTCGCGCGCGCCGACGCCGATGTCGCCGGCCGGCACGTCGGTGTCGGGGCCGAGGTGGCGATGCAGCTCGAGCATCAGCGCCTGGCAGAAGCGCATCACCTCGCCGCGGCTGCGGCCCTTCGGGTCGAAGTCGCTGCCGCCCTTGCCGCCGCCCATCGGCAGCGTCGTCAGCGCGTTCTTGAAGGTCTGCTCGAAGCCGAGGAACTTCAGGATCGACAGGTTCACCGACGGGTGAAAGCGCATGCCGCCCTTGTAGGGGCCGATCGCGCTGCTGTGCTGCACGCGCCAGGCGCGGTTGACCTGCGTGTCGCCGTTGTCGTCCACCCAGCAGACGCGGAACTGGATCACGCGCTCGGGCTCGACCAGGCGCTCGAGCAGGTCGGCCTCCGCGTAGCGCGGGTTGGCGGAGATGAAGCCCCACAGGCTGCCCATCACCTCCTGCACGGCCTGCAGGAACTCGGGCTGGTCGGGATCGCGCGCGCGCACGGCGGCGAGGAACTGGTCGAGGTCGCGATATTTCATCAACGGTTCTCCTGCTGTGTCCCAGGGGGATTGTGTCGCCCGGCGCCGAGCCGCGGCACCGGGGAATCCGCCTGCCCGGCAGATGGCGTGCCGCCGCGCCGGCCGGCAAGGTCGGACATCTTGCAATTGCGAATCATTCGCAATTAAGATGCTCCGCATGCGTGGGCAGCAGCCGCCGCCACTTCCCCGCCGAACGTCCCCCGGGCGCGACCCGGATCCGAGACACCGAGACAGGAGACTGCGATGCCACGCACCGAACTGTGGGCCGGCGCCCTGAGCCTGGTCCTGCACCACGACCTCACCGGCTGCGCGCAGGCCGCGCGGCGCGCCGCCGCGCTGCTGGAGCGCCTGTCGGCGCTGCCGGAGGTGGACGCCGGCACGCGCGAGCTGTGCGAGCGCATGTGCGACAAGCTCGCGGACCGCGCGCAGGGGCTGCCGGCATGAGCGCCGCCCATCCCTTCGGCGGCCTGAAGGCACTGGCCGCGCTGCATGGCGGGCCCGGCGAGCTGCCGGCCCTGCCGGCGCCGGACGCGCCCCCGGCTGCCGCGGCGGCGCGCCGCCGCAAGCTCTGGGAGCTCGAGGACAAGCACCACTGCCCGGTGGTCGGCACCTGCCTGCCGATGGACGAGCTGCAGCGCTTCGCGAAGCGCTTCGGCTTCCACGCCAGCCTGCGCGACGAGTTCGCGCTGCACGTCGAGGCGGTGGGCCGCTCGCGCACGCGCAACCCGATGTCCGAGGCGCTGCAGAAGTACCTCGACCGCAAGTACGCGCTGGCGATCCGCCGCTTCGAGTCGGCACGCAGCGACGCCGAGGTGGCCGCGCTCTGGCAGGAGCACCTTGCGCGCGGCGACGTGGCCGGGCCGCTGTGGGCCGCCTGCTGCCACAAGGCGAGCAGCCCCGAGACGCGCCAGCGCCTCTATGCCGACGTGCACATGCTGTCGCACCAGGTGGGCGCGGGCCAGGCCGCCGACGCGCGGCGGCTCGGCCACCTGGAGGCCGAGAACGCGCAGCTGCGCCACGAGCTGGCCGCCGAGCGCCTGCAGCGTGCGCACCTGCAGGCGAGCTGGCGCGACCACGCGCTCGCGCTGGAGGCGCGCACGGGCAGCCTCGCCGAGCAGGCCGCCGAGGCGCAGCGGCTGCGCGAGCGGCTCGCGCAGTTCGAGTCCGGCGAGATCTTCGCCGACATGTCGCGGCGCCTCGACGCGCTGCGGCGCAGCCACGAGCAGCTCTGCGCCAACGCGCAGCGGGTGTGGGAGCTGCAGCGCACGCTCGAGGCGGCGCGCGAGGAGGCCGAGCGCCTCGCGGCCGAGCGCGACACGCTGGCCGCCGAGCGCGATGCGCTCGAGCAGCTGCTGCTGGCGCGCGACGCCGATGCCGACGAGGCTGCGCCGCCCGGCGCAGCGGCCTCCTGTGCCGCGGGCGGCAGCGCGCCGAACTGCGTGCTGTGCGTGGGCGGGCGCACGCCGCTGCTGCCGCAGTACCGCGCGCTCGCCGCGCGGCTCGGCATCCGGCTGATCCACCACGACGGCGGCCAGGAGGAGGCGCTGTCGCGCCTGCCCGACCTGATCCACAGCGCCGACGCGGTGCTCTGCCCGACCGACTGCGTCAGCCACTCCGCCTACTACCAGCTCAAGAACCACTGCAAGCGCAGCGGCAAGCCCTGCCTGCTGTTCCGGGGCTCGGGCGTGTCGAGCTTCGCGCTGGCGCTGGCGCGGCTGTCGGGCGGGCAGTCGAGCCTGTCCGCCGCCGCCGAGGCCGCGGAGCCGCTGCGCCTGTCCTGAGCGCGCGGCCGCGGGCCCCGGCAAGCGCGGCCGCACGCAGCTGCCTAGAATCCGCCCACCTTCGGCGACGGCAGCAAACCGCATGAGCATCCGCAACGAGGACTGGAGCGAGCGCAGCCGCGAGCTGGCGCGGCTGCTCGCGCGCGTCAAGCTCGGCGACCGCGAGGCCTTCGCCGCGCTCTACCGCCACACCAGCGCGCATCTGTTCGGCGTCGTGCTGCGTATCAACCGGGACCGCGCGCAGGCCGAGGAGGTGCTGCAGGAGGTCTACGTCAAGGTCTGGCGCTCCGCGCAGGGCTTCGACACGATGCTGGGCCAGCCGCTCACCTGGCTGACCCGCATCGCGCGCAACGGCGCGATCGACAGCCTGCGCCGCCGCCAGGCCGAGCCGCGCACCGTGAGCACCGCGCAGGAGGACCCCGATGACGAGAACGGACGCGACATGCTGAATTCGCTGGCCTCCGAAGACGCCGGCCCGCTCCAGGCGCTGCTGCAGGCGAGCGAGGCGCGCCGTCTCACGCACTGCATGCAGGACCTCAGCCGCGAGCAGCAGCAGTGCATCGCGCTCGCCTACTACCAGGGCCTGTCGCATGCGGAGCTGGCCGAGCACCTGGTCCAGCCGCTCGGCACCGTCAAGAGCTGGGTGCGGCGCGCGCTCGTCGCGCTGAAGTCCTGCCTGGTGAAGGCGGTCGAGCGCGAGACGGCGAAAGGGGGCTGAGATGGACTACGGCCGCCCCGCCCTCGCCGACCGGCTCGCCGCCGAATACGTGCTCGGCACGCTGCGCGGCCCGGCGCGCCGCCGCTTCGAGGCGCTGCTGCCCGCGCACCCCGCGCTGCGCGCCGCAGTCGCGTTCTGGCAGTCGGGGCTCGAGCCGCTGGCCGGCAGCATCGAGCCGGTGCCGCCGCCACCCGCGCTGTGGCCGCGCATCGAGCGGCAGCTGTTCGGCGCCCCCGCGCCCGCCGCGGTGCCGCGCTGGTGGCAACGGCTCGGGCTGTGGCAGGGGCTGGCCGGCAGCGCGCTCGTCGCGACGCTCGCGCTCGGCCTCGTGCTGATGCAGCCGCCTCCGGCGCAGCCGCCGATCGTCGTCGTGCTCGACCCGAACCCGCAGGCGGGCGGCGTCGCGGCGGCGAACTTCGTCGCGAGCATCAGCGCCGACGGCCGCGCGCTGGTGCTGCGCCCGGTCGGCCCGGTGAGCGTCTCTGCGGAACGGGCGCTCGAGCTGTGGGCGGTGCCGGCGGACGGCGCGCCGCGCTCGCTGGGCCTGGTGTCGCCGCAGCAGGGCGCCACCGTGGTGCAGCCGCGCCTGCTGCAGGGCACGGCCGCGTTCGCGGTCAGCCTGGAGCCGCCCGGCGGCTCGCCGACCGGCGCGCCGACCGGCCCGATCGTCTCGGTCGGCAAGCTGCGCCTCTGACGCCGCCGCGGCCGGCCGCGCGGCGCCGGCAATGCCCCCTCCGGCCTGAGGGGGAAAGAAGCCGCCGCATCCGGCCCGCATCCCCCTGCGTAAGGGACATCTCCCCGCCCTCAACCCTGGGAGATCCCGATGCTTGCTTCCCTTCGAACCCCTGCGCTCGCGATGGCGCCCGTCGCGCTCGCGATCGGCCTGCTCGGCGGCGCCCACGCCTCCAGCCACCGCGAGGCGCCCTTCATCACCACCGTGCCGAAGGTCGACGCCACCGACTTCTACATGTTCCGCAGCTACGCCAGCGGCGACGACGGCTACGTCACGCTGCTCGCCAACTACCTGCCGCTGCAGGACCCCTACGGCGGGCCGAACTACTTCTCGCTCGACCCGAACGCGCTGTACGAGATCCACGTCGACAACGACGGCGACAACCAGGAGGACCTCACCTTCCAGTTCCGTTTCAGGAACGAGCTCGCCGGCGGCGACGGCGTGGCGCTGAACATCGGCGGCAAGGACGTCGCGATCCCGCTGATCCAGGCCGGACAGGTCACCGCCCCCGGCGCCGACACGCTGAACCTGCGCGAGAGCTACAGCGTCACGCTGGTGCGCGGCGGCAGCCGCAAGGGCACGGCCCGCATGCTGACGAACACCAGTGGCGGCGGCACGAGCTTCGTCAAGCCCGTGGACCACATCGGCACGAAGACCCTGCCCGACTACGCCGGCTACGCGGCGCGCCACGTGCACAGCGTCAACATCCCCGGCTGCACGATGCCGGGCAAGCTCTTCGTCGGCCAGCGCCAGGACCCCTTCGCGGTGAACCTCGGCGCGATCTTCGACCTCGTGAACGTGCCGAGCGCCGGCTTCATCATCAACCCGGCCAACAAGGGCGCCGCGCCGAACACGATCGGCGACAAGAACGTCACCACGCTCGCGCTCGAGGTCCACAAGTCCTGTCTGACGAACGGCGACGACGTGATCGGCGCCTGGACCAGCGCCAGCCTGCGCCAGGGCCGGCTGCTCGACGGCTCGCCGGGCTCCGGCCTCCAGGCGAACGAGAAGGCGGGCGGCGCGTGGACGCAGGTCTCGCGCCTGGGCATGCCGCTGGTCAACGAGGTGGTGATCGGCCTGAAGGACAAGGACCGCTTCAACGCCTCCCGACCCGCGAAGGACGGCCAGTTCGCCGACTACGTGACGAACCCGACGCTGCCCGCGCTGCTCGAGATCGCGCTCGCGAGCCCGAACATCGCGCCGACCAACTTCCCCCGCACCGACCTCGTGACCACCTTCCTCACCGGCATCAAGGGCGTCAACCAGCCGCGCTCGGGCAAGGCGCTGTCGGAGATGCTGCGCCTGAACACCGCCACCCCGCCGGTGGCGTTCGCGCAGCAGAAGCGGCTCGGCGTGCTGGAAGGCGACCTCGCCGGCTACCCGAACGGCCGCCGCCCGAAGGACGACGTGGTCGACATCTCGCTGGTCGCGGTGATGGGCGGCCTGTGCATGGCCAACGGCACGGACGACAAGCTCGGCTTCGGCCGCGCGTGCAACCCGCAGGCGGTGCCGCTGAAGGAGAACAGCCTGACGCTGCACGACGCGGTGGACCAGGCGGTGGTGCCGCTGCTGGACCGCTTCCCCTACCTGAACACGCCGCTCCCCGGCGCGAAGTGACAGGAGCGAGGCCATGAACGCATCCAGAACCTTCCTCGCCGCCGCGCTGCTCGCGGCCACCGCCACGCTCGCCGCCTGCGGAGGCGGGGGCGGCGACGGCGGACACGGTCCGGACTCCTCGGGCCCGGTCGCGCTCACCGGGCCGGGCGACGCGCCCGGCAGCGCCGCCCGCTCGGTCTCCGACTTCATCGGCTACCTGATGCAGGTGGCCGGCCTGCAGCCGGAAAACGCCGAGCCGGTGGGCATCGGCGGCCTCGTGCCGCCGGCATCCGAGACCGACGAGCCCGTCCCGCTGTCCTGAGCGGCCCCCGGCCCGCGCGCGGCGGCCCCGGCCGTCGCGCGCCCCACCCCTTCCCCGCTTCGCCCGCCATGCCATCGAACCCGACCTCCGCCCCCCGCCCGCCTGCGGGACGGCGCCTGCGCCGCCTCGCCGCCGCGGCTCTCGCCGCAGCCGCCGCTGCGCTGGCGCACGCGGCGCCCTTCGTCCCCGAGAGCGAGGACAGCGTCGTGCAGACGCTGCGGCCGTCGCTCGGCGGCCCCGATGCCGCCGAGCGACGCGCGCGGCGCGCGGCACAGGCCGCGCTGCAGGCCCGCCCCCAGGACCTGCCGCTCGCGCTGCGGCTCGCCCGCGAGGCGATCGACGAGGCGCGCGCCAGCGGCGACCCGCGCGCGCTGGGCCAGGCCCGCGCCGCGCTCGCACCCTGGTGGGAGCAGCCCGCGCCGCCCGCGCCGGCGCGGCTGCTGCGCGCGATCGTGCTGCAGAGCGAGCACGCCTTCGGCGCGGCGCTGGCGGACCTCGCCGCGCTGGTTTCCGACCCCGACGCGCCGCTGCCCGTGCGCGCGCAGGCGCTGCTGACGCAGGCCTCGGTGTGGCAGGTGCAGGGCCGCTACGCGCAGGCGGCGCAGGCCTGCCGGGAGCTGGGCGGTCCGCGCTTCCGGGCGCTGGGCGAGGCGGTCGCGCTGCCGGCGCGCGCCTGCGAGGCCGAGTTGCTCAGCCTCACTGGCGAGCCGGCACGCGCCCGCGCGCTGCTGGCCGCGCTGGCGCGCGAGGCGGGCCCCGCGCACGCGGCTTGGCTCGCGCTGGTGCGCGCCGAGCTGGCCGAGCGCCAGGCCGACGCCGGGGCCGAGGCGCTCTACCGGCAGAGCCTCGCGGCGGGCGCCGGGGTCTACGAGCTCGGCGCCTTCGCCGACTGGCTGCTCGACCGCGGCCGGCCGGCCGAGGTGCTGCGGCTGCTCGAGGGCCGCGACGGGGCCGACGCGCTGCTGCTGCGCCGGGCCGAGGCGCTGCAGGCGCTGGGCGACCCGCGCGCGGCGGACGCCGTGCGGGAGCTGGCCGCGCGCTTCGATGCGCTGCGCCTGCGCGGCGACGCCACCCACCGCCGCGAGGAGGCGCGCCTCGCGCTGCGCCTGCAGCGCGACCCGCCGCGCGCGCTCGCGCTGGCGCAGGCCAACTGGGCCGTGCAGCGCGAGCCGGCCGACGCGCGGCTGCTGCTGGAGGCGGCCGCGGCGGCCGGGCGGCCGCAGGCCGCGCAGCCGGTGCACGACTTCCTGCGCGAGACCGGCCTCGTCGACCGCCGGCTCCCGGTGTCCGGCCGCCTGGAGGCTTCGCGATGAACGCCCATTCCTTCGGATCGCTGCCGCGGCTGCTCGCCACGGCCCTGCTCGCGCTGCTGTCGCTCGGCGCCGCCGCGCACAAGCCGAGCGACGCCTACCTGTCGCTCGACGCGCGCGGCCAGCGCATCGAGCAGCGCCTGGACATCGCGCTGCGCGACCTCGACCGCGAGCTCGACCTGGATGCGGACGCCGACGGACGCCTCACCTGGGGCGAGGTGCGCGGCCGCTGGCCGGAGATCGAGGCGCTCGCCATGGCGGCGGTGACGGTGCGGGCCGGGGAGCGTGCCTGCGCCAGCGCGGGCGCCGGGCCGGCGATGCTCGACACGCACACCGACGGCAGCTACGCAGTACTGACCCGCACGCTGGCGTGCGACGGCGAGGTGCGCTCGGTGAGCGTGGACTACCGGCTGTTCGCCCGCAGCGACCCGGCGCACCGCGGCATCGTGCGCTGGAGCGGCGCGGAGGGCACCGCGCCGCTGATCGCGGTGCTCGGCCCGTCCTCCCCGGCGCAGCGCTTCGGGACGGGGCCGGACGGCGACGTGCAGGCCGCCGGTTTCCTCTCCTTCCTGCGCGAGGGCCTGCACCACATCGCGATCGGGCTCGACCACATCCTCTTCCTC
>NZ_QXMG01000051.1 GCF_003569765.1 Caldimonas tepidiphila | reverse complement strand
GGCTGGTGGCTCGCGGCGCTCGCGCTGGCGATCGCCTCGCTGGGCTTCGGCGCGGTGACGGCCGTGCCGATCCTGCTCAAGCCGCCCAACCGGGAGTGGGGCACGGGAGCGGCCAGCGTCGCCTGGGTGCACGCGAGCACGCTGGTCGGCGCGGGCCTGGGCAGCCTGAAGACCGAGCTCGTGCACCAGCGGCGCTGGGCGACCCGGGCGCAGGCCATGGCAGCGATTTGCGAGTGGATCAAGATCTTCTACAACCGACAGCAGTGCCACAGCCGTCTGTGTCTACCTGGCCTTGGCGGTCTTCGCGCAGCAGCATTTCAGCAACAGGGCGCGGGCGGACCAACTTCCGCTGTCCACGGGTGACAGTACACCTCACAAGGAGTCGTCCCGGTTCAAACTAAACCCTCACCACCTCATACCGAGACCACCCACCTAGCGGCGCTTCGCTCAGAGCGCCGCCAGCATCTCGGGTACGGCGGTGAAGATATCGGCCTCCAGTGCATAGTCGGCAATGCCGAAGATCGGCGCCTCGGGATCCTTGTTGATCGCCACAATCACCTTGGCATCCTTCATGCCCGCTAAGTGTTGGATTGCGCCGGAGATGCCCGCTGCAATGTAGAGCTGCGGCGCTACGATCTTGCCCGTCTGGCCCACTTGCCAGTCGTTGGGCGCATAACCCGCATCGACGGCCGCTCGGCTAGCGCCGAGCGCGGCATTGAGCTTGTCAGCCAGTGGCGTGAGCAGCTCCATGAACTTCTCACTGCTCCCCAGCGCGCGGCCGCCGGAGACGATGATCTTGGCCACCGTCAGATCCGGCCGGTCGCTCTTGGTGAACTCACGACCAACGAAACTGGAGAGGCCGGCATCGTCCACGACGGAAACGCTCTCGACCGCCGCATTGCCGCCAATTGCCGCCGCCGCTTCGAAGGCCGTGGTGCGCACGGAAATGACCTTCACCGAGTCGGCGCTCTGCACGGTTGCGATCGCGTTGCCGGCGTAGATCGGGCGCTCGAAGGTGTTGGCGCTCACGACTTGGGTGATGTCGGAGAGCTGTGCGACGTCGAGCTTGGCCGCGACACGCGGTGCGACGTTCTTTCCCGAGGCGGTGGAGGGGAAGAGGATGTGGCTGTAGCCGACGGTGACCGCCAGCACCTGCGCCGCCAAGTTCTCGGCCAGGCCTTCGGCGAGTTGCGGCGCGTCGGCGTGCAGCACCTTGGCGACGCCCTGGATCTGCGCGGCGGCCTGGACTGCGGCCGCGGCATTGGAGCCGGCCACGAGCACGTGGACCTTGCCGCTGCAGGCCAGCGCCGCAGTGACGGTGTTGAGCGTGGCTGCCTTCAGGCCCGCGTTGTCGTGTTCGGCAATGACGAGTGCAGTCATCGTTTCGCTCCTCAGATCACCTTGGCTTCGTTCTTGAGCTTCGCGACCAGCGTCGCCACGTCGGGCACCTTCACGCCGGCGCCGCGCTTCGGCGGCTCGGAGACCTTCAGCGTCTTGATGCGCGGCGTCACGTCCACGCCCAGCGCGTCGGGTTTAACGTTCTCCAGCGGCTTCTTCTTGGCCTTCATAATGTTGGGCAGCGTCACGTAGCGCGGCTCGTTCAGGCGCAGGTCACTCGTGACCACCGCCGGCAGTTTGAGCTTCACCGTCTCCAAACCGCCGTCGACCTCGCGCGTGACGGTCGAATGGCCGTCGGCCACCTCGACCTTCGAGGCGAACGTGGCCTGCGGCCAATCGAGCAGAGCCGCGAGCATCTGGCCTGTCTGGTTGCAGTCGTCGTCGATCGCCTGCTTGCCCAAGAACACGAGGTCGGGCTGCTCCTTGTCCACCAGCGCCTTGAGGATCTTGGCCACCGCCAACGGCTGTAGTTCGGCGTCGGTCTCGACCAGAATCGCGCGGTCCGCACCGATCGCCATCGCCGTGCGCAGCGTCTCTTGGCACTGCGCGACGCCGCACGACACCGCCACCACCTCGGAGAGCACCCCCTTTTCCTTCAGGCGCACGGCCTCCTCGACGGCGATCTCGTCAAAGGGGTTCATGCTCATCTTGACGTTGGCGATGTCCACCCCCGTGCCGTCGGATTTCACGCGCACCTTCACGTTGTAGTCCGCGACGCGCTTGATTGCGACCAGTGCCTTCATGCAATTCATCTCCTGTGTTGGAACCTGTTTTTCATCCGTCATCCCTGCCGCGTTTCAGAACAGCCCCGCGCTGGCGCCGCCATCCAGGCTGAGGCTCTGGCCGGAGATGAAGGCAGCTTGAGCACTGCAGAGGAAGGCGCAGGCAGCCCCGAACTCCTCGGGCATTCCGAAGCGCTGCGCCGGCAGGGTCGAGGCAATGCGGCGGCGCGCCTCCTCCCAGTCGATGCCAGCCTCCCGCATCAGCTGCTGCGCCATAAACTCCTGGCGCGGCGTGTCGATGCGCTCCGGTAGGAGGTTGTTGAGCGTGACGTTGTCGACCGCAACCTCGCGGGAGACCGCCTTTGTCAGCGCCGTTAGGCCTGCGCGTGCCGCGGCCGACAGGCCCATCGGCGCCTGGGGCGACTTCACCATCGCCGAGGTGATGTTGACAATGCGGCCGAAGCGCCGCTTACGCATGCCGGGGACCACCGCCCGGATCAGCAGCGCGGCCGATAGGAGATTGGCCTCCAGCGCCGGCATCCAGGCTGCGTGGTCCCAATCGGCAAGCCGGCCGGGGGGCGGTCCGCCGTTGTTGTTGATCAGGATGTCCGGCGCTTGGCAGGCCGCCAGCAGTCGATGGCGGCCCTCCTCGGTGCAGAGGTCGGCCGCCACTGGGGTGACACGCGCGCCGGTGGCCTCAATCAGGCGCCGGCTGGTCAATTGAAGCGGGCCCTCGTTGCGGCCGTTGAGCACAATCTCACAGCCCTCGCGCGCCAACGCCTCGGCACATGCGTAACCGAGGCCCCGAGAGGAGGCGCAGACGATGGCTCGGCGGCCGCGGATTCCCAGATCCATGGTGACGTCCTTTCTTGCGTATCGAGAGGGGGCCTTGGCTACAGCAGGCAGCCTCCGCCGTCGGGCAGCAGGAACTGGCCCGCGGTCATTCCGCTCTCGTTGGCCAGCCCGAGCGCCGCGCCCTGACCCCTACCGCGGGCCGAGCCGGTAACCACGGCGATGCGTTCCTGAAGCTGCTGCATGCAGGCCCCCTCGTTCTCTCCGTGTCCTCAGCCTGCCGGCTGCAGCTCGCCAAAGCTGCGGCCTTCAGCCACCAGCCGCTCCAGCAGCGGCGCGGGCTCCCACCAGTGGCCGTGCTCGGCATGGAGCCGCCGGATGTCCGCCAGCACCTTGTCTAGGCCGATGCGGTCGGCCAAGTACATCGGTCCGCCATGCCGGGCGGGAAAGCCGTAGCCGGTGAGGTAGGTGATGTCGATGTCGCCGGGGCGCAGAGCGATGCCTTTCTCCAGCAAGCGGGCACCCTCGTTGACCATCCCATAAAGGCAGCGCTTGAGGATCTCTTCCTCGCTCATCGGGCGGCGCACGATGCCCATGCGGGCCGACTCCTCCACGATGAACCGCTCGACCTCGGGGTCGCGCCGCGGCGTGCGGTCGCCCGGCTCGTAGCGATACCAGCCCTTGCCGCTCTTCTGCCCCAGCCGGCCCAGGTCGCACAGCCTCATGATCAGGTCGTTCCAGCGGCGGTCCGTCGGCCGGGTGGCCATCTGCGCCTTGCGGGTCTGGTAGCCTACGTCGTTGCCCGCCATGTCGTGCACCGCGAAGATGCCCATGGCGTAGCCGAACTTGGTGAGCGCCGCGTCCACCTCGTGCGGCAGCGCGCCGTCCTCCACCAGGAAGTGGGCCTCGCGCGTGTAGTGGCGGAACAGCGCGTTGCCGATGAAGCCGGGGTAGATGCGTGCCAGCACGGCCACTTTGCCCATGCGCCGGCCCAGGTCCATTAGCGTGGCGATCGCGTCGGGCGCTGTCCTTGCGCCGCGCACTACCTCCAGCAGCTTCATCACGTGGGCCGGGCTGAAGAAATGCGCGCCCACCACGTCCTGGGGCCGGGTCGTGACCGCCGCGATCTCGTCCACGTCCAGGCCGGAGGTGTTGGTCGCCAGGATGGCGCCGGGCCGGGCCAAGGCGTCGAGCTGGCGGAAGATGTCCTGCTTGAGTGCCATGTCCTCAAACACCGCCTCGATCACCAGGTCGGCGTCCGCCGCGTCCTCCATGCGCAGGCTGCCCGCAATCAGGCCCAGGCGCTGGTCCATAGCAGCCGCGTCGAGCTTGCCTCGCTTGACGCTGGTGGCATAGTTGTCGCGCACGCGGCCGATGCCGCGCTCCAGGCCCTGTGAGCTGGCGTCTAAGAGCGTCACCGGGATGCCGATGTTGGCCAGCGACATCGCGATGCCGCCGCCCATGGTGCCGGCGCCGATCACGGCCACCTTGCGGATGGGGCGCAGCAGCGTACCGGCGGGAATGTCGGGGATGTTCGCGGCCTCGGCAGCACAGCGCTGCGCATGGGTTGCAGCGCGCGCGCGTCCGGCCTCGTCCACGTTGAAAAGATCAAAATCGCTCATGGGTGGGTCCCTCCGGTCAGGTCTGGTTGTCTTGCAGCTTGCAGGCCTTGCCCTCCACGAACTCGCGCAGGCGGGCCTCGGCCTCGGGCGGGCGGGCCCGGGCGGAATTGAGCTGCTCGACGAACAGCCCGTCGTCGTGTGACATGTCCTGGATGCGCGGTAGCACGTTGATGATCATCCAGTTGGTCTCGATGCTGTTCTTCGCGATGCGCGCCGCGATCTCGCCGGCCTTGTTCAGGGCCTCGCCCTCCGGCACCACGTAGCGCACGATGCACTCCTGCAGTCCCTCGGCCGGGGAGAGCAGGCGGCCAGTGAGCATCATGTCTGTCATTACCGTGGTGCCGACCACGCGCTGGATTCGCACCGTGCCGCCGCCGCCAACGAAGATGCCGCGCTGGCCCTCGGGCAGGCCGAACAGCGCGCTCTCGTCGCACACGCGGACGTGCGCGGCCATGGCAAGCTCCAGCCCGCCGCCGACCACGGCGCCGTGCAGTGCCGCGACGAAGGGGATGGGGCCGCGTGCAATCAGGTCAAAGACCTCGTGCCAGTTGTGGCGGCGGCGCTTGCGCGGCGGCTTGATCTGGCCGGTGGCGCGGGCCAGTGCCTCGGCCAGATCCAAGCCCGCGCAGAAGTTGCTGCCGTGGCCGTGCAGTACCGCTACGTCGGCTTCCTCGTGGGCGCGCAGCACGGCGGCACGCAGCGCGTCGACCAGCGGATCATTGATAGCGTTGCGCTTGTCGGGCCGGTTCAGGCCGATGTAGGCAACCTTGTCCTTAAGGGCGTAGGTGATCAGGGAGTCGGTCATGGTGTGTGAAAGGGTTAGAGGTCCAGGACTAGGCGACGGCTGCGCGAGCCCGAGCAGCAGATCAGGATCCGGTCGTTGGCCGCCTTCTGCGCGTCGCTGAGGACTAGGTCGCGGTGGTCGGGGGTGCCGTCGATAACGCGCTGCTCGCAAGTGCCGCACACGCCCTCACGGCACGAGTAGGTAGGTTCGATGCCGGCTTCGATCAGACTGTCCAGGATGGTCTGGCCGGCGCGCACGGGCACCGTCCTGCCACTGCGCGCCAGCACTACGCTGAAGCCGCCGTCGGTGGATGCCGCTTCCTTGGCGGCGAAGTACTCGCGGTGCACCCGCCCGGGCGGCAGGGCGGCGGTGGCCTGCGCGTAGGCTTCGAGCATGGGAAGCGGGCCGCAGCAGTACACGTGCGCGCCCTCGGGCAGCTCCGCGATCACGGCCGCGAGGTCCAGCATCCGCCCGCCGGGCTCCTGGTCGAAGTTCAGCTGCACCTCGGCGCCGGGCTGGCCACGCCAGCCTTCCAGCAGGTCCAGGAAGCCAGCGTGGGCCCGAGTGCGGGCCGCGTAGTGCAGGCGCCAGGGCGTGCCCAGCGCCTGCGACCGGGCGATCATGCTCAGCAGGGGCGTGATGCCGATGCCGCCGGCGATGAACACGTTGAAGGGTGAGGACTCGTCCAGCGGGAAGTTGTTGCGCGGCACGGAGATGGTCAGCACGGAGCCAGTGCGCAGGGCCTCGTGCAGGTACTGCGATCCGCCGCGGCTTTTCGCGTCGCGGTTGACGCCGATCCGGTAGCGGTGGGTCTCGCAGGGGTCGTTGAGCAGCGAATAGCTGCGCACCATGCCGTCGCGCAGGTACAGGTCGATGTGGGCGCCGGCTGTGAAAGCGGGCAGTTGCTCGCCGGGCGACAGCGGCACCAACTCGAAGCCGAGGATCCCCTCGGCCTCCCAGGTGGTGGCGCGCACGCGGACGGAAAGGGCAGGGCTGGTGGTCATGAATTGTCCTGGCCTCACTGCGCCCGGAAACCCGACGCCTTGATGATCGGCTCCCAGTACGCCAGTTCGGCGCGCTGCGCGGCCTCGGTGTCGGCGCCGCTGCGGTAGCTCGGGTAGGCCCACAAGCGCTTGATCATCAACTCGCGCACCTCGGGAATCTCCAGCACCTGCCGCACCGCTGCCTGCATACGCTGGACCTCGGTCCCCGGCGTGCCGGCCTTGGCCCACATCGCGGTCCAGCCCTCGCCGGCGGTGACGTCGAGGCCCTGCTCGGCAAAGGTCGGGATGTCGGGCATCAGCGGCGAGCGCTTCTTGGTGAAGACGCCAATGACGCGAATGCGGCCGGAGCGGTGGTGCACCATCAGGCCGTCCATCAGGCTGATCGCCGAGGGCACGTGGCCGCCCACCAGGTCCGTCACCATCGGCGGCGAGCCCTTGTACGGCGTCATCGGCAGCTCGATGCCGGCGGCCTTGGCGAGCTGCTCGCCCAGGAAGGCGTTCTGCCCGCCCTGGCCCGGCGTGCCGTAGCTGGCCTTGTTGGGATTCTTGCGGACCCACTCGATGAACTCGCGCGCGTTGGTGACGCCGATGTTCGCCGCCACGCCCATGCCCAGCGGGTAGCTGGCGATCGAGGCGACGCCGGTGAAGTCCTTGAGGATGTGCCAGCGGACGATGTGGCCCGGCACCAGGGTCAGGAAGGTGGGCGTGGCGTTGGGCGCCAACATGAAGGTTAAGCCGTCGGCGGGGGCGGCCAGCACCGCGTCGGCGGCGATGCGTCCACCCGCCCCGGGCTTGTTTTCCACGATCACCGGCTGTCCCAGGATGTCGGGCAGGCGGTCGACCACGGCGCGGGCGATGGCGTCAGTGGCGCCTCCGGGCGGGAAGCCCACCACCACGCGGATCGGTGGTTTCTGGGCGAAGGCGGCGCCGGGGACGGCGAGCGCAAGGGCGGTGAAAGCTAGCAGTTGGCGGCGAGCGAGCTTCACGGTTGTCTCCTGTGTGTCCTTGGGGGAGAAGGGGCCCGGCTGCGTCTGCGCGCGGCTCGAGCGATGAGACCAGGGCCGCTCAGGCGTCGGCCAAGGTGCGCCAGTCGTTGCCTGCGGGAATCACGCCGCCGACTGAGCGCACCTTGCGGTAGTCCAGCTCGGGGTGGTGAGCCAAGCTCGGCAGCTTGCCTTCCATGAACTCGCGGGCTGCGCGCAGCAGCAGCTGGCGCACGCGGATCACGGCGCCATCGGCCGAGCACAGCTGCTCGTCGGTGCGGTCGTGGATGGGGCCCTGGCTGATGAACATCGCGAAGTCCTCGGTGCCCAGGTGCTGCGGGAAGCCGGTCTTGTGGCCGCGCTTCATCAGGTCGCGGTTCTGGCCCCAGTTGTCACGGGGCTTACCCGGGGGCAGCGGGGGGAAGTTCCACACGTCGGGCGAGGCCGACATGACAGTCATGCCCAGCGGGCGCGTCGGGTTGTAGTGCACGAACCAGGCGCGGTGGGTGACGTCGTCCACCGGGGTGGAGAAGAACACCGTGGTGGGGCTGGCGGCGTCGGGCGGGCAGATGATGCCGTACCAAGGCATCACGAAGTTGTTGACGCGGGCGTAAACCCGGTCGTCGGGCAGCGAGCGCAGCGCAGCGTAGCGGTAGCCGTAGGGCCGGTCCTCGAACTCCAGCTTGGGGGCCAGAGCCTGGGTCATCAGCAGGCGCTCGTTGCCGCCGCCAGCGGTGATCTGGGTGGTGGACTCGTGCAACACGCCGACGTGCGAGGAATCCATTGAGGCCTCGACGCCCTGCACCCAGTTGGTGGGCACCTCTACGCTAGTGACTGAGCGCTGGTGGGCCGGTAGGTCTATGAAGGGCAGCTCGGGGAAGGGGGGCGGGGCCTCGCCCTTGCCAAGCCAAACCCAGACGATGCCGCCGCGGTCCACCGTGGTGTAGCGGTTCACCCGCACGTGCTTGCAGAACACCTCCTGGTTGCCCGCGTGGTTGGGTGCCTCGACTACCTCGCCCTTCACGTTGAATTTCCAGCCGTGGTAGAGGCAGCGCAGGCCGTTGTCCTCGTTGCGGGCCAGGGCCAGCGAAGCCTTGCGGTGCGGGCACTGCTCGTCGAGCACGCCGACGCTGCCGTCGGTAGCGCGGAAGGCCACGTAGTTCGTGCCGAGCAGGCGCACGCGCACTGGCGCGCCGTCGGGCTCGAGCTTGAAGGAGGGCACGGCGGGTATCCAGTAGTGCTGGCGGATCATCTCGCCCATCGGCGCGCCGTTCTCGACGCGCGTGAGCAGCTCGTTGTCTTCCCGGGTCATTGGCATGGCGTTGTCTCCTCGTGCCGGATTCGGTGGGCGCGGTCAGTCGGCGTAGTGGCGGAAGGCGCGGGTGTAGAGACGCTTGCAGTTGCACTCGAAGATGTCGCGCTTCTGGGCCTCGGTGAGCCAGTCGATGCTCTCGATCACCGGCTTCATGTCGTCGTAGTCGCGGTCGCTCAACGGGTCGCGCGCGCTGCCGGTGCCGGGCTTCTCGGTGCCGAACAGCACGTTGTCGGTGCCGGCCACCTTGCATAGCAGCTCGATGGCCTCCTTGCTGTAGTTGCAGGTGTCGAAGTACAGCTTCCTGAGCTGCTCGTCGAAGCTCTGCTTCTCGCCCTTGCGCACGTTCCAGGACCGGAAGCGCCCCATCTGGTAGGGGATGGCCCCGCCGGCATGGGCCACCACGATCTTCAGGTCGGGGAAGGTGTCGAAGGTCTTGGCCCCCAGCAGGGAGATCACGGCGATGCTCTCCTCGTTGATGAACTTGAGCGTGTAGGACTCGCGGGCGCTGCAGCTGCCGGCCGAGTGGATCAGGCCGGGCACGTCCAGCTCCGTCATCGCCTGGTACAACGGATGCCAGTAGGGGTCGCCCAAGCCGGGCGGGTCGCCCAGGCCTTCGGTCGGGTCCGGGTTGATCAGGCAGCCGACGAAGCCCAGCTGCTCGACGCAGCGGCGCAGCTCCGGGATGGCGCGCAGCGCCAGCGGCTCGTCCATGTACTGCGGCAGGCCGGCCACGCCGCGAAAGCGGTCCGGGAACATCTGCACGAAGCGCGCAATGAGGTCGTTGCAGTGGACCGACCAGAGCTCGGTCACACGGCCCGGCTTGACCGAGTGCATCTGCAGGTAGGGCCGCGGCGAGATGAACTGCATGTCGGTGCCCACCTTGTCCATGCTGCGCACCAGCTCCTCGGCCACCTTGCGCACCGACTCGTCGGGGATCTTTGGGAGCGTGTTGGGGTTGGCGCGGCCGCCGACCAGCTCCGCCATGAAGCGGAAGCTCTCGGGCGGCATGACGATGTGGGCGTGGGAGTCGATGATCATGGGCAAGGGTCTTTCGTGGGTCTTACGGGCTCGGATTGCGCAAAGCGGCGGCTTCAGCCGCCGATCACGGCCAGGGCTTCCAGTTGCAGTTGCATGCCATGCTGCAGTGCCTGCACGGTGATGTGGCGCGCCGGCCTGTCCCGAGGGTCGGGGAAGCAGGCCAGCCACTGTTCGTTGACCGCCTCGCGGACGGACTCGTCGTTGACCGTGACTGAGAGCTTGACGACGTCGGCCAGGGCCGCGCCCCCAGCGTCCAGCACCGCGCGCAGGTTGGCGAAGGCATTGCGGGCCTGGGCTGCGGCCTCCTCGGGCAGCGCGCCGCCGGCCGGGTCTTTGCCCGAGACGGCGGAGGTGCACAGCACGTTGGCCACGCGGGCGGCCGCCGGGATCGGTGCCTTGTGCGAGGCGCCGGGCACGTCGATGGAACGGGGCGGGCGGTTCACGGTGACTTGTCTCCTGTCTCTTTTCCTGCGGGGGGTGGAACCGGTTCAGGCCTCGGGCTCGGACTCGAACAGGTGCATGGGGATGCGCGCCAGGAACTCCGAGAAGCCGGTGGAGCCCGAGGGCACATGCAGCAGCATTTGCTGCCCCGCGCTCACCTCGTCGCCCTCCTGGATGGCGCGAGCGATCTTGCGGTGGTCTTGCAGCGACTGGTTGATCTGCGCCTTGGTCACGAAGTCACGCACCCGGTAGCGGTAGATCTGCCGACGGGCGTGGCGGATCAGGTCGGCCAGGTAGGGGTTGCGGCTGCCGGTGTAGATCACCTCGTGGAAGCGGCCGTTGGCCAGGGCGTATTCCTCGGTGCCGCCCTCGACGGCCGCGTCCTGGCACAGCTGCAGGGCCTCATCGAGCTGGCGACGCAGTTCGTCGTCCACGCGGCGTGCGGCCAGCTTGGCGCAGGTGGCCTCGAGCTCGCCGACGCCTTCCATGATGGCCCGCACCTGGCTGATGGACAGGCGGGCCACGGTGATCCCCTGGCGCGGTGCGATGCGCACTAGGTTGTGCGCGGCGAGCTGCTGCAGCGCCTCGCGCACCGGGGTGCGCGAAACCTGGAAGCGCAGGGCCAGGGCCCGCTCGTCCAGTGGGCTGCCGGGCGGCAGCTTGCCGCTCTCGATCTCTCCCTGCAGGACGGCACGGATCTCAATGGCGCGAGCGCCGCGCGGACGGGCCTCCTCCCCACTCAGCAGGGCTTCGGCGTCGGCGTTGAGTGCCGGGGGCAGGGTGATGGTGTGTTCCATAGGCATGGCAAATATATCTCCACGGCTTTGTGGCATGCAAGAAGTTTTCAAAAAAATGCCAGCGAAAGGGTTATCGCCGACCAAGCTTCATGGTACACAGCGCACCCCCCTCGTTCGTACAAGGACGCGGCCAGGAACCTCTTGCCTGTGAAGGTGACCCTTCCCCTATAGATATCCAGGACTCCTCAGGTCGCCTTGGCCTCATGGCACTCCCTCAGGACAAACCCTGAAAAACGCCAGATAGCGTTCTGTGGTGTACCAAAAATTGTTTTTGATATGCCAGAATGACTTCACCTGATCCCTATTCCCGCTTCCTCCGTCATTCCGAAAGGTTCACTGCATGAGCGTTGCCGCCCCCCCCCTGCCCTTCGCGGCCCGGCCGCTGGACCGCGTCCTGCGGCCCCGCTCGGTTGCCATCGTCGGCGCCTCAGCCGACCCGCGGTCCTTCGGCGGCTTCGTTCAGGGCAATCTCGAGCGCTTCGGCTATGAGGGCGAGCTGCACCTGGTCAGCCGCAGCAGCAGCGAGATCAACGGCCGGGCCTGCGTGAAAACGGTGGCCGAGCTGCCCGAGGGCCTCGATCTGGCGGTGCTGGCCATCCCGGAGGCCGGTGTGCTCGACACGGTGCAGGCCCTGGCCGCACGTCGCTGTCACGCCGCCGTGCTGTTCGCCTCGGGGTATGCCGAGGCGGGCGAGGAAGGCCAGGCCCGCCAGCGCCTGCTGGCCGAGGCGGCACAAGCGGCCGGCATGCTGCTGGTGGGCCCCAACTGCATGGGGTTCAGCAACCTCGCCGCCGCCGTGCCCCTGACCTTCGAGCCGCTTGCCGCACGGGCCCGCGAGACCCGGCCCGGCGTCGGCATCGTGGCCCAGAGCGGCTTCATGGCCGCCAACCTGCGCGACGCCCTGCTGGGGCGGGGTGTGCCGGTAACAACAGTGTTCTCCACGGGCAACGAGGTGTCGGTCGGTATCGAGGACGTGCTCGCCGCCTACATCGATGACCCGCAGACGCGCGTGATTACGGCCTATGCTGAGCAGATCCGCCGTCCGCAGCTGTTCCTGCAACTGGCGGCCCGCGCTCGCGCCGCGAACAAGCCGCTGGTGCTGCTGATGCCGGGGCGCAGCGCCCGGGCCCGCGAGGCCGCGCAGTCGCACACCGGCGCCCTGGCGGGCGACCATGCCACCGCGATGACCCTGCTGCAGCGCGAGGCCGTGGTCACTGTGCAGTCGCTGGACGAATTGCTGGACTCCACCGCCATCTTGCTGCGCCATCCCCGGCCGCCGGCGGGCGGCGCCGCCTTCATGACCGGCTCGGGGGCCATGAAGAACTTGGCGCTCGATTTCGCCGACACGCTCGGCCTGGACCTGCCCGCGCTGGCTCCCGCCACGGCGGAGCGGCTGCACGCCATGCTGCCCGACTACGCCGTGGCCGAGAATCCGCTGGACTACACCACCATCGGCGTGCGCAACCCCGGCATCGTCGGCGAACTGATGCTCACGCTGCTGCAGGACGAGGGCATCGGCAGCCTGGTGCTCGCCATCCCCGTTGGGCCCAGCGTCGCCCAGCGTGATAAGGCCGAGCACATCGTGCCGGCCTTTGCCCTCGCCACCAAGCCGGCTGTACTCGTTCTCACCGGCGACAGCAGCCCGGTGGAGCCCTTCTTCTTGGAGGCCATTGAGCGCAGCGGCGTGCCGCTGTTCCGCTCGGCCGACCGGGCCCTGCGCGCGCTGCAGCGCGTGGCCGCCTATGGCGAGGCGCTGGCGCGGGCCGAACGCGCGAGCGCAGGCAAGGCGCCCGCGCTGCCCCTGCCCGGAGTGGTGCCGCCCAACGGCATCTTCGCGGAGTACCAGGGCAAGGCCTGGCTGGCGGCCGCGGGGCTTGCGGTGCCGCGCGGCGGGCTCGCACGCAGCGCCGACGAAGCGGTGCGGCTGGCCGCCGGCATTGGCTGGCCGGTGGTGCTCAAGGCCCAGGCCAGCGAGCTGCCGCATAAGAGCGATGTCGGCGGCGTCCTGGTCGGCCTGGCCGACGAGGCCGCGCTGCGCGCCGGCTGGGAGCGCCTGCACGCGAACGTGCGTGAGCACCGGCCGGAGCTGGAGCTCGACGGTGCGCTGGTCGAGGCTATGGGCCCGCGCGGGCTGGAACTGGTGGTGGGCGCGCGGCGCGATGCTGACTGGGGCCCGGTGGTGCTGGTCGGCCTGGGTGGCATCTGGATCGAGGCCCTGCACGACGTGCGGCTGATCCCGGTGGACCTGGCCGAGGAGGACATCGTGGTCGAGCTGGGCCGGCTGAAGGCCGCGGCGGTGCTGCGCGGCGTGCGCGGCGCGGCCGGTGTGGACCTGGGAGCCATCGCCCGCGTGGTCGCGCAGGTCGGAGCGCAGATGCGCGCCAACCCTCGCCTCACCGAGATCGACATCAACCCGCTGGTGGCCTACCCGGCCGGCTCGGCCGAGCCGGTGCTCGCGCTCGACGCGCTGGTCGTGGCGCACTGAGGAGCACAGCTATGAGACTGCAGTTTTCCCCCGAGGAGGAGGCCTTCCGCCAGGAAGTGCGCGCCTTCGTCCGCGAGCGGCTGCCGGCCGACATCCAGCGCAAGGTCGAACTCGGCCTGCGGCTCGAGCACCGCGACTACGTCACCTGGTTTCGCATCCTTGAGTCGCGCGGCTGGCTCACACCGGGCTGGCCGGTCGAGCACGGCGGCCCGGGCTGGAGCCACGTGCAGCGCTACATCTTCGACGAGGAGACGCTGCTGGGGGGCGCGCCGCGCATCATCGCCAGCGGCATCCAGATGCTGGGGCCGGTGCTGATCGCCTTCGGCACCGAGGCGCAGAAGAGGAAATACCTGCCCGACATCCGCCAGAGCAACACCTGGTGGGCGCAGGGCTTCTCCGAGCCTGGGGCCGGCTCAGACCTGGCGGCGGTGCGCACCACCGCCGTGCTGGAGCCCGACGGCAAGCACTTCGTCGTCAATGGCCACAAAGTCTGGACTTCGTACGCGCAGTGGTGCTCGATGATGTTCGCGCTGGTGCGCACCGACCCCCAGGCGGCCAAGCCGCAGGAAGGCATCTCCTTCCTGCTGATCGACATGAAGTCGCCGGGCCTGACGGTGCGGCCGATCCGCATGCTCGAGGGCGGCACCGACCTCAACGAGTGCTTCCTGGACAACGTGCGTGTGCCGGTGGAGAACCTGGTGGGCGAGCTGCACAAGGGCTGGTCCTGCGGCAAGTACCTGCTGGGCCACGAACGCACCGGCATCGCCGGCATTGGCTCGTGCAAGCAGCAACTCGCCCGCGCCCGCCGGCTGGCCGCGCAGCAGGGGCTGGGCCGGGACGCGGTGATGCAGGGGCGGCTGGCGCAGTTCGAGGCCGAGCTGATGGCGCTGGAGTTCACCGCGCTGCGCCTGCTCAGCGCGCACCAGCAAAGCCGCATCCCGGCTGTGGAAGCGTCTCTGCTCAAGGTGCGCGGCACTGAGCTGCGCCAGGCCATCTTCGAGGCCCTGGTGGACATCGCTGGCCCCGACGCCGTGCCCTTCTCGCTGCGCGCGCAGGAGCTGGAGCACCTGGAGGAGGCGGCCACCGATCCGGCGCTCGCGGCGCTGGCGGCCAACTGCCTCGACTCGCGCAAGCTCACGATCTACGGCGGCACGAACGAGGTGCAGCGCAACCTCATCGCACGTGCCGCGCTGGACTCCTTCTGACGCCCCGCCGCAAGGAAACCCGATGGACTTCTCATTCAACGACGACCACCTGGCGCTGCGCGACGCGGTGCAGCGCTTCTGCGATGGCGAATACCCGGCCGAGCACCGCGGCAAGCCGGAGGACGCGCAGCAGGCGCGCCAGCGCTGGGCCGCCATGGCCGAGCTCGGCCTGCTGGGCCTGCCGCTGCCCGAGGAGGCGGGCGGCAGCGGCCAGGGCGCCGTGGAGGTGATGCTGGTGGCGCAGGAACTGGGCCGCGCGCTCGGCGGCGGCGCTTTCGTCCCCAGTACCGTGATGGCGGGCTGGCTGCTCGCCACCCTGGGGTCGGACGTCCAGCGCCAGCGCTGGCTGCCGCCGCTGGCCGGCGGCGAGCTGCAGGCTGCCGTGGCGCTGTACGAGGAGGGCACGCGCTACGACTGGCACCAAGTCGAGACCCGGGCGCGCGAGACCCGCGACGGGTGGCTGCTGCAGGGGCGCAAGACCCTGGTGCTGCACGGCGACAGCGCCGGCCTGCTGCTGGTAGTGGCGCGCACTGCGGGCGACGCGGCGGATCGCGAGGGCCTCACCGTGCTGGCGGTCGACGTGCATGCGCCGGGCGTCAAGGTGCAGGGCTTCGACACCCTAGACGGGCGCCGTGCCGCGCACGTCACCCTGCGCGATGTGCGGGTGCCAAGCGACCAGGTGCTGGGGATGCCGGGCCGGGCGGCCGACGCGGTGGAGGCGGCGCTGGACGCGGCCACCGCCGCCCTATGTGCCGAAGCCGCGGGCGCGGTGGACGCGCTGCTGGCGCACACCACCGAGCACCTGCGCACGCGCAGGCAGTTCGGTGCGCCGCTGGCGAAGTTCCAAGTGCTGCAGCACCGCGTGGCCGACATGGCGATCGCGCTGGAACAGCTCAAGTCCATGGCCTGCGCCGCCGCAATGGCTGTGGATGCCGGCGACGCGGCCCAGCGCCGCCGCCTGGTTTCGGCCGCTAAGGCACTGGCCGGCCAGCTCGGCCGGGCCCAGGGGCTGGCGGCCATCCAAATGCACGGCGCGATGGGCATGACCGACGAATGCCGCGTGCCGCACTACGCCAAGCGCCTGATGGTCATCGGCCAGCTGTTCGGGGACGCCGCCTGGCACCTGCAGCGGATGTCGGCGGCGCACGCGCTCGCCTGACCTGACCCCCAGCTACACCAAGGAGAGAGACAAGCATGATCACCCGCAAGACCTTCAACGCCGCGCTGCTGGCCGGCGCCCTGGGCCTGTCGCTGGGAGCGCAGGCGCAGTCCGATCAGACGATCCGGCTGCTGGTGGGCTTTCCGCCCGGCGGCTCCACTGACACGGTGGCCCGCGTGCTGGCCGAGAAGATGGCCACCGTGCTGAAGCAGCCGGTGATTGTGGAGAACAAGCCCGGCGCCGGCGGGCGCCTGGCGGCCCAGGCGCTCAAGGCGGCGCAGCCCGACGGCCTGACTTACATGATCGCGCCCAACGCGACGCCGGTGTTCCAGGCCTTGCTCTACCCGCCGGCGATGCTCCGGTACGACATGCTGCAGGACTTCACACCAGTGGCCATGCTGGTGTCCTACCCGATGGTGCTGGCCGTGGGCAACCAGCTCGGCGTACGGAGCGCCAAGGAATACGTCGCCCGCATCAAGGCCCACCCAATGGAAGCGAGCTTTGGCACCGCCGGGGCAGGGGGCCAAACCCACTTCACCGGCCTCCAACTCAGCAAGGCCATCGGGGTGAACCTGCAAATGGTCCCCTTCCGCGGCAACGGCCCGCTAGTCACCGATCTGCTGGGCGGACAGGTGCCGGCCGGCATCATGACCGCCGGCGACATCCTGCCGCACCACAAGGCTGGCAAGGTGCAGGTGGTGGGCGTGTTCAGCGCCAAGCGTTCGCCGCTGATGCCCGACGTGCCCACCCTCATGGAGCAGGGCATCGCCATCGATGCCGGCGACGCCTGGACCGGCATGTGGGCGCCGACCCGCACGCCGCCGGCGCAGCTCGAGCGCGTGCAGAACGCGCTGAAGTATGCGCTGGCCCTGCCCGAAGTGCGCGACACCCTGGTCAACCGGGCGACGCTGAACCCGGACTTCCGCCCCGCCGCCGAGATGGACGCCGTCGTGCGCAAGGAGCTCGCCTACTGGGGGCCCGTCATCAAGGCCACCGGCTTCAAGCCCGAGCAATGAGCATCGCCCTCAAGGAAACCCCATGAGCCTGAACGGAAAAGCCTGTATCGTCGGGGCGTACGAGCACCCCACGCGCTTGGCCGACAAGCTGTCGGTGGTGCGCCTGCACGCCGATGTCGCCAAGGGTGCGCTGGTCGATGCCGGCCTGACGAAGGACGACATCGACGGCTACTTCTGCGCCGGAGACGCGCCGGGGCTGGGCGCGGCCACCATGGCCGAGTACCTGGGGCTCAAGCTGCGCCACGTTGACTCCACCGAATGCGGCGGCTCGGCCCCCCTCCTGCATGTGGCGCACGCGGCCGAGGCGATCGCCGCCGGCCGCTGCAACGTCGCCCTGATCACGCTGGCGGGCCGCCCGCGCGCCGCGATGGCCGAGGCCCAGGCCCGCGCCGCCGCGGCGGCAGGCGAGGGCAGGCCCGCCAAGGCGCCGCTGGCACTGAAAGCGCCCGACCCCGACGCGCCCGAGCTGGCCTTCGAGCTGCCCTACGGCCCGGCCACGCAGAACCTCTACGCGCTGGTGGCCAAGCGTCACATGCACGAGTTCGGCACTACCTCCGAGCAGCTCGCCTGGATCAAGGTGGCGGCCTCGCACCACGCGCAGCACAACCCCCATGCCCTGCTGCGCAAGCGCGTAACGGTGGAGGACGTCGTCAACTCGCCGATGGTCAGCGACCCGCTGCATCGGCTGGACTGCTGCGTCATGAGCGACGGTGGCGGCGCGCTGATCGTGGCGAGACCCGAGATCGCGCGTGAACTCAAGCGCCCGGTCGTGGTCGTGCGGGGCACCGGCGAGGCGCCCAAGCATGGCATGGGCGGGCGGGTTGACCTCACGTACTCGGCCGCCGCCTGGTCCGGGCCCAAGGCCTTCGCCGAGGCGGGCGTCACGCCGGCCGACATCCAGTACGCCAGCCTCTACGACAGCTTCACCATCACGGTGTTGATGCAGCTGGAGGACCTGGGCTTTTGCCGGAAGGGCGAGGGCGGCCGCTTCGTCGCCGACGGCAACCTAATCTCTGGCACCGGCCGGCTGCCCTTCAACACCGACGGCGGTGGCCTGTGCAACAACCATCCGGCCAACCGCGGCGGCATGACCAAGGTGATCGAGGCCGTGCGCCAGCTGCGCGGAGAGGCCCATCCTGCCGTGCAGGTGCCCGGCTGCACGCTCGCCCTGGCCAGCGGAATCGGCGGCGCTCTGGCGTCTCGCCACACCGCCGCCACCCTGATCCTGGAGAGGACGACATGAACACTCTCGCTCGCCACTTCGCGTGCTGCACCGCCCTCGGAAAGGGCTCTGGCCTGCCTTGGGTCGGCCCTCTGGAGGTCTGACCATGCGCAAGATTCCCGCTCCGCACGTGCTGCCCGAATCGAAGCCGTTCTGGGACGCCGCCGACCAGGGCCGGCTGCTGCTCAAGCGCTGCGCCGCCTGCGGCCAAGTGCATCACTACCCGCGCGACATCTGCCCCTTCTGCCTGAGCGAGGACACGCACTGGGTCGAGTCCGCCGGCACCGGCACGCTGTACTCCTTCAGCACGATGGGGCAGGGCGATACCGCCCACACTCTGGCGATGGTCACGCTCGACGAGGGCGTCACCCTCCTGACCAACTTGGTGGACTGCGACCCGGCGCGCGCGCGCATCGGCGACCGCGTGCAGGTGCGCTTCCAGCCCTCGCAGGGCGGCCCGGCCGTGCCCATGTTCACCCTAAACGAAGGAGGTGCGGCATGAGCA
Source organism: Caldimonas tepidiphila (assembly GCF_003569765.1). GTDB lineage: Bacteria > Pseudomonadota > Gammaproteobacteria > Burkholderiales > Burkholderiaceae_C > Caldimonas > Caldimonas tepidiphila. The sequence continues at coordinate 20,896 of NZ_QXMG01000051.1, read as the reverse complement.
CCACGCCCCGCAGCGGCCCCCTATCGCGCTTCACCATCCTGGACGCCTCGCGCGTGCGCGCCGGCCCCACAGCGGTGCGCACCTTCGCCGACCTGGGCGCCCGCGTCATCAAGCTGGAGATCCCGCCCGGCGCGCCGGGGGGTGACGACATGATTGGCGGGCGCGACCACAACCGCGCCGACTACGAGAACCTGCACCGCAACAAGGAGAGCCTCACGCTCAACATGAAAGACCGGGCCGGCCTGGAGATCCTGCATGCCCTGGTGCGCGAGGCGGACGTGTTCATCGAGAACTACCGGCCCGATGTCAAGCACCGTCTGGGCATCGGCCCGGACGAGCTGCGCGCCATCAACCCGCGCCTGGTCTACGCCAGCATCTCCGGCTTCGGCCAGGACGGCCCCTATGCCGGCTGGCCCGGCTTTGACTCCATCGCCCAAGGCATGGGCGGGCTGATGAGCGTCACTGGCAAGCCCGGGGACGGGCCGATGCGGGTGGGAATCCCGTTGGCCGACCTGTGCGCCGGCCATTTCTGCGCCCAGGCGATCATGGCGGCCCTGCTGGAGCGGGAGGCGACGGGCGAGGGCCAGTGGGTGCAGACCTCGCTGCTGGAATCCCAGATCGCAATGCTCGACTTCCAGGCCGCGCAATGGCTGATCGACGGCAAGGTGCCGAGCGCCACCGGCAACGAGCACCCACTGACCGTGCCCACCGGTGTGTTCCCGACGCTGGACGGCTATCTGAATCTGGCCGCCATCGGCCAGACCATGTGGAAGCGGCTGTGCGTGGCAATCGAGGCGCCGCAGTTGATCGACGAGCCGGGCTTCGGCTCGGACCCCGAGCGTGTGGCCAACCGCGAGCGCGTGAATGAGGCGGTCGGCGCAATCCTGCGCACGCGCAGCACCGCCGAATGGACCGAGCGGCTGATCCGCTCCGGCGTGCCCTGCGGGCCGATCCACGCGGTGGACCAGGTGTTCGAGGACCCGCAGGTGCGCCACCTGGGCATCGCGCGGACCCTGGCGCATCCCGAGCTGGGCGATATCGAGGTAGTGGGACTGCCCATGCAGTTCTCCCGCCACCCGCGCGCGGCCGGACCCTTGGTGCCGGCTCCGCACCAAGGCGACCAGACCGACGCCATCCTGACAGGCCTCGGCTACAGCCCCGAACGCATTGCGGCGCTGCGCGAGTGCCACGTCGTTTGAACTTCGAAGGACCCTATCTCATGGCACGACTGGTCGCCGCGTTCGGCTCCTCCCACAGCATCATGCTGGTCTCGCGGCGCGAGGACTGGCAGCACGGCTTTCGCGTGATCGACACGAAGAACGCCCATTACTACGACAAACAGGGCAACAGGACGGATTACGAAGCCCTGCTGGCCGCTGCGCCGCCCGGCAGCGAGGCGCTGGCCTCGCCCGAGAAGCTGGGCGAGCGCTACGACGCCGCCGAGGCGGCGATGGACGAGGTCGGCCGGCGCGTCCGGAAGGCGCGGCTGGACGTGCTGCTGATCGTTGGCGACGACCAGACCGAGCTGTTCCGCACCAGCAACAACCCGGCCGTCGCCCTCTATTACGGCCCCACCATCCGCAACACCGCGCGCGAGCCGGCCTCGCCGTCGGACAACTGGGTCAAGTCAGCGCGCATGCGGCGCCACGAGCCAGAAGTGGACCGCGAGTACCCGGTGCGCGCGGATTTGGCCGAGTGGCTGATCCGGCGCCTGTGTGAGCGCGATTTCGACATCGCGGCCATGGACGGCCTGGAGCGCGGGCAGTCCGAGGGGCATGCTTTTCAGTTCATCCACCGCCGCATCCTCAAGGGCGCCGAGCTCCCGGTTATCCCGGTGATTCTCAATACCTTCGATCCGCCCAACCAGCCTACGCCACGGCGCTGCGTGGCGCTAGGCCGCGCGCTGCGCGAACTGATCGCACAGTGGCCGCAGGACCTGCGCGTGGGCGTGATTGCTTCCGGCGGCCTGAGCCACTTCGTGGTGGACGAGGAACTGGACCAACGCGTGCTGCGGGCGATCCGCGACAAGGACAGCGAGGCCCTGGCCCGCTTTGATCCCAGGCAGTTGCAGGCCGGCAGCTCCGAGATCCGCAACTGGCTGGTGGTGGGCGAGATGGCCCGCGAGCTGGACCTGGAATGGGTCGAGTACATCCCGGGCTACCGCAGCCCGGCGCTGACCGGCACCGGGCTGGCCTTCGCCGCATGGAAGACCCTGGACTGACACACGCGAGAGACAAAGGAGATACCGCATGACCAATCCCCACGTGCAACGCTTGCGCCGGCTCGATGCCTGCGCGGTGTCCGACGCGCTGGACAAGCTGGGCCTGCCCGGCGCCATCACCGGCTTACCGCAACGCAGCGGCGCCGGCCGTATCGCCGGCCGGGCTGTGACCATGAAGGTGGGCCCCGGCCAGCCGCCGCCCGGCCCGCCCCGGCACCTGGGCTGCACCGCCATCGAGGTCGCCGGCCCCGAGGACGTGATCGTCGTCGAGCAGCGCAGCGGCGTGGAGGCCGGCTGCTGGGGGGGCCTGCTCACGCTGGGCGCCAAGGTGCGCGGCGTCGCCGGCGTGGTGGCCGATGGCCCGCTGCGCGACGTGGACGAGGCCATTGCCTACGAATTCCCGGTGTTCAGCCGCAGCCTGAGCTCGCGCACCGCGCGCGGCCGGGTGGTGGAGCTGGGCACGCAGGTGCCGGTGGTAATCGGCGCCGCTCCCGAGGCCGGCGGCCAGATGACGGTGTGCCCGGGCGACTATGTGTTGGCCGACCGCAGCGCGGTCATCGTCATTGCAGCCGCCGACATCGAGCGCGTGCTGGAGACGGCCGAGTTGATCGCCGGGCGCGAGGCGGCGATGGCCAAGGCCATCTTGGCAGGCACGCCCATTGGCGAGGTGATGGGCGGCAACTACGAACACATGCTGGAGAACAAATGAATCCGACCGACAACGTGCAGGACGTCAACGTCGCACGTGCCGCGAAGCTGGACACCGCGACCCTGAGCGATGCGCTCGACAAGCTCGGCATCGCCGGCCAGTGTTACCGCATCAAGCCGCGCGACAGCGGTTTCCGCATGGCCGGCCGCGCCTGGACCCTGCTGTACGGCCCATCGGGCAAGCCTTCGGGCACGGTGGGCGACTACATCGACGACGTGCCGCCCGGCAGCGTGATCGTGCTGGACAACGGAGGCCGCGATAACGCCACTGTGTGGGGCGACATCCTCACCGAGATTGCCCATCGCCGTGGCATCGCGGGCACCCTGATCGATGGTGTGTGCCGTGACACGCACCTGTGCCTGTCGCTGGGCTACCCGGTTTTCAGCAAGGACCACTGGATGCGCACCGGCAAGGACCGGGTGCAGGTCGAGGCCACTGGCGTGCCGGTGAACATCGGCGACGCGCGGGTGGCGCCCGGTGACATTGTCAAGGGGGACGCCGATGGCGCCGTCGTGATCCCTAGGGAGCACGAGGCCCAGGTGCTGGACACGGCTGAAGCGATCGAAGCCGCCGAGGACCGCATCCGCCAAGCCGTGCGTGGTGGCATGCGCCTGGACGAGGCGCGCAAGCAATTCAAGTACCACCAGCTGCAAACGCGCGAGGCTACATGAACCGGATCGACCCTGCCCTGACTACTCGAGCTGATTTCGAGCGCCTGCCGCCTGCGCTGGTGGACGCCGCGGCGGCGCTGCCCACCGCGACGTTGCACGAGGCCGGCGGGAAGGTGGGCGCACTGCCCTCGGCCATCAAGCCGGTGGGTGCCGCGATGCGCGCCTGCGGGTCGGCGCTGACAGTGCACTCACCGCCCGGCGATAACCTGTGGCTGCACCGGGCGCTGGCGGTGGCGCGGCCGGACGATGTGCTGGTGGTGCACGTGGGCGGCGCCTTCGAGCACGGGTACTGGGGCGAGATCATGAGCACCATGGCGCAGGCCCGAGGCCTGGCCGGTCTGGTCATCGACGGTTGCGTGCGCGACGGCATACTGCTGCAGGAGATTGGTTTTCCCGTCTTCTCGCGCGGGCTGTGCATCCGCGGCACCGGCAAGGACTACGGCGCCACGGGCTGGATCGGCGCGCCGGTGCTGGTGGGTAACGTCACGGTCCATGCCGGCGATCTGGTGGCAGCCGACGGCGACGGCGTGTGCGTGCTGCCGCGGCAGCAGGCCGCAGCCATCGTGGACCGCGCCCAGCGGCGCGAGGCCGAGGAGGCCGCGATCTTGCAGCGACTGCGCGCGGGCGAGAGCACCATGCAGGTTTACGGTTTTCGTTGACGGAGTAACGGCGTGAGCAACAGCAAGTCCCCCGGGCTGCCGCCCGAGCTGGCCCTGGACGGCCGCATCGCCACCATTACGCTGCGCCGCCCGGAGGTGGGCAACCGGCTGGAACTGGAGGACCTGGCGTTGTTGCGCGAGCAACTGTGCCTGGTGAACGATCGTAAAGAGGTGTTGGTGCTGCGCCTGCGGGGACAGGGCCGCCACTTCTGCAGCGGCTTTAACCTAGCGCAGGCCGCGTCGGAGGGCGCAGTGGCCACCGCCGGCGCTTCGTTCGAGGCGCTGGCCAGCGAGATCGAGCGGGTGCGCCCGGTCACCATCGCCGCCATCAACGGCGGCTTTCACGGCGGCGCCACCGACCTGGCACTGGCCTGCGACTTCCGCATCGGCGTGACCGGGGCGCGCATGTTCGTGCCCGCAGCGCAGATCGGCCTCGTGTTCTACCGCGGCGGCCTGGAGCGCTACGTGCGCCGTCTGGGCCTGGGCCCCGCCAAGCGGGTGCTGCTGGCCGCGGAGGAACTCGACGCCCGACAGATGCTGGACTGCGGTTTTCTGGATGAGGTGGTGGAACCCGAAGCGCTGGAGGCGGCCGTTACGGCTCTCAGCGAGCGCTTGGCCGGCATGGCGCCGCTGGCGCTGCTGCCGATGAAGCGGCACCTAGACGCCATCGCGGCCGGCACGCTCGACGCGGCGACGCTGGCCCGCGACATCGCCCGTGCCGACGCCTCCCAGGACCAGCGCGAGGGCGTGGCCGCCCGTCTGCAGAAACGCCCCCCCGAGTTCCATGGCCACTGACACCCTTTTCCCCCTGGCAGGCGACAGCTACTTCGCCCGACTGAGCCGCGGCGAGGCAACGCCGCCCCCGGTGAGCACCACGCTGGGCGGTTGCATCGTCAACGTAGATCTGGAGGCCGGCGTGCTGGAGTCCGACTACCGCGCGGGCGAGGCCTTTCTCAACCCGGCCGGGCAGGTGCAGGGCGGCATGCTGGGCGCGATGCTCGACGACGTGACGGCCTTTCTCGTCACCGCCACGCTGGGCGCGGGCGAGCACTGCGCCACGCTGGACCTGCATCTGTCGTTCCTGCGCCCGGCGCACGCCGGCGGGCTGCGTGGGTGCGCGCGCATCGTGCGCCGCGGCCGCGACGTCTGTCACGTCGCCGGCGAGCTGGTGCAGGACGGGCGGCTGGTGGCCACCGCCACGGCGACCTGCATGGTCGTGCGCAGTCGCTGACCCCAGCTACGGCTACTCCGCGTCGATGCCTGCCGCCTTCACCAGCCGGCTCCTCTGGACCAGTTCTGCGGCCACCAGTTCTGCCAGTGCCTGGGGCGTTCCCCCCGCGGGCATCTGGCCGGCCTGCAGCAGTGCCGTACGGATGTCCTCGCGTCCCAGCACCTGATTCACTGCGGCGTTGAGCCGTGCCTGCTGTGGGGTCGGCAGTTCGGCCGGGGCGAAGAGCGCCAGCCAGCCGCCCAGCGCGTAGCCGGGCAGCGTCTCGGCCATCGTGGGCAGCTGGGGCAGGGCGTCCAGGCGCTTGGAACCGGTCGTGGCTAGCGCGCGCACGTGGCCGCGCTGCATGTGTGGCAGCACGGTGGCTAGGCTGGCGAACAGCACCTGGATGTTGCCGCCGAGGAGGTCCGTCAGCGCGGGAGCGCCTCCCTTGTAGGGCACATGCACCAGGTCGAGGCCTGCCCGCTCGTTGAGCAGCGCGCCCGCTAAGTGGTAGGGCGTGCCGATGCCCGAGCTGCCGAAGCTCAGCTCGCGCGGGTGGGCGCGGACGTGGCGCAGCAACTCGTCCACAGTGCGCACCGGCAGCGAGGGGTGCACTACCAGCACGATCGGGTTGAACGCCACCAGTGCGACCGGCGTGAAGTGCCGCACCGGATCGTAGGGGAAGCTGCGCGCCAAGTGGAGATTGGTTGCGTGCGTGGCGTCGTTGCCCAGCACCAGCGTCAGTCCGTCCGGTGCGGCCTTGGCCACCATGTCGGCGCCTAGCGTGCCGCCGGCGCCGGCTCGGTTGTCCACCACGATGGGCTGCGCCAAGGCCTGGGTCAGCGGCCGCTCCAGCGTTCGTGCGAGCTGATCGGCGGCGGCGCCCGGCGCATAGGGCACCACCAAGCGCAGCGGCCGTGCGGTGGCCATGGGCTGGGCCTGGACGGCAGTCCCTGCAAGCGCGGCCAGCCAGGTCGCGAAGCCGCGGCGGGACATCAGTCTTGTCTCCATCGTCGTCTCCTCCTCTTTTTTGTGATTGCCGCAACAGATGCGCCTCCGGACCGCCGCAGGGCCGCGGGCGCGGAGGCGCAGGCCAGGGTTGCAGGGACGCGTGTCAGTGCGTCAGAAAATCCACCACCATGCGGTTGAACTTCTCCGCGTGCTCCCACTGCGCCCAATGGCCGCAGCGGCTGAACACGTGCAGCTCCGCGTTCTGCAGCCCGGCCACCAGGCGCAGGCCCACGTCCAGCGGCACGAAGCGGTCGTCGCGGCCCCAGATCACCAGCGCCGGCGCGGCGATCTCGCCCAGGCGGTGACCGACATCGGGAAACTGCTTCGGGTTTGCCTCGCTGCTCTTGACGAAATTCTCCAGGTGGTCACGACGCGTGAGCATGTTGTCCAGCCGCGCCTGGAACAGCTCCTCGGTAAGCGCGCTCGTGTCATACACGAACACGTTCATCATGCGCTTGAGGTTCTCGATGGTGGGCTGGCGGTAGAGGGCGCCGATGAGCTTGATGCCCTCGGTGGGCATGGGCACGAAGGCGCTCACGCCGCCGGTGCCGCCGCCCATGAGCACGAGCTTGCCCACGCGCTGCGGGTTGGCCAGCGCGAAGGCCACCGCGCTGTGCCCGCCCATCGAGTTGCCGATAAGGTGGACCTTGCCCAGGCCGAGGGCGTCCATCAGGCCCTTGAGGGCGCGGGCGTTGAGCTCGGAGCGCGAGCCGGTGCACACGATCGGATCGCTCTTGCTCCAGCCCGGACAGTCCATGAGGATCACACGGTAGCCAGCCGCCACCAGGGGCTCGACGTTGCGATTGAAATTGGCCCAGCCGCTGGCTCCGGGGCCCGAGCCGTGCAGCATGACGACGGTTTCAGACCCGCTGCCGCAGTCGTTGTAGTGCAGCCGCAGGTCGAGGTCGCCCTCCAGGATGCGGACGAAACGGCTGGTGGCGGCTTCGGTGAGGATTGCGTTGCTCATCGATGGTCCCTTTAGGCTTGGGTATTTGCAGCGTCGCGCTTGCGCAGCAGGTCGAGCGCCACGTCCACGATCATGTCTTCCTGGCCGCCGACCATGCGCCGGCGGCCCAACTCCACCAGGATGTCCACGGTGGGCAGGCCGTACTTCTTCGCCGCGGCTTCCGAGTGACGCAGGAAGCTGGAATACACGCCGGCATAGCCCAGCGCCAGCGTCTCGCGGTCCACGCGCACCGGGCGGTCCTGCAGCGGCCGCACGATGTCGTCGGCGGCGTCCATCAGCCGCATCAGGTCCGTGCCGTGGTTCCACCCTAGGCGCTCGGCCGCAGCGATGAACACTTCCAGCGGTGCGTTGCCCGCGCCCGCGCCCATGCCGGCAAGACTTGCGTCGATGCGGTCGCAACCTTCTTCCACCGCGACGATGGAGTTGGCCACGCCCAGGCTCAGGTTGTGGTGAGCGTGCATGCCGGTCTGCGTCTCGGGCTTGAGCACATCCTTGAAGGCACGGAAGCGGTCGCGCACGTCCTGCATGCCCAAGGCGCCGCCCGAGTCCACGACGTAGCAGCAGGTCGCCCCATAGCCCTCCATCAGCTTGGCCTGTTCGGCCAGCTTCTGCGGCGTGGTCATGTGGCTCATCATCAGGAAACCGACGGCCTCCATCCCGAGGTGGCGGGCGTACTCGATGTGCTGCTTCGAGATGTCAGCTTCGGTGCAGTGCGTGGCCACGCGCACGATGCGCGCGCCGGCGTCATAGGCAGCCTTGAGGTCGTGCACGGTGCCGATGCCCGGCAGCAGCAGCGTGGCGATCTTGGCATGCTTGACCACGCTGGCCACGGCCTCGATCCACTCCACGTCTGTGTGGGCGCCGAAGCCGTAGTTGAAACTGCCGCCTTGCAGGCCGTCACCATGGGCGACCTCGATGGAGTCCACCTTGGCGTCATCAAGCGCCTTGGAGATCTGCTTGGCCTGCGCGACCGAGTACTGGTGACGGATGGCGTGGCTGCCGTCGCGCAGCGTGACGTCGGAGATATAGAGCTTTTTCATGCGGGGCTCCTTCAGGCGGTCAGCGGCTGCAGCAGCTGTTCTGCCATGGCTTCGGCCGTGCGCAGTGCGGCGCTGGTCATAATGTCGAGGTTGCCGGCGTAGGCGGGCAGGTAGTGCGCGGCGCCTTCGACCTCCAGGAAGACGGAGGTCTTGAGGCCCGCGATACGGCCTACGCCTGGGATCAGGATCGGCTGCTCGATGCGGTCGAACTGCACCTGCTGCTTGAGGCGGTAGCCCGGCACGTAGGTCTGCACGTCGGCGGCCATGCGCGCCACGGAGGTGGCGATAGCATCCTCGTCGGCGAAGTCGCTGAGCGTGTACACCGTGTCACGCATGATCAGTGGCGGCTCGGCCGGGTTGAGCACGATGATGGCCTTGCCCTTGGCTGCACCCCCAACCTGCTCGATGGCGCGCGAGGTGGTCTCGGTGAACTCGTCGATGTTGGCGCGCGTGCCCGGCCCCGCGCTCTTGCTGGCGATGGAGGCGACGATCTCGCCGTAGTGCACCTTCGCCACCCGGCTCACGGCCGCCACCATCGGGATGGTGGCTTGGCCGCCGCAGGTGACCATGTTGACGTTAGGCGCGTTCAAGTGCTGCTCGCCGTTGACCACCGGGATGCAGTACGGGCCGATCGCCGCGGGCGTAAGGTCCACCAAGCGGATGCCGGGTTTCACGCCGCGCAGGAAGGCGTCGTTTTTCACGTGCGCCGAGGCGCTGGTGGCATCGAAGACGATGTCGATGTCCGCGAACACCGGCAGTCGGGTCAGGCCTTCGACACCCTCGTGCGTGGTCGCCACGCCCAAACGCGCGGCGCGGGCCAAGCCGTCGGAAGCGGCATCGATGCCCACCATCGCCACGACCTCGATATGGCGGCCGTGGCGCAGGATCTTGATCATCAGGTCCGTGCCGATATTGCCGCTGCCAATGATCGCGGCCTTGAGTTTCTGGCTCATGGGAGTAGTTCCTTTGCTCAATCTACGGAGGCGCCGCTGCTCTTGACAAGAGCGCCCCAGCGCGTGATCTCGTCCTTCATAAAGCTGCCAAAGGCCTGCGGGGTGGAGGGGATGGGCTGCAGGCCCTGATCGGTGAAGCGCTTGACGACGTCGGGGCTCTGCAGAGCCTTGACTAGCGACTCGTTGAGCCTGGCAACCACCGGCTCCGGCGTGCCGGCCTTGACCACGGCGCCGAACCACACTGCAGCGTCCACGCCGGAAATGCCCAACTCGGCCAGCGTGCGCACCTCGGGCAGCTGCGCGGCGCGCTTCGGGGAGGCAATGGCCAGCGGCTTGAGCCTGCCGCCGGCGATCAGCGGCGAGGTGGTGATGACCGGGTCGAACATCATGTCCAACTGGCCGCCCATGAGATCCTGCAGCGCGGGCGCCGATCCCTTGTAGGCCACGTGGGCGAACTGGCCGCTGGTCTTGCCGCGGAAGAGCTCGCCCAGCAGGTGGCCGATGGAGCCCACGCCCTGCGAGGCGAAGTGCAGCTCCTTCTTCTTGCCGGCGGCCACTAGCTCAGCCACGGAGTTCACCGGGCTGTCCTTGGGCACCACTAGCACCAGCGGAGAGGAGATCAGCGTCGTGACCGGCTGGAAGTCCTTGACCGGGTCGTAGCTGAACTTGCGGAACAGCCTCGGGTTGATCGCGAACATCTCGGTCGCGCCGATGAACAGCGTGTGGCCGTCGGCCTCGGCCGCCTTGACGGCCTGCGCGGCGATCTGGCCGCCGGCGCCAGGCTTGTTGTCGACCACAACGGTCTTGCCCAAATGGTCCTGCATCTTGCCCGCGAGCACGCGCGCGATCTGGTCAGTGACGCCACCGGCCGGGAAGGGCACGACGATGGTGACGGTCCTGCTGGGAAAGGGCTGCGCAGCGGCAGGGCCGGCCAGCGCCATCAGGGCGGCACCAGCGAGGGCACCCAGGGACCGGCGACGGGTGGTGTTCATTGCAAGGGTCTTTCTGAAAAACGGGGTGTTACGGGAGAGAAACGATCAGGCCGCGGCAAAGCGCGCACGCACGCTGCCGACGCCGTCAATGCGGGCTTCAAAACGGTCGCCCGGCTGCACGGCCACCATGGGGCCAAGGGCGCCGGTGAGAACCAGGTCGCCGGCAAGCAGCGGCTGGCCGAGGCTGGCGAGCTTGCGTGCCAGCCACACTGCCGCGTTGAGCGGGTGGCCCAGGCAGGCCGCGCCGCTGCCACTGGAGACGGTTCCGCCATCGCCGCGGGTCATCGCCATCGCGCATAGCTTGAGGTCCAGCCCGTCGAGCTTGGTCGGCACGCCGCCCAGTACCACCAGGCCGCTGGAGGCGTTGTCGGCCACGGTATCGGTGAAGCGGATGTTCCAGCCGGCGATGCGGCTGCCCACGACCTCAATGGCTGGCAGCACGTAGGCAGTGGCGTTGATGAGCTCCACCAGCGTGGTGTCGGCTGCGGGCAGGTCGCGCTCCAGCACCAGCGCAACTTCGGCCTCGACCTTGGGCTGCAGCGTGCGCTCGAGCGGGATTTCCTCGTCGTCGCCATAGAGCATGTCGGCGAAGAGGGTGCCGAAGTCGGGCTGATCCACGCCCAGCTGCTTCTGCACTGCGGGGGAGGTCAAACCGATCTTGCGGCCGACGATGCGCTTGCCCTGCGCCAGGGCGTATTCGACGTTGGCCTGCTGGATGGCGTAGGCGATGCGCTCGGCGTCGGCACCGCTGCCAATCTCTTCGCGGAGGTGCTCGATTGGCTCGCGCTGGGCCTCGGCTTGGCGCAGCCGCTGCGCCCACTGTTCAATAAGGGAATCCATGCTGTCTCCTTGTTTCAATCGTGCAGGAACATCACGCCGAAACCGGCGATGTATTCAGGAATGGCCTGGTAGTGGCGCAGCGTGCAGGGCAGCACGCGCTCGGTGGGCAACGCGCTGCGCGCCACCAGCCAGGTCTTGGACTCGTGGGCGGACAGGCCCGCCTCGCGTTCGATGCTGGCCTCGTCCATCGTGCACAGGGCGTCCAGCGCCGCGCCGCCGGTTGCAAGCGCCTCCATCCAGCTACGGTCCCAGCCGGGGTTGAGGGGCTTCATCGAGGAGTCGCCCGCGGCCAGCGCTCGGCCCGCGGCCATGACGCGCTGCGTCTTGGCGTCGCGCTCGGCCGGGGTGGGCTCGCGCTTGAAGGTGATGCGCTCGCGCACCGCCGGGTCGGGGTGGGCCAGCGTGGGCACCGGCGGCTCGTGCGACAGCCCGCCCGAGCCGATGAGCAGCGTGCGCCGCGGCAGCCCGTCGAGGAAACGGCCGATGGCCGCACCGAGCTGCCGGCAGCGGTGCAGGCGCGGAATGCCGGGCTGGGCCACGGCGTTGAGAAAGACCGGCAGCACCGGCGGCGTGTCCAAGCTGCCCCACAGCATCTGCAGCGCCTGCGCGAAGCCGTGGTCCACCACCATGCGGCGCGAAATAGCAATGTCGAAGTCCTCGTCCATCAGCTGTGTCGCCAGCGCGAGGGCTGCGTCGCCGTCCACATGCAGCTCGCCCGGGGGGGTGAGGTAGTCGCCCACCGAGCGCGCCGCGGTGCCGATGCATAGCGGCGGCATCAGCTCGTTGAAGAAGCCGTTGTAGTGGTCGGGCGCGATTAGCACGACCAGTTCCGGCGCGAACGCCATCACCTGTGCGCGGGCCTCGGCCAGCGCGGCCTGCAGCGGCTGCTCGACCGTGGCGGCGACGGGATTGATCCCCATTAGCGGCGTGTGTGACAGGCCGAGGAAGGCGCGTTGCTTACTGCTCATGCGGCAGCCTCCGCGAGTTCGGGGTGTTGGGCCTTGCCTGGTTGTGCTGTCAACGACACCAGCGGCATCGCCATCACCGCGGCCAGTGCACGGGTGGTATCGTCCACCTGCTGCGGTGTGCAGGTGGCGGCGACGAAGCGGTCGGGTCGCATGAACACCACTGAGTTCGGCTGCTGCGCAAACCAGGCCTTGAGCCGGTTGCCGAGGTCGCCGATAGCGATAACGCCGGGGCGCTCGTCGTCGCGGTGGGTCATCTGCACCGTAGGCTTGACGGTGATGAAGCGCGCGCCCAGCCGCTCCCAGAAGGCGCGGGCCTCGGGGCTCATACCGTGCGTGGGATCGGTGCCCCAGGCCAAGATGGCGAAGTTCAGCCCGACCAGGTCGTCGAGCAGCCGCGTCTGGCCGTCCTCGCACAGCACGCGTGGCTGGATGAACATGCGACCCACCGGGGTGCCCTCGTCGATCTGGCGGCCGTGTACGAGGCGGTGCAGCATGCTGCCCTCCTTCTCGGCCATCAAGCCCAGCAGCCGGCCCAACGCAGAGCCGCCTGATCGCTCCAGAAGCCGCGCCAGCAGACCCTGTGCCGGCACGGGGGCCGCCGCCAGCACGGCGCCCTGACGGTAGCGCGGCATGGGCTTGAAGCGCATTTCCACGAAGTAGCGCTTGACCGATGGGAAGCCGCCAAGGATGCGGGTCAGGCCGTCACGCAGCGTCGACCCCAGGCGGGTGGCGGGCGAGAAGATGTCGCCCGCAACTTCCGACAGGTGGATCATCGAGCGCGCATGGCTGCGCCGCTCCTGCCCGTAGCTGTCCAGCAGCGCCTCGCCGGCCAGGCCCTTGGCCACGTGAGCCAGCTTCCACGCCAAGTTGCTCGCGTCGCGCAGGCCGCTGTTGTAGCCCTGGCCCTGCCACACCGGCATGATGTGCGCTGCGTCGCCAGCCAGCAGCACGCGCTGCACGCGGAAGGTCACGGCTAGCCGAGCGTTGTGCGTGTAGACGCGCTTGCGAATGTAGTCAAGCTTGTCGGGCTCGGCCACCACCTTGCGCATCAGGCGCGCCATGTTCTCGGGCTTGCTGAGTTCCTCCTCCGTCTCGCCGGGCATCACCATGAACTCGAAGCGCCGGATGCCGTGTGGCAGCGCTGCGGAGACGTAGGGGCGCTCGGGGTCGCAGTGCATGTAGATGTGGGGCGTGCCCAACGGGTCGTTGCGCACGTCAATCACGATCCACTGGTTGGGCTTGGTGCGGCCTTCGAAGGCCACGTCCAGGCTGCGGCGGATGAAGCTGTTGCCGCCGTCGCAGGCCACCAGCCAGCGGCCGCGCACACGGCGCATCTTGCCCTGCGCGCCCTGGAGTTGCAGTGTCACGCCGGCCTCGTCCTGAGCCAGGGACGCCACCTCGTGGCTGAACAGCACCTGCACGTGCGGGAAGCGCGCGAGGCCGCGGTAGAGCAGGTGGTCGATCTGCGGCTGGATGAAGGCGTTGCGGCGCGACCAACCGAACTCGTCGGTGCGCGGGTCGATGTCGGCGAAGCAGCGCCCGCCTGCAGTGACGAAGCGCATGGCGTGGTCGGGCGTGATATGTGCTTGCACCTGCTCGGCTAAGCCGATGGCCTGCAGTGTGCGCAACGACTCGTCGTCAATGCCAATCGCGCGCGGGTAGTCGATGATGCTGTCAAGCTTCTCGATCACCAGCACGCGCACGCCGTAGAGGCCAAGCGTGTTGGCGATGGTCAGTCCGACCGGGCCGGCACCGACGATCAGCACGTCGGCGTCGAAGGGGGTTGAAGTCATGCGGTCTCCTGCGGGAGGGGCTGGGGCGGCGCTCTGCCGCGGTGACCGAACTGTCGTTGCGCTGGATCAAGTCGTAAACTGTGTGCACCTGGTGCACACTGCGCATCGGGTTAACCCTGATCAATGAAGGCCATGAACTTTTTTGCTGAAGAGGACGCGCCGGCGCCCTACAAGGAAGTGCGTGGCTTGGCGCGGGGGCTGACGCTGCTCAAGGCACTGAACCGGCTGCCCGGCGGCATCAGCTCGACCAGCGAACTCGCGCGCGCCTGCGGTTTGGACCGCACCACCACTAAGCGGTTGTTGGAGACGCTGCGCGCGCAGGGCTTCGTGCGCCAAGGCGAGCGCGAGGGGCAGTACTACCTAACCTTCGAGGTGCGGCGACTGAGTGAAGGCTTCGAGGACGAGGCCTGGGTGGCACGCATCGCCTCACCCGCGATGCAGGCTGCGGTGCGCGAGCTGGTATGGCCGTGCGACTTAGCCACGGCGGAGGCGGGCTTCATGGTGGTGCGCGAGTCCACCCACCGCTGGAGCGCGCTGTCGCAGCACCGGGCCATGATCGGGGAGCGGCTGCCGCTGCTGCAGACCGCGATCGGCCGTGCCTACCTGGCCTGGGCCGACGAGGCCGAGCGCGAGGCGCTGCTGGAGCTGCTGCGCCGGCGCGACGACCGGCTGGGCGAACTGGCACGCGACGCCGCCTTCGTGCGCCGGCTGCTACGGCAGACGCGCACGCGCGGTTACGCGGTCAACGAGGGCGAGTGGATCCGCGAGGCCGACTTCGCTGCCGTGGCGGTGCCGGTGCATGCGGGAGAGCGGCTGCTGGCCGCGCTCAACCTGGTGTTTCCGAAGGCGGCCGTCTCCGACCGGGAGTTGCGGCAGCGCTTCGTGCCCGCGCTGCAGCGCCTGGCCGACACCATCGGGCGCGGCAGCCGGGCGTGGGTAGAGAACTGATGTGAGCGGCACCGAAATCCGTTGTGTTCGAGATGGCGCCGGCGCTCCAGACGGCCGGTGGGATGTCGGGCGCAACCCAGCCTCTGCCCGGCAAGCCTTTGTTGCGCGCCACCAGCAGCCGGCGCGCCCTACCGGCTCAGCGCTTTGAGCGTTCGCAGCAGCGCCTGCAGCATCGGCGGCGGCGGCATGCGCCAGAAGGCGCAGACCTCGTAGCGGGGCAGGCCCTCGCGCAACGGCAACTGCACCAGCCCCGCCTGCTCGGGCTGGTGCAGCAGCGCCGCGTGCGGGAGCACGCACAGCAGTTCGCTGTGCGCGACCAAGTTCAGCAGAGCGGCGTAGTCGGTGCACTGGACCAGGATGCGCGGTGGGGGCCAGCCACGCACGCGGTACGCCTCCTCGATGGTGTGGCCTGCCGTGCCGACGCGGCCGGCCACGGCCCAGCCCGCCTGTGTGATCTGTTCCAGCGAGCGTGCCCGGGCCAGCGCATGGCCACGCCGCGCGACCACGAAGGGCGTCGCTGTGTGCAGCAACCGGTTGCCCAGGCCGCTGCCGCGCCAGCCGCGCGGACGCGGCACGATCGCCAAATCGAGTTCATCGCGCTCCAGCGCCACGAGTTGCTCCAGCGCCGGCCCGCCGGTGATGCGCAGCAGCCCCTGGGGCGCCACTTCCCGCCAGTGCCGCTCGATGGCCGGCGCATAAAGCAGGGCCGCCGCCGGCGCCATGCCCACGCGCAGGCGCAACTCTCCCGGTCCCGGTCCGGCGGCCTGTAGCGCGCTGCCACTGTCGCCCTGCAGCGCCTGCACCCCGCGTTGCAGTTCGTCGGCACGGCGCGCGGCCTCGATCGCCGCCGCGGTGGGCTGCTTGCGGCGCCCGTGCGACTCGAACAGCACGCACTCCATGCGCCGCTCCAGCGCCTGCATCGCCTGCGCGATAGCGCTCTGGCTCACGCCGGCGGCCCGTGCCGCCGCCGTCTGGCTGCCATGCTCGACCACGAGCCGCAGGTACCACAGGTGCCTCAGATACATAAGTCACGCTTATAACAAAAACTCTGAACCGGATTGTTCCCAGCGGCGAACCGGCTGACCATTTGAGCCAGCACAAGACCAACGGCACCGCACCGTGACAGGAGACAGCCCCTTGAGACGCCCCAACTTCCTCTTCATCCTGGCCGACGATCTTGGCTACGCCGACCTGGGCTGTACCGGTGCGCGTGCTCAGGTGTCCCCGAATCTGGATCGCATGGCGGCCGACGGGATGCTGTTCACGCACGGCTACGCCAACTCGCCGGTGTGCTCGCCCACACGCTTCGCCCTCATCACAGGGCGCTGGCAGTACCGGCTGCGCGGGGCGGCCGAGGAGCCCATGACCGGGCGCTTTCGCGGCGACAAGGTGGTCGGCCTGCCACCCGAACACCCCACACTGCCCTCGCTGCTGCGCGACGCCGGCTACCGCACCGCGCTGGTGGGCAAGTGGCACCTGGGCTACCCACCGCACTTCGGACCGCTCAAGAGCGGCTACCAGGAGTTCTTCGGCCCACTGTCGGGCGGCGTGGACTACTTCAGCTACACCAGCAGCGCCGGCACGCCAGACCTGTGGGACGGCGAAATCCCCGCCGGTGACCACGGCTACCTCACCGACGCGCTCAGCGACCGCGCCGTGCGCTTCATCGAGTCGGTTGAGGATGCACCCTTCCTGCTGAGCCTGCACTACACCGCGCCGCACTGGCCCTGGGAAACGCGCGAGGATCGGGCCGAGTCCGAGCGCATCGGCGGTCGCATCAGCCACCTGGATGGAGGTTCGCTGGCGACGTACCACCGCATGATTCAACAGATGGACGAGGGCATCGGCCGCGTACTGGCGGCGCTGGAGTCCAAGGGGCTGGCCGACGACACGCTGGTCGTCTTTACCAGCGACAACGGCGGCGAGCGCTTTTCGGACAACTGGCCCTTCGTGGGGCAGAAGATGGACCTGCTGGAGGGAGGCATCCGTGTACCGCTGATCGCGCGCTGGCCGGCGTGCATCCGTGCCGGCAGCACAACTGCCACGCCCGCGATCACCATGGACTGGTGCGCGACGATGCTGGCGGCGGCCGGCGTAGCTCCGCATCCAGAGTACCCACTCGACGGCATGAGCCTGCTGCCGCTGTTCGCCGACCCGGCCTGGGAGCCGCAACGCCGGCTCTACTGGCGCATGCTGCACCGGCAGCAGGCGGCGCTGCGCGACGGCCGCTGGAAGTACCTGGCTATGGACGGCCACGAGTACCTCTTCGACTTGGCCGCCGACGAGCGCGAGCGCGCCAATTTGGCGCAATGCCAGGCCCAGCGGCTCGCCAGCATGCGCGAGACCTGGGCCGAATGGAACGCCCGCCTGCCCGCGATCCCGCCTGATGCACGCGCCACGCTGGTGTTCAGCGACGCCGACATTCCCCGCCCCTCGCACTGACTCTGATACCAAGGATTCCCCACATGAATCGCAGACAGTTCCAACTCGGCGCACTGGCCACACTGCTGGCCCCGTTGGTGGCGTACGCACAAGCCGGCGCCACGAAGATCGTTGTCGGCTTCGCCCCCGGCGGCTCTGTGGACACCACGGCCAGGCTGGTGGCCGAGGGGCTGCAGCGTCAGCTCAGCCGCACCTTCATCGTGGACAACCGTGCCGGGGCCGGTGGCCGGCTCGCGCCCGAGCAGGTAGCCCGCGCCGCGCCCGACGGCCAGACGCTGATGTTGGTGCCGCACGGGCCGATGGCGCTGTTCCCGGCCCTGTATCGCAAGTTGCGTTACGACCCGGCGCGCGACTTCACTCCCATCGGGCAGGCGGTGGGCTACGACTATGCGTTGATCGCGCATCCATCAATGCAACTCCCCAATGCACAGGCGCTCAAGCGCTGGCTGGGTGGCGCCGGCACGCGCGCCAGCTATGGCTCTCCCGGTGCAGGCACGGTGCCGCACTTCCTCGGCGTTTCGGTGGCGCGCGCGCTGGATGTGCCCATGACGCATGTGCCGTACCGTGGCGCTGCACCGGCGATGGTGGACGTGGTGGGTGGTGTCATCCCGCTGGCGTTCGCGCCCACCGCCGACGCTGCGGAGCTGGCGCAGGCCGGCAAGGTGCGGATCCTGGCCACCAGTGGCGCGCGCCGCGGCAGCGCCACGCCACGTACACCGACGTTCAAGGAATACGGCATCGACGTGGAACTGGCTGGCTGGTTTGCGCTCTACGGGCCGGCCGGGATGGCCAAAGCCCAGACGGAAGAACTCCAGCAGGCGCTGGCGGCCGTACTGGCCACGCCAACGCTGCGTGAGCGGCTGGCTCGCCTGAGCCTGGAGGCCGCCGCCAGCACCCCAGCCCAACTCGCCGCACTGCAGCAGCGTGAACAGGCGTTCTGGACCCCGCTGGTCCAGGCAAGCGGGTTCACGCCGGACGATTGACCCCCTGCCCCAGACACAAACGACCGCGCGCGATGTCCCCGTTACCCCTGCCTGCCGGAAGGCATTTCAGCGGCCAGAGCCTGCGTGCGGACCTGCTGGCCGGCCTGCTGGGCGCCGTGCTGGTGCTGCCGCAGGGCATCGCCTTCGCCACGCTGGCCGGCATGCCGCCCCAGTACGGGCTGTACGCGGCCGTGGTGCCCTGCATCGTGGCGGCGCTCTGCGGCTCCAGCCGCCACGTGGTGTCCGGACCGACCAACGCCAACTCGCTGGCGCTGTTTGCCATGCTCGCGCCGCTGGCGGTCGTGGGCAGCCCCGCCTACATCGAGCTGGCACTCGCGGTGACGGTGCTAGTGGGGCTGCTGCAGTTCGCCACCGGCGCGCTGCGCCTGGGTTCGATTGCCAATTTCATTTCGCCCACCGCGCTGCTGGGCTTCACGGGCGGGGCGGCGATGCTGATCGCCGTGCACGCGCTCAAGGAAGCGCTGGCGCTGGACATCCCCGCCGGCCAGGGGGCAGCCGCCGTCATGGCCGCTGCACTCACGCACGCGCCGCACCCGGGCGCGCTGCTGGTTGCGCTCGCAACGCTGGCCTGCGCGGCCGCGCTGCGGCGCTGGCGCCCGCGCTCGCCCTTCATGCTCGCGGCGCTGGCGCTGGGCACGCTGGTAGCCTGGGCGCTGTCGGCCTGGGCGCCGCCGGCCTGGCATGTGCGGCTGCTCGGTCCCCTGCCCTCGCCGCTGCCGCCGTTCCACGTGCCCAGCGTGGCGCTGGAGCAGCTGCCGCAGCTGCTGGGCATCGCCGCGGCGCTCACCGTGGTGGCGCTGGCGCAGTCCATCGCGATTGCCAAGGCCGTGGGCGAGCGCGCCGGCCAGCGCATCGACGCCAACCGCGAGTTCCTCGGCCAGGGTCTGGCCAACCTGGCCGGCGGCTTCTTCTCCAGCTACGTTTCCTGCGGCTCGCTCAACCGCTCGATGCCCAATCTGGAAGCCGGCGCGCGCACGCCGCTGGCCGCCGTCTTCTCCGCGCTGCTGCTGGTGCCGTTGGTGGCGCTGTCCGCGCCGCTGCTGGCGCGCATCCCGATGGCCGCCATCGCCGGGCTGCTGGTACTGGTGGGCTGGACGCTACTCAACCTCCCGCGCTGGCGCCAGCTTGCACGCGCCAGCCGGCAGGAACTGGCCGTGGCTGCGATCACCTTCCTCGCCACGCTCACCGTGCGGCTGGAGATTGCCGTGCTCATCGGCAGCGCGCTGTCGCTGGGCTTATACCTGCACCGCAGTTCGCGCCCGGCCATGCGCAGCATGGGTTTCGACAACCGCGAGCCCGACCGGCCCTTTGTCGTGGTGGAGGACACGCCCGGCGCACTGCCCGAGTGCCCGCAACTGAAGCTGCTGCGCATGGAGGGCTCGGTCTATTTCGGCGCCACCGCGCATGTCTCCGACCGGCTGCAGGCGTTGCGCGAGCAACCAGCCCCGCAGCGCCACCTGCTGGTGATGGCCAAGAGCATGAACTTCATCGACGTGGCCGGCTCGCAGCTGTGGCGGCAGGAGCTGCGCGCACACCGCTCCTTGGGCGGTGACCTCTACTTCCACCGCCCGCGCCCGGCCGTGCTGGCGCAGTGGCAGCGCGACGGCTTTCTCGACGAGCTGGGCCCAGACCACGTCTTCCGCGACAAGCGCAGTGCGATCGGGAGCATCTACCGCCGCCTGGATCCGGTCGTCTGCGTAGGCTGCCAGAGGCGGCTGTTCCAGGAATGTGTGTCGGAGCCTGTGGAAAAGCTGTCGGACAGCAGGCCCGTGGAGCAGCGTACCAAGCTTCCTGCCATGAGTGCCGCGGTAATTTGATGACCCCCGTAGATGGACCCTGCGTAGTCAAGAACCCAGCATTTGTTTTGTGTCCCAAGCAACGCAACGGTCCGCTGTTGGCCGAAACCTGCCTTTCCAGCGGCATGCAAATCTACGCCTTGCACCACAAGGGCTAGCTTGATGTTGGACAGGATCAAGCGCGGTGCCGGTGGGGCGGCTGCTCGCCGAGCAGTCGGGCCGGCACCTCAAGCGCATCACGCTGGAGCTGGGCGGCCATGCACCGGTGCTGATCTGCGCTGATGCGGACCTGGACCGCGCGGTGCCGATGCTCGTTGCGCAGAAGTTCCGCAACGCGGGGCAGGCCTGCCTCGCGCCGACGCGCTTCTACGTGCAGCGCCGGCTCTACGGCGCCTTCCTGGACACCTTCACGGCGGCCGCGACAGGGCTAAAGCTCGGCGCCGGCCTGCAGCCCGGCACGCAGATGGGGCCGGTCGCCAGCGGGCGCCGGCAGGAGGCGGTGCAGTCGCTGGTGTCCCGAACGGTGGCGGCGGGTGCGCGGCAGCTCACCGGCTTCGACGCGGACGACGGCGGCTGCTTCGTCGCGCCGACGCTGCTGGCCGACGTCCCGTCCGACGCGCCGGCCATGCAGGAGGAGCCCTTCGGGCCGCTGGCCTGCGCGGTGCCCTTCGA
>NZ_QXMG01000050.1 GCF_003569765.1 Caldimonas tepidiphila | reverse complement strand
CCGGGATCGGGGCCGGCGCGGCGGCCGGCGGCAGCGCCGGCGCGGCGGCGCGGGGCACGGGCAGCCTCCCGGGGGTCTGTGCAGGCGCGGCGTGCGCGGCCGCGCCGGGCGGCAGCTCGGCGGGGATCTCGAGCGTGAAGGTGCTGCCGCGCCCCGGCTCGCTGTCGAGGCGGATGTCGCCGCCGAGGCGCTGCGCGAGCTGGCGCGAGATCGACAGGCCGAGCCCGGTGCCGCCGAACTTGCGGCTGGTGCTGCCGTCGGCCTGGCGGAAGGCCTCGAAGATCAGTTCCTGCTGCCCGGCAGCGATGCCCACGCCCGTGTCGCGCACCGCGAAGGCGAGCCGCCCCGGCGCCGGCTCGCCCACCCGCAGCGCCACCTCGCCGCGCTCGGTGAACTTGATCGCGTTCGCGAGCAGGTTCTTCAGCACCTGCTGCAGCCGCTGCGCGTCGGTGTGCAGGCCCGGCGCGGTGCCCGGCTCGACCTGCAGCGAGAAGGCGAGCGACTTCTGGCGCGCCAGCGGCTCGAAGGTCTCGCGCAGCCGCCCGAGCAGCTCGGCCAGCTCGACGGGCTCGGCGACGAGCTCCATATGCCCGGACTCGATCTTCGAGAGGTCGAGGATGTCGTTGATCAGCGCCAGCAGGTCGTTGTTCGACGCGTGGATGGCCTGGGCATACCTCACCTGCTCGGGCGTCAGCGTGCCCTCGCGGTTGTCGGCCAGCAGCTTCGAGAGGATCAGCGAGCTGTTGAGCGGCGTGCGCAGCTCGTGCGACATGTTGGCGAGGAACTCGGACTTGTAGCGGCTCGCGGTCTCGAGCTGCTCGGCATGCGCGCGCAACGCCTCCTGCGCGCCCATCAGTTCGCGCTTCTGCCGCTCCAGCACCTGGCTGTGCTCCTCGAGTTGCACGTTGGCCTGCTCCAGTTCCACCTGCTGCGTCTCCAGCCGCGCCTGCGAGTCCTGCAGCACGCGGCTCTGCTCCTCCAGCTCCTCGTTGGTGACGCGCAGCTCCTCCTGCTGCGTCTGCAGCGCCTCGCGCTGTCGCTGCGTCTCCTCCAGCAACGTCTCCAGCCGCTCGCGAAAGAGCGCCGAGCGCAGCGCCACGCCGATCCTTTCTGCGACCCGGCGCAACAACTCGAGTTCCTCGTCGAAGTCCGCCGCCGCGCGCACGAGGCCCAGCTCGATCACGCCGCACACGGCGCCGCCGGCCGTGACCGGCGCGACCAGGACATGGCGCGGCGCGCTGCGCCCGAGCGCGGACGCGATCGCCAGATGGCCCTCGCCCACGTCCTTGAGGACGCGGGCCTGGCCGTCGGCCGCCACCTGCCCGACCAGGCCCTGGCCCGCGTCGATGCGAGGCGGTGCCGCCCCGGGGTCGAGCGCATGGCCGCCGCAGCGCAGCAGCACCCCGTCCTCCAGCCGGTAGAGCACCGCGGTGTGCGCGCCGAGCCGCTCGCACAGCGCCGCGCTCGCCTGCTCGCCGATCTGCTGCGGCGTCCGCTCGCCCATCAGGCGCTGCCCCACGGCGGCGATGCCCTCCTGGATGCGGAGCAGGCGCCGCACGCGCTCGCGCCCGAGCAAGGCCTGCCACACGACGAAGGCCGTGACGCCGATCGTGAGGACGCCCACGCTGCGGTTGAACACCGCGACGAACAGGGAGGCCCCGGGCGGCGAGGCGAAGAAACCCGCGATGCAGAGCGCGGTGGCCCATCCCGCGATCCAGAGCGCCAGGCGCGGGCGCGACTGGAACAAGGTCACCCCGACGGGCAGCATGTACAGCACCCAGTCGGCATAGCCGAGCGGCGTCCAGGCATCGACGACGAAGACGAGCGCGATCAGCGACGCGCTGCCGAGCAGCACCCGGCGGGTGGATGGGTCGCGGTCCTTCTCTGCCTCGATCACGTTCGCTCCCTCGTGGCAGACGGCCCGGAGCCGACGCTCGGCGTCCGGAGCTGCGCTTCTTCCGACTGTAGAGGATCTCTCGCCGGCAACTGCCGCCCTGCCCGGCCCGCCTTGCGGCACTCCCCGGCGGGACGCAGCCCCCCCGGACGGCGCACCCGGCAGCTTTCGTACCAGCCCGCCGCGCCGGCCGCATCGCCCCCGGCCGCGGCCGGCACCCGGTTTGCCGGACACCGCGGAATGGCGCCCGCCGTCCCGGCCGGCGAACCCCGAGAAGGAGCCCCTCATGTCCAACGAACTGGTGCGCATCTACGACCGCCTCGCCGACGCCGAGCAGGCGCGCGAAGGCCTGCTGGCCTCCGGCTTCCCGCCCGCGAGCGTGCACCTCACCGTCACCAACGACGAGGCGGGGCCGGTGGAAGGCAACTTCCTCGTCGGCAACGGCCGCGACACCCGCAACCGGACCGAGGATCTCTACGACCCCAACTTCGCCAAGGTGGTGCAGCGCAGTTCCTGCATGCTCACCGTGGACGTCGAGGACGAGGGCCTGCGCCGGCGCGCCTCGGAGATCCTCGACCGCTACGGCTCGCGCGACGACGCCGGCGAGCCGGTCTGAGACGGGCGCCGCGGCCGGTGCTCAGCCGCCGCGCAGCCGCCCGGCCGCCGCCTCGACCTCGGCCTGCACCTCGTCCGCCACCGCGAGCACGAAGCCGAAGGCGCCGCCCGCGAGCCGCTTCGCCGCGCGCGGCAGCGCCTCGCCGGCGAGCCGCTCGAGGTCGGCGGCGACGAAGACGCGCTCGGCCGGCCGCCCCTGCCCGCCGCACAGCACGACGAAGCGGAACAGCGAGGACGCCTCCCAGAACTGGAAGGACTCGTTCTCCAGCAGCGGCCGGACGTCCGCGAACTCGTCCATGCCGCGCAGCGTCGCCAGCATGTCCCGCCCGCGCGCCGACTTGTCCAGCACGCAGCAGTAGTTCGGCGCCTGCCCCGCCGGCCCGAACTCGCCCGCCGCGATGCGCCGGCGCAGCACGTCCCCGGCCTGCCGGGCCTGCGCATTCCTGCGCTTTGCTTCACCCATTCTTCACTCTCCTGAGAGGCCTGTCCCGCCTCCGCGCGTGTTGCGCCGGATCGCCGGGACGGCCGAGGGGCGATTCTCCCCGCTCGCCGCCCGGCGGGGGGCCGCGGGGCCTCCGCCGCACGAGGGCACGGCCGCCCGCCGGGATCAGTCCCCGCCGAGCAGCTCGAGCGTGCGCGGATCGAAGACGCCGCCGAAGAAGCGCCCGATCGCCCGCCCGAACAGCGGCTCCCCGGGTGCGACCTGCGCGAACAGCGTCATCGAGGAGCGGAATTTCAGATCGTCGGGCGAGCCGAGGATCTGGTGCGCGGTGCGTTCCTCGACCGCCAGCACGAGCGCGGTGCATTCCTGCAGCCGCGGCCCGAGCAGGGGGTGCCGCCAGTAGGCGCGCGCCTCGGCGGCGGAGGCGAGCCCGAAGTGCCGCGCCGTCGCGCTGCGGCCGAGCCCGCGCAGCTGCGGGAAGACGAACCACATCCAGTGGCTCGCCTTCTCGCCGGCGGCCAGCTCGGCGCATACCTGCCGGTAGACCGGCTCCTGCGCCGCGACGAAGCGCTGCAGGTCGTGGGGGTCGTCCATCGCCTCTCCTTCCCGGGTGAGGGCGCGGCCTGCTCGCTGCCGCGCGGAGAACTGCAACCCGGCAAACGCCTCGCCCTGGTGCGCTCCGCTCGCGGCACCCCGTTTGCTGGGCATCGCGGGACGGCGGTTGACGAGGAGCGCTGCGGAGACGCACGCCCCCCGCGGCCGGGAGCACGGGCCTGCCGTGCCTCGCCGTCTCCGACCGACTGCATCTTCAAGGGAGTAAAAACCATGGCTCACGAAATGACACACAAGGGGGTACGCACCTTCGCCCTCGTCTACGGCATCGCCTTTCTGCTGATCGGCATCGTCGGCTTCATCCCCGGCCTCACCGTCGGCCACGACCACCCGGACGTCGCCGTCACGTCCGGGCTGGGCCTGGCCCTCGGCCTGTTCCCGGTCAACGTGCTGCACAACATCGTGCACCTGCTGTTCGGGGTCTGGGGCCTGATGGCCGCGCGTTCCCCCGGCGGCGCCGTGGGCTATGCCCGCGCGGTGGCGATCATCTATGCGCTGTTCACGGTGATGGGCCTGATCTCGGCGATGAACCTGCACACCACCTTCGGACTGGTGCCGCTCTACGGCAACGACGTCTGGCTGCACGCGCTGCTGGCCCTGGTCGCCGCCTACTTCGGCTTCATGCACCGCGACGCCAAGACGGCGCACTGAGCGCCCGAGGACGGCGACGGGCACACCGGGCTGCCGAGAGGCGCCCGGCCGGGTGTTCAGCGCACCGCCGCGGCGCCCAGCCCGGCGGCGAGTCCGAGCAGCGCCCGGACCTGCGCCCTGATGCCGCGCGCGACCGCCGCGTCGAGCCCGTCGAGCCATTCGCGGGGCCAGGCCCCGACGCCGGCGCGCGCACCGAGCAGCATGCCGGCGAGCGCACCGGTGGTGTCGGCATCGTCGCCGCGGTTGACGACCGCGACGAGGCAGGCCACCGGGTCGTCGATGCAGAGGACATGGTGCAGCACCGTCTGCACCGTGTCGGCCACGTAGCCGCTGGCGCGCCCCGGCCAGGGCGTGTGGCGGAACCGCGGATGGCGCTCGACCAGCGCGGCGGCCAGGCCGCGCACCCGATCGAAGGGCTCGCCGAGCACCAGCGCCTGCGCCATGCGGCCGAAGGCGACGGTGGCCGCATCCGACAGCGGATGGTGGTGCGTGAAGCGCGCCTGCGCGAGCGACCACGGCTCGAGCAGCGCCGGCGCGTGCAGCGTCGCCAGCGCCACCGGCAGGTTGCGCATCAGCGCGCCGTTGCCGCCGTCGCCCTCGTTCGGCGGGCCGCTGAAGCTGCCGTCGGCGAGGTAGCGGCGGATGCCGCGCCGGCAGGTGTCGCCGCAATCCACCGGGCCGGCGCGCAGCCACGCGACGAAGGCCTCGGCGACGCGGCGCATCTCCAGCCCGCGCGCCGCGAGCAGCGCGTCGCCGAGCGCGAGCGCCATCGTCGTGTCGTCCGTCACCGCGCCCGCGGGCAGCTTCAGCCAGCCGCCGCCGCACAGGCGCCGGTGCACGCCGTGGCGCGCGGCGATCTCGCGCGGCGTCATGAACTCGACCGTGGCGCCGAGCGCGTCGCCGATCGCCAGGCCCAGGTAGGCGCCGAGCGCGCGGTCCTGGATTGCCGGGTCGATCGCGCCCGGCCACGCGGCGTCGCCGCCCCCGTCCTGCGCTCCCGCAGCCATCGTCACCTCCTCACCAGTAGCTCGCCTGCACGCGGTAGTCGCCGCCGAGCGCGATCACCTCGCCCTCGCCGGCGAGCAGCGAGGGCCCGAGCAGGCCGGGGAAGAACAGCAGCTTCTGCACCGGCACCTCGGTGGCCAGCACCCAGTCGCCGAAGCTCTCGGCGCGCTCGCGCGTCAGGCTGAAGGACACCAGGTTGTTCAGGTAGAGCACGCAGTCGCGCGCGCGCAGGCTGCCCTCGCGCAGCCGGTGCTCGGCCAGTCCGTTGACGCCGCGCCACACCGGGATGCGGCCGCGCGCCGGCAGCCCGAAGCGCCGCACCGACCACTGGCAGAACTCGTACAGCAGGTCGAGTTGCTGGTTGATGCAGTTGTTGTGGAAGCGGCTGTGCATCTTCGACTCGATGTAGGCCACCCAGGCGGGCGAGGGGAAGAGATCGAGCGGCGCGCCGTGGAAGCTCGGCACCAGGCCGAAGCGGCTCTCGACCCAGCCCTTGAGCACCGAGGCGGCCGGGCTGTTGGAGTCGAAGCCCCAGCCCTCGAGCAGCCGGAGGTAGCTCGACCGCCAGCGCAGCCGCTCGGCCCGCTGGCGCGCCGCGGGATCCGGCTGCAGCCCGAAGCGCAGCGACATGAAGTGGCGGAACATCGCGCCGGCCTCGGCAGGGCTGCCGGCGGTGTCGAGCAGGTGGAACAGCCCGCGCGCCGACTCGCGCGTGCCGTGGATGCGCAGCCGCACCGGATGCGCGTTGAAGACGGCCGAGCCGATCAGCGCCGCCGGGACGCCGACGAGGTTGGTGCCGTGGCGCTCGGGCGGTGGCCCGGGCGCGTCGCCACCGCTCACCGGCTCACTCCCGCGCCGACCGGCAGCGGGCGGCCTGGACGTCGGCGGCGGCCGCGGCGCAGCCCTCGGCACGCTCGCGCGGCCAGGCCGCATGCCGCGGCTGCAGGCCCCACAGCGCATCGACCTCGGCCGGGTCGAAGCCGACGAGCCGCTGCGCGCCGCACTGCATCAGCGGCCGCCGCACCAGCAGCGGCTCGGCCAGCAGCAGCGCGAGCGCCTGCGCCGCATCCAGCGCCTCGGGCACCACCTCGCCCGACTTCACGCGCGGCGCGGCACGGTTGAACCACTGCGGCACCGGCAGCGGCGCGAGGAACTCCAGCAGCGCCGCGGCCGTCCACGGCCAGGCGAGCAGGTCGCGCGGCTCGACCGCATGGCCGGCCGCCTGCAGCAGCGCCTTCTGGCGCGCGTTGCCGCCGCAGCCCGGCTTCCCGTAGAAGACGATGTCGCTCATGCGGTGATCCTTCCGGCGGGGGCGGGGGCGGCGGCACCGGCTCAGACCGGGCGGTTCTCGTTCGGATTGCGCACCGGGCCCATCAGCTTCAGCCCGTCCTCGTAGGAAAGCGGCTCGAAGCCCGCCTCGAACTTCAGCGCCGCATCCGCCACCGCGTCGGTCTTGCCGGCGGTGTCCAGCTTCTTGAGGTCGTTCTTCTCGAGATAGAGCAGCTCGAGCAGCTCGTTGTAGACGGTGGCCTCGTCGATCGGCAGCACATGAAAGGTGGCCTCACCCCACGCCACCCGGTACTTCTTCGACAGGTCGATGTTGTTGCAGAACAGGAAGTACCTGCCCTCGGGCGAGAGCGTGTCGCCGAGCACCTCGGCCACGTCCTTCAGGTGCTCGAAGGACAGCAGGTAGCCGGCGAAGAAGGGCAGCTTCGCGTCGCCGGCCTGCGCCACCGCGATCACCTGGTCGCAGCTCAGCTCCGGCGGGCGGGCCTCGTCGGCGAGCTTGGGCGCGAAGCGCAGCGCGAGCTCGCCGCGGAAGCCGAAGCGCCCGGGCTTCCTCGTCGGCGCCTTCAGCACCGGGTTGAGCAGGCGCCCCTCCCTCTGCAGCCGCGCGAACGCGGTGTCCTCGATGGCGGTCTTCTCGATGGTCATGGTCATGGGATTTCCCTCGTCGATGCGGAAGCGGTCCGCGGTCCTGTTCACGGCCCCCTCCCTCGCAACGAACGTACCAGGCACACGCAGCGCCTCGCCCGCGCCCCGCACGCGCGGCCGTGTGCCGCCCGGCGCGGCCCCCGTGCCCGGCGGCGCGAGCCCGGCAGCGACGCGGGCCGGCAGCCTCGCGCGCCGGGCGCGGCATGCCTGCCGGCCGGTGTCCTTCGCGACGCGTCCCGGGGCTTTTGTCGCGTTTCGAACAATCCCCACCGCCGCGCGCAGGCGCCGCAGGAAAACCGCTTTTTCCTTTGAATTCAACGGCTTGCGGCAGCCACCGGGGCGTGGCACAGACGTTGCGATGAAGCTGCTGCGCGGACCCTGTCCGGCCCGAGCGTGGCTGTAGAAGAAGACCGATAGGGCACGAGAGGCTGCATCCAGGCGCGACTTCGCAAACTGCTTTGACCTGAGCTTCAACCGGAGAACTGCAATGGCTTCCCTCAGACAAATCGCCTTCTACGGCAAAGGTGGCATCGGCAAGTCCACCACCTCCCAGAACACCCTCGCGGCGCTGGCCGAGATGGGCCAGAAGATCCTGATCGTCGGCTGCGACCCGAAGGCCGACTCGACCCGCCTGATCCTGCACGCGAAGGCTCAGGACACGATCCTGTCGCTCGCCGCCGAGGCCGGCTCGGTCGAGGACCTCGAGCTCGAGGACGTGATGAAGATCGGCTTCCGCGACATCCGCTGCGTCGAGTCCGGCGGCCCGGAGCCGGGCGTGGGCTGCGCCGGCCGCGGCGTGATCACGTCGATCAACTTCCTCGAGGAGAACGGCGCCTACGACGGCGTGGACTACGTCTCCTACGACGTGCTGGGCGACGTGGTGTGCGGCGGCTTCGCGATGCCGATCCGCGAGAACAAGGCCCAGGAGATCTACATCGTGATGTCGGGCGAGATGATGGCCATGTACGCGGCCAACAACATCTCCAAGGGCATCCTGAAGTACGCCAACTCCGGCGGCGTGCGCCTGGGCGGGCTGGTGTGCAACGAGCGCAAGACCGACAAGGAGCTCGAGCTCGCCGAATCGCTGGCCAAGAAGCTCGGCACCAAGCTGATCCACTTCGTGCCGCGCGACAACATCGTGCAGCACGCCGAGCTGCGCCGCATGACCGTCATCGAGTACGCGCCGGAGTCCAAGCAGGCCGGCGAGTACCGCAAGCTCGCGCAGAAGGTGCACGAGAACGCCGGCAACGGCGTGATCCCGACCCCGATCTCGATGGACGAGCTCGAGGACCTGCTGATGGAGCACGGGATCATGCAGGCGATCGACGAGAGCCAGGTCGGCAAGACCGCGGCCGAGCTCGCCGCCTGAGCCACGCCGCCCCGAGCCCCGGGGCGGCGTCCCGCGCCGCCGCCCCGGCGGCCCCGGACGCCGCGCCGCACCGCACCGCACCGCCCCCACGAGCACCCTGCCCCGGTCCCACATCCACCGTACGGAGCATCCACATGAGCATCACCGCTGACGACAAGGCCGCGACCAAGGCCCTGATCGACGAAGTCCTGAAGGCCTATCCCGAGAAGATGGCCAAGAAGCGCGCCAAGCACCTGAACACCTTCGAGGAGGGCAAGCCGGACTGCGGCGTGAAGTCCAACATCAAGTCGCTGCCGGGCGTGATGACGATCCGCGGCTGCGCCTACGCCGGCTCCAAGGGCGTGGTGTGGGGCCCGATCAAGGACATGATCCACATCTCGCACGGCCCCGTCGGCTGCGGCCAGTACAGCTGGGGCTCGCGCCGCAACTACTACATCGGCACCACCGGCGTCGACACCTTCGGCACGATGCAGTTCACCTCCGACTTCCAGGAGAAGGACATCGTCTTCGGCGGCGACAAGAAGCTCGAGAAGATCATCGACGAGATCCAGGAGCTGTTCCCGCTGAACAATGGCATCTCGGTGCAGAGCGAGTGCCCGATCGGCCTGATCGGCGACGACATCGAGGCGGTGTCCAAGAAGAAGTCCAAGGAGCACGGCAACCACACCATCATCCCGGTGCGTTGCGAGGGCTTCCGCGGCGTGAGCCAGTCGCTCGGCCACCACATCGCCAACGACGCGATCCGCGACTGGGTCTTCGACGGCAAGACGAAGAAGGAGCACGAGTTCGAGGCCACGCCCTACGACGTGGCGATCATCGGCGACTACAACATCGGCGGCGACGCGTGGTCGAGTCGCATCCTGCTGGAGGAGATCGGCCTGCGCGTGATCGCGCAGTGGTCGGGCGACGGCACGATCGCCGAGCTGGAGAACACCCCGAAGGCCAAGCTCAACGTGCTGCACTGCTACCGCTCGATGAACTACATCAGCCGGCACATGGAGGAGAAGTACGGCATCCCCTGGGTGGAGTACAACTTCTTCGGCCCCTCGATGATCGAGAAGAGCCTGCGCGAGATCGCCGCCCACTTCGACGACACCATCAAGGCCAACGCCGAGCGCGTCATCGCCAAGTACCGCCCGCTGATGGACGCGGTGATCGCGAAGTACAAGCCGCGCCTGGCGGGCAAGAAGGTGATGCTCTACGTGGGCGGCCTGCGCCCGCGCCACGTCATCGGCGCCTACGAGGACCTCGGCATGGAGATCGTCGGCACCGGCTACGAGTTCGCGCACAACGACGACTACCAGCGCACCACGCACTACGTGAAGGACGGCACGCTGATCTACGACGACGTCACGGGCTACGAGTTCGAGCAGTTCGTCGAGCGGGTCCGGCCCGACCTGGTCGGCTCGGGCATCAAGGAGAAGTACGTGTTCCAGAAGATGGGCGTGCCCTTCCGCCAGATGCACAGCTGGGACTACTCGGGCCCCTACCACGGCTACGACGGCTTCGCGATCTTCGCGCGCGACATGGACATGGCCATCAGCAGCCCGGTCTGGGGCCTGTCGAAGGCGCCCTGGAAGCAGGCCGCCTGAGGTCCCCGGCATGCCCGGCGCGCCGCCCCGCGCCCGGGCGCGCCACCGCCGCCCGTTCCCGCCCCCCACCGTTTCGCCTGGAGAATCACCATGCCGCAAAGCGCAGACAAGATCATCGACCACGAACTGCTGTTCCGTGAGCCCGAGTACCAGTCCATGTTCGAGGCCAAGAAGGCCTTCGAGTTCAAGCACCCCGATGAGAAGGTCAAGAGCATCATCGAGTGGACCAAGTCCGAGGACTACAGGCAGAAGAACTTCGCCCGCGAGGGGCTGACCGTCAATCCCGCCAAGGCCTGCCAGCCGCTCGGCGCGGTGTTCGTCGCCAACGGCTTCGCGAAGACCCTGCCCTTCGTGCACGGCTCGCAGGGCTGCGTCGCCTACTACCGCTCGCACTTCAGCCGCCACTTCAAGGAGCCGACCTCCTGCGTCTCGTCCTCGATGACCGAGGACGCGGCGGTGTTCGGCGGCCTCAACAACATGATCGACGGCCTGGCCAACAGCTACAACCTGTACAAGCCGGAGATGATCGCGGTCTCCACCACCTGCATGGCCGAGGTCATCGGCGACGACCTCGACGCCTTCATCAAGAACAGCAAGCAGAAGGGCAGCGTTCCCGCCGACTTCGACGTGCCCTTCGCGCACACCCCGGCCTTCGTCGGCAGCCACGTCACCGGCTACGACAACGCGCTGCTCGGCGTGCTCAAGCACTTCTGGGACGGCAAGTCCGGCACCGCCGCGCCGCTGGTGCGCGTGCCGGACGACAGCATCAACTTCATCGGCGGCTTCGACGGCAACGTCGTCGGCAACATGAAGGAGATCCGCCGCATCCTGGGCCTGTTCGGCGTCGAGCACACCATCCTCTGCGACCCGTCCGAGGTCTGGAACACGCCCACCGACGGCGAGTTCCGCATGTACGAGGGCGGCACCACCAAGGCCGAGGTCGAGCGCGCGATCCACGCCAAGGCGACGATCGTGTTCCAGGAGTACTCCTGCGAGAAGACGATCAGGTACCTGAAGGAGAAGGGCCAGGAGGTGGTGGTGCTCAACGGCCCGGTGGGCGTCGCGGGCACCGACCGCTTCCTGATGGCGATCTCGCGCCTCACCGGCAAGCCGGTCCCGGCGGTGCTCGAGAAGGAGCGCGGCCAGCTCGTCGACGCGATGGCCGACAGCCAGGCGCACCTGCACGGCAAGCGCTACGCGCTCTACGGCGACCCGGACCTGATGCTCGGCCTGACGGAGTTCCTGCTCGAGCTCGGCGCCGAGCCGGCGCACGTGCTGTCGACCAACGGCGGCGAGGACTGGGCCGCCAAGGTGCGGGCGCTGCTCGAGGCCTCGCCCTACGGTGCCGGCTGCAAGGTCTACCCGAAGCGCGACCTCTGGCACATGCGCAGCCTGCTGCACACCGAGCCGGTGGACTTCCTGATCGGCAACACCTACGGCAAGTACCTGGAGCGCGACACGAAGACGCCGCTGGTGCGCGCGGGCTTCCCCGTCTTCGACCGCCATCACCACCACCGCTTCGCGACCTGGGGCTACGAGGGCAGCCTGCGCACGCTGGTGGCGCTGCTCGACGAGTACTTCGAGGCGCTCGACGCGAACACGAGCGACGTCGCGAAGACCGACTACTCGTTCGACATCATCCGCTGACACGGCGTGCCCGGTGCCCGGTGCCGAACGCGCTTCGGCCCGGCCCGAAGGCCCCGGGGTCGCGCACGCGGCTCCCGGGGCCTCGCCGTCCGCGCCCCTCCCCGATCCCGTCCACGAGACCCCCGAGATGAACGCATCCCTGCCCGT
Organism: Caldimonas tepidiphila; assembly: GCF_003569765.1. Lineage (GTDB taxonomy): Bacteria > Pseudomonadota > Gammaproteobacteria > Burkholderiales > Burkholderiaceae_C > Caldimonas > Caldimonas tepidiphila. The sequence goes on along the minus strand of NZ_QXMG01000050.1, from coordinate 29,355 downwards.
CCCTGCGCGCACCTTCATCCGCAGCACCGCCGACGGCCGCCGGATCGAGGTGATCGGCGACCGGGTCTGCCTCGACGGCCGGCCCGAGGCCGCTCGCCTGCTGCCGATCGCCGAGCACCCGAACCGCGCCGCCATCCTGCGCGCGGTGCCCGAGGCCACGCACATGGCCGGCCGCCTCGCGCTGTCGCGCGAGGAGGCCCGGTGCGCGCAGGCGGCGCTCGACGCCGCGCGCACCGCGATCGACCCCGATCCGGCCGCGCTCGCCGAGCGGCTGCGCCGCACGGCGTGGGCCCGGGCGGCGCTGGAGGGCGAGGCGCAGGCCTGAGTCGCCCCGCGGCGCCGGCGGCCGCCTCAGCGCCTCGCCGCGCCGGCGAGCTGCGCGACGAAGCGCCGCAGCTCGTGCCACCACTCGTCGTGGTCGAGCACGTCGTCGTGGTCCGCCGCCGCGAGGTCCACGTGCCGCTTCGGGCCGGCCCAGGCCTGCAGCAACCGCTCGCTGTGGTGCGCGCGGATCAGCGTGTCCCGGCCGGCGGTGACGAACAGCGCCGGCGTGCGGATGTCGTGCGCGATGCGGTGCGAGTCGAAGGCGTGGCGGATCAGGTAGCGCACCGGCAGCCAGGGATAGATGCCGGCGGCCACCTCGGTGATGCTGTCGTAGGGCGTCACGAGCGCGACGCCGGCGATCTCGCGCTGCGACGCGAGCCAGACCGCGACGCCGCTGCCGAGGCTGCGGCCGACCGCGACGAAGCGGTGCGGCGCGACGCCAAGCCGCCGCACCAGCTCGTCGTGCACGCGCAGCGCGTCGGCGAAGAGGGCCTGCTCCGAGGGGCGGCCGCCGCTGCGCCCGTAGCCGCGGTACTCGATCGCCGCGACGGTCCAGCCCGGTGGCCAGCGCGGGTCCGGCAAGGCGGCGGACGCGAGCTCGCCGTTGCCGCCGAAGTAGACGATCAGACGCACCGGGCCCGCGTTGTCGGCACGGCGCAGCGCGCCGTGCAGCGTCACGCCGTCCTCGCCGGTGGCGATCTCCAGCGGCTCGATGCCCGGTTGCCGCGCCAGCCCCGCCACCTCGCCGCGCGGCGCGGGAAACAGCAGCCGCTCCTGCTGCAGGTACAGCAGCGCGCCCACCAGCAGGTAGACGGCGACGGCGGCCAGCAGCAGCCAGGCGAGCAGGCTCATCAGGGCGGACTTCATGCGGAATGCGGGGGCGGGTCGTTCCGAGTCGGGCGATCGGCGTGCCAGCCTATCGGAGCGGCGGACCCGGCCCGCAATGCCCCCTGCATCCGCGGGGAGCCGCCCGCGCCGCGGGAACTCGTGCGGCCGCGCGCCGCCCCAAACCCCATGCCCCGCTACACCCACACCGTCGGCGTGCGCACCTACGCCTTCGCGGACCTGCGCACGCTGCTCGCGCGCGCCTCGCCCGAGCGCTCCGGGGACCGGCTCGCCGGCGTCGCGGCCGGCTGCACCGAGGAGCGGGTCGCGGCGCAGATGGCGCTGGCCGAGCTGCCGCTGCGACGCTTCCTCGACGAGGCGGTAGTGCCCTACGAGGACGACGAGGTCACGCGGCTGATCGTCGACGGCCACGACGCGGCCGCCTTCGCGCCGGTCGCGCACCTGACGGTCGGATCGCTGCGCGAGTGGCTGCTGTCGGACGCCGCCGACACCGCGGCGCTCGCCGCGCTCGCGCCCGGCCTCACGCCCGAGATGGCGGCGGCGGTCTCGAAGCTGATGCGCCACCAGGACCTGATCCAGGTCGCGCGCAAGTGCCGCGTCGAGACGCGCTTTCGCAACACGCTCGGCCTGCCCGGGCGGCTCGCGACGCGGCTGCAGCCCAACCACCCGACCGACGACATCGCCGGCATCGCCGCGAGCCTGCTCGACGGGCTGATGTACGGCAGCGGCGACGCGGTGATCGGCATCAACCCGGCCACCGACCGGGTGCCACAGGTGGTGCGGCTGCTGCACATGCTCGACGAGGTGATCGCCGGCCACGGCATCCCGACGCAGTCCTGCGTGCTGACGCATGTCACCAGCACGCTCGAGGCGATCGGGCGCGGCGCGCCGGTGGACCTGGTGTTCCAGTCGATCGCCGGCACCGAGGCCGCCAACCGCAGCTTCGGCATCGACCTCGCGCTGCTCGCCGAGGCGCGCGACGCGGCGCTGTCGCTCGGCCGCGGCGCGCGCTTCGGCGACGGCACGACCGGCCGGCACGTGATGTACTTCGAGACCGGCCAGGGCAGCGCGCTGTCGGCCGGCGCGCACCACGGCTGCGACCAGCAGACGCTCGAGGCACGTGCCTACGCGGTGGCGCGCCGCTTCGAGCCGCTGCTGGTCAACACCGTGGTCGGCTTCATCGGCCCGGAGTACCTCTACGACGGGCGCCAGATCGTGCGCGCCGGGCTGGAGGACCATTTCTGCGGCAAGCTGCTCGGCCTGCCGATGGGCTGCGACATCTGCTACACCAACCATGCCGAGGCCGACCAGAACGACACCGACGTGCTGCTGACGCTGCTGGGCGTGGCCGGCTGCAACTTCGTGATGGGCGTGCCGGGCTCGGACGACGTGATGCTGAACTACCAGAGCACCTCCTTCCACGACGCGCTCTACGCGCGCCGCGTGCTCGGCCTGCGCCCGGCGCCCGAGTTCGAGGCCTGGCTGGAGCGCACCGGCCTGTTCGAGCGCGGCGAGCCGGCGCGTGCCCCTGCGGCGCTGCCCGCCGCGATCGCCCGCGCGCTGCCGGGCCTCGGGGACGCGCGATGAAGCCCCGCGGCGAAGAAGGCGCCCTGCCCGCCGGACCGTCCGCGGAGCCGGCGCCCGAGGCCGTCACGCCCGATCCCTGGCAGGCGCTGCGCCGCCACACGCCGGCGCGCATCGCGCTCGGCCGCGCCGGCACGAGCCTGCCGACCGCGGCGCAGCTCGCGCTGCAGCTCGCCCATGCCCGGGCGCGCGACGCGGTGCACCGCGCGCTCGACGCCGCGGCGCTCGCCGCGCGGACCGAGGCAGGCGGCCGCCCCGCCGTGCGCCTGCACAGCGCCGCCGCCGATCGCCCGACCTACCTGCAGCGTCCCGACCTCGGCCGCCGCCTCGACGCTGCGTCGCGCGAGCGCCTGCAGGCCCTGCGCGCCGCTGCGCCGCAGCCGCCCCGCGTGGACCTGGCCTTCGCGCTGGTCGACGGCCTGTCGGCGCTGGCGGTCGAGCGCCACGCGCTGCCGCTGCTGGAGGCGACGCTCGCGCGGCTGCGCGCGGACCCGGCCCCCTGGACGCTCGCGCCGATGGCGGTGGTCGAGCAGGGTCGCGTCGCGGTCGGCGACGAGATCGGCGAGGCGCTCGGCGCGGACCTCGTCGTCGTGCTGATCGGCGAGCGGCCCGGGCTCAGCTCGCCCGACAGCCTCGGCGCCTACCTGACCTGGGCGCCGCGCCCCGGCCGCAGCGACGCCGAGCGCAACTGCATCTCCAACGTGCGCCCCGAGGGCCTGGGCTGCGACGAGGCGGCGCTGCGCCTGGACTTCCTGCTGCGCGAGGCGCGCCGCCGCCGGCTCAGCGGCGTCGCGCTGAAGGACGCGAGCGGTGATGCGCTCCCCGACGCCCCGCCGCCGCCGGCCCTGCCGGACGCCGGCTGAGGGCCGCGGCCGGGCCGGCGCTCAGGCCGCCTCGGGCTGCGGCAGGTCGGGCGCCCCCGGGCCGGGGAGCCGGCCGGACGCGAGCTGCGCGATGAAGCGGTGCAGCTCGTCCCAGTAGGCCTCGTGCAGCATCACGTCGGCGTGGTTCGCCGCCGGGATGTCGAAGCGCTGCGCCGGCCCGCCCCAGGCAGCCAGCAGCCGCTCGGTGTGGTGCACGCGGATCAGCGTGTCGCGCCCGGCGGTGACGAACAGCGCCGGCGTGCGGATCGCGTGCGCGCGGCGCCACGAGTCGAAGGCGTGCCGCAGCAGGTAGCGCACCGGCAGCCACGGGTAGACGCTCGCCGCCACCTCGGTGATGCTGTCGTAGGGCGTCACGAGCACCACGCCGGCCACCTCGCGCTGCGACGCGAGATAGGTCGCGACGCCGCTGCCGAGGCTGCGACCCACCACGACGATGCGGGACGGATCGAGCTCCAGCCGCTGCACGAGCCGGTCGTGGATGTGCAGCGCGTCGGCGAACAGCGCCGCCTCCGAGGGCTCGCCCTCGCTCTGGCCGTAGCCGCGGTAGTCGATCGCCGCCACCGACCAGTCCTGCGGCCAGCGCGGGTGCGCGAGCCAGGCCGGCGCGCGCTCGGCATTGCCGCCGAAGAAGATCAGCAGCTTCTGCGGCCCCTCCACCTCGGCCTTGCGCAGCGCGCCGCGCAGCGTGCAGCCGTCGTCGGTCTTCAGGTCCAGCAGCTCGAAGCCCGGCCGCTTGCCGAGCCCCGGCACCTCGCCGCGCGGGCCCGGGAACAGGAGCTTCTCCTGGAAGCGGTACATCAGCCCGCCGACGAGCAGGTAGGCGCAGGTGCCGGCCAGCCCGACCCGGGCCAGGGTGTCGATCACGGGAGAGGCTTTCATGAACGACCTCCGGGGCGGGCGGGACGGGCGGCAAGGCACCCGCGCGAAACGATCCGTGCAGCCGGCCGCGCCTGCGGCCGGCTCCCGGGCTGAGCCGGTCTCGACGGCCGTCGCCCTCGGGGTCGCGGATGCAGCTGCTCGAACGCCGGCCACCCGGCGGAAAGCGCCTGCCTGCGCAGGCACGGACACCACCTTTCCACGAGCGAGGACTGCATGTCGGGACTCCTTCTGCACCCACCGTCCGGCACCAAGATAGCACCGGCGCAAGGCCCGGCGGATACCGCTTTCGGGGGGCCGGAGCGGCCCCGGGACGCCCCCGGATCGAGGCTTGCGGCACCGCTCGGCCGCGGGGCGGGCGGTGCCCGTGCAGCGTTCGCGACAAACCGCCTGTCGCAAACCCGCCAAACGCCCGCGGCGCATGCCGCGCGGGCCGCGCAGCCCGCACGCAAGTGCGCGCCGCCGCGGGCTTTTCCGCGCTGGCATCAAACCTGCGATACGGCCTGCCAGCAGCCACCCCCGGGAGTTCCGCCATGTCCGCGTCGCTGAAGCAGAAGATCGCCACCGTGCTCGAGGAGCCGGGCTGCGACAAGAACGCCGCCAAGAGCGAGAAGGACCGCAGGAAGGGCTGCACCAGGCAGCTCTCGCCCGGCGCGGCCGCGGGCGGCTGCGCCTTCGACGGCGCCAAGATCGCGCTGCAGCCGATCGTCGACGTCGCGCACCTCGTGCACGGCCCCATCCCCTGCGAGGGCAACTCCTGGGACAACCGCCACAGCCATTCGTCCGGGCCGCAGATCTACCGCACCGGCTTCACCACCGACATCAACGAGCTCGACGTGATCTACGGCGGCGAGAAGCGGCTGTTCAGGTCGATCCGCGAGATCATCGAGAAGTACGACCCGCCGGCGGTGTTCGTCTACCAGACCTGCGTGACGGCGCTGATCGGCGACGACATCGAGGCGGTCTGCAAGCGGGCGAGCGAGAAATTCGGCAAGCCGGTGATCCCGGTGAACGCGCCCGGCTTCGCCGGGCCGAAGAACCTCGGCAACAAGCTCGGCGCCGAAGCCCTGCTCGACCACGTGATCGGGACCAGGGAGCCCGCGCTCAGCACGCCCTGCGACATCAACATCATCGGCGAGTACAACCTCGTGGGCGAGATGTGGCAGGTGAAACCGCTGCTCGATGCTTTGGGCATCCGCGTGCTGTCGTGCATGTCGGGCGACGGCCGCTACGACGAGATCGCCAGCGCCCACCGCGCGCGGGTGAACATGATGGTGTGCTCGAAGTCGATGATCAACGTCGCCACGCGCATGCAGCAGCGCTGGGGCATCCCGTACTTCGAGGGCTCCTTCTACGGCATCGGCGACATGAGCGACACGCTGCGCCAGATCGCCAGGCTCCTCGTGCAGCAGGGTGCTGATGAAAATCTGGTCGCGCGCACCGAGCGCCTGATCGAGGTGGAAGAGGCGCGCGCCTGGAAGCGCATCAATGCCTACCGCGAGCGGCTCGCCGGGAAACGCGTGCTGCTCATCACCGGGGGCGTGAAGTCCTGGTCGGTGGTCTCCGCGCTGCAGGAAGCCGGCATGGTGGTGGTCGGCACCAGCGTCAAGAAGAGCACCCGTGAAGACAAGCAGAAGATCAAGGAGATCATGGGCGACGACGCGCACATGATCGACGACATGACGCCGCGGCAGATGTACGAGATGCTGCGCGACGCGCGCGCCGACATCATGCTCTCGGGCGGGCGCTCGCAGTTCGTCGCGCTCAAGGCGCGCATGCCCTGGCTCGACATCAACCAGGAGCGCTACCACGCCTACGCCGGCTACGAGGGCATGGTCAACCTCGTGCACGAGATCGACCGCACCATCTCCAACCCGGTGTGGCAGCAGGTGCGCATCCCGGCGCCCTGGGACGAGGACGGCGTGGGTCTGCCCGCCCCGGCCGCTGCGGCCTCCCCCCTTGCCACCGCGGAGGCCTGAGCATGGCGGCCGTCATCGAATCGAAGAAGGCCTGCGCGGTCAACCCGCTGAAGATGAGCCAGCCGCTCGGGGCGAGTTTTGCATTCCTCGGACTGGACTCCTGCATGCCGCTGATGCACGGCTCGCAGGGCTGCACCTCCTTCGGCCTGGTGCTGCTGGTGCGCCACTTCAAGGAGGCGATCCCGCTGCAGACCACCGCGATGAACGAGGTCACCACCATCCTCGGCGGCTACGAGAACCTCGAGAAGGCGCTGGTCAACATCCGCAAGCGCGCTGCGCCGCGCGTGATCGCGATCTGCTCGACGGGCCTCACCGAGACCAAGGGCGACGATGTCGAGGGCCACCTGAAGCTGATCCGCCAGAACAAGCCCGAGCTGGCGGATACCGAACTCGTCTACGTGTCCACGCCCGACTATGTCGGCGCCTTCGAGGACGGCTTCTCGAACGCAGTGACCGCGATCGTGAAGGCGCTGGTCAAGCCCGCACAGGATCGCCCCGCGAGCCAGGTGAACCTGCTGGCCGGCTGCCATCTGTCGCCCGGCGACATCGAGGAGCTGCGCGAGATCGTCGAGGCCTTCGGGCTCGTGCCGATCGTGCTGCCGGACGTGTCGCGGTCGCTCGACGGCCACATCCCGCCCGACTGGCGCGGCACCACGCTCGGCGGCACCACGGTGGAGGAGATCCGCAGCATGGGCGCATCAGCCGCGACGCTGGCCGTCGGCGAGCAGATGCGCGAGGCGGCCGAGGCGCTGGAGCAGATCGCCGGCGTGCCGTACACGCTGTTCGAGCGCCTCACCGGGCTCGAATGCAACGACCGCTTCCTGCAGGCGCTTTCGCGGATCAGCGGCAAACCCGTCCCGATGAAGTACCGCCGCCAGCGCAGCCAGTTGCTCGACGCGATGCTCGACGCCCATTTCCACATCGGCGGCAAGCGGGTCGCGATCGGCGCCGAGCCGGACCTGCTGCTCGCGGTCGGCGGCCTGCTGGTCGAAATGGGCGCGACGCTCGAATGCGCCGTGACCACCACCCACTCCGCCGCGCTCGAAAAGCTGTCCATTGAAAAAGTGCTGATCGGCGATCTCGAAGACCTGGAGAAAGGTGCGGCCGCTTGCGACGTGCTGGTGACGCATTCCCACGGCCGCCAGGCCGCGGAGCGACTGGACAAACCGCTGTTCCGCATCGGCTTCCCCGTGTTCGACCGCGTCGGCAACTCGCACCGCCTGCAGGTCGGCTACCGCGGCACGCGCACGCTGGTCTACGACTTCGCCAACCTGATGCTGGAGCACCTGCCGCATCCCGGCCCCGATGCCTGGCCACTGCCGGAGCTGTCGCGCCAGATGGCGGCCAACGCCGTGCCGCTCTCCGCCGCGGCGCTGGCCGAGGCGCTGCCGGACCTGCCCGCCGCACCCGCGGGTTGCGGTGGCGGCTGCGGCTGCGCCGGCTCGCAGCCCCCGCAGCCCGAATCCCCTGTCATGCCCCAAGGAGTCGCACCGTGAAAGTCGCATTCGCCACCCAGGACAAGCAGCGCGTCGATGCGCACTTCGGCTGGGCCAAGAACATCGCCGTCTACGAGGTCACGCCCGAGGGCGCCGACTTCGTCGAGAACTTCGAGTTCGGCGGCACGCTGGAAGAGGACGGCGACGAGGACAAGCTCGCGCCCAAGCTCGAGAAGATCCACGACTGCGCCATCCTCTACGTCGCCGCGATCGGCGGCTCGGCCGCGGCGCGCGTGGTGGCGCACAAGATCCACCCGGTCAAGGTCGCGGGCCCCGAGCCCATCCTCGACATCATCGACAAGCTGCAGGAGGTGCTCAGGGGCACCCCGCCGCCCTGGCTGCGCAAGGCGCTCGCCAAGGGCCGCCCCCGCCAACCCGACTTCGAGGACGACGAGGTGCAACATGGCTGAGACCGTCGCCCCGCAGGCGGACGCGGACGCCGACGCCGGCTCGACCGCGGCGCTGCTCGCCACGCCCTTCCTGCGCGAGCTCGTGAAGATGCTGCGCGCGCAGGACACGCACGGCCAGTGGGACGGCAGGAGCGACGAGCAGCTGCTCAAGCCCTACGTGCTCACGGCCGAGGAGCGCCGCGCGATCCCGATCATCGGCGACCCCGATCCCGAGACGCTGTGGCGCCTGGAGCTGTTCTTCAACGCGGTCTGCGTCGCGATCGAGCGCGAGACGCGCCAGATGGTCACGCCGATGATGAAGATGAGCCACGAGGGCTTCGGGCGCATGGTGCTGATCTGCGGGCGGCTCGTCGTCGGCAACAAGCAGCTGCGCGACGTGCACCGCTTCGGCTTTCCCTCGCTCGCCCGGCTCGCCGAGCAGGGCGGCAGGTTCGTGAGCGAGGGCATCGAGATGATCCGCCAGCACCCCGAAGTCGCCAATCACGGAGCATGAGATGGAGAGCCCCGAGGAACTGAAGCTGAAGCTCAAGAAGCTCAACGCACAGGCCACGCAGGCCAAGATGGACCTGCATGACCTGTCCGAGGAGCTGCCGACGAACTGGGAGCGCATCCTGGAGGTCGCGCAGAAGGCGCACGACGCGCACGAGGCGCTCGCCGAGGCCCGCAAGGCGGCCGCCGCCGCGAGCCGCTGAAGTCACACGAGCAATCACCGGAGAAGGAAGCGATGAGCGCGTTTACCGTGACGCTGCCGAGCGGCGAGGTCTGGACGCCGAGGTTCGTGCAGCGCATCGACGAGGCCACCTGCATCGGCTGCGGCCGCTGCTTCAAGGTCTGCCCGCAGGGCGTGCTGGAGCTCGTCGGCCTCGACGAGGACGGCGAGCGGGTGATGATCGACCCGGACGGCGACGAGGACGAGGAATACGAGAAGAAGGTCATGACGATCGCGCACGGCGGGAAGTGCATCGGCTGCACCGCCTGCTCGAGGATCTGTCCGAAGAAGTGCTACACGCACGCGGCGCTGGGTTCCTAGCGCTGCGCCGGCCGGGACCCGTCACGACCGGCATGGCGCCGCCCCGGGCGGAGGCCGCCGCAAGCGCAGCGAAGACCTTCCTGTCGCCGCGGTGGCTCGCCCGTGTTGCCTGCGAGGCCCGCACGCGCCCTCCGCCGGGGACCGGTCCCCCCGCTCACTTCGAGACGATCAGCGTGCTGCGGCCCAGCCGGGCGATCGTGGAGCTCGGCGGCTCGCCCGGATCGTTGATCCTGGCGATCACCTCCAGCCGGTAGTGGCCGGTGGGCAGGTTGGCGATGACGGCCCGCACCGTCTTCGTCTGCGGGCCTTCGCGGGCGCCGCAGAAGTGCTGGGAATTGCCGGCCGTGGGAGGCAGGATCCTCACCACCTCGCCGATCACCCGGATGTCGATGTCGAGCCAGGAGTCCGGGTTCGTGCTCTCGATGTCGCACAGTGCCGTGTACTGCACGACCACGCGCTGGCCCTGTTGGTAGGCGAAGCTGGGCGACTCGCGCGAGGTGGACACCTCCCCCGCCTCGACCAGCTCCCGACGCACGACGGGCACGATCTCGGCCTCGAAAGGTCCCTCGTAGCCGAAGCGGTGCTCCTCGGGGAAGTCCTGCGCCATCAGGACATCCGCCCCGGCACTGCCTGCCGCGACGGCGGCCAGGGCCGACACGAAGACCCGCCTGCTCCATGCGCTCGCGCTTCTCATTCCGTGCTCCCCTGCACCCGACCCGCCTGCGGAACAAGCCCGAGGAGCGACGGCCGCGTAGAACATGAATTCCGGAGGCCGGGCGCGCACGCCACGTCTCCACCGGGTCCCGATCATTAGAGCCAGGGGCCGAGGCGCGCACAAGCACGCGCACATCCGGTTTCCCGAGTTGCCTCCCGGTGGAACAAAGTTGCTTTGCGCGCACCGGCGCCCGGCAGGGCCGCCGCCTTCGCGGCCCGACGCCCGCTCGCGTGCCGAAGCGGGCCGCCTGCACTCCGAGTGCGACCCGATCGAGGCGCGCGCCACAATCGCCCGGTCGACAAGACTGCTCGCCGCCGATCGCCTCGCCCGCCGCCATGCCTGCCCTCGAGCTGAAACTCCCGCCCGTCGCCCTGGTCCTGATCCTCGCGCTGCTGATGGCGCTGCTGCCCCCGGGGCCGGCCGCAGCCTCGCTGCTGCCGCCCACGCTGCGCCTGCCGCTCGCCGTGCTGCTCCTCGCTGCCGGCATCGCGATCGCGCTGGCCGGCGTGCAGGCCTTCCGCCGCGCCCGCACCACCGTCAACCCGATGCATCCCGAGGCCTCGTCGGCGCTCGTCAGCGGCGGCATCTACCGCCACACCCGCAACCCGATGTACCTCGGCATGCTGCTCGCGCTCGCCGCATGGGCGGTCTGGCTCGGCGGGCTCGCGCCCTGGCTCGGCCTGCCCGCCTTCGTGCTGTACATGAACCGCTTCCAGATCGCTGCGGAGGAGCGTGCGCTCGAGGCCCGCTTCGGTGCGGACTTCGCCGGCTACCGGCGCCGCGTGCGGCGCTGGCTGTAGGCGGGAGGGCTGCCGCGGTGCGCGCCGGCCGGCACGCTGCACGGGCGGCTCAGGCCAGCAGCGCCACCGACTTGATGTGCGCCCAGACCTCCCGGCCCGGCGCGAGCCCGAGCAGGTCGCGCGAGCGCCGCGTGATGCGCGCGAGCAGCGGCGTGCCGCCGGCCTCGAGCCGCACCAGCAGGTGCGCCGGCGTGTCGGCCTCCGCCTCGGCGACGTAGCGCGCGCGCAGCCGGTTGAGGATGGAGCTGTCCTCCTGCGGCGCGAGCGCGAGGCTGACGTCGCGCGCGCGCACCTGGATGCGCAGCCGCGTGCCGGCCGCGACCGGCCCGTGCGCCACCTGCACGCTGCCGCCCGGGAAGCTCAGCTCCGCGAGGTGGTAGCGCGCGTCGTGACCGCGCACCGTGCCCTCGATCACGACGCCGGCGTCCTCGCCGAAGGCGATGGGCAGGTCGAGCCGCGCCATCGTCTGCGCGAGCGGCCCGCTCGCGACGACGCGGCCCGCGTCGAGCAGCACCAGGTGGTCGGCGAGCCGCGCCACCTCGTCGGGCGCATGGCTGACGTAGAGCACCGGGATGTCGAGCTCGTCGTGCAGGCGCTGGATGTAGGGCAGGATCTCGCGCTTGCGCCTGAGGTCCAGCGCCGCGAGCGGCTCGTCCATCAGCAGCAGGCGCGGGCTCGTCAGCAGCGCGCGGGCGATCGCGACGCGCTGGCGCTCGCCGCCGGAGAGCCGGTCCGGATGCCGCTCCAGCAGCGCGCCGATGCCCAGCAGCTCCACCGCCTGCCGCAGGTCCACGCGCCGCGCCGCCGGCGCGATGCGCTTCTGGCCGAACTGCAGGTTGGCGCGCACCGACAGGTGCGCGAACAGGCTCGCCTCCTGGAACACGTAGCCGATCGGGCGGCGGTGCGTGGGCACGAAGACGCCGCGCGCGTCGTCCTGCCAGACCTCGCCGTTGACCGCCAGGTAGCCGCCGCGGTGGTGCTCCAGCCCGGCGACGGCGCGCAGCAGCGTGGTCTTGCCGGAGCCGGAATGGCCGAACAGCGCGGTCACGCCATGGCCGGGCAGCCGCAGCCCGGCCTGCAGCGAGAAGCCGGGATAGTCCACCGCGAAGCGGGCGACGATGGCGCCCTCGCCCGGTCCGGGCGCGCTGCCGTCGGCCGGCCCCCCCTCGTGCAGGGACATGCTCCCTCCTGCAGGGGCCTCGCGCGCCCCGGAGCCGCCCGCCGCCGCGCTCATGCGCGCCTCCGATGCGGGTTGAAGGTGTAGAGCGCGAACAGCACGATGAAGCTGAACGCCACCATCGCGGCCGACAGCGCATGCGCCTGCCCGTACTCCAGCGCCTCGACGTGGTCGTAGATCTGCACCGAGACCACCCGGGTCTTGTCCGGGATGTTGCCGCCGATCATCAGCACCACGCCGAACTCGCCCACGGTGTGCGCGAAGCCGAGGATGGAGGCGGTGATGAAGCCCGGCCGCGCCAGCGGCAGCACGACGTGGAAGAAGGTGTCCCAGGGCCCCGCGCGCAGCGTCGCGGCCGCCTCCAGCGGGCGCTCGCCGAGCGCCTCGAAGGCGTTCTGCAGCGGCTGCACGACGAAGGGCAGCGAGTAGAAGACCGAGGCCACCACCAGCCCGCCGAAGGTGAAGGGCAGCAGCCCGAGGCCGAGCCACTGCGTGAGCTGCCCCGCCGGCCCGTTCGGCCCCAGCAGCAGCAGCAGGTAGAAGCCGAGCACGGTGGGCGGCAGTACCAGCGGCATCGCCACCAGCGCGCCCACCGGGCCCTTCCACCACGAGCGCGTGCGCGCCAGCCACCACGCGATCGGCGTGCCGATCAGCAGCAGCAGCACGGTCACGACGCTCGCCAGCCTGAGCGTAAGCCGGATCGCGGCCCAGTCCTCGGGTCCGAAGCTCACCGGCTCACTCCCTGGGCAGGTCGTAGCCGTAGGCGCGGATCACCGCGCGGGCCTTGTCGCCCTTCAGGTAGTCCATCAGCGCGGCCGCCGCCGGGTTGCCCTTGCCGCGCTGCAGGATCACCGCGTCCTGGCGGATCGGCGCATGCAGGCTCGCGGGCACCACCCAGGCCGAGCCGGACTTGAGCACGCCGTCCTCGAACACCTGCGCCATCGCCACGAAGCCGAGCTGCGCGTTGCCGGTGGAGACGAACTGGAAGGTCTGCGCGATGTTCTCGCCCTGCACGAACCTCGGCGTGGTCGCCTCGAGCACGCCCATTGACTTCATCACCTCGAGCGCCGCGGCGCCGTAGGGCGCGGTGCGCGGGTTGGCGAGGGCCAGGTGCCGGAAGCCGCCCTTCCTCAGCACCTCGCCCCGCTCGTCGACGACGCCCGGCTGCGCGCTCCAGAGCACCAGCTTGCCGATCGCGTAGGTGAAGCGGCTGCCGGGCACCGTGCCGCCCTCCTTCTCCAGCTTGGCCGGCGTCTCGTCGTCGGCGGACAGCATCACCTCGAAGGGCGCGCCGTTCCTGACCTGCGCGTAGAACTTGCCCGAGGCGCCGAAGGACAGCACCGCCTTGTGGCCGGTGTCGCGCTCGAACTGCGCGGCGATCCTGTTCATCGGCGCGGTGAAGTTGGCGGCCACCGCCACCTGCACCTCGGCGGCGCGCAGCGTGCCGGCGGCCAGGGGCAGCAGCGCGGCGAGCAGGACGGTCTTCAGGGTCTTCTTCATGGCGGAAGGCTCCGGGCGGGGAAGGTTCAGGCGCAGGCGGCCAGGATCACGGACGAGGACTTGAACAGGGCGCAGGCCGGCATGCCGGGCTTCAGCCCGAGCGCCTCGGCGCTGCCGTGCGTCACCACCGCGGCGATGCTGCGCCCGCCCGGCAGCGCGAGGCAGACCTCGTCGTTGACCGAGCCCTCGTGCACCGCGCTCACCTCGCCCCAGAGCCGGTTGCGCGCGGACAGGCGCAGGCCCCGCTCGGTGCACAGCATCACCGACGTGGACTTCACGAGCGCGAACACCTCCTGGCCGATCGCGAGGCCGAGGTTCTCGGCGCTGGCCCGGGTGATGACGGCGACGATCTCGATGCCCTCGCGCGGATCGAGCGCGAGCCGCACCTCGTAGTCGACACCGCCGTCGCGCAGCCCGGTGATGCGGCCGAGGAACTGGTTGCGCGCGCTGCTGCGCATCCCGACGCGCTGCATCAGCCCGCGGAAGGCGGCGATGTCGCCAGCGCCCCCATCGCCGAGGTGGGCCGAGAGCCGGTCGAGCGCGGCCTGGTACTCGCGCTCGAGCGCGCGGTACATCGCGACGATGCGGCGCCCGTAGTCGGTCAGCCGCGTGCCGCCGCCCTGCCGCCCGCCGCTCACGCGCTCGACGAGCGGCTGCGGCGCGAGGTTGTTGAGCGTGTCCACCGCGTCCCAGGCGGCCTTGTAGGACATCGGCACCGCCCGCGCCGCCTGGCTGATCGAGCCGAGCCGCTCGATCTGCTCGAGCAGCCGCACCCGGGTCTCGCCGAGCGAGGCGCCGGACTCGGCCTCGAGCGTCATGCGTGCGGCGAAGCGGGCGGGGGGATCGGTCTTCATCGGACTTCCAGTACCTGTATAGGCACGTAGATAGCGAGTGCCGTGCCAGGCGGCCGCGGCGGCTGCCTCCCCGGCGTCCCCCTCTGGCTCCTGCCCGGGGGCCTGAGGCGCGGGATACGCGGGATGCACGGCCCTTGTCGCGACCCTGACAATATATGTAGGCAATGCTACAGAAAACCGGCGCGCCGGTCCGCAGGAGATGCGCGTGAACATCAGCGCCCGCAACGTGTTCCGGGGCACCGTCCGTGCCCTTCGCCCCGGTGCGATCCATGCCGAGCTCATGCTCGAGCTCGAAGGCGGCGAGCCGCTCGTCGCGCTCGTCACCATGGAGAGTTGCCGCGAGCTCGGCCTCGCGCCGGGCCGCCCGGCGCTGGCGCTCGTCGAGGCGCGGTGGGTGATGGTGATGGCGGGCGCGGGGGGTTCCGGGCTGTCGGCGCGCAATGTGCTGCGAGGTCGCGTGAAGGCGGTGACGGCCGGGCCGGTCAACGTCCGCGTGCTGCTGGAGTCGCAGGGCGGGACCGAGGTCGAGGCGGTGATCACGAGGGAGGCGGCGCAGGAACTCGGGCTCGCGCCCGGCGTGCCGGCCACCGCGGTGATCGAGGCCTCGCAGGTCGTGCTCGCCGTCCGGGAGCGGGACGCGCAGGAGGGCTGAGCGGGGAGGCAGCGATCTGCTGCTTGCGGGAGCACGGCCCCTGGCCTTCGGGGCCCCGAAGGCCGACGCTCACGGGCGGGCGAGCCCGGACCCGCCGGAGGCGCCGGACCGGGCACGGTGCCGGCAGATCGCTGCGGCGGCCTCGCCTGCGAGCCTTGCCCCGGAACGGGGCGAGGGCCGCGCGTCCCGGGTGCCGCTCACCAGGGCTGCGTGACGAAGCGCCGCTCCGCGCAGGTCTGGGTCCAGTGGATGAAGGACTGGGTCGCGAGCTGCACGCCGCGGAACATCGGCACGAACATCTCGCGCGCCGGGTGGAAGTGGAGCAGCTCCTCGGCGATGCGGCCGAAGTGCTCGGGCATCCGCCCGGCGGCATCTGCCGCACCGACCGCGGGAGGGCACAGCACCGAGGCGCCGAGGGCGTCGGCCTGCGTGCGCATCAGCTGCATGCCGAGGCGGTTCCACATCTGCATCAGCTCGGTGCAATAGAGGGGGGAAAACATCGCGCGGTCTCCTGGAGGATCGTTGGCGGGCCGCGCGGCCCGCCGACGGGCGGCACGCGGCGGCATGCGTCGATCCCCTCTTTCGGCCGCGCCGCCCGGCACTGGAGCCGCGGCACGCGAGGACGGGCGGCTTTCGCCGAATCCTGCGCACTTCCGGTCTTCCCGTGCACGCCGCAGGCGCCGGGCGCCCCGGCGGGCCTGCCGCCGCCGGGCGTTTCAGCCCCAGACGGTCGCGGGCGCGAGCAGGCGCCCGAGCGGCTCGCCGCCCTCGAGGTGCTGCGTGAAGATCTCGGCGACGTCGGCCTTCGCGACGCCGCCGTACATCACGCCCTCCGGATAGACCAGCACGTTCGGGCCCGCCTCGCAGGGCCCCATGCAGCCGGCGTAGGTGACGGCCACGCGCTCATGGGCGCCGCGCTTCTGCAGCTCGGCCCAGAAGGCCTGCAGCACCTCGGTCGATCCCTTAGCGGCGCAGGCGCCCCGCGGGTGGCCCGGCGGGCGGTTCTGGGTGCAGACGAAGACGTGCTTCTGCGGACGGGGCATCTCGTTTCTCCTGTGCAGGGGGACAAGGGTCGATTCAGGCTGCCTGGCGGTCGATCCAGCGCTCGAGTTCGGCGACATGCTCGGCCTCCTCCAACTCGAACTCCGCGGCCATGCGCCGCACTTCGGGGTCCGGGCTGCGCTGCGCGACGGCGCGGTAGAAGGCATGGCCGCCGAGCTCGCTGTGCAGCGCGAGCTGCAGCGCGTCGCGCACGTCGATCAGCCCGTCGACGCCCTGCCAGCCCGCGGCCTCGGGGCTCACGCCCTCGGGCCACCGGAAGTCCGCGGGCGCGAGCACCGGCAGCTGCTGGAAGCCGCCGCGCCGCATCGCCTCCTTCAGGTGGCGGCGCGAGAACTCCGCCATCCGGCCGAAGAAGTCTTCCACCTCGCGATTGCCCGCGGTGCGCATGGCCTGCGCCAGATCCTCGTACTGGCGCGCCGCGTCGCGTTCGAGCTGGATCGCATGGGTGAGGAACACCCCGATGTCGTCGATCATCAGGCGCCTTCCTCAGCCGAACTTGAACAGGATGCCGTGGCCGCCGCGCGGGTACTCCCAGTCGACGTTGGCGTGCTCGGAGCAGATGATGCGGCAGCTGCCGCACTCGAGGCAGCCGTCGGTGATCAGCACCACCTGGCCGTTGCCCTCGGCGCGGTAGCACTGCGCCGGGCAGACGAAGGTGCAGCTCTTGTCCCTGCAGTCGTTGGCGCAGACCTCCGGCTGGCGGATTCGGATGTGCGGCCGGCCGGCATCGACGCGGTAGCGGTTCTGGAAGAGCTTCTCTTCCACGTTGACGGTGATGGCGTTCATCGGAAGGCCCTCCAGAGCTTGAAGGCGTCGCCCACGAGGCCGGTGAGCGAGCGGGACTGGCGGAAGCTCGCGAAGACCTGGCGCTCCTTGGTCTTCTTGTCGATGCCGTCGACCGTGATCATCGTGCGCGCGGCATCGGCGGCGAGCTGCGGGTAGGTGGTGAAGAACTGCTTGTTCTGATGGAACACGCCCGGCATGTCGCGGTACTTGTGCAGGTCCTTCATCACGAAGCTCTCGTCGAGCGCCTGCTTGTAGGATTTCAGAACTGCCTCGCGCATCGGCTTGCCCGCGGCCTTGGCGGCGATCACCGCCTCGGCGGCCAGGCGCCCGGTCGTCATCGCCAGGTTCGAGCCCTCGCGGTGCACCGCGTTCACGAAGCCGCCGGAGTCGCCGACGATCATCCAGCCGTTGCCGTAGACCTTCGGGACCGCGTAGAAGCCGCCCTCGGGGATCAGGTGCGCGGTGTACTCCTTCATCTCGCCGCCGGCGATCAGCGGCGCGATCGACGGGTGCTGCTTCATCCTCTCCAGCAGCAGGTAGGGCGAGCTGCGCTTCGGGTTGGCCTTGAAGTCGCCGAGCATGCAGCCGACGCCGATGGTGAGCGAGTCCTTGTTGGTGTAGAGGAAGCCCGTGCCCATCATGCCGTCGGTGATCTTGCCGACCATCTCGATGACGACGCCCGAGTCCTCGCCGATGTTGAAGCGCTGCTCGATCGTCTCCTGCGGCATGAAGAGGATCTCCTTGACCGCGAGCGCCACGTTGCCGGCCTGGATCTCGCCGTGGAAGCCCGCCTTGCGCGCGAGGGTCGAGTTCACGCCATCGGCCAGGATCACCACGTCGGCGAACACATCGCCATGCTCGCGGTCGCATTTCACCCCCACCACCTGGTCGCCGTCGAAGATCAGCTCCTGCACCGTGGTCTCGCAGATCACGAGGCCGCCGGCCTCGCGCACCTTGGACGAGAACCACTTGTCGAACTGCGCGCGGATGATGGTGTAGCGGTTGTAGGGCGGCTTGTCGTAGCCGGCGCTCCTGAAATGCGTGCCGACGAAGGAGTCGTCGTCGAGCACCCACATGCGCTGCTCGATGATGTGGCGCTCCAGCGGCGCGTCCTCGCGGAAGTCCGGGATGATCTTTTCCAGCGCGTCCGAGTACAGGATCGCGCCCTGCACGTTCTTCGAGCCGGGGTACTCGCCCCGCTCGATCTGCAGCACCTTGAGTCCTGCCTTGGCCATCGTGTAGGCCGCCGCATTGCCGGAGGCGCCGGCGCCGACGACGATGGCGTCGAATTTCTTGGGAACGTTCATGTCAGCTCCTTGGCTGGGCCGGGGTCTCAGGCGGCCTTCGGCGCACGCGCCTTCAGGTGCTCGGCGAAGGCCTGGGTCAGCGCGGGCAGCACCTGCATCGCGTTGCCGACGATGCCGATGTGGGCGAAGTCGAAGATCGGCGCGTTCGCATCGGTGTTGATCGCGACGATCACGTCCGCGCTCTCCATGCCGACGCGGTGCTGGATCGCGCCGGAGATGCCGGCAGCGATGTAGAGCTTGGGACGCACGGTCTTGCCGGTCTGGCCGACCTGGCGCTCCGCCTCGACCCAGCCGGACTGCACCACCGGGCGCGTGGCCCCCACCTCGCCGCCGAGCACGCGGGCGAGCTCGAAGCACAGCCGGAAGTTCTCCGGGTTCTTCAGGCCCTTGCCGCCCGCGACGATCACGTCGGCATAGGGCAGGTTGATCCTGTTGGTGCTGGCGTCGGGGATGAAGTCGAGCAGCTTGGTGACGATGCTCGTCTCGACCATGCCGAGCGAGTCCTCGATCACCTCGCCGCTGCGCGAGGCGTCGGCGCGCGGCATCGCCATCACGCGCGGCCGCACGGTCGCCATCTGCGGCCGGTAGGCCAGCGTCATGATCGTGCACAGGAGGGACCCGCCGAAGGTCGGGCGGGTCGCCGCGAGCGCCTTCGAGGCCGGGTCGATGCGCAGCTCGGTGCAGTCGGCGGTGAGCCCCGTGGCGAGCGTGGTCGCCACCGAGCCTGCGAGGTCGCGGCCCATCGTCGTCGCGCCGAGCAGCACGATCTCCGGCTGGTACTTGTTGACGAGGTCGGTCAGGCCCTTCGTGAAGGGCTCGTTGCGGTAGCCCTTCAGGACCGGGTCGCGCACGATGTAGCAGAGGTCCGCGCCGTAGGTGCAGGCCTCCTTCGCGAAGCGGTCGAGGTCCTCGTCGGGGCCGCCGAGCAGCACGCCCGCGACCTTCGATCCGAGCGTGTCGGCGAGCTTGCGCGCCTCGCCGAGAAGCTCCCAGGACACCGAGTGCACGTGGCCGCGGTCGTGTTCGATGAACACCCAGACGCCCTTGTAGGCCTTCAGGTGTTCGGGCAGTTCGAGGTTGCGGCCGCCCTTGCCGGCCGGCTTCCTGGCGGGTGCGTTCTGTGCGTTGTCGGTCATGGCGGGCTCCTTCAGTGGGCGACCTTGTCGAGCAGGTCCTGCTCCAGCGTGACCTGGCGGGTGAAGACCTTCTGCAGCACGTTGAGCGCGACGTCGCGCGGCGTGGAGTTCTCGACCACCAGCATCTCGGCCTTCTCCGAGCGCGGCGTCGGGCCGAAGACCTTGCTCACCACGGTGGGCGAGCCCTTCAGGCCGATCTTGCTGATGTCCTCGACGCCGGCCTCGTCCTTGTTCCACTTGCGCACCGGGTAGCCGGCGGCGTGGATCATCGCGGGCATCGTCGCGAAGCGCAGCTCGTTGGTGTTCTCCAGCATCGTGATCAGGCAGGGCAGCGCGGTCTTGAGCAGCTGCACGCCGCCCTCGGCGCGGCGCTCGACGACGATCGTGCGGGCCACGAGGTCCACCTCGACGATGCGCGACACGTAGGTCAGCAGCTGCAGCTCCATGCGCTTGGCGATGCCGGGGCCGACCTGCGCGGTGTCGCCGTCGATGGTCTGCTTGCCGGTGAAGACGATGTCGACCTGCTGCTCCTTGTCGATCTGGCGGATCGCGGCGGCGAGCGCGTAGGAGGTGGCCAGCGTGTCGGCGCCGGCGAAGGCGCGGTCGGTGACGAGGATCGCGTCGTCCGCGCCGTAGGAGATGCACTTGCGCAGCGCTTCCTCGGCCTGTGGCGGGCCCATGCAGATCGCCGTGACGCGGCCGCCGAACTTGTCCTTCAGGCGCAGCGCCTCCTCCAGCGAGAACAGGTCGTAGGGGTTGACGATGGCCGGCACCCCCTGGCGCATGATGGTGTTGGTGACCGGATGGACGCGGATCTGCGCCGAGTCGGGGACCTGCTTGATGCAGACGACGATGTGCATGGTGGGACTCCTGCGGTGGCGGGCGGGCGGGGCTCAGGCGCCGGCGGACTGCGTGGCGGGCCGGGCGGCCGAGGGCAGCGAGGCCTTCAGGCTGTCGAGCGAGACATGCTGCTGGCCTTGCGCGTCCTGGAACACCTTGAACACCTTCTCCTTGGCCGGCGTCGAGGCGACGAAGTCGTGATAGGCCTGCAGCAGCAGCCGGCGGTAGCAGGCGAACAGCGCCGACTCGTCGTCGCGCGGCAGGTCGGGCTCGCTGCGGATGTACTGGAAGAAGCGCTTGAGGATGTGCAGTCGGCTGACGTTGACGACCTTCTGGTCGAAGGGCACGCCGAAGAAGCCGAGGAAGTCTTCGGCCGAAGACAGGTTCTTCAGTCGCTGGGTGAGGTTGTCCATCATGGGCGGGCTCCGGTGCGGCGCGCGAGCGCGCCAAAGGGGGGTTCGGCACAGCTGTCGTCGCAGCGGCTGCATCCCGAGGGGTCGTCGGCCGGATCGGCGGCCGGGCTCGCGGCCTGCCGCGCCTGCAGCTGCTGCTCCAGTTGGGTCACCCGCTCCAGCAGGCAGCCGATGGCCTTGCCGACCGGGTCGGGGATCAGGTGGTGATCCAGATCGAACCCGTGCGCGGCGCGCTGGCGGCGGTGCCTCGGGATCACGACGCGGCCCGGGTTGCCGACCACCGTCGCGCCGTCGGGCACGTCCTCGATCACGACCGAGTTCGCCGCGATGCGCGCGCGCCGGCCGATCTCGATCGCGCCGAGGATCTTGGCGCCCGCGCCGATCAGCGCCCCGTGGCCCACGGTGGGATGACGCTTGCCGGGGTTCCAGGTCGTGCCGCCGAGCGTGACGCCGTGGTACATCGTCACGTCGTCGCCGATCTCGGCGGTCTCGCCGATCACGACGCCGGCGCCGTGGTCGATGAAGAAGCGCCGGCCGATGCGCGCCGCCGGGTGGATGTCGACGTTGGTCAGCCAGCGCGAGAAGAAGGAGATCGCGCGCGGCAGGAAGCGCCAGCCGCGCCGCCACAGGCGGTGCGCGACGCGGTGCAGCGCCACCGCCTGCACGCCGGGATAGAGGGTGCAGACCTCGAGCATCGAGCGCGCCGCGGGGTCGCGCTCGCGCACGCAGCGCGCGTCCTCGCGCAGCTGCCGCCACAGGCCGGGCTGCGGCGCCGCGGGCGGCTGCAGCAGCGGCTCGCGGCGCAGCGCGGCGAGCGCCTCGTCCTCGCGCATCATGAGCGCTCCCGGCAGGCGCCGGCGGCCTCGCCCGCCTCGTGCAGGAAGCGGCGCAGCTCGGCGTCGCTCGGCGCGCGCTTGGCCTGCATCGCGTGGCGGCGGATGCGCGCGAGCAGCGGCTCGAGCTGCGCGTCGGCGACGGACACGCCGAGCGCCTGGTAGGCCGCCCGCACCGCGTGCGAGCCGGAGTGCTTGCCGAGCACGGTGCGGCGCTCGCGCCCGAGCTCGGCCGGGTCGAAGCTCTCGTAGTTGCTCGCGTTCTTCAGCAGCCCGTCGACATGGATGCCGGACTCGTGCGTGAACACCGCCTCGCCGACGATGCACTTGTTGGCCGCCACCGGCCGGCCCGAGGCCTGCGCGACGAGGCGCGAGATCGGCACGAGCGCCTTCGTGTCGACGCCGGCGTCGAGCCCCTGGAGATGGCGCAGCGCCATCACCACCTCCTCGAGCGCGGCGTTGCCGGCGCGCTCGCCGAGGCCGTTGACGGTGGTGTTGGCATGCGTCGCGCCGGCGCGCACCGCGGCCAGCGTGTTCGCGGTGGCGAGGCCCAGGTCGTTGTGCGCGTGGATCTCGATGTCGATTTCCACCGCGTAGCGCAGCCGCGCGATGGCCTCGAAGGTGGCGAAGGGGTCGAGCACGCCGAGCGTGTCGGCGAAGCGGATGCGCGAGGCGCCGCGCTGCTGCGCGAGCCGCGCGAGCTGCGACAGGAAGGCCGGGTCGGCGCGCGACGCGTCCTCCGCGCCGACCGAGACGACGCGCCCGGACAGCGCCGCCTCGGCGACGAAGCGGTCCACCTGCTCCAGCGCCCAGCGGCGCGAGCGCTGGAGCTTGTGCTCGAGCTGGATGTCCGACACCGGCACGGAGAGGTGGATGATCTCGGCGTCGCAGCGCATCGCGGCATCGAGGTCGGCCTCGCACATGCGGCCCCACACCATCAGCTGCGCGTCGAGCCCGAGCGCCGCGATCGCGTTGACCGTCTCGATCTCCTGCTCGCCCATCGCCGGGATGCCCACCTCCATCTCCGGCACCCCGGAGCGCGACAGCGCGAGCGCGATCGCGCACTTCTCCTGCGCCGTGAAGGCGACCCCCGCGGTCTGCTCTCCATCGCGCAGCGTGGTGTCGTTGATGGTGATGCCGGCTTGCATGGTGCGACTCCTTTCGAAGCGGCTTTCGCAAGACCCATGCCATGCGCGCGCGGCCACGCAAGTCATTGATATGGAAGACATTTCCCCGCCCCGCCGGCGCCCGGGCGGGCCGGCTCGCGGCGGCCGCGTCGGTCTCGTCGGCGGGGGTGTCGGGTTTGTTCCGTTTGCCACACCGCCACGCTGGCTCGCCGGGCGAGCCCCTGCGCCCGCGGCGCGGCAATCCGCCCCGCGCAAGCGCGACGGGCCCGCACGCCTGGCGGCGTCGGGCCCGTCGGGGACGGCGCGGGTGCGGGCGGCGTCAGCGCTCGCGCGCGTGGTTGCGGCTGTGGCGCGGCAGCTCGACCGCGAGCTCGCCCTGCCCCACCCGCACGCGGCAGGCCAGGCGCGACTGCGCGTCGATGCCCCAGGCCTGGTCGAGCTCGTCCTCCTCATCCTCGTCGGGCGCGGCGAGCGTGTGCGCGCCCTCGCGCACATGCACGTGGCAGGTGGCGCAGGCGCCGACGAGGTCGCAGGCGTGCTCGATCGCGACGCCGGCGGCGAGCAGCCGCTCGGCGAGCGAGTCGCCGGCCGCGGCCTCCAGGCGCATGCCCGCGGGACAGAGTTCGCGGTGCGGCAGCACGGTGATGGTGGGCATGGCGGCGCTCCTTCAGCCAATGCTCTGCAGCTCGCGGCCGGCCAGCGCCCTGCGGATCGTCGCGTTCATGCGGCGCGCGGCGAACTCGGCGGTCGCGGCATTGAGCGCCTCGGCCGCGGCCTTCACGTCCGCGGCCGGCGCCTGCGTCTCCAGGCCCTCGGCGAGGCGGTGCATCGCGCGCCGCACCGCATCGCGCTCGGTGATCGACAGCAGCAGGTCACCGTCCTCGGCCAGCGCGCGCTCGGTGGCGTCGAGCAGCCGCCGCGCGTCGACCTGCGCCTCGCGCAGCATGCGCAGCCGCGCATCGGCGTCGGCCTCGGCGAAGGCCTCGCCGAGCATCGCGGCGATCTGCGCGTCGCCGAGCCCGTAGGACGGCCGGACCTCCACATGCGCCTCGACGCCCGAGGTCTGCTCGCGCGCCGACACGGCGAGCAGCCCGTCGGCGTCGATCCGGAAGGTGACGCGGATGCGCGCGGCGCCCGCGACCATCGGCGGGATGCCGCGCAGCACGAAGCGCGCGAGCGAGCGGCAGTCGGACACCGACTCGCGCTCGCCCTGCACGACGTGGATCGACATCGCGGTCTGCCCGTCCCTGAAGGTGGTGAAGTCCTGCGCGCGCGCCAGCGGCAGCGTGGCGTTGCGCGGGATGATCTTCTCGACGAGGCCGCCCATCGTCTCGAGCCCGAGCGACAGCGGGCAGACGTCGAGCAGCAGGAAGCCGCCGTCCGCGCCGCGGTTGCCGGCGAGCGCATCGGCCTGGATCGCCGCGCCGAGCGCGACCACTTGGTCGGGGTCGATGCCGGCGAGCGGCTCGCGGCCGAACAGCGCGCGCACCGCCTCGCGCACCACCGGCATGCGCGTCGAGCCGCCGACGAGCACGACCTCCGCGATCCCCTCGGGCCCGAGGCCCGCGTCGCGCAGCGCGCGGCGCGTCGCGACGAGCGTGCGCCGGACCAGCGGCTCGGCGAGCCGCGCGAGGCCGTCTCGCGTCACGGTGCAGGCGAGCCGCGCGCCGTCGTCCCGCGCCAGCTCGAGCAGGGCCTGCGGCGCGCTCGACAGCGCCTCCTTCGCGCGGCGGGCGGCCGCGAGCAGCGCGCGCTGCTCGCGCGGCCCGAGCGCGGCGAGGCGCCCGCCCGGGGCATCGGCGCGGCCGACGCCGTGCTGCTCGCAGCACCACTCGGCGAGCAAGCGGTCGAAGTCGTCACCGCCGAGCGCCGAGTCGCCGCCGGTGGCGAGCACCTCGAAGACGCCCTGCGTCAGCCGCAGCACCGAGACGTCGAAGGTGCCGCCGCCGAGGTCGTAGACCGCGACGCAGCCCTCGGCCCGCCGGTCGAGCCCGTAGGCGATCGCGGCCGCGGTGGGCTCGTTGAGCAGTCGCAGCACCGGCAGGCCCGCGAGCCGCGCCGCGTCCTTGGTGGCCTGGCGCTGCGCGTCGTCGAAATACGCCGGCACCGTGATCACCACGCCGCCCAGCTCGCCGCCGAGGCTGCCCTCGGCCCGCGCACGCAGCGCCCGGAGGATCTCCGCGGACACCTCGACCGGCGACTTCACGCCCGCGGCGGTCTCCAGCCCCACCATGCCCGGCGCGTCGACGAAGCGGTAGGGCAAGGCCCGCGCCTGCGGCAGGTCGGCGAGCGTGCGGCCCATGAAGCGCTTGACCGAGACGATGGTGTTGGCCGCGTCCTCGGCCTGCGCGGCCTGCGCGCCGGCACCGACGCAGACGCCGCCGCCGCCGCCGGCGTGGTAGCGCACGACCGAGGGCAGCAGCAGCGCGCCGCGCTCGTCCGGCAGCGCGCGCGGCACCGCGCTCGCGACGGTGGCGATGAGCGAGTTCGTGGTGCCGAGATCGATGCCGGCGGCGAGCCGGTGCCGGTGAGGCGCGGCGCTCTGTCCGGGCTCGGCGATTTGCAGCAGTGCCATCGCATGCTCCTTCGTGGTTCGACCTTGCGGGGCCGGCCGGCATCGCGACGCCGGCGGCCCGGCCCTGCGTCGCTCAGACGCTGAAGCTCTCGCCGCAGCCGCAGTTGGCGCGGGCGTTCGGGTTGCTGAACTTGAAGCCCTCGTTGAGACCCTCGCGCACGAAGTCGAGCTCGGTGCCGTCGAGCAGCGGCAGGCTGCGCGGATCGACGACGATCCTCACGCCGTGATGCTCGAAGCACCGGTCCTCGGGATTCATCTCGTCGACGAACTCCAGCGCATAGGCGTAGCCGGAGCAGCCGCTGGTCTTGACCGCGAGCCGCAGGCCCAGGCCCTTGCCGCGCTTGCCCAGGGACTTCTGCACATGCCGCGCCGCGGCCGGGGTGAGGGACACGCTCATGGACGGTTTTCCTTGCTCATCGGGACATCGGGGGAGCGGCGCGCGCTCACATCGAGAACGAGCTGCCGCAGCCGCAGGTGGTCTGCGCGTTCGGGTTGTGGATCACGAAGCGCGAGCCCTCCAGCCCGTCCTCGTAGTCGATCTCGGCGCCCGTGAGGTACTGCAGGCTCATCGCGTCGACCAGCAGCGTCACGCCGTCCCTGCGGATCTGCGTGTCGTCCTCGGCGACCGCGTCGTCGAAGGCGAAGCCGTACTGGAAGCCGGAGCAGCCGCCGCCGGTGACGTAGAGCCGCAGCTTCAGCGCCGGGTTGCCCTCCTCGGCGATCAGCTCGGCGACCTTCGCCGCGGCATGGCCGGTGAAGACGAGCGGGTCGGGCATCGGCGCCGCGGCGGGCGTGGCGGGAATGACGGAAGCGTCCATGGTGTGCACCTGTGGGTGGGAAGAAGGCGGGAGGCGCTCAGGCCGCCGCGGGGCTGCGCGCGGCCTGCCCGCCGAGGGCGGCGTCGCCGTCGCCGGCGGGCGGCCGGGCCTGCTTGCCCCGGAAGTCGGCCACGGCCGCCTTGATTGCGTCCTCGGCCAGGATCGAGCAGTGGATCTTCACCGGCGGCAGCGCGAGCTCCTCGGCGATCTGCGTGTTCCTGATGTGCAGCGCCTCGTCGAGCGTCTTGCCGCGCACCCACTCCGTGACGAGCGAGGACGAGGCGATCGCCGAGCCGCAGCCGTAGGTCTTGAACCGCGCGTCCTCGATCACGCCCTCGGCGTTGACCTTGATCTGCAGCCGCATCACGTCGCCGCAGGCCGGCGCGCCGACCATGCCGGTGCCGACGCCCGCCTCGCCGGCATCGAAGCCGCCGACGTTGCGCAGGTTCTCGTAGTGGTCGACGACCTTGTCGCTGTAAGCCATGGAAACCTCCTGTCGTTCGATGAGGGGATGCCGGGGAGCGCGCGCGGGCCGCTCAGTGCGCGGCCCACTGGATCGTGTCCGGGTCGATGCCGGCCTGCACCAGGTCCCACAGCGGGCTGAGCCCGCGCAGCCTGGCCACCACCTGCGCGACGCGCGCGATCGTGAAGTCGATCTCGGCCTCGCTCGTGAAGCGGCCGACCGTGAAGCGGATCGAGCTGTGCGCGAGCTCGTCGCTGCGGCCCATCGCGCGCAGCACGTAGCTCGGCTCCAGGCTCGCGGAGGTGCAGGCCGAGCCGGACGAGACCGCGATGTCCTTCATGCCCATCAGCAGCGACTCGCCCTCCACGTAGCTGAAGCTGACGTTGAGGTGGCCCGGCGTGCGGCGCTCGGGGTGGCCGTTGAGATGCACTTCGTCGAGCCGCGACAGCCCGGCCCACAGCCGCTCGCGCAGGCCGCGGATGCGCTCGCACTCGGTGCCGAGCAGCTCCTGCGCGAGCGCGAAGGCCGCGCCCATGCCGACGATCTGGTGCGTCGGCAGCGTCCCGGAGCGCATGCCGCGCTCGTGCCCGCCGCCGTGGATCTGCGCCTCCAGCCGCACGCGCGGCCGGCGCCGCACGTAGAGCGCGCCGATGCCCTTGGGCCCGTAGACCTTGTGCGCCGACAGCGACATCAGGTCGACCGCCAGCGCCTCCACGTCGATCGGCAGCTTGCCGGCGGCCTGCGCCGCGTCGACATGGAACAGCACGCCGCGGGCGCGGCAGATGCGGCCGAGCGCCGCGATGTCCTGGATCACGCCGGTCTCGTTGTTGACGAACATCACCGAGGCGAGCACGGTGTCCGGACGCAACGCCGCGGCGAAGGCCTGCGGGTCGAGCAGCCCGTCGGGGCCGACCGGCAGCACCGTTGCCTCCCAGCCCTGGCGCTCCAGCTCGCGCACCGTGTCGAGCACCGCCTTGTGCTCGGTCGCGACCGTGACGAGGTGGCGTCCCTTGCCGCGCAGGAAGCTCGCCCCGCCCTTGATCGCGAGGTTGTTCGACTCGGTCGCGCCGGAGGTCCAGACGATCTCGCGCGGGTCGGCGCCGATCAGCGCCGCGACCTGCCCGCGTGCCGCCTCGACGGCGGCCTCGGCGTCCCAGCCGTAGGCATGCGAGCGGCTCGCGGGATTGCCGAAGGCCTCGCCGAGGTAGGGCAGCATCGCCGCCAGGACGCGGGGATCGACCGGCGTGGTCGCGGCATGGTCCAGGTAGACGGGCTTGGGCAGGCGGGCGGCTGCGGCGGGATCGCGGTCTTGCATGGCGGCTCCAGGGCTCGGCTTCGGGTCGGAGCCCTTTCCGCAACTTCGATGCCAGACCCCGCCGGATCAGCCAAGTGCTTGTCGCAGTTCAACATTTCCTCCCGCCGCAACGCAAGCGGGGACGGGGGCATGTGGGCTTTGTCGGGTTTGTCGGGCCGGCGCGCGGCGGTGTCGCACACCCGGGCCGCGGGCGCCGGCCGTTGCGGTGCGGGCGAGCCCCGGCCCTGCGGCGGGCAGGTGGCTTGCTGGAGTCGGCGAGGCCCGCTTCGCATGCCGGAGCGTCGTCCTTCAATGCCGGGAGCCGAGCCGCGATGCACCACACCCCCGCCTCCATCCTGCACAGCTTCGACACCGTGCGCGTCGAGCGCGAACGCAGGCGCTGCGACCAGGACCTGGACGACCGGGTGCTGGCGGTCAAGCGCTATCAGCAGCGGCGCTTCCTCACCACCTACGCCGACCTGCTGGCCGATCCGCGCCACGCGCAGGCGACGCGCTTCTTCCTGGAGGAGGTCTACGGGCCCAGGGACTTCAGCCGGCGGGACCGGCAGTTCTGCAGCCTCGTGCCGACGCTGACGCGGATCTTCCCGCAGCGGGTCGTCGACACGATCGGGCTGATGGGCGAGCTGCACGCGCTGACCGAGGTGCTGGACAGCCGCGTCGCGGAGGCGGCGCTGCCCTGCGGCATGCTGGACGCGAGGGGCTATCTGCGCGCCTGGCAGCGCGGCTGCCGCCCCGAAGAGCGCGAGACGCAGTTGCGCCTGGTGCTGGCGGTGGGCGAGTCGCTCGACGCGCACACCCGCGTCCCGCTGCTGAGGCAGAGCCTGCAGTGGGTGCAGCGGCCCGCGGAGGCGGCGGGTTTCGGCGAGCTGCACCGCATGCTGCTGGCCGGCTACGACAGCTTCCGCGCCATGGGCAGCGCACGCGACTTCCTTCAGGCCGTCGCGCAGCGCGAGCGCCGCCTCGCCGCGCGGCTCTTCGCCGCCGATGCCGAGGCGGCGCTGGAGGCGGGGGATGCGGAGCTGGGGCAGCTGCCTTGAGCGGCGCAGCGAGTTGCCGGTTTGCAGGGCAGGAAAGTGGTGCGGGCCGCGGCGGAAAGAAAAAAGCCCAGTCGGGGTGGATTGCTGCACCTGCTCGCCGGCGAGGCTGCGCATGGCGCCTTCGAGCTGCGCCGCATCGAGCCCCTGCAGGATCAAAGCGCACCGAGGTGTAAGCCGGCGCGCGCCTCCAGCGACTGCCGAACACCTCGTTGAGCCGCAGCCAATGCGTGTCGATGAGGATGTGGATCCTGCGGTACGAGGTTGCCCCTGAGGCGACCGCCAGCACGCAGTACCGCAGCACCTGCTCCAGGTCGTGGCGCTTGCACTGCGCGGGCCTGGGGTCACTCACTTGTTCCAGGCATTGCCTCAACGTGCTCATCTCGTCCTCGCTGCTTGGTCCGTTGTCAGGGCTTCGAAGGCGCGACCCCACCGGATCATTCGGCCGCTACTACCTCGGACGGCTCTGTTGCACAAATGAATTGAGGGGGAGCTTCCCCTGACCCCGGGCGGAGTTAT
>NZ_QXMG01000049.1 GCF_003569765.1 Caldimonas tepidiphila | reverse complement strand
TCGTCAGGCTATTACACCCAAACCCCCGGTCGCTATGCAGCGGTCGGGGGTTTTGCTTTCGGGGCGGCGGAATCGGGCGAGGCACGATGCCTTGCTGAACCATTCCGGGTCCCGGCTGGTGTTTCCCTCGCGCTCTGGCTACTCCTTCGAGTTCCCTGGCCCGCTTCAAGTCCCGGTCCCTGGCTCCGCCGAGTCCGAATCCCTGGCTCAGCAGTCCTCGGTGCTCCGCCCCCCGTCGAAAGCGACGCCGCCTGCCGGCGGGCAAGCGGCGAGAAGCGTTCCGAACAGTTCCTGTCGGGGCCTTCCGAAGACGGCGTCCCTCAGGCTGCGGTGGAATGCATATGGCCCGATGTCACCGGCTCCCAACTGGAACACGGTGTCTATCCGTTCAGCGCCCTGCAGAGGATGGCGTGCGACTCGTTCCCGGATCAGGCAGGGCAATGTTGATTTCCAGCAATTCGAGGTTGTCGCTGCGTTCCATCTCCACCTTCACGGCGTCCGGCTCCACCGGAACGTAGCGTGCAATGACCTCCAGCAGGTCCTTCTGCAGTCGGGGCAGCCAGTCGATGGCGGCATGATCCGAGCGCTCGCGCGCAATGATGAGTTGAAGCCGATCCTTTGCCACCGAGGCCGTGCTGGGGCGTGAGCCGAACAGCGTCTTGAGCAGCGACATCACTTGCCTCCGAACAAGCGTTGCAGCAGGCCGCGCTTCTCGACCGTGGCAAAGCGCAAGGGACGTTCCTCGCCGAGGAAGCGAGCGACGACGTCGGCGTAGGCTTCCGCCACTGGCTCGCCCTTCATGTGGATGGCCGGCGTGCCTTGGTTCGAGGCCTGCAGCACGACTTCGGACTCGGGAATGATGCCGATGAGCGGCACGCGCAGCAGGTCGTGCACGTCGCCGTGCGACAGCATCTCGCCTTCGTCCACGCGCCGGGGCGAGTACCGCGTGATCAGCAGGTGTTCCTTGACCGGTTCGCGACCCTCCCTCGCACGGCGGGATCGGGCCTGGAGGATGCCGAGGATGCGATCGGAGTCGCGCACCGAGCTGACCTCCGGGTTCGTGACGATGACAGCATCGTCGGCGAAGGTGAGGGCCATCAGCGCTCCATGCTCGATACCGGCCGGCGAGTCGCAGACGATGTACTCGAAACCCATCGCGCGGAGCTCGTCGATCACGCGCTCGACCCCTTCCTCCGTCAGTGCGTCCTTGTCCCGCGTCTGCGAGGCGGGAAGGATGTGGAGGTTCTCGCAGCGCTTGTCCCGAATCAATGCCTGATTCAGGGTCGCCTCGCCCTGGATGACATTCACGAAATCGTAGACCACGCGCCGCTCGCAGCCCAGGATGAGATCGAGGTTGCGCAGGCCGACGTCGAAGTCGATCACGGCCGTCTTGTGGCCACGCATCGCGAGTCCGGTGGCGAAGCTTGCGCTGGTGGTGGTCTTGCCGACGCCCCCTTTGCCGGAGGTCACGACGATGATCTTGGCATTGCTCATTCTGTTCAATCCAGTCTGGCTGTTCTTTTGTAGGGCCGATTCGGCTCAGCGGTCGCCGAGCGGACTCAGCACGATGCGGCGCTGTTCGCCTTCGAGTTGCAGGCTGGCGCGCACCGGGCGGCCGCGGAATTCGTCGGACAACTGCTCGAAGGACTTGTAGATGCCGGCGATCGAGACCAGTTCGGCCTGGAAGTCCAGTGCGAAGACATGGGCGCTCGTGTCCCCGCTGGCACCGGCCATCGCCCTGCCCCGCAATGGTCCGTAGCAGTGGATGTTGCCGTCGGCGATCAACTCGGAACCGGGGCTGGCGCCGGCGAGCAGAACAAGGTCGCGGCCGCGGGCATAGACCCGCTGGCCCGATCGCAAGGGTCGGTCGAGCAGCATTGCAGTCGCAAGCAGCGGTTCCGGCACGACGGGCGGGGGGACAGGTTCGGGCGCCGCGATGGGCGCCGGTGCCGCGTCTGGCTCGTTTCGCGCGGCCATGCCGCGTCCCGCGGCGGGAAGCAGCGCGAGGCCCAGCGCGTCGGCTTCCGACCCGAAAGCCTCGTCCGCGCCCAGCACTGCGACGGGGCGCATGCCGAAGCGGCGCACCATCTCTGCAAGCGGGGCCAGCGACGGAGGTGGCTCGGTCAGGGCGGAGAGGTCGATGACGCCGAGCCCACCGGCAAGGCTGCCATCGGCCTCGAGCACCTTGCGGGCCAGCTCGTCCTCCAGTTGTTCAGGGTCGGCCGTTCGCACAGCGAGCGCGATCACCGGGATGGTCGTGCCGCGCAACCGCAAGGTGGCGGCAACCTGGTTGGCTGCTTTCAAGGTGCTTGTCGTTCGCGCAATGCGGGCGTGCACATTACAGACCCACGTCCGCGGTGGAAACAATCGCGCTCCAGCAAGGAGGCGGACGGAAGAAAACCATTGTACTCAGTGCAACTGGGCGAAATTCCAGTCGTGCCGGCAGCAGACAGACGCCGGCAACGCGAGGATGCTGCGGGGACCGGTGCTCGGCCGGCGCAAGCACGGTTGCGGCGCCTTCCAGCACCCGCTCGCCCCTTCGGCGGCGCTCGCTGGTCGCCGGCTTGCAGCCGCCGGACCGGGGCGGCGGCGAGGCACCGCCCCGGGACTCGGAAGCGTCTTGCGACCGGGTTTGGAGGTCCGTACCCGCCGTCCGATCGGATGCGAACCGCCCTCGGGCGGCCTCGTCCTGCCGCCCGGGCCTCCTGGCGGGCAGATCGTGGAGGAGGAGGGGAATCATCAAGGCGCAGCAGCGAGGCAGAGCTTGGCGATAGTTTCCGCCGGTAGAGAAGTGCCCTGAAGTGTAAGCAGCAGACAGCACTTGTTGTCGTCTGCTTCCCTGTCGTCGAGTTCCGATATTCCGATGCGTGCCCTTTGTCCTCTGCAGGGGCGGGGAGCAGCATGCGGGGTGGCGCCGTACTGCGGCAAGTCATTTTCCTTGGCTGCAACGCCTGCCTGTCGCTTGTCGGTGCCGCGCGCAGCAAAGCGGGAACATGGGGGTGCGTGTCGCGGGTGATTTCATTCCATCTGGACGTGAGTCGACGGACAGGGTCTTTCCGCCTCGCAGGAAAGGGGGGCGCAGCGCCCGCTCCGGCGCCCTGAGCGACAGCGGCTATCGGAAGAGCCTGCAACGAACCCCCGATGGACGAAGGTGCAGGATCGCCATGATGCGCAGCCGCGTCCCTCGCGCCGGTCCTGCTCCTCCGCGTCGAAGTCAAACGAGCCCGTGCTTGCTCGCCAGCACGGCCGCTTCGGCCCGGCTCGAGACGTTGAGCTTCTTGTAGATGGACTTGATGTGGTCGTTGACGGTGAACCACTTGATGTTCAGCAAGCTGGCGATTTCCTTGATCGTGAACCCCTTGCTGAGATAGGTCAGCACTTCGTTCTCGCGCGGTGTCAGGCGACTGCATTCGAGCCGGTCGGCCGGGTCCATCGGAATGGGCTTCGCTGCGGCGGACTCGCGCGGGGTGAGGTCGGCCGCCCGCACTTCCATGCCAGCCCCCTGCCGGAAGTGCATGACCAGGCGCCTGGCGATGGCCGGGGACAGCGGGGGGTGGCCGCGAACGATCTTCTGCAATTCTTCGACGAGCACCTCGAATCGATCTTCCTTCAGCAGGTAACCGTCGGCACCGCACTGGAGTGCGGGAAAGAGGTGCTCGTCGTCCGAGTAAAGGGTGGTCACGATCTTCGTGGCAGGGTAGTGCCGCAGTTCCGCCAGCATTTCCATGCCGTTGCCGTCAGGCAACTCGAGATCGAGCAGCATCAGCCTGTAGGGGTCCGGGCGCAACTCCTCCTGGTGGTGCGGAGTGAGGCCGATGAGGCGCCGCGCCGCCTCCAGGTTGCCCGCTTCGTCGATCACGATCGTGTCGCTGAAACTGTCTCGCACGACACGGCCGAGGAAGGCGCGTGCCACGGGGTTGTCTTCCACGATCAGGACATTGACGACCATGACATCCGTGTCAGCGTTACGTTAAACCCGATCATCCTAGTGCAGGACGGCGCCGTGGTCAGAACCCGAGTCGGGGGGTTGTGTACAGACGCCCTGCATCTACCGCTCGCCTTGGAGCCGGGCCGGCCGGGCCCCGCATGCAGTCTCGTCTCTACAATGCCCTCATGCGCATCCTCATTGCCAACGATGACGGGTACCTCGCCCCCGGCCTGCAGGCGCTCTACCGGGCTTGCGAAGGACTCGGCGAGTTGCACGTCGTGGCCCCCGAGCAGAACGCGAGCGGGACCTCCAACGCGTTGACGCTGCACCGGCCGCTCAGCCTGTTCCGGGCTGCGAACGGATTCCATTTTGTCAACGGCACGCCGTCGGACTGCGTGCACGTGGCGTTGACCGGGGTGCTCGAGCAGCGTCCGGACCTGGTGGTGTCCGGCATCAACAACGGCGCCAACCTGGGGGAGGACACCCTCTATTCCGGGACGGTGGCGGCCGCGATGGAGGGTTTCCTGTTCGGGGTCCCGGCCATTGCGTTCTCCCTGGTCGACAAGGGGTGGAATCACCTCGAGACCGCTGCCCGGGTGGCCCGGGAGGTGGTTCGCGAGGTGATCGAGCGGCCGCCCGCGGCAGTCCCCTTCCTGCTGAACGTGAACATCCCCAATCTGCCCTACCAGGAGCTGCGCGGGCGACGCCTCTGCCGCCTGGGGCGGCGTCATGCGAGTGCCGGGGTGGTCAGCCAGATGAATCCGCGCGGCGAGCCGATCTACTGGATCGGTCCTGCGGGTGACGTGAAGGAGGCGGGGGAGGGCACGGACTTCCATGCCACGGCCCAGGGGTACGTGTCCGTCACGCCGCTCCAGATCGATCTGACGCACCACGCCGCGATGCCGGCTTGGCAGCGGTGGCTGCAAGCCGAGGGCGAGAAGTGAGCCTGCCGCCCAAGCCCGGGGCGTCCCGCCACTTCCCGCTCGCACTCGATCGCGTCGCTCCGGTCGCCAAGACCCTCGTCAGCTCCCCGGTCGCCCCGCGCACGACGGTGCCGGCCGTGCCGCCGGCCACCGCGCCGCGCGCGGCCCACCTGCAGGCCCCCGCCGTGCACCGGCCGCAGCGTCCCTTGCAGCAGGCGGCGCAGGATCGCGCACGCCTGCCGGAGGTGCCTGGACGGCCCGGGCCCGACCTGGACCGCTTGCGTCGTCTCATGGTGCAGCGCCTGGCGGAACTGGGGCTGCGTGACCCGCGGGTCCGCGAAGCGCTGCTGAGCGTGCCGCGACACCATTTCGTCGATCCTGCCTTGCTGCTCCAGGCCTACGAGGACACCAGCCTGCCGATCGGCTTCGGGCAGACCATTTCCAAGCCCTCCGTCGTCGCCCGCATGCTGGAGTTGCTCTGCGCCGGCCGTGGGCTTCAGGGGATGGGCCGCGTGCTGGAGATCGGCACGGGCTGCG
Organism: Caldimonas tepidiphila; assembly: GCF_003569765.1. GTDB lineage: Bacteria > Pseudomonadota > Gammaproteobacteria > Burkholderiales > Burkholderiaceae_C > Caldimonas > Caldimonas tepidiphila. The sequence continues at coordinate 36,356 of NZ_QXMG01000049.1, read as the reverse complement.
GTTACCAAGCCGCCCTTCTGGGGCTGCTGGCGCGTCAAGTCGTGTCGATCGAGCGCTTGCGCCCGTTGCACGAGAAAGCGCTTGCGCTGCTGCAGCCCTTGCGCCATTCCAACGTGAGGCTGGTCTACGGCGATGGCTGCCTCGGATTCTCGCCCCAGGCTCCGTACGACGGCATCATCGCTGCCGCGGGAGGCGGCGAAATCCCGGCAGCATGGCTGGCACAACTGGCCCCGGGAGGGCGCCTTGTCGCGCCGGTGGAAACCGGCGCTGGGGCAGGGCAGGTATTGCTGGTGGTCGATCACCTCGCAGATGGACGTTTTCTTCACACGAGGCACGAAGCGGTACATTTTGTCCCATTAAAATCTGGCGTGAGTTGAGGTGCGCTCGGGCGCGCTTGTTCACTTTCAGGAGATCTGATGCGTTGGAAGCTGGGTGTTTGCGTCCTTGCCGCGTGTGTACTGGCCGGTTGTGCTTCGCCCAGTCATCGTGCACCGGTGGAGGATCGGGCCACCGCAGTGCGCCGCGCTCCGGGCACCGGCGTGGCTGCCGCCCGCCCGACCGATCCTGCGGTTCCCCTGCCGGGGGCCGAGAACGCCGGAAAGCCGGGCTACTACACGGTGAAGCCCGGGGATACGCTGATCCGCATCGGGCTCGACTCGGGACAGAACTGGCGCGACATCGTGCGCTGGAACGGCCTGGAGAATCCGAACGTCATCGAAGTGGGGCAGGTGCTGCGGGTGGTGCCGCCCAACGTCGATCCCATGGTGGCCAGTGTTCGGCCCGTGTCGCCGACGCGCGTCGAGAGTCGGCCGCTCGACACGCGCCCGGGGGCGGTTCCGGGTGCCGCGGGCGTACCGGTGGCAGCTTCCGCCCCGGTGCCTGTCGCCGCCTCCGCTCCGGCGATTGCCGGCAGCGCTCCCTCCGCTCCTGCGCCGGTCGGCGTCGTCAAGGGCGACGATGACATTGCCTGGGCTTGGCCCGCGGCGGGTTCCGTGATTTCCGGCTTCGACGAGGCGCGCAACAAGGGCCTGGGCATCGCCGGCAAGGCGGGGGATGCCGTGCTGGCGGCCGCGGACGGGCGAGTCGTCTACGCGGGCTCGGGGCTGCGGGGCTATGGCAACCTCGTGATCGTCAAGCACAACAACACCTATCTGACGGCCTACGCGCACAACCAGACGCTGCTCGTCAAGGAGGACCAGACGGTGCGGCGAGGACAGAAGATCGCGGAGATGGGGGCGACCGATGCCGATCGCGTCAAGCTGCACTTCGAGATCCGCCGGCAGGGCAAGCCTGTCGACCCGGCCAAGTTCCTGCCGCCGCGCTGAGTTCTGTTTTCCCGACTGCATGGACAGGTGCCCGGGTGGCGCCTGTCACCCTCCAGATAGGCTTTCCGTCCCCGGTTCACTCTGATCTGGTGGGCCGAGGGCACTTTCCTGCACTGCCCCCCTTTCCAGCCCAGCCTCGGCGGCGAGAGGCTGATTTCATGTTCCGCACAAGGGCGCTCCTTCGTGGTCGTCCCGCCCCTGCTGTGCGACCCCTCCCGGCTTTCTCATAGGCTGCGCTCCCCCCGCAGCTCGGGCGAACTGACCCCGCATTCCCCGCCCAGCTTCCTGCCGGCGTCTCCTGATCAGCGCTTCCCCTGGAAGGTGCGGGCTCCGCTGGTTCTGATTTCCGGCGCCTTGTCTTCCAACTTTCCAAGCTTCCCGGATCTCTTTTCACAGAGAACGGAGCGTTTTCGCAATGCAAAATTACCGTCTTGTGCGGGGCAGCAAAATTTTTCATCGCGGAAAAATGAATTTCATATTGAGATAATTGCTTCGTAAGTTATTGATTCAAAAAGAGTTTGATCAATGTCTTATATAAGACATAAGTCTGTCGTCGCGTCGGGGTTGGCTCTATGCTTGAGGCCATACAAGTTCACTTCCTCATCTCTCAAGCACAGGAGCCTGTCATGACCAAACTGACCCGCGAACAGCAGATCGCCGCCCTCGAGAAGGACTGGGCCGAGAATCCCCGTTGGCAAGGCATCAAGCGCGGCTACACCGCTGCCGACGTGGTGCGCCTGCGCGGCTCGGTGCAGATCGAGCACACGCTGGCCAAGCGCGGCTCCGAGAAGCTGTGGAACCTGGTCAACACCGAGCCCTTCATCAACGCGCTCGGCGCGCTGACCGGCAACCAGGCGATGCAGCAGGTCAAGGCGGGTCTGAAGGCGATCTACCTGTCGGGCTGGCAGGTCGCAGGCGACGCCAACCTGGCCGGCGAGATGTACCCCGACCAGTCGCTGTACCCGGCCAACTCGGTGCCGGCCGTGGTGCGCCGCATCAACAACACCTTCCAGCGCGCGGACCAGATCCAGTGGTCCGAGGGCAAGGACGACATCGACTTCTTCGCGCCGATCGTCGCTGACGCCGAAGCCGGCTTCGGCGGCGTGCTCAACGCCTTCGAGCTGATGAAGTCGATGATCGAGGCCGGCGCCTCGGGCGTGCACTTCGAGGACCAGCTCGCCTCGGTCAAGAAGTGCGGCCACATGGGTGGCAAGGTGCTGGTGCCCAGCCGCGAAGCCGTCGCCAAGCTCGTCGCCGCGCGTCTGGCTGCCGACGTGATGGGCACGCCGACCGTGCTGATCGCCCGCACCGACGCCGAGGCCGCCGATCTGGTCACGAGCGACGTGGACGACAACGACAAGCCGTTCCTGACCGGTGAGCGCACCGTCGAGGGCTTCTTCCGTACCAAGCCGGGCCTGGAGCAGGCGATCAGCCGTGGCCTCGCCTACGCGCCCTATGCCGACCTGGTGTGGTGCGAGACCGGCAAGCCGGACCTGGCCTACGCCAAGGCCTTCGCCGAAGCGATCCACAAGCAGTTCCCGGGCAAGCTGCTGTCCTACAACTGCTCGCCCTCGTTCAACTGGAAGAAGAACCTGGACGACGCGACCATCGCCAAGTTCCAGCGCGAGCTGGGCGCCATGGGCTACAAGTTCCAGTTCATCACGCTGGCCGGCTTCCACAGCCTGAACTACTCGATGTTCAACCTGGCCTACGGCTATGCGCGCAACAACATGAGCGCCTTCGTCGAGCTGCAGGAAGCCGAGTTCGCCGCCGCCGAGAAGGGCTTCACCGCGGTGAAGCACCAGCGCGAGGTGGGCACCGGCTACTTCGACGCCGTGACCACCACGATCGAGAAGGAAGCCTCGACCGCGGCGCTCAAGGGCTCCACCGAAGACGAGCAGTTCTTCGACGCCAAGCACGGCTGATCGATCTCGGCCGCGCCTCGTGCAGACCGCTGGGGGGCGGGCTGCACGGGAATGCGGGATGCGTTTCGAGGGGCGCCCGCCACCGTGGGTGCCGCAGCCACGGCCCGGGGGCCACAAGCTCCCGGGCTTTTTCGCGTCCGGGAGGGCCGTGCGCGGCGTTCGCCTACAATGATTCTTTGATCCATTCATCAAGAGCGAGAAAGGCACGACGGGTTATGACACCGCGAACTTGCTTCGGCACCCCTCGCCGGGTCATCTAGGCCGCACGTTCGTTCGTCCCTTCGTTTCGCTTCCCCCACGAACAAAGCGCGGTCCTCCACCGCGCTTTTTTGTTTTCATCCTTCGAGGTTCGCATGATTTCGGTACAGCTCCCTGATGGTTCGCGTCGCGAGTTCCCGCAGCCGGTCACGGTGGCCGAGGTGGCGGCATCCATCGGCACCGGCCTTGCAAAGGCGGCGCTCGCCGGCCGCGTCGGGCAGGGCGAGGAAGCCCGATTGGTGGATCTCAGCCACCGCATCGAGCAGGACACGCCGCTCGCGATCGTCACCGAGAAGGACGCCGACGGCCTGGACGTGATCCGCCACTCCACCGCGCACCTGCTGGCCTACGCGGTCAAGGAGTTGTTCCCCGACGCGCAGGTCACGATCGGCCCGACGATCGAGAACGGCTTCTACTACGACTTCTCGTACAAGCGTCCGTTCACGCCCGAGGACCTTGTGGCGATCGAGAAGAAGATGGCCGAGCTCGCGAAGAAGGACGAGCGCGTCGAGCGCCGCGTGATGCCGCGCGACGAGGCGGTGGCCTACTTCAAGAGCATCGGCGAGCACTACAAGGCCGAGATCATCGGCAGCATCCCGCAAGGCGAGGACGTGTCGCTGTACAGCGAGGGCGGCTTCACGGATCTGTGCCGCGGCCCCCACGTGCCGAGCACCGGCAAGCTCAAGCACTTCAAGCTGATGAAGGTGGCCGGAGCCTACTGGCGCGGCGACCACCGCAACGAACAACTGCAACGCATCTACGGCACCGCCTGGACGAGCAAGGACGATCTGCAGAAGTACCTGCACATGCTGGAGGAGGCCGAGAAGCGCGACCACCGCAAGCTCGGCCGCGAGCTCGACCTGTTCCATGTCGACGACCATGCGCCCGGCGTCGTGTTCTGGCACCCCAAGGGCTGGACGCTGTGGCAGCAGGTCGAGCAGTACATGCGCGCCGTCTACCGCGACAACGGCTACCAGGAGGTCAAGGGCCCGCAGTTGCTCGACCGCACGCTGTGGGAGAAGACCGGGCACTGGGACAAGTACCGGGAGAACATGTTCACGACCGAGAGCGAGAAGCGCGACTACGCGCTCAAGCCGATGAACTGCCCGGGCCACATCCTGATCTACAAGCACGGCATCAAGAGCTACCGGGACCTTCCGCTGCGCTACGGCGAGTTCGGCCAATGCCACCGCAACGAGCCCACGGGCGGGCTGCACGGCATCATGCGCGTGCGCGGCTTCACGCAGGACGACGGCCACATCTTCTGCACCGAGGACCAGATCCTGCCGGAGTGCCTCGCCTTCACGGCGCTGCTGCAGAAGGTCTACCGCGACTTCGGCTTCACCGAGATCCTCTACAAGGTCGCGACGCGTCCCGAAAAGCGCATCGGCTCCGACGAGATCTGGGACAAGGCCGAGAACGCGCTGATCGAGAGCCTGCGCGCCTCCGGCTGCGACTACGTCGTCTCGCCCGGCGACGGCGCCTTCTACGGCCCGAAGATCGAGTACACGCTCAAGGACGCGCTCGGCCGCCAGTGGCAGTGCGGCACGATCCAGGTCGACTTCTCGATGCCCGAGCGGCTCGGCGCCGAGTACGTGGCCGAGTCCGGCGAGCGGCAGGTGCCGGTGATGCTGCACCGCGCGATCGTCGGCAGCATGGAGCGCTTCATCGGCATCCTGATCGAGCAGCATGCCGGCGCGATGCCGGCGTGGCTCGCGCCAGTGCAGGTGGCGGTGCTCAACATCACCGACGCGCAGGCCGATTACGCTGCGGATGTTGCCAAAACACTGCAAAAACAAGGACTTAGAGTGAGCCTTGATTTGCGGAACGAGAAGATCACGTATAAAATCCGCGAGCATTCCATGCAGAAGGTTCCGTACATCCTCGTTGTCGGTGACAAGGAGAAGGCCGCCGGAGCCGTCGCGGTACGCGCTCGAGGCAATCAGGATCTCGGCGTGATGTCCCTGTCGTCTTTCTCCGAGAAGTTGACGAGCGACATCGCCCAGAAGGCCTGAGGGTCGAGGCGTCGGTCTCCCCCGCGGGAGACCACGCCCGGGCGTGTACATCTTTTTGTGTCGGGCCTGGTGCCCAGAGGAACTGAGCCATCGCTACTTTTGCTGACCGCCGCGCGCCCAATGTGGAGCGCAAGCACCGTCTGAACCGGGAAATCACCGCGCCGGAAGTGCGCTTGAACGGGCCGGAAAACGAGCCGCTGGGCATCGTGAGCTTGCAGGAGGCGCTGCGGCTGTCGATGGAACACGACGTCGACCTCGTCGAGATCTCGCCGACCGCTCAGCCGCCGGTGTGCCGGCTGATGGACTACGGCAAGTTCAAGTACCTCGAGCAGAAGCGCGCGTCGGAGGCCAAGGCCAAGCAGCACGTCATCGACATCAAGGAAGTCAAGTTCCGTCCCGGCACCGACGAGGGCGACTACCAGATCAAGCTGCGCAACCTGCGCCGCTTCCTGGAAGAGGGCGACAAGGGCAAGGTCACGCTGCGCTTCCGCGGCCGCGAGATCACCCACCAGGAACTCGGCATGCGCCTGCTAGAGCGTGTGCGCGACGATCTCGTCGATGTCAGCGTCGTCGAGAACATGCCCAAGCTCGAGGGTCGCCAGATGATCATGGTGCTGGCGCCCAAGAAGAAGAAGTGAAGAGATTGCGCAGTCCCTGCTGAAGGGGCTGCGCATCGACACTCCGGCAGCGGTCTGGTCACCGCCGTCGCGAGCAAGTGGCCCGGGGCACATCCGAAGTCTGCGAGAGGTTCGCAGCGCCTCACGGGCACAACTTAAAAGGAGCAGTCATGCCCAAAATGAAGACCAAGAGCAGCGCGAAGAAGCGTTTCCGCGTTCGTCCCGGCGGCACCGTCAAGCGCGGCCACGCGTTCAAGCGCCACATCCTGACGAAGAAGTCCACGAAGACCAAGCGCCAGCTGCGTGGCGTCGCCACCGTGCACGAGACCAACATGGGCCACATCGCCGCGATGCTGCCCTTCGCCGGTCTCTGATCCGCTTCGTCCAAGGAGATAAACAATGCCTCGCGTCAAACGTGGTGTAACCGCCCGCGCTCGTCACAAGAAGATCCTCGCCCTGGCCAAGGGCTTCCGCGGTCGCCGCAAGAACGTCTTCCGCATCGCCAAGCAGGCGGTGATGAAGGCGGGCCAGTACGCCTACCGTGACCGCCGTGCCAAGAAGCGCGAATTCCGCCGCCTGTGGATCGCCCGTATCAACGCGGCGTCCCGTGAGCTCGGCCTGACCTACAGCAAGTTCATGAACGGCCTGAAGAAGGCGTCGATCGAGATCGACCGCAAGGTTCTCGCCGACATGGCCGTCAACGATCCGGCCGCTTTCGGCAGCATCGTCGCGAAGGTGAAGGCTCAGCTCGCTTGAACGCGGTGTGATCCGCCGGCGGGGCTCCAGCAGCCCCCCGGTCTTGCACGGTGCCGGCCCGTCCGCCACCAGCCTCAAAGGCCGTCACCTGGTGCGGCCTTTTTTTATGTCCGGTCCAATTCGACAATCGCGGGTTCCGGCCTCGTCGCTTGTCGTCCGATGAAATGAACGAGCTCGATCAATTGGTGCAGGCCGCGCAGGCCGACTTCGAACAGGCCGCCGCGCCCGCGGACCTGGAGAACGCGAAAGCGCGCTACCTCGGCAAGTCCGGCCGCGTGACGGAGTTGCTCAAGGGCATGGCGGCGCTGTCGCCCGAGGAGAAGAAGGCCCGTGGCGCCGCGATCAACGAGGCCAAGCAGCGCGTCGAGGCGGCGTTGAACGCGCGGCGTCAGGCTCTTGCCGACGCCGAGCTGCAAGCGCAGCTGAAGGCCGAGGCGCTCGACGTGACGCTGCCGGGGCGGCGGCGCGGCACCGGCGGGCTGCATCCGGTCTCGCGCACGATGGAGCGCATCGAGGCGATCTTCGGCTCGATGGGCTTCGACGTCGCCGACGGTCCCGAGATCGAGACCGACTGGTTCAATTTCACCGCGCTGAACACGCCCGCCGACCACCCGGCGCGCTCGATGCACGACACCTTCTACGTCGAGGGCGGCCACCTACTGCGCACGCACACGAGCCCGATGCAGGTGCGCTATGCCGTGCAGCATGTCAAGCAGCACCGCGCCGCGCTCGAGATGGGCGAGGCCATCCCCGAGATCCGCGTCATCGCCCCGGGCCGCACCTACCGTGTCGACAGCGACGCGACGCACTCGCCGATGTTCCATCAGTGCGAGGGCCTGTGGATCGGCGAGAACGTCAGCTTCAAGGACCTGAAGTCGGTGTTCGCCGACTTCTTCCGCAACTTCTTCGAGTCCGACGACCTGCAGATCCGCTTCCGGCCGTCCTTCTTCCCCTTCACCGAGCCGTCGGCCGAGGTCGACATCGCTTTCTCCTCCGGGCCGCTCAAGGGCCGCTGGCTCGAGGTGGCGGGCTCCGGCCAGGTGCACCCGAACGTGGTGCGCAATTTCGGCCTGGACCCCGAGCGCTACATCGGCTTCGCCTTCGGCATGGGGCCGGACCGCCTCACGATGCTGCGCTACGGCGTCAACGACCTGCGCCTGTTCTTCGACGGCGACCTGCGCTTCCTGTCGCAGTTCAAGTGATCACGAGAGGGCAGGAGCAAACACGATGAAATTTCCCGAATCCTGGCTGCGCGAGTTCTGCAACCCGCCGCTTTCCACCCAAGAACTGGCCGATCTGCTGACGATGGCCGGCCTCGAGGTCGAGGAACTCGAGGCGGTCGCGCCCCCGTTCTCCGGCGTCGTCGTCGCGCAGGTGCTCGAGGTCGCGCGCCACCCGAACGCCGACCGCCTCAACGTCTGCCAGGTCGACGCCGGCACCGGCCAAACGCTCACCATCGTCTGCGGCGCGCCGAACGTGCGCCCGGGCATCAAGGTGCCCTGTGCGCTGGTCGGCGCGGCGCTGCCGCCGGCGGAGGAGGGCGGCGAGCCCTTCCGCATCAAGCTCGGCAAGCTGCGCGGCGTCGAGAGCCAGGGCATGCTGTGCTCGGCGCGCGAGCTGAAACTCTCCGAGGACCACGGCGGCCTGCTGATCCTCGGCGACGACGCGCCAGTGGGCGCCAACATCCGCGAGCACCTGGCGCTCGACGACATGCTGTTCACGCTCAAGCTCACGCCGAACCTGGCGCACTGCCTGAGCGTCTACGGCATCGCGCGCGAGGTCTCGGCGCTGACCGGCACGCCGTTGAAGACGCCCCGGTTCACGCCCGCGGCAGTGAAGCACGATGCACGCCTTCCGGTGCGCATCGAGGCGAGCGACCTGTGCGGCCGCTTCTCCGGGCGCATCATCCGCAACGTGAACACCGCGGTGCAGACGCCTGCCTGGATGGTCGAGCGCCTCGAGCGCTGCGGCCAGCGCCCGGTCAGCCCGCTCGTCGACATCTCGAACTACGTGATGTTCGAGCTCGGCCGGCCCTCGCACATCTTCGACCTCGACAAGATCCACGGCGGCCTGACGGTGCGCTGGGGCCGCGCCGGCGAGAAGCTCAAGCTGCTCAACGGCAACACGATCGAGCTCGACGACAAGGTCGGCGTGATCGTCGACGACGAGGCGGTCGAGTCGCTCGCCGGCATCATGGGCGGCGACGCGACCGCGGTGTCCGACGCGACGAGGAACATCTACGTCGAGGCCGCCTTCTGGTGGCCGCAGGCCGTTGCCGGCCGCTCGCGCCGCTTCAACTTCTCGACCGACGCCGGCCACCGCTTCGAACGCGGCGTGGACCCGTCCCAGACCGTCGAGCACATCGAGCGCATCACCGAGCTCGTGCTTGCGATCTGCGGCGGCGAGCCCGGCCCGATGGACGACCAGCAGCTCGTGCTGCCCGAGCGCGCGCCGGTGACGCTGCGCGTCGAGCGCGCCGCCAAGGTGATCGGCATGCCGCTCACGCAGGCGCAGTGCGCCGAGGTGCTGCGCCGGCTCGGCCTCGAGTTCGCCGAGGAGCCGGGGCGCCTGACCGTCACGCCGCCGAGCTGGCGCTTCGACCTGCAGATCGAGGAGGACCTGATCGAGGAAGTGATCCGCGTGCTCGGCTATCAGACGCTGCCGGCCACGCCGCCGCTCGCCCCGGTGCAGGCGCGCGTGCGGCCCGAGGCGCGACGCAGCAGCCACGCGGTGCGCCACGCGCTCGCGGCGCTCGACTACCAGGAGACGATCAACTTCAGCTTCGTCGAGGCGCAGTGGGAGCGCGACTTCGCCGGCAACGAACGGCCGATCGCGCTGCTGAACCCGATCGCGAGCCCCCTGAGCGTGATGCGCTCGACGCTGCTCGGCAGCCTCGTGAACGTGCTGCGCTTCAACCTCGCGCGCAAGGCGGGCCGCGTGCGCGTGTTCGAGATCGGCCGTGTGTTCCGCCGCGACGCGACCGTGCCCGACAGCGACCGCAGCGTCGCCGGCATCGATCAGCCGCTGCGCGTCGCGGGCCTCGCTGCCGGGCCGCTCGAGGCGCTGCAGTGGGGCAAGCCCGAGCGACCGGTGGACTTCTTCGACGTCAAGGGCGACCTCGAGTCGCTGCTCGCACCGCTCAAGCCCCGCTTCGCACCCGCCGAGCACCCGGCGATGCATCCGGGTCGCTGCGCGCAGATCGAGCTCGACGGCCGCGTCGTCGGCCATGTCGGGGAGCTGCATCCGAAGTGGCGCCAGCAGTACCAGCTGCCCCAGGCGCCGGTCGTGTTCGAGCTCGAGGCCGACGCACTGCTGCAGCGCCCGGTGCCGGTGTTCCAGCCGATCAGCCGCCAGCAGGCCGTCACGCGCGACCTCGCCGTGGTCGTCAACGACGCGGTCACGCACGAGGCGCTGATGCAGGCGATCGCTGCCGCCGACACCGGAGGGCTGGTGCGCTCGGCGAACCTGTTCGACATCTACAAGCCCAAGGGCGCGGTGGCGGACATCGCGGCGAACGAGCGCAGCGTCGCGCTGCGGCTGGAGCTGCTCGACGAGGAGGCCACCCTCACCGACGAGCGCACCGAGGCGGCCGTGCAGGCGGTGCTCGCCTCGCTCGGCCAGCGGCTGGGCGCCCGCCTGCGCGCCTGACTGAGCAAATGGAGCAGCACAAGACCATGGACCGAGGCATTCTTCCCACATTGGAGACGCCCACGCTGACCAAGGCCGAGCTTGCCGAACTGCTGTTCGAGCGGCTCGGGCTCAACAAGCGGGAGTCCAAGGAGATGGTCGACGCCTTGTTCGAGATCATCCACTCGAGCCTGGTCGCGGGCGAGGACGTCAAGCTGTCGGGCTTCGGCAACTTCCAGATCCGCCGCAAGGCGCCGCGTCCGGGTCGCAATCCGCGCACCGGGGAGACGATCCCGATCAAGGCCCGCAATGTCGTGACCTTCCATGCCAGTCACAAGCTCAAGGGGGTGGTGCAGGGCGACAGCGCGGTCGGGGACGACTTCGAGTAAAGTGGCCCTCCTGCCCCGAACTCCTTGATTTCAATGGAGAAATCGCTCCCCGCCATCCCCGTCAAGCGCTACTTCACGATCGGTGAGGTCAGCGAGTTGTGCGGCGTGAAGCCCTACGTGCTGCGCTACTGGGAGCAGGAGTTCACCCAGCTCAAGCCGATGAAGCGGCGGGGCAACCGCCGCTACTACCAGCATCACGAGGTCCTGCTGATCCGCCGCATCCGCGAGTTGCTGTACGAGCAGGGCTTCACGATCAGCGGTGCCCGCAATCGTCTGGCGGAAGCGGGCTCGGGTGCCAGGCAAGTCGCCCACCACCCGGAGATCGACGAGGGCGACGAGGCGGAGGCCGTTTCGATGGCTCCGCAAGCCGGGCGGCACGAAGCGGAAGGCCAGAGCTCGGCGCCGGGCATAGCGTTGGCGCCGGTCCCGGCCTCCGTCGTTTCGGTGCTCGAGCGCAGGCCGGTCCTGGCGAGTGACCCGAAGTCATTGCGCGAAATTCGCCAGGAACTGCTGTCGATCCGGATTCTGCTTGCGCCGTGAACGAATTTCGCTGTATACTTTCAGTCTCAGTCGGGGTGTAGCGCAGCCTGGTAGCGCACTTGCATGGGGTGCAAGGGGTCGCGAGTTCGAATCCCGCCACCCCGACCATAGATAGACCAGTGAAATCAACGGGCTGGAAGCCACAAGCTTCCAGCCCGTTTTTCCTTTGGTGGCTGCGCGGCAGGCCGGCACCGGAATTCCAGCGCAGCGGTTCTCGAGGGATCGCTGCCTTGTTGCCTTCATTGCCAGGGGCGCGAGCGCGGACACCAGTTGCGGGACTCCGGCAATCAGCCGGTTTTTCTCGCGATCTCGGCAGACCGGCTGCCCTAAGCTCCTGACACGAAAGAGTTCGTGTTCTCTAGGGGTCCTTGACCCGTCACCATGAAGTTCAATCCCTCGCGCCTGAAGATCGGCGGCCTTGTCGCGGTCGTCATCATGGCCCTTACCGCCATGGTGCTGCCGCTCAGCCTCACCTGGGTCAACGACGCTCGCCTGGACCATCAGCAGGTGGAGGAGCGGCTGGCTACCCTGCGCCGAGTGCATGAGTTGCTGCTCGAGGCGGAAACGGGGCAGCGCGGCTATGTGATCACGGGCAAGGATACTTTTCTGCAGCCCTACCACGCTGCGCTTGCAGTGATCCCCGTCGAGCTTCACACGCTCAGCCGCCGCTATGCGAGCGACGCCGAGCATGAGCAGCAGCTGGTGGCAGAACTGCTGCGCAATGCCGAGCAGCGGCTTGCCAGTCTGGCGCAGGGGGTGCAGCTGCGGCAGGGCGGAGGGTTTGCGGCAGCCGAGCCCTTCGTCACGTCTGCGCAGGGCAAGGGCCACATGGACGAGGTGAGGCGGATCGTCGCCGACCTGGAGGCCCTCGAGTCCCAGGAGCTCTCGGACCGGGACGACGAGATGGAGTCCAAGATCTGGCGGGCCACCGGGATCGCTCTGGCGAGCACCGTCCTGACTCTGGGTCTGCTGGGCTATCTCGCGATGAGCATGGTCCGGGCGGTTCGTGCGGGCGAACAGGCCGCCGCCGAGGCGAGCCGAACCAGCGAGCAGCTGCAGTCGGGCGTGGCTGTCCTGCAGCGTCGCAACGACGAGATATCGATGCTGGGCGAGATGTCTCGCGTGCTGCACACCGAGATGACCCTGGTCGAGGCGCTCGAGGTCACGAGCCTGTTCTGCGGCCGTCTTCTGCCCGGCACGTCGGGGGGAATCTACCTTTTCCGCAACTCGGCGGACCTGCTGGAACTGGCTGCAACTTGGGGGCCTTTGCCTCGGGGGGAAAAGACCATGGAGCCGGCGGCATGCTGGGGTCTGCGCCGGGGACAGCTGCATCGTCACGGCAGTGCTACTGACCTGAGATGCCGCCACTCCCGCGGAAACGACGTCGCGGCGCGCGGCTATGAGGTGTGCCTTCCGTTGATCGCCTACGGGGAGGTGCTGGGACTCCTGAACTTGCAGGGCCCTGTCGTGCCTGCCGCAGGGGAGGTTTCCGTCGACGAGGCGGCCGCGATGGCTCAGACGATCTCCGAGCAGATTGCGCTCGCCCTGTCGAACGCCAAGCTCCGCCAGGTCCTGCGCGACCAGTCGATCAAGGATCCGCTGACCGGCTTGTACAACCGCCGTTACATGGAGGAGACGCTGGCGCGTGAGCTGGTGCGGGCGCAGCGAAACGGCACGCCGCTCAGTGTCGTCGTGGCCGATCTCGACCATTTCAAGCGGATCAACGATGTCCACGGGCACCCCGCCGGCGATGCGGTGCTACGCAGCGCCGCCCGGCAAGTGGCGTCCCTGATCCGGGCCAGCGATGTCGCCTGCCGCTACGGCGGCGAGGAGTTCGTGCTGATCCTCGGCGATTGCAGCAAGGAGGCCGCGATCGAGAAGGCACAGCAGATTTGCGATGCCTTGCGCGCCTTGGCAGTCAAGGGGGAAGCTCGTGCGATCCCCGTGACGGCGTCCTTCGGTGTCGCTTGCGCGCCGGAGGATGGCGACGAACCAGGCGTGCTGATCGAAGCCGCGGATCGCGCGGTTTACCGGGCCAAGCGGGCGGGACGAGACCGGGTGGTCGCCGCAGGGGAGTTCGCAATGCAGGCTGCTCCTTCCTCGGCCGTCGAAGGGTAGCCGCCTGCGGCCCCCTCTTTCAGGGGCGGGACGCGCGAGAGGGTTGAAGTTGGCGCGAAGTGTGCATGTGGTGAGGACATGATCCTCTTGTTGTGCCTGCTGATTGCGCTGCTCGTCCTCGCTGTCGGACTGGCCCTCTGGGGCGTGAAGACCATGGACCGGGATCTGGACGGTTACTGAGGCGAAGGTGCCGGCCCCCGGAAAGAGGAACCCATCCTTGCAGTCCGCGCAGCAAGGGCAGCAGCAAATCTTCCACACCCGGACCCGGCGTAGGCCCTCATCCCGGTCATCCCGGGACGGGGGCGGCTGACGTGGCTTGCGGCGAGGGGGGCTTTTCCTGGGGACGAGGCAGGGAGCCGGGGCGATGCTGTCCCGTGCGCTGGATGAGTTCGTCGATCTTTCGCCGCAACTCCCGGTCCTGCACCACCGCGCCGGGCGCCTCCCAGTACTCGCTGGGCTTGCCGTCGTGCCGGTCGAAGCGCTCGAAGCGGCAGCCGTGCGGGCCCCAGATGCACCAGGAGTTGCCGAACGGCCAGGGGATGAGATCGACTCTCCAGTTGTTGTTGGACATGTTTCTGCTCGTGGGAATGTGTTGGTATTTGTGTTGCGCATTGTCTCCAAGTCGGGCCGTTTTTGCGCCCCTCGTCACCTCGGCATATGTCTGGAGGGGCCTCTCGGGATTTGTACGCAGTCCCGCTTGTGGAGCACCGCGAGGTGAGGGTGGGCGGCAAACGGCGGTAGGCTGAGGTACGGCCATTGCCGGGAAGGGGCGTCCGAACCAACCGGGGGCCACTCCATGTCTTCCACCCGAAACCTGATCCTCGCCGTTGCTGCGGCGACACTCTCGACCCTCTCCTTCGCACAGGCGCCTGCCGCAAGTGTTCCGCCGGATGTGGGCGTCTCGCCGCGCACTGCGAACGAGGCCATGAAGCAGGCCGTGCCGCGCGAAGACACGGCGACCGTGACGAGTACCGGCGAGTCCCCGCCGGTGAATCAGGGCAGCGAGAGCGACCGCGAGGCTGCGGGCAATGCCGCCGATCGCACCAGCGATGCGGCCCGTGCCGACACTTCGGTCACGACGAGCACCACGACCACCGTCGAGACCGATCAGCGCGCGCGCACTCCGAGGGCCGACCGCCATTGATGAGCCCGGTCAGCTCGTGTTGCCGCTCGGGTGCGGGCTGACGCGGGGCGCAAAAAAATCTGCCCGGGCCGGCGGGAAAGACGAAATCCGGCGGCACTCTCAAGTTTCGCGGAACCCGGTCGATGAGGAAGCATGAACAGCCGCATCTACCGTCGTACTGCCGGGCCGGTCTTTGATCCGGATGGCCCGTCGATGCAGCTCTTCGCCGCACTCATCGAGCGTGATCCCTGTGCGCCTCGGCACTTGACGACGGCCGCCTACATCGATGGCGCCTACTGTCTCGATGCGCCAGAGACGCTGCCGGCGGGCGGTTGCCGCGCCTGCACCTGGGGGCCGGCAGTGACGCCGGAGCAGATCACGATGCAAAGGAGCGGTGAGCGGGGACTGCCGGGCGGTCCCGAAAGCCCATGAGCTCAGCCTTCGCCGTGCCCTGTGGTGCTTCTCCGGGGAAGCCGATGAGCGAACCGGCATTGCCTGCGAGTTCCGCTTCCCGGGGCTGAGGCCTTTGCAGGGGGCAAGCCGGCCCTCGGTTCTCGGACCAACTCCGGATTGCTGGGCGGTGGCGCTCGAGGCTGCAAAGGAAAAAGGCCGACAAGCAAGTGCTTGTCGGCCTTCATGTTTTTGGTCGGGGTGAGACGATTCGAACGTCCGACCCACTGCTCCCAAAGCAGTTGCGCTACCAGGCTGCGCTACACCCCGAAGGCCGCGATTGTAGCCGCACCCGCCTGCTTGCGTCTCCATGCAGCGAAAGCGACTCTTTCCGCGCACGATGTGCCCATGCCGGTCTCGGGCCGTGGCGACCGCGCCGGCCCCGGGGAGGGTACCCTAGCGAGGGGCGAACGGCGGCCGGCTTTCGCGGTTCGCGACGCTTCCTTGAAACCATGTCCAGTGCTGCACCGCTCGACGACCGCAGCGCCTCGCATGTCGAGGCGGACGCGCCGCTTTTCGTCGTGCTCAACGCGGGCTCCGGCCAGCGCAGGGCCGGTGACGTGCGCGAGTCCCTGATGACGCTGTTCGCGCAGGCCGGGCGACGTGGCGAGGTCGAGGTGGCGAGCCGCTCCCGGCCCTTGCCTTCGCTGATCGAGCAGGCCGTGAGGCAGGCGCAGCGCAACGGCGGCATCGTCGTGGCCGCGGGGGGCGACGGCACGCTCAATGCGGTAGCCCGGGCGGTGCTGCCGACCGGCATGCCGATGGGCGTGCTGCCCACCGGCACCTTCAACTATTTCGGTCGCGCACTGGGCATTCCCGCCGACGTGGACGAGGCGGCGCGACTTCTGCTCGATGCGGTGCCGCGGCCGGTGCAGGTGGGCCAGGTCAACGGCCACATGTTCCTCGTCAACGCCAGTCTCGGCCTGCATCCGCAGCTGCTGGAGGAGCGCGAGGCCTTCACGCGGCGCTTCGGTCGCAACCGCGTGGTGGCCCTGTGCGCGGCACTGGTGACCTTGCTGCGGCGCCACCGCGACATGCATGTCGAGATCCATTGCGACGGCGAGCCCGCGCTGCTGCGCACGACCTCGCTGTTCGTCGGCAACAACCGTATCCAGCTCGAGCGCATCGGCATCGACGAGGCGGCACTGCTGTCTCTGGGGCGGCTCGTCGGCATCAGCCTGCGGCCGGTCGGACGGCTGGAGATGGCCGGCCTGCTGCTGCGCAGCGTGCTGGGTCGGCTCGGCGACGCGGCGCCGGTGGAAACCTTCGCGTTCCGCGAGCTGACGGTGCGCCCATGGTTGGTGAAGCGGCGGCGGCGCGGCGTGCGCGTGGCGCTCGACGGGGAGACATTGCGGCTCGAGCCGCCGCTGCGCTTCGAGGTCGTGCCGCGTCCCTTGTGGGTGATGGCGCCGCGCGAGCCGCTGTCGCAGGAGACTTCATGACGTGCGTGATGCACATCTCCGATCCCCATTTCGGCACCCAGCGAGAACCGGTGGTCGAGGCGGTGCTGCGCCTGGCGCGGCAGGTGGCGCCCGAGCTGGTGGTGCTGTCGGGCGACGTGACGCAACGGGCGCGGCGCTCCCAGTTCGCCGCTGCCGCGGCCTTCCTGCAGCGCCTGCCCGAGGGCACCGCGCATCTGGCCGTGCCGGGCAACCACGACATCCCGCTCTACAACCTGCCGGCGCGGCTTGCCTCGCCGTACGGAGGCTACAAGCGGGTCTTCGGTTCCGTGCTGGAGCCGCTGCACGAGTCGGCGGAGCTGCTCGTGATCGGGCTGAACACGACGCGACCCTACCGGCACAAGAACGGCGAGGTGTCGCCGCAGCAGATCGACCGCGTGGCGCGCCGTCTGCGGGCCGCCCGTGCCGAGCAGTTGCGCATCGTCGTCGCGCACCATCCGCTGCACGTGACGCGCGAGAAGGACATCGAGAACCTGCTGCGCGGCCACGAGGGCGCGGCGCGCGCCTGGGCCGCCGCGGGCGCCGATCTGGTGCTTGGCGGGCACATCCACCTGGCCTACGTCAAGCCGCTCTCGGACCATGTGAAGGGACTGTCGAGGCCGCTGTGGGCGGTGCAGGCAGGCACCGCCACCTCGCACCGCGTGCGCGGCACGGTGCCGAACTCGCTGAACCTGATCCGTCACGAGCCCGGGCGGGATCCCGGGCATTGCGTGGTGGAGCGCTGGGACTACGTGGCGGCGTCGGAGGCCTTCGAGCCGCTCGAGCACACCCGCATCCCGCTGCACCGCTGAGGTTCCGATGCGTGCCCCTGCCTCAGCGCTTCTCGTACTGCTGCGAGCCGAACAGCACGGCGCGCGCGCGCTCGTCGGTCAGCGGCTGGCGCGCCTGCGCCAGCACCTCGACGCCGCGCTGCACCGCAGGCCGCTGGCCGATGCGGTCAAACCATTCCTTGAGCCGCGGATGCTCGGCCCAGTCGATGCCCTGGTTCTGCCAGGAGCGCAGCCAGGGGTAGATCGCGATGTCGGCGATCGAGTAGTCCTCGCCGCCGATGTAGGGCGCGGTGGCGAGCCGGCGGTCCATCACGTTGTAGAGCCGCTTGGCCTCGTTGGTGTAGCGTTCGATCGCGTAGGGCAGCTTCTCCGGCGCGTAGATGCGGAAATGGTGGGCCTGCCCCAGCATCGGACCCACGCCCCCCATCTGGAACATCAGCCACTGCAGCACCTCGTAGCGGCGCCGCGGCGCCTGGGGCAGCAGCCTGCCCGTCTTCTCCGCGAGGTAGAGCAGGATCGCGCCGGACTCGAACAGCGAGATCGCTTGCCCGTCGGGGCCGTCCGGGTCGACGAGGGCCGGGATCTTGTTGTTCGGGCTGATGGCCAGGAAGTCGGGCCGGAACTGCTCGCCGCTGCCGATGTTCACCGGTATCGCGCGGTAAGACAGCTCACATTCTTCCAGCATGATGTGGACTTTGTGCCCATTTGGGGTGGGCCAGGAATACACTTCGATCATCCAAGTCTCCGGGTCGGGGGTTGTCGCGGGAATCCAACCGATCCCTTTCATCCATGCTGAACCGAATCAAGCGCTGGCTCACGGGCAGCGCTCCCTCCGAGGGATTGCAGTCGGTCAAGGCCTGGGCTCAGGGTCGTGGCTACCAGTACAGGGACGGCGACGAGTCCTGGGGCTTCAGCGTCGAGGGCCGGCGGGGCTCGCGGCCGTGGCGCATGGAGTACGGCCGCCCTCAGCGCAACTATATCGAGCATGCGGAACTTCGGCTGCGTCTCGACCTGGGGCTGCCGCCGACGCTGAACCTGATGCTGCTGTCGCGCCCGCTGCTGGAGCAGCTGGAGTCGACCGCGCTGGAGCGCTTCTCGCGCGGGCACAACGGCCGGCTCGAGCTGGCGGCCACCGAGGAGATGCGCTGGCTGGCGCTCTACCCCAAGGTGGCGTTGCACGCCGTCTCGGACCTGCGGCGCCACTTCGGAATGGTAGGCAGCTCCCCCGAAGCAGCGCACCACTGGCTGCACGGTGCCCTGGGTGAGCGTCTGGAGGCCCTGCAAGGCACGGCGCTGGCAGGCTTGCCGCTCGCGTTGATGGTGGTGCGCGGCTGCCTCCATCTGCGCATCGGGCTGCAGGAACCGGCCCTGCCGGCCCTGCAGGAGGCGCTCGCCCTGTTCCTCGTCGCGGCCGAGCAGGCCCAGGAAGTGCTGCTCGACTGGGCCGACGACAACGACGGCACCTGGCTGAGCACGACCTCGATCGCCTGGCAGGGCGGCGAACTCCACGTCGAACTGCCGCTCGACCTGCCCCCTCCCAAGAACTGACGCAGGGCTGCATTCCGCCGGTTTCCGGTTCCGAAGGGTCCGGGACGCTTCGGCGCCTGCTGCGCTCCTTCCGAATGTGGAGGAATGTGGATCGCAGGCTACAGTTGCAAATTTTTGTGTTCAGCCCGATGCTAGAGTCGCCGCCTGTAGCAGGTTGAGGCTCCGGCATGAAGAGAAAAACAAGCACCAAGGCGGCGATTGCAGCCGCCCTGCTCGGCACATCGACGGGAGGCTGGGCGATCGGGCTCGGGCCGGCCCGCCTGCACGCGGTGCTGGGGCAGTCGCTCGAGGTCACGGTACCGGTTCGTCTCGAGGACGGCGAGCAACTCGCTCCCGAGTGCGTGGAGGCGAAGGTGTTCTTCGGCGACCAGCGGCTTCCCGCGGGGCAGGTGCGGACACGGCTGGACGGCAGCGCAGCGGGCGAGCGCCTGTTGCGCATCTCCACGATCCCGGGGGTCGACGAACCGGTGGTCTCGATCGTGGTCACCACCGGATGCAGCGTGGCGGTGGCACGCGAGTTCGTCGCCTTCGCCGATCCGCCGTCGGGCGTGCAGCCCGTGCAGATGCCCGCAGTGGCTGCCGTGCCGGCAGCGGCCGCAGTCGCCGCTGCGCCCTCCGGCCGTGCCACGGCTTCCCGTGGCTCGGCCTCGGACGGGCGTGCGCAGCCCCCCAGCCTTCAGGAACAAGCACCCCCGTCGCGGCCTCGGACGAAAGCGCCTTCCGTCGAGTCGATGCCTGCACCTGCCGCGGGGCTGGCCGTGGTCGCGGCAGCGAGCACTGAACCGAAGGCCGCCGCGCCGCGCCTGCGGCTCGAGCCGGTCCTGCCGTTGCAGGCGACGCCCGCCCCGGTGGCGGACCGCGAGGGGGCCGCGAGCACCCCGGGCGGCGAGCCGGGCGAGCGGCCCGCCCCCGAGGCGGCACGCGTGCAGGCGCTGGAGCTCACGCTTGCGGATCTGCGCAGCGAACTGGCGCTGACACGCCAGAGCCTGCAGGCGCTGGAGTCGCGCGACCGCGAAGCGGCGCAGGTGCGCGAGGCCCACCCGCTGCTCTATGCGCTCGGCGGCTTCAGTCTCGCGCTCGCCGCGGCGGTGGGCTGGCTGCTGGTGGAGCGGCGGCGCGACCGTGCGATGGCGGCGGTGTGGAACGAGCCTCTTGAGCCGCGTTCGCGGGCGCCGATGGAGACCGCCGCGCAGCCTTCGTCCGCCTTGCCGGGCTCCGCGCGCACCGAGTCCGAACCCGTCTTCTGGATGGCGGGGACCGCGCCGGCGGTGGTGCCGCAGCTCGTCCCGTCCTCGCCATTCCCGACCGTCGAGCCCGGATCCGGCCCGGACTCGACGCCGGCCGCATCCGCTTCCGGCAAGAATGCAAGCACGCTCGAGGACCTGCTCGACCTGGACCAGCAGTCGGCGTTTCTCGTCGCACTCGGGCAGGAGGAGGCGGCGATCGAGTTGCTGCAGTCTCATGTCGGGCAGGACCCCGCCGGCAGCCTGCTGCCCTGGCTGGAACTGCTCGCGCTGCACCAGCGCCGCGGCAACCGCCCGGCGTTCGAGCGAGAGGCTTCCCGTTTCGCCGGGCGCTTCGCCTGCATCGCGCCCGCCTGGGAGGCCGACCTGGACCGGGGCGGCTCGCTGGAGGATGACCCGGCCCTGATCGAGCGCCTGGAGCGGCTGTGGCACAGCACCGAAGACACGGTGGCGTTGCTGGAGAGCCTGCTCCTGGGGGGCGATGCCCGGGGTGGTGCCATGCCGGATCTGCCCGCCTGCCGGGACCTGCTGCTGCTGTACGCGGTGGTGCGCTACAGGGGGGGCAGCGAGGCCGGGACGCCGGCTGCCAGGACTGCTGTCAACGAAGGTCTCCTGTACAGCGAGGCGACTCCGTCCCGGGCCCTCGCGATGCCGTCCCTGTCGCTCCTGCACGGGGATCCGTGGACCGAGCGGCTGGATTCTCGAGGGGCAAAGGCGGACCCGGTGGCGGAGGCGCAGGACGTCACGAAGGTCGCGGCGCATCTGGAACTGCCCGAACTCGAGTTCGAGCCGATGGAGTTCCAGGCACCCAACCCCGCCGAGATCGTCATCGACAACCGCTGAGCGCGGGTGCCGGCGGTCGCCACGGCCCGCGAGCCCGGCGTCACAGGCGGGCGAGCCGCTCCAACGCCGCGTGCAGCGTCTCGTCGCGCTTGGCGAAGCAGAAGCGCACGATGCCCTGCTCGCGTCCGCCCTCGTAGAAGGCCGACAGCGGGATTGCCGCCACGCCGATCTCGGCAGTGAGCCAGCGGCAGAAGTCGCTCTCCCCGAGCTCGCTGATCGCCGAGTAGTCGACGCACTGGAAATAGCTGCCCTCGCTCGGCAGCAGCCGGAAGCGGGTGCGCGCCAGCCCGTCGCGAAACAGGTCGCGCTTGCGCTGATAGAAGGCCGGCAGCTCGAGGTAGGGGCGCGGCTCGGCCATGTAGCGCGCCAGGCCGTGCTGCACCGGCGTGTTGACGGTGAAGACGTTGAACTGGTGGACCTTGCGGAACTCGGCCATCAGAGGCGCGGGCGCGGCGACGTAGCCGACCTTCCAGCCGGTGACGTGATAGGTCTTGCCGAAGCTCGAGACGATGAAGCTGCGCGCTGCCAGATGCGGGTGGCGTGCGACGCTCTCGTGCGCGCGGCCGTCGAACACCATGTGCTCGTAGACCTCGTCGGAGATCACCAGGATGTCGGTCGGGCGCAGCAGCTCGTCGAGCCGTTGCATGTCCTCGGCGCTCCAGACCGTCGCGCTCGGGTTGTGCGGCGTGTTGACGAGGATCGCCCGCGTGCGCGGCGTGATCGCGGCGGCGATGCGCTCGAAGTCGGGCCGGAAGCTGCCGGCCTCGCCATCGCGGCCGAGCGGCACGAACACCGCCTTGCCCCCGGCCAGCGCGATGTTCGGCTCGTAGCTGTCGTAGCAGGGCTCGAGCACGATCACCTCGTCGCCGGGGCGCACGACGGCGAGGATCGCGGTCAGGATCGCCTGCGTCGCGCCCGCGGTCACGGTGATCTCGCTGTTCGCGTCGTAGCGGTGCCCGTAGAGCGTCGCGATCTTCGCGGCGATCGCCTCGCGCAGCGCCGGGACCCCGGTCATCGGCGGGTACTGGTTGTGGCCGGCGCGCATCGCGTCGGTGACGCAGTCCACCAGTGCGGGATCGCAGGGGAAGTCCGGGAATCCCTGGCCGAGGTTGACCGCGCCGTGCTGCTGCGCGAGCGCCGACATCACGGTGAACACGGTGGTGCCGACCCGCGGCAGCTTGCTCTGCAGCGCCGGCGTGCGCGGCGACGAAGTCTGGACGTTCGTCCGTTCAGGTTCAGAGTTCATAGAGTTGTCCTTCCGCGCCCATCGCGCGTTCGATCAGCGAGCGCGTCAGCCGCTCCGAGGTCAGCTCGGCGAAGGCGTAGACGAAATTGCGCAGGTAGGCGCCGCGCTTGAAGGCCACGCGCGCCACGTTGGTGCCGAACAGGTGGCCGACCGGCCGCCACACGAGCTCGCTGCTGGGCGGGTCGTCGCGCACCGCCATCTCGGCCACCACGCCGATGCCGAGGCCGAGCCGCACGTAGGTCTTGATCACGTCGGCGTCGATCGCTTCCAGCACCACGGTGGGCTTGAGCTGCTTCAGCGCGAAGGCGTGGTCGATCTTCGTGCGGCCGGTGAAGGAGGGGTGGTAGGAGATCAGCGGCTCGGCCGCGAGCTGCTCGAGCGTCAGGTGCTCGACCCGGGCGAGCGGATGCTCGGCCGGCATCACCACCACGTGCTGCCACTCGTAGCAGGGCAGCGTGACCAGCTCCTCCCGGTGCGCCAGCGTCTCGGTCGCCATGCCGATCTCGGCCTGCTCCTCGATCAGCATCTGCGCCACCTGCTCGGGCGTGCCCTGGTGCAGGCTCACGTGCACCTTCGGGAAGCGCTTGCGCAGCTGCGCCACCGGCGCAGGCAGCACGTAGCGCGCCTGCGTGTGCGTCGCCGCGATCGACAGCGTGCCCGCGTCCTGCTTCGAGAACTCCTCGCCGATGCGCTTGAGGTTGCCGACCTCGCGCAGGATGATCTCGATCGACTTGAGCACCTGCCGTCCCGGCTCGGTGACGCGGCGCAGCCGCTTGCCGTGGCGCGCGAAGATGTCGACGCCGAGCTCCTCCTCGAGCTCGAGGATGGCCTTCGAGATGCCGGGCTGGGAGGTGTAGAGCGCCTTGGCGGTCTCGGTGAGATTCAGGTTGCGGCGCACCGCCTCCTGGACGAAGCGGAACTGGTGCAGGTTCATGGCGAGGAGGGTGGTGCAGGCGGGCTCGATTATCCCCGCGGGCGGCGCCGGCTGCCCGCGTCGCCCGCGGCCTCAGTCGCCGGCCAGCGAGAGCGCCATGCGCGCCATCGCCTCGATCACCGGTGCCAGCTCGCCGACCGCCGGCTGCAGCTGCCAGCGCACCTGCGGGTGGGCGCGGGACAGTTCTTCCAGCAGCGCAGGCAGGTCCTTGCGCACATGCCCCCCCGCACCGAGGAACAGCGGCACCACGCTCACCGTGTCGCAGCCGCGCCCGGCCAGCCGCGCGCCGGCGGTCGCGATGTCCGGCGTCATGAACTCGAGGAAGGCGAGCTCGACGGCGAGGTCGGGGGCGGCTTCGCGCACGCGGCGCGCCACCTCGTCGAAAGGCGTCGCCCAGTTGGGGTCGCGGGCACCGTGGGCGAAGAGAAGGAGGCCTCGGGTCATGGCAGGGGTGGGGGTTCAGCGGTGGCGTACCAGCCAGTGGAAGGCGGCCAGCGACAGGGCCAGGTAGAGCAGGCTCGGTGCCGCGGCGACCAGCCACGGGGTCCAGTTCTGCAGCAGGCCGATGTGCGCGGCGACGTTGTTGAGCAGCACGAAGCTGATGCCGAGCATGATGCCGCCGAATACCTTCAGGCTCACGCCGCCGGAGCGCGCGCGCAGGTAGGCGAAGGGCAGGGCGAGCGCCATCATCACGAGGCAGGCGAGCGGGTAGAGCGCCTTGCGCCAGAACTGGATCTCGTAGCGCTGGCCAGCCTGCTCGTTGTCGGCAAGATGGCCGGTGTAGCGCCACAGCTCGACGGTCGACATGTCCTTCGGCCGCAGCACCGCGGCAGCCAGCACCCCGCGCCCGATCGCGTTCGGCCACTCGAGTTCGGGCTGCCTCAGGTCGGCGAGCCGTGGCGCGTCGCGGCCATCGTCGCCGTGCCAGCGGCTGATGCGCACGTTCTCCAGCCGCCAGCCCTCGCCGTCGATGACCTGCCCACGCTCGGCGCCGATGCGGCGCACCAGGCGGCCGTCGGTGTCGAACTCGAAGATGCGCACCTGGCGCAGGTCGCCGTCCACCGAGGCACTGCCGACGTGGATCGAGTAGCTGCGCTCGCCTTCCGCGGTGACGCGCCGGTCCTTGAGCCATGCGCCAGCGCCCCCGCCCTGGCCCTGCTGCGACTTCAGCAGCACCGCCTGCTGCTCGGCCAGCGGCGCGACGTAGTCGCCGACGGCGAAGGTGAGCAGGCCGAACATCACGCCGAGCACCGTGAGCAACCCGAGCGCGCGCAGCGGCCCGAGGCCGCTGGTGCGCAGGATCGTGAACTCGGAGGATTGCGCCAGGCGCGCCATCGAGAAGATCGTGCCGATCAGCACCGCGATCGGCGCGAGCTCGTACAGGTGCCCCGGCATCTGCAGCAGGCTGTGCAGCAGCGCCTCGTGCAGCTCGTAGCCGTTGCGGCCCAGGTCCTCGAGCTCCTCGACGAAGTCGATGAAGAAGAACAGCGCGAGGAAGGCAACGGCCGTGAAGGCCACCGCCGACAGGATGTCGCCGTAGAGCAGGCGCCGCACCGTCCTCATGCCGCCGCTCCCCGTGCGCCGCGCCGCAGCCGCAGGTCGCCGTCGCGCCACCACAGCAGTCCCCAGGCCAGCAGGGCCATGCCGCCGTGCACGAGCGCGAGCGCGGTGAGCGGGCCGAGCCGCTCGCTCGCCACCCAGGCCTGGCTCAGGTTGAGCAGGTTGAAGTAGACGACGAAGGTCAGCAGCGCGAGGATCAGGTTCCAGCTGCTGCCGCGCCGCGGATTCGTCGCCGCGAGGCCGAGCCCGAGCACCATCAGGTTGATCGCCGTCAGCGGCGCGCCGAGCCGCCACACCAGCTCGCCGAGATGGCGCGGCGTCGGCTCGCGCAGCAGCTCCGGCGTGCTGCGCGCGCGCGGCGGCCGGTTGTCCGCGCCGGCCTGCGTGTGCTCGCCGACCACGATGCGGTAGGTCTCGAAGCGCGCGATGCGGCGCTCGCCGCTGGCGAGGTCGAGGTCCACGCGCTGGCCCTTGTCGAGCACCAGCACCCGGTCGTCTCCCACCGTCTCCAGCCGGCCCGAGCGCGCCGAGGTCACCGACTCGCGCTCGCCCTCGCTCGTGAGGATGAAGACGTTGCGGCCGGTGCTGCCGTCATCGGTGTTGCGCTCGATAAAGAAGACGCGCCGGCCGTCGCGCGAGCTCTGGAACTGGCCCGGCGCGACGCGCGACAGATCGGAGCGCTGCTCGTAGAGCTGCCGCAGCTCGGCGATGTAGCGGTGGCTCCACGGCCAGGCGAACAGCGACAGCAGCCCCACGCCCAGCACCACCGGCCATGCCAGTCGCGCCACCGGGCGCACGAAGCGCCGCAGCGCCAGGCCGCTGGCGAACCAGATCGTCATCTCGCTGTCGCGGTACATGCGCGACAGCGTGCTGACGACGGCGACGAACAGCGACAGGCTCAGCAGCGTCGGCAGGTGCCCGAGCACTGTGAAGCCCATCAGCAGCACGACATGCTGGGGCGCGACCGCGCCGCTCGCCGCCTGCCCGAGCATGCGGATCAGCATCATCGTCATCACGATGGTCAGCAGGATCGCGAGGGTCGCGCCGAAGCTGCGGGCCAGCTCTCGTCGGAGGGAGGAATCGAATAACATCAATGGATCACAAGGGCCCCGACATTATGGACTTCCGTTCCCAGACCGCCGGAGCCGGCGGACTTGCCAAGCTTTCCGGCGACACGCTCGTCGTCGTGCTGCCGGTCGATGCCGACGCGCAGTCGCTCGAGTCGCCGCTGAACGAGCTGGTCGCCGACGCCCTCGCGGCCGGCGACCTCCAGCTCAAGCCCGGGCGCACGCTCTACATCCACCGGCCGCCCGGCCTGAAGGTGCGCCGCGTCGTGCTCGCGACCGCCGCCGACGCCGGCGCGAAGGCGCTGCGCAACGCGCTCGCGTCCGCCATCGGCCTGCTGAAGAACGGCCCCGCGAAGCAGCTCGGCGTGCTGCTGGCCGGCGACACCGGGCTGACCGCCGAGCACGCCGAGGCGCTGGTCGCCGCCTTCTCGGATGCCGCCTACGTCTACCGTCACACCAAGCCGAGCGCCCAGCCGGCCTGGGAGCCGCAGCGCGTGAGCCTGCTGTGCGCGAAGACCGAGGCGCGCGCGCTCGACGCCGCACTCGCGCGCGGCAGCGCGATCGCCGAAGGCGTGCGCGTCGCGCGCGAATGCGCCAACCGTCCCGGCAACCACTGCACGCCGAGCTTCCTCGCGGAGCAGGCGCGCGAGCTCGGCCAGCAGCACGGCTTCAAGGTCGAGGTGCTCGATCGCCGCGCGGTCGAGAAGCTCGGCATGGGCGCCTTCCTCGCCGTCGCGCAGGGCAGCGAGGAGCCGCTGCGCTTCATCGTGATGAAGCACGAGGGCGCGGGCCGCGGCGAGGCGCCGGTGGTGCTGGTCGGCAAGGGCATCACCTTCGACACCGGCGGCATCTCGATCAAGCCCGCCGCCGAGATGGACGAGATGAAGTTCGACATGGGCGGCGCGGCGAGCGTGCTCGGCACCTTCGCCGCGATCGGCCGCCTCAAGCCGAAGGTCAACGTCGTCGGCGTGATCCCGGCCTGCGAGAACATGCCCGACGGCCGCGCGGTCAAGCCCGGCGACGTGGTCACGAGCATGTCCGGCCAGACCATCGAGATCCTCAACACCGATGCGGAAGGGCGGCTGATCCTGTGCGACGCGCTGACCTACGTCGAGCGCTTCAAGCCGGCGGTCGTGATCGACATCGCCACGCTCACCGGCGCCTGCGTGATCGCGCTCGGCCACCACCGCAGCGGCCTCTTCACCGCCGATGACGAGCTCGCGCAGGCGCTGGAGCTGTCCGGGCAGGCGGCGCTCGACCCCTGCTGGCGCATGCCGCTCGACGAGGAGTACGACGAGGCGCTCAAGAGCAACTTCGCCGACATGGGCAACGTCGGCGGGCGCGCCGGCGGCGCGGTCACCGCGGCGATGTTCCTGCGCAAGTTCACCGGCAAGTACCGCTGGGCGCACCTCGACATCGCCGGCACCGCCTGGAAATCCGGCGCGGCCAAGGGCGCGACCGGCCGCCCGGTGCCGCTGCTGACGCATTTCGTGCTCGGCCGGGCGCGTTGAGAGTGGCGGGCCAGCCTCGTCGAGTGGCCCCCAGGGCGGCGGCATGACCGAGATCACCTTCCACTTCAACATGCCCGACCGGCTCGACTACGCCTGCCGGCTGCTGCGCAAGGCCTGGCGTGCCGGCGCGCGCGTGGCGGCGCTCGGGCCCGAGCCGCTGCTGCGCGAACTCGACCGTGCGCTGTGGACTTTCGAGCCGCGCGAGTTCGTGCCGCATGCGCACGTGCGGCAGGCGAGCGGCCCGCTCGCCGCGCACACCGCGATCTGGCTGGCACCCTCCACCGAGGGGCTGCCGCCGACGAACGTGCTGGTCAACCTCGGTGCCGAGGTCCCGGCGGGCTTCGAGCGTTTCGAGCGCCTGATCGAGCTCGTCTCGCGCGACCCGCAGGAACGCCAGGCGGGCCGCCAGCGATGGAAGCACTACGCCGAGCGCGGCTACACCATCAAGAAACACGAGGTCGCTCCATGAGCCTGCCGCGCGCGCTGCCCCCCCACCCGCTGCCGGTCCTGACCGAGATCGTCGAGTCCCCGGCCGAACCGACGCCGGACGCAGGCCCGGGCGGTCTCGCGATCACGGAGGGCGAGCTGATCAGCCGCGTGATGCGCGAACTCGAACTCCAGGTCGACCTGATGCTCGAGACGCGGCTGCGGGAGATCCTCGCGCCCGCGATCGCGCGCGCCACCGACCAGATGATCCGTGAGGCCCGAGACGACCTGGCCTCGATGCTCGGCGAGATCCTGTCGCGCGCCGTGGTGCAGGAGTTGTCGCGCTCCCGCGCGCGCTGACCGGCGCGCAGCCCCGGGCTGACCATGAAGCCCGGGAGCGGATCTTTGCAGTATCGTTCGGGGGTTGAGCAATAAAGGTCCCCTCAACGTTTCCCAAACTGGAGTAAGTTCATGAACTACAAAGTGAATCTGATCGTGGGAGCCATGGCGCTGTCGATGGGCGGTGCGGTCATGGCACAGGAGGTGGTGCGCATCGGGCACGTGGGTCCGACCAGCGGTGCGATCGCGCACCTCGGCAAGGACAACGAGATGGGCGCCCGCATGGCGATCGACGAACTCAATGCCAAGGGCGTGACGATCGGCGGCAAGAAGGTCCGGTTCGAACTGCTGGCCGAGGATGACGCGGGCGATCCGAAGCAGGGCACCGCGGCGGCGCAGAAGCTGATCGACTCCAAGGTCGTGGGCGTGGTCGGGCACCTGAACTCCGGCACCACGATCCCGGCCTCCAAGATCTACAGCGACGCGGGCGTCCCGCAGATCTCGCCGTCGGCGACCAACCCCAAGTACACCCGCCAGGGCTTCAAGACCGCCTTCCGCGTCGTGGCTGACGACGTGCATCTCGGCGGCACGCTCGGCCGCTACGCCGTCAACGAGCTCAAGGGCAAGAGCATCGCGGTGATCGACGACCGCACCGCCTACGGGCAGGGCGTGGCCGACGAATTCGAGAAGGGCGTGAAGGCCTCCGGCGGCAAGATCGTCGCACGCGAGTTCACCAACGACAAGGCGACGGACTTCACCGCCATCCTGACCTCCATCAAGGCCAAGAAGCCGGACGTGGTCTTCTATGGCGGCATGGACGCGGTGGCCGGCCCGATGCTGCGCCAGATGAAGCAGCTCGGCCTCAACGTCAAGTTCATGGGCGGCGACGGCATCTGCACGGGCGAGCTGCCCAAGCTCGCCTCCGGCACGCTGGCCGACGGCCAGGTCGTCTGCGCCGAGGCCGGCGGGGTCGAGGGGGCCGAGAAGAAGGCGATGGAGGACTTCCGTGTCGCCTTCAAGAAGAAGTTCAACACCGACGTGCAGCTCTACGCGCCCTACGTCTACGACGCCGTCAACGTGATGGTCGCCGCGATGCAGAAGGCCGGCTCGACGGAGCCTGCCAAGTACCTTCCGGTGCTGGCGAAGACCGACGGCTACAAGGGCGTGACCGGCGCGATCGGCTTCGACGAGAAGGGCGACATCAAGAACGGCGCGCTGACGCTGTTCACCTTCAAGGGTGGCAAGCGCGAGCAGATCGCCGTGGTCCGCTGAGCGACTCCGACATCACGAGCGACGCTCCGCGAAGCATCGCCGCACGAGCCCGCCGCAAGGCGGGCTTTTTTCTTCCAAAAACTTGCTACAATGGCGAACTTCGCTAGCGCGAGACCCGAATCCTGGAGAGATGGATGAGTGGTTTAAGTCGCACGCCTGGAAAGCGTGTGTGGGTTAACAGCCCACCGCGGGTTCGAATCCCGCTCTCTCCGCCACTACACTGAGAACTAAAAAAAGCCTTGCAAAACAAGGACTTAGCGATCAGGGGGGAAGCAAGTTTCCCCCACGTGTTTCCCCCACGCAAAAGGGCCCTGAGGTTAACCCCTCCGGGCCCTTTTTCGTTGCCGCTTCGCAACTACCTGCCTGACCTTGAGGAGGCCCCCGCTTGATCGTCCTGTCGAACACCAAAGAGATCATCACCGTGGAGAGCTGGGAGGACATCACCAGCCGCGCCGGCTTCACAAGCAGCTTGGACCCTCAAGCGCATGAACTCCAGACCATCATTGGCCGGTATGCCTTCCGCGACTGGGTTCCCTGCGGGCTGTCTAACTGCCAAAAGCCGCACGGCCGTGGCTATATCGTGGTCACCAAGGACGGCCGGGAAACCAACATTGGCAAGGACTGCGGGAAGACGTACTTCGGCGTGGACTTCGAGACGCTGTCCAACAAGTTCGACCGGGACCTCACCGAGAAGCAGAACCGCGAGAAGCTGTGGGGGTTCTACATGCGGCTGGAGGAGGTCGCAGACCAAGTCACGGAGATGCGTGTACAGGACCGGGGAGGTAATTGGGTCTACAAGACAAGCCTACCTCTAATAGAGGGAGGCAAGGGCGTGCCGGCCAAGGTGGTCCGCCGCATCATGGAAATGGTAAAGACGCGGCAGACTGTCCTTCATGCAGTACGTGAAGCAACACCTCATGAGGTGGAGCAGATCGAGCAGGCGCAGGGCCGCCGTCTCCCGCGCCCCCATGTCATCGAGGTGCCGGTGGCAGAGGTGGTGGGCCTAGAGGCCCTCTACCCGGAGAACAACCTCCTTCAACTTCTGGTGATCACACTGGAGGAGCAACTGAAGGAGTTGGATCAGTTGAGCATTGATGCTCTGAGCTACGAAGACCTCCGCAGGTGGTCGAAGTGGGTAGGGGAGGTGGACTCCGTCTTGGAGCGGGCGGGGGCGTCTATCAATAGGGGGCGACTGCTGCTAACCCAGGCGAACCTGACCCCGTTCATTGAGGCGGTGGGGCTCAATACTGACGAGGTAGAGCAGTTCCGCGTGTACCTGAACGCGCTGCCAAAGAACTGATCGTCGGCCCCCTGGGGTGGCGGAGCGAAACGGGGCGGGGCTCCGCCTTAGGTTCGTCTGCCCGCAAAAAAACAGGTGCGCGCAAACGCCACCTGTGAGAAGACGCAGCCCCTGGAGGCCCCTGATCCTCTCGGGGGCCTCCAGGCTCACGCCCTCAGCACATCGGCAGCCGGGACCCACTTCCCGCTAGGGCCCGTCTTGATCAGCAGCACGCCCTGCGGGCTCGTGGAGGTCTCGAAACCGGCGGCCTGTAGGGTGCCCTCCAGTCCACTCGCTGGGCTCGCTGTGGGGCGTTCCGGGCCCTTGCTGGCGGCCTGCCGCTGCGTGCGGTCCAGCCAGTCCCGTCCCATCTGCTGGAGGTGGCTAACGTCACGGCCGTGCAGCAGGTAGTGCAGGGCGTTCTGCAGCTTGCCCGGGTTCTGCTGGAAGTCCGTATAGGCGGCCTCCTTCATGTCCTCGCTGATGCCGACCTTGGCGAGGGCGCGGGCCACGATCTGCTCCTGCGCCCAGTAGGCGTTCTCGACCACTTCGGTGGCTTGCGCGGGCTCCATAGCCGCATCACGGACCAGCGCATCCACTGCTCCGCTGAAGTCGGTGCCAAGGGTGACCGCATTGACCACGCCTGCCATGGTCGAGCGGAAGGCGTGCTCGGGGATGCTCTCCATGTCGGCCTGCCATGCGGCGTCCTCCTGTGGGTTGAAGATGCCAGCGCTGTCGGCCACCTGCTGCTCCTCCAGGGCCTGCCGCTGCTCGTGTGCGGCCTGCTGCTGCTCGGCCTGCACGGTCTCCAGAGTGCGCTGCTGGCCAGTGGAGGTGAGGGCGTCCGCGTAGATTCCCGGCGCGGTCTCCTTGAGGAGGCCTTCCCGGACAGCCACGCGAAGGAGGGTGCGACTGCTGGGGTCGCCGGGGATCAGCTCGACTGTCTCATGCGGGCCATGCTTCTGCCGCGTGGCGAGGATGGAGCCGCCGGAGGTGCCATCGAAGCTGACCTGATGACGTGCCACGCCCGCCTGTACTGGTTCGGCGTGCCCGGCGTCCTGGCCGTAGCGGATGGGGCCGGCGTGGACTCGGGCGCTGCCTTGGCCGAGGTCTGCCGGCTGCGGCTCCGCTTGGGAGGAGATGCTCTCAGGGATGTGTTGAACGCGGATGGTCATGGGGTACTCGTTGGGGTTGGGTGAAAAGTGGGGGTCAGAACTTCTAAGTTATGAGCCATGGCCAGAAGCGGGGCCTGTGATGGCGCAAAAGGTACTTGCGGGGTGTTGTGAGCTAAGGCATGATATGAGCCATACCTTTTGAGCCTCTCCCGGGACGCAGACCATGACCCGCATCGCCTACTACCGCTGCTCCACGACCGACCAGACCATCGAGTCCCAGCGCCACGCCATGGGGGGCAGCTTCGATCACGAGTTCAAGGACGAGGGGGTCAGCGGCATCATCCCGGCGGCCCAGCGGCCCGGCTTCGCCTCCCTGCTCCAGTTCATCCGCAAGGGGGACACCCTCCACGTCTACGCGGTGGACCGCCTGGGGCGCGATGCGCTCGACGTGCAAGCGACCGTGCGGGCCCTGCTGCAGCGCGGCGTGGCTGTCGAAGTTCACGGCTTGGGGCGTATCGCGCAGGGGGTCGGGGAACTCATCCTCGCGGTCCTGGCCCAGGTGGCGGACATGGAGCGAGCCCGGATCGTGGAGCGCACTGCCGCCGGGCGGGACAAGGCGCGGGCCTCGTTAGCAGAGACCGGGAGGACCCACCGGGGGAAGGCGAGCATGGGCAGGCCGAAGGAGGCAGACCCGGCGGAGGTCGCCGCGTGGCGCCGGGAGAAGGGGGCAACCATCGTCGAGACCGCCGAGCACTGGCGGCTGTCTCCGGCCACTGTCAAGCGGTACTGCGCCAGCGTCCCTGCCTGAGGGAAGAGGGCCCTGAGAGGCCCTTGGCGGCCCCGTGGTGACCCGCAGGAGGCCGGGGAGGGGCCAGGCTGGCGCCGGTCTCTCGCGTGTGCTGCGGCCTGTCTTATGCGCTCGCTCTCACTCCCACGGAGCGGCATCGTCCCCGGCATCCCCGCCCCAGAGCGGTGGCAGCAGGGGCAGCAGCTCGACCGCCGGCTCGGCGAGGACAGCAGGAGGAGCGGCGCTGCTGGCGCTGGAGACCTCCCCGGCTGCGGCTGCCGCCCTGGCGACCTTGTTCGCTGCTCGGGTGGCTGCGGCCTTCGCCTTCTTCCGCTCCCGCTCTCGCTCCTCCCTGGCGGCTCTCCTGGCGGCTCTCCTGGCGGCCTCCTTGGCCTCCCGTGCCTCCCGTGCCTCCTCGGCTGCCTGCTCCTTGGCGGCCCGCTCTTTGGCCTGCATGGCCCGCTCCTTGGCGGTAGCGCGGTCCAGCTCCTTCTGCTGTGCTGCCTTCTTCGCCTGCTGCTCGACCTCCAGGCAACGGAGGCACTTTGCGTCATGCACCCGGCGTAGACACATGTGCCCCTGCAGGCAGCGAAGGGCGGGGAAGTAGTGCTTGAGCCCTGCTGCCCTTGCGACCCTTCGGTCTTGGGGGAGGTTGGCGTACAGCTCGAAGGGGGAGGGGGTGGGACTGGGAATCATGGTCCGTGGTGGTCTTGGTCTGTCCTCTCCCTAAGAGGCCCCATGAGGCTGCCTTGAGGTCACCTTGAGGTTTACCTTAAGGAGTGAAGGAGGGGGAGGGAGGGTGGGGGCTATGGGGAGGGTTTAGACCACAGAATGGAGGCTGCCGAGGAGAGAGTTCCTTATAAATCAATGGCTTACGGAGCGATTTGACCGCGTGGAAGTGCGCTGCGGCTCGTGTCGGTGCTTGCTTGTAGGAAGGCTCCTATCAGCAGGCGCATGAAGTCATCGAACGTGGCCGCCTCCAGGCCAGTCCCTGCCTCCGCTGCGGTCTGGTTGTGGTGCTCCCAGAGGAGCCGGAGGTCTCGCAGCGTCGTCGGCATGATGGAGGCCCGCAGCTCCCCGGTTGGGGTGTGCTGGAGCTGCTTGGGGTGGCAGGGCGTGCGCGCAATCATCCTCATGGGAGGTCCTTGTTGAGGGGTGGGGAGGTCCCCCGGGGCCTTGCCGGCCGTCCGAGGTTTGGGGCGGTACTCCGCCTTGTGCGAGAGGAAGGGTTTAGGTGTTGGCCGCCCGCCGCCAGTAGTAGACCTCCCCCTCCCAGCCCAGGAGGCGGAGGTGTAGGCTGCCCCCGGTCGGGTCGGTCCTGTCTGCCCAGGCCCCCAGGCGCCACCACGGTGAGCCCACAACGCGGAGCACATGGACGGCGGGGACGGTGCTGCCGAGGGGCAGTCCGGCAGCCTCGCACTCCTCCTCGGTCAGCTTGTGCCGCACCAGAGGACGCAGGCAGGAGACCGCAAGGGCGGCGGTCTGGGTCAGCAGGGAAGCGAAGGCGGCGGAGCTACGGGCGGCAATGGTTTGCATGGTCTGGTTGCGCTTGGTTGCGTGTTGCTTACAGCGCTGCCAGTGTGCCCAGTCCCCCCATCTGCATGCATCGCGGGAAGCTCCCATAGCGGAGGCCGTGCTACGCTTTGAGCCTTCGCCTTGCCTCCTGTCTTCCCTCTCCCGCAAGGGTTGCTTCAGCGGGACGCTACGGCCGCCTGCTGGCCGCTCCAGAAGGGGTACCCCCACGGGGGGGAAGCGGGCCGGAGTGCTTATCCGATACCCGTTCGGATTTTTGCGGTGAACATCCGGGGGGCCTTAGGGCCCGAGGCCCTCGTACCGGACGCGCTCGATGGCTTCGGCCTTGGTGGCAAGGGACGCCCCGCCGGAGTACAGCCCGTAGGTAATGCGGGGCTTCTCGTGCCCCACGATGTCCGCCGCAAGGTTTTCTGAGACCCCCGCGTCCTCCAGCAGGGTGATCAGCGTCTTCCGTAGTGAGTGGAAGACGTGGTTCTCCCCGAACCCCAGCCCACTCTTCAGGCGCCCGAACCGCTTGCTGATGGCATTGGAGCGGTCGCCGTACTTGTTAAAGGTGAGCCCGGTCAGCAGGTAGCCGTCCCTCGACTCCTCCCTGAGCCGCTTCATCAGTGGCCTCAGCTTGCTGTGGATCGGGACTTCGCGCCAGCCGGCTGACGTCTTCGCGTCCTTGATGCGGAAGGACTGGGGGCCTACGTTAGCCAGTTCTAAGCTGCACAACTCTTCGATGCGCGCACCCGTGTACGCACCCAGCATGATCAGATCAGCTAGCGGGCCGTCTCTCTTCTCCTTGGCCGCCTGCCACAGCCTCGGAACATCCGCCGGTGCAAAGGGGCTCCAGGAGTCATTGGGGACCCTGCGGGCCTCGCGGATGTTGTCTCTGCTGAAGGGGAAGCTATTGGGCGGGACCGCATCAATGGTTCCTAGGTAGCGCCAGTAGCTGCGCCAGCAGGAGAGCATGCGCTTCAGTGACGAGGGGGAGGTCCCGCTCTGCTGTAGCTGCTCCATCCACCTCCGCCCTGCTTGTGGCGTGATGTCCTCCAAGGCGGCGAACTGGTCTACCAAGTGCCGTACGTCCTTGACGTACTGGTCCTGGGTCTTCTGCTCCAAGTGGGTGATGGACGCCTTCCACTCCTGGAAGTGCAGGCCGGTGGGGGTCTTGTGGCCCGAGGCAACGCCAGCGAACCGCTCCGCCTCGTGCGCGCCCCGCTGCTCCTCGATGTTCTCTGCCTCGGCGGCCATCAGCGACTGAATCAACTGGACGGCCTCAGTATCGCCAGCGGCCTTCACTTCTGCGATGGCCTCACGCCAGCGCAGCGCCTCGCGCTGTACGGCATCCTCCTCGCCCGCTACCTGCCGCAGCTTGGCCTTCCAGAGGGCCACGAGCGGGGCGGCAAGAGCCTGCGCACGGCGCTTGTCCGCAGTGCCGAGGGACTGCTTGAACTTCGTCTTGCCGACCTTGTTGCGTAGCGCCGCGGGGACCTTCAGTGTGGCGTACCAGAGGTTCCGGCACTTCTCGATGTGGGGCATGGGGGCTCCGGGTTGAGCGAGGCAGTTTACCCCACGCCTTTCCCCCACGTTGACCCTCTTCTGCCCCAGCGTCATGGGGAAAAATGATGCTTTGGCGGAGTGTCCCGCTCTCTCCGCCAGAACAAAGCCCAAGTAGTTGATCTGCTTGGGCTTTTTTCTTTGGGCATCCTTCGTGCGGGGAGGGCAGGGGGATGGCTTCGTTCTGTTAGTAACGGCGCCTTTCGAGCGGGCAGGTGCGCGAAGGCTGCGTGCCATGTCGGTGGAGCAATGAGTCAGAGCTATCGCCGCAGGCTCGAGGGAGCCGCGCGGGAGCTGTTGGCGGCCCGTCCCCCCTCGTCGATGGGGTTCCTGTGGCTTACTGCGGCAAAAATTGCACTTGTGTCAGTTCCTCCAAGGCAATTCAGGGGAAGATGGCAGGATGAAGAGCAAGCAAGAATACGATCAGGCGGTGGCGCAACTTCGCAAGCGGATTGACGAGCAGGCTGCCCGCCTCGGGGAGGTGGCTCAAGTGCTTGACGCGCTGTTCGAGGAACTCGATGAACTAGAGGCCGAGATGGAGTCGGGCATGGCGGGAATCCCGCAGTTGCAAGATCCAGATGACGCTGCCAACCAGGGTTCCGACTGAGTGCGAAGGGCGGTAGGCGCTTTTGCGCAACTCTTGGTGTGGCGTGATGCCATGCATCGGCTGCTCAACCTGGCTTTGTTGCGCAAATAGATTGAGAGCGAGATTCCCCTGACCCCGGACGGAGTTA
>NZ_QXMG01000048.1 GCF_003569765.1 Caldimonas tepidiphila | reverse complement strand
GCTTCGCCAAGCTGGCTCCCACGCCAGCTTGATTTCGCCAACGGTATCTAGGTGATGTCGACTTCCGGGATCGTCTTGTCGTTGATGTTCAGGTTGCCGGTGACGGTGTCCTCGTTCGCCGGATCGAGGTTCACCGCGCGCGCGCGCACCAGCCACGGCGATTCCTGAGCCTGGACAGCGGGCACGGCGGCCATCAGCGCGACGGCGGCGGCGGACACGGCGAGGATGTTCTTCTTCATGCGGGGCTCCAGATTCGGTGTGAGGGACCATTCCCGGAGCGCATTCCATCGCGCGGCCCGCAGCACGAAATTGCGCTGCCTCAAGCGCCTCCCGCCGTCCCCGGCGGGCGTGCCCGGGCGGCCGGCGCGCATTGACGCAGGTCAGCGGGGCAGCATCGCGGGGCGCGTCAGCTGTTGGAAATCAGCGACAGCCGCTCGCAGACGTCGAGCGTCGCCTTCGCGCCGTTCATCGTGTAGAAGTGCAGGCCCGGCACGCCGCCGGCGCGCAGCCGCTCGCACAAGTCGCTCACCACGTCGAGCCCGAAGGCCTGGATCGAGGCCTTGTCGTCGCCGAAGGATTGCAGCCGCAGCCGCACCCAGCGCGGGATCTCGGCGCCGCAGGCGTCCGAGAAGCGCAGCAGCTGCGACGAGTTCGTGATCGGCATGATGCCGGCGAGGATCGGGATCGCCACGCCGAGCCGCGCCGCCTCGTCGCGGAAGCGGAAGTAGGCGTCGGCGTTGTAGAAGTACTGCGTGATCGCGGCGTCGGCGCCGGCCTTGACCTTGGTCGCGAAGGCCTGCAGGTCGGCCTCGGGCGAGCGCGCCTGGGGGTGCACCTCGGGATAGGCCGCCACCTCGATGTGGAAGTGATCGCCGGTCTCCTCGCGGATGAAGGCGACGAGGTCGCTGGCGTAGCGGAACTCGCCGAAGCCGCCGTAGCCCGAGGGCAGGTCGCCGCGCAGCGCGACGATGCGCTTGACGCCCGTGGCGATGAACTCGCGCAGCTTGGCGCGGATGCTGTCGCGGCTCGCGCCGATGCATGAGAAATGCGGCGCGGCATCCACGCCCTCGGCGAGGATGGACTGCACCGTCTGCAGCGTGCCGTCCTGCGTCGAGCCGCCAGCGCCGTAGGTGACGGAGCAGTAGGCGGGCTTGAGCGCGTAGAGCTGCCGGCGCACCGCCGCGAGCTTGTCCACGCCCTCGGGCGTCTTGGGCGGGAAGAATTCGAGACTGATCGGCAGGGTCATGTCGTCAGGCTTTCAGGAAACACAGTGCACAAAGGAAGGGCGCCAGAGGCGCCCGTATTTCGATGCCAGAGCGCATCGCGGCGTAGCGAGCGGGTGCCAGGCCAGGCGCGCGGCGCGCAGGAACCGGAACGTACTTCCTGTACGTGAGGATTCCGAGCACCGCGCAACGACGCATGGCGCCCGCGCAGTAGCCGCCAGACCCGATCAGTAGCGGTACGTGTCCGGCTTGTAGGGGCCCTCTTTCGGCACGCCGATGTAGGCGGCCTGCTCGTCGGACAGCTCGGTCAGCATCGCGCCGACCTTCTTCAGGTGCAGGCGTGCGACCTTCTCGTCGAGGTGCTTGGGCAGCACGTAGACCTTGCCGACCTCGTAGTAGTCGCTGTGCGTGAAGAGCTCGATCTGCGCGATGGTCTGGTTCGCGAAGGAGGAGGACATCACGAAGCTCGGGTGGCCGGTGGCGCAGCCGAGGTTCACGAGGCGACCCTTGGCCAGCATGATGATGCGCTTGCCGTCGGGGAAGACGATGTGGTCGACCTGCGGCTTGATCTCCTCCCACTGGTACTTCTCGACCGAGGCGATGTCGATCTCGTTGTCGAAGTGGCCGATGTTGCAGACGATGGCCTGGTCCTTCATGCGCACCATGTGGTCGTGCGTGATCACGCCCTTGTTGCCGGTGGCGGTGACGAAGATGTCGGCCTTGTCGGCGGCGTACTCCATCGTGACGACGCGGAAGCCCTCCATCGCCGCCTGCAGCGCGTTGATCGGGTCGATCTCGGTGACCCAGACCTGCGCGGAGAGCGCGCGCAGCGCCTGCGCCGAGCCCTTGCCCACGTCGCCGTAGCCGCAGACCAGCGCGACCTTGCCGGCGATCATCACGTCGGTGGCGCGCTTGATGCCGTCCACCAGCGACTCGCGGCAGCCGTAGAGGTTGTCGAACTTGCTCTTGGTGACGCTGTCGTTGACGTTGATGGCGCGGAACATCAGCGTGCCCTTGACCGACATCTCCTTGAGGCGGTGCACGCCGGTGGTGGTCTCCTCGGTCACGCCGATGATCTGCGCGCTCTTGCGGCTGTACCAGGTCGGGTCCTGCGCGAGCTTGGCGCGGATCGCGGCGAAGAGGCAGGTCTCCTCCTCGCTGGTCGGCTTGTCGAGCAGCGACAGGTCCTTCTCGGCGCGCTTGCCCAGGTGCATCAGCAGCGTCGCGTCGCCGCCGTCGTCGAGGATCATGTTCGGACCTTCGGCGTCCGAGCCCTTCGGGCCGAACTCGAAGATGCGGTGGGTGTAGTCCCAGTAGTCGGTCAGGTTCTCGCCCTTGTAGGCGAACACCGGCGTGCCGGTGGCGACGAGCGCCGCGGCGGCATGGTCCTGCGTCGAGAAGATGTTGCACGAGGCCCAGCGCACCTCGGCGCCGAGCGCCTGCAGCGTCTCGACCAGCACCGCGGTCTGGATCGTCATGTGCAGGGAGCCGGTGATGCGCGCGCCCTTGAGCGGCTGCTTGGCGGCGTACTCCTCGCGGATCGCCATCAGGCCGGGCATCTCGGTCTCGGCGATGCGGATTTCCTTGCGGCCCCAGTCGGCGAGCGACAGGTCGGCGATGGCGTACTGGTCGGCGGGCAGCGAGGCGGGCTTGAGGACAGCGTTCATGCGTTTCTCTCCTGAGAGGGGAAAAGAACCCGCAGCGCTCGACGGAAAGGGGCCGGAAACGAAAACGCCCACCCGTGCCGGAGAGACTGCGGGTGAGCGCCGTTGCAATTGAAATTCCGAGCCTGGGGCCTCGCGCGCAGCCGTCCTCTTCGACGGCCGGGGGCCTTGCAACGCTCCTCGGAAGCGGCGAATTCTAGCGGTCCCGGCGGCGCTTCGTCACGCCGGGGAAGCTTTGTCCCCGCTGCGGCCATGCCAAACCCGGTAGCATTTCGGCCTTGCGCGGTGCGGTGCCCGGCTGTCCGCCCCGGCACCGAAGCCGTGCGCGGCGGCCCCCGCCGGCCCGCGCCCCCGCACCGTTTGTCCGGCCCCCGGCACTTTCCCTGCCCGGGCGGCCCACTGGAGTTCTCTCGTGTCACTCGCCCAGGAGACGCGCAAGCGTCGCACCTTCGCCATCATCTCCCACCCCGACGCGGGCAAGACCACGCTGACGGAGAAGCTGCTGCTGTTCTCCGGCGCGATCCACATCGCCGGCTCCGTGAAGGCGCGCAAGGCCAGCCGCCACGCGACCTCCGACTGGATGGAGATCGAAAAGCAGCGCGGCATCTCGGTGGCCTCGTCGGTGATGCAGATGCTCTACCGCGACCACGTCATCAACCTGCTCGACACCCCGGGCCACAAGGACTTCTCCGAGGACACCTACCGGGTGCTGACCGCGGTGGACTCGGCGCTGATGGTGATCGACGCGGCCAACGGCGTGGAGGCGCAGACCAAGCGCCTGATCGAGGTCTGCCGCCAGCGCGACACGCCGATCATCACCTTCGTCAACAAGATGGACCGCGAGGGGCGCGACCCGATCTCGCTGCTCGACGAGATCGAGGCCGAGCTCGGCATGCCCTGCGTGCCGATGACCTGGCCGGTCGGCCAGGGCAAGGCCTTCGGCGGCATCGTCAACCTGCGCCAGCGGAACATGCGGCTCTTCGCCGCCGGCGCCGACAAGCGCAGCGACGACGACGAGATCGTGCCGCTCGAGCGCCGCGACGAGTTGCACGCGCGCTTCGGCCACGACTGGGAGCTCGCCGAGGGCAACATGGAGCTGCTGGCCGAGGCCGCGCCCGCCTTCGACCTCGAGGCCTTCCTCGCCGCGAAGCAGACGCCGGTGTTCTTCGGCTCGGCGGTGAACAACTTCGGCGTGCAGGAGGTGCTCGATGCGCTGGCGGACCTCGCGCCCTCGCCGCGCCCGCGCCTGTCCACGCGGAAGGACGGCGGCACGGTCGAGATCGCGCCGGAGCGCGAGGGCTTCTCGGGCGTGGTGTTCAAGGTGCAGGCCAACATGGACCCCTCGCACCGCGACCGCATCGCCTTCCTGCGCGTGTGCTCGGGCAAGTACACGCCCGGCATGAAGCTCAAGGTGCAGCGCTCGGGCAAGGAGCTGCGCCCGACCAGCGTCGTGACCTTCCTGTCGCAGCGCCGCGAGGCGGTCGAGGAGGCCTACGCGGGCGACATCATCGGCTTCACCACGCACGGCGGCGTGCAGCTCGGCGACACCATCACCGAGGGCGAGAGCCTGCAGTACACCGGCCTGCCCTTCTTCGCGCCGGAGCTGTTCCAGACGGTCGAGCTCGCCAACCCGATGAAGAGCAAGCAGCTGCAGGCCGGCCTGATGCAGCTCGGCGAGGAAGGGGCGATCCAGGTCTTCCGGCCCGAGGTCGGCGGCTCGATGCTGCTCGGCGCGGTGGGCCAGCTGCAGTTCGAGGTGGTGCAGCACCGGCTGAAGGCCGAGTACGGCGTGGACATCCGGCTGATGCCCTGCCGCTTCGTCGGCGCGCGCTGGGTCACCTGCGACGACGAGGCGGCGATGCGCAAGTTCACCGCCGAGGCGGCGAGCAAGCTCGCGCTCGACGCGGCCGACACGCTCGCCTACATGATGACCTCGCCCTACGACCTGCGCCTGACGCAGGAGCGGCACCCCAAGGTCGTGTTCCACCCGCTGCGCGAGCACTCCGGCCTCGCGCTGCAGACGAGCTGACGCGGTCGTGGCGCAGGCGGGCGGCGTCGCGGAAGAGGGCCCCCGGGGCCCGGCCGCCTCGCCGCTGGCGGCCGCCTTCGCGCTGGCGCTGGCCGCCGCGGTCTCGCTCGGCCTCGCGCGCTTCTCCTACGCGCTGCTGCTGCCGCCGATGCGCGCCGACCTCGGCTGGAGCTATCTGACTGCCGGCGCGATGAACACCGCCAACGCCGCCGGCTACCTCGCCGGCGCGCTGCTGCTGCCGCGCGTGCTGGCGCGCATCGACGCGCGGCGGGTGCTGCTCGCCGGCGGCTTCGGCTCGGTGCCGCTGCTGGCGCTGCACGGGCTGGTGCAGAGCGACGCCTGGCTCTATGCGCTGCGCTTCCTGGTCGGCGCGAGCAGCGCGGCGAGCTTCGTCGCCGGCGGCGTGCTGGCGGCGCGGCTGGCGTCGGCCGCCGCCGCGCGCGGCGGGCTGGTGCTGGGGCTCTACTACGGCGGCACGGGCCTCGGCATCGTGCTGTCGGCGCTCCTAGTGCCGCCGCTCGCGGGGCTGGACGTGCCGCATGCCTGGCAGGGCGCCTGGCAGGCGCTCGCCGCCGCGGCGCTGCTCGCGACGCTGGCCACCGCCGCCGGCACGCGCGCGCTGCGCGCGCCGCCGCCGCAGGCCGGCGAGCGGCTGCCCTTCGCCTGGGCGCCCTTCGGCTTCGGCCTGGCCGGCTACCTGATGTTCGGCCTCGGCTACATCGGCTACATGACCTTCGTCGTGACGCTGCTGCGCGAGCAGGGTCTGTCGCCCGGGGCGATCACCGCCTTCTACGCGCTGCTCGGTGCCGGCGTGGTGGCCTCGTCCTGGCTGTGGGCCGGGCTGCTGCAGCGCTTTCGCGGCGGGCAGCCGATGGCGCTGCTCAACGGCCTGCTGGCGCTGGCGACCGCGCTGCCGGTGCTGAGCGCGCACCCGCTGGCGGTCGCCGCGTCGGGGCTGCTGTTCGGCGCGGTGTTCCTGTCGGTGGTCGCGTCGACCACCGCGCTGGTGCGCCACAACCTGCCGCCCGCGGCCTGGGCGGCGGGCATCGGCGCCTTCACGGTCGTGTTCGCCGCCGGGCAGATCGTCGGCCCGAGCCTGGTGGGCTGGCTGTCGGACGGCGCCGGCGGGCTCGAGCGCGGCTTCCTCGCCTCGGCCGCACTGCTCGCGCTCGGCGCGCTGCTGGCGTCGCGGCAGAGGGCGCTGCTGCCGGGCCGCTGAAGCGCGCGGTTCAGTCGCGCGGCTGGCCCTCCCCCTCGGCCAGCGCCGCGCGCAGCAGCGTCTCGGCGGCCCAGCGCGCGGCCTCGAGCGCCCCCTCGCGCGACTCGCCCGCCACGTCGCGCAGCGACAGCACCGCCTCGACCCCGATCACCAGCGATAGCGCCGCGCGCAGGCGGCGGCGCGCCGCCGCGTCGAGCCGCTCGCCGCAGGCGTCGAGGATCGGCTCGATCATCTGCAGCCGCCGCGCCGGGCGCGGCGGGCGCGCCTCGGGCGGGCCGTCGAGCCAGACCTGCATCGCGCTGCGCGCGAGCACGTGCACGCCCTGCTCGTCGTCGAGCAGCGCACGGTTGACGTGCTCGCAGGCGCGGCCGATCGCCGCCACCGGGTCGCCGCCCGGCTCCAGCACCGCGTCGAGCGGCGGCACCGCGTGCTCGAAGCGCGCCATCGCGAGCAGCGCCTCGAGCGAGCCGAAGTAGCGGTAGGCGGTGGCGCGCGACACCTGCGCGCGCTCGGCCACCTGCTGCAGCGTCGGCTCGCGCCCCTCGTCGCGCAACGCCAGCGCCGCTTCCATCAGCGCCTGCTGCG
The DNA here is from genome assembly GCF_003569765.1 of Caldimonas tepidiphila. Classification (GTDB taxonomy): domain Bacteria; phylum Pseudomonadota; class Gammaproteobacteria; order Burkholderiales; family Burkholderiaceae_C; genus Caldimonas; species Caldimonas tepidiphila. The sequence goes on along the minus strand of NZ_QXMG01000048.1, from coordinate 38,166 downwards.
TGCGACGCTTCTGGTTCACGCGCCCGGAATGCAGGAGGGCACGTTTCGGACGTGGGCTTGACGGAGGGGGACAGGCGCTCATAATTGAGAAAAATCTCACGAAGAAATTTTTCTCGCGAGTATACGGAATCGGCCGCGGCGACGAGGGCGATCCCGGGTCGGCAAGCCGTCGCCGCACGAGGAGAGCAGAGCATGAACGCTGGCAACGCGATGTGGGTGCTCGGGCACCGGATCCGCCCGCTCGAGACCGACGAGTCCTACGGCATGGTCGAGGTCACCTCGCCGCCCCGGGTGCCGGGGCCGCCGCCGCACTTCCACAAGGACGCGAACGAGTTCTTCCTCGTCGTGAAGGGCACGCTCGACGTGATGCACGACGGCCGCTGGGAGCGCCATGCGGCCGGCAGCTTCGTCGACCTGCCGCCCGGCACGACGCACACCTTCATCAACAACACCGACGAGGACGTGGTCTGGGTCACGGGCTGGCGGCCCAAGGGCTTCCAGCAGTTCTTCGCCGACTTCGGCGTGCCGGTCGACACGGCGGACGCAGTGCGGCGCTCGGTGGACCCCGACGTGATCCAGAACGTGGTGCGCAGCGTCGAGCGCTACGGCATGCACCTGTCCTGAACCCGGGCGGCGGCGCTCACGCGTCGCCGCGGATGAACCCGGCCGCGCGCTCCCCGATCATCACCGCCGCCGCGTGCAGGCTGCCGCCGACGAGGGTCGGCATCACCGACGCGTCGGCGACGCGCAGGCCTGCGACGCCGCGCACGCGCAAGAAGGGATCGACCACCGCGTCGACGTCGCCGCCCATGCGGCACGTGCCCGCCGGGTGGTACATCGAGTCGGCGCGGGCGCGGATGTCGGCCGCGAGCGCCGCATCGTCCTGCGGCAGCGCGTGCAGCGCGGGCCCGGCGTGGCGTGCGAGCGCCGGCTGCGCCAGCACATGGCGCATCGCGCGCTCGGCACGCATCGTCGCGGCGAGGTCCTCGGGGTGCGACAGGAAGGCCGGGTCGATCAGCGGCGTGTCGTGCGCGTGCGGCGACGCGAGCCGCACGCTGCCGCGGCTCTTGGGCCGCAGCACGCTGGCATGGCAGGAATAACCGTGTCCCAGGTGCACGCGCCGCGCATGGTCGTCCACCATCGCGACGACGAAATAGAGCTGCACGTCGGGCCGCGACAGCCCGGGCCCGGTGCGCAGGAAGGCGCCGGCCTCGGCGAAGTTCGAGGTCAGCAGCCCGCGGCGCTCGCGCAGGTAGCGCGGCAGCTCGCGCGCCAGCAGCCGCGCCGCGCCCGCCGCCGACAGGCCGAACAGCTCGGTGGCGCGCCGCGGCGAGCCCGGGTCGGCGCGGAAGCGATGGTGCGCGACGATGTCGAGGTGGTCCTGCAGGTTCGCGCCGACCGCCGGGCGGTCGAGCCGCACCGGCAGGCCGAGCGACTGCAGGTGTTCACCCGGCCCGATCCCCGACAGCATCAGCAGCTGCGGCGAGCCGAAGGCGCCAGCGGCGAGCACCACCTCGCCGCGCGCCGCGATCGTCTCCGCCGCCCCGCCGCGGCGCAGCTGCACGCCGCGGGCGCGCAGGCCGCCGTCGCGCGCATCGAGCAGCAACTGCTCGACCTGTGCACCGGTCACGACGTGCAGGTTCGGCCGGGGCCGGGCATGCAGGTAGGCGCGCGCCGCGTTCCAGCGCTCGCCCCCGTGCTGCGTGAGCTGGAACCAGCCGGCGCCGTCCTGGCTCGCGCCGTTGAAGTCGGGGTTGAAGGGCAGGCCGGCCTGGCGCGCGGCCTCGATGAAGAGCGCGGCGAAGGGATTGGCCGAGCGGCCGTCGCAGACATGCATCGGGCCGCCGCTGCCATGGAAGGCATCGGCGCCGCGCGCGTTGTCCTCGGCGCGGCGGAACACCGGCAGAACCTCGGCCCAGCCCCAGCCGGTGCAGCCCGCGCGCGCCCAGTCCTCGTAGTCCTCGGGGTGGCCGCGCAGGTAGATCATCGCGTTCAGCGACGAGGAGCCGCCGAGGCCGCGGCCGCGCGGCTGGTAGCCGCGGCGGCCGTTCAGGCCCGGCTGCGGCACCGTCTGGAAAGCCCAGTTGCGCGCGTTGCGCCAGGGCAGCAGCGCGGCGGCGCCGACCGGCGTCGTGACGAGCGCGCTGCCGTCCGGCGGGCCGGCCTCGACGAGGCACACGCGCAGCGCCGGGTCCTCGGCGAGGCGCCCGGCGACGGCGCAGCCGGCGGACCCGCCGCCGACGATCACATGGTCGAACTCCACTCCCGGCTCCCCGGCGCACCTCGCGCGCGAGGGCGCATGTTACGTCGGGGAGCGAGGGGCGCGGCGCCCGGGCTTACAGGCCCGCCGCCGCACGCAGGGCAGCCGCCTTGTCGGTGCGTTGGCTCCGGCCGGCCCTTGCGGGCCTTCACATCGCTGCGCGATGTGAGCCTGCACCGAAGAACGGTCAAGCTCGCTTCGCTCGGGGCCTTACAGGCCCGCAGCCGCACGCAGCGCGGCTGCCTTGTCCGTTCTTTCCCACGTGAACTCCGGCTCCTCGCGGCCGAAGTGGCCGTAGGCGGCGGTCTTGGAATAGATCGGGCGCAGCAGGTCGAGCATCTGGATGATGCCCTTCGGGCGCAGGTCGAACATCTCGGTGACGAGCTTGGCGATCTCGGCGTCCGGGATCACGCCGGTGCCCTCGGTGTAGACCGTCACGTTCATCGGGCGTGCCACGCCGATCGCGTAGGCGACCTGCACCTGGCACTGGCGCGCCAGGCCCGCGGCGACGACGTTCTTCGCGACGTAGCGCGCCGCGTAGGCCGCCGAGCGGTCCACCTTCGTCGGGTCCTTGCCGGAGAACGCGCCGCCGCCGTGCGGGCAGGCGCCGCCGTAGGTGTCGACGATGATCTTGCGCCCGGTCAGGCCGCAGTCGCCCTGCGGGCCGCCGATGACGAAGCGGCCGGTCGGGTTGATCAGGAACTTCGTCTCCTTGAGCCACTCGGCCGGCAGCACCGGCTTGATGATCTGCTCGATGACGGCTTCCGTGAACTCGGCCTTCATGTGCTTGCCGTCGCTCATCTCGGGGCTGTGCTGCGTGGACAGCACCACCGTGTCGATCGAGTGCGGCTTGCCGTCGACGTAGCGCATCGTCACCTGGCTCTTGGCGTCCGGGCGCAGGTAGGGCATGCGGCCGTCCTTGCGCAGCTGGGCCTGGCGCTCCACCAGCCGGTGCGCGTAGTAGATCGGCGCGGGCATCAGCTCCGGCGTCTCGTCGCAGGCGTAGCCGAACATCAGGCCCTGGTCGCCCGCGCCGGTGTTGAGGTGGTCGTCCGAGGCATGGTCCACGCCCTGCGCGATATCGTTGCTCTGCTTGTCGTAAGCGACGAGCACCGCGCAGCCCTTGTAGTCGATGCCGAACTCGGTGTTGTCGTAGCCGATGCGCTTGATCGTGTCGCGCGCGACCTGGATGTAGTCGACATGCGCGTTGGTCGTGATCTCGCCGGCGAGCACCACGAGGCCGGTGTTGCACAGCGTCTCGGCCGCGACGCGCGAGCGCGGGTCCTGCGCGAGGATCGCGTCGAGGATCGCGTCGGAGATCTGGTCGGCGACCTTGTCGGGGTGGCCTTCGGAGACGGATTCGGACGTGAAGAGGAAGTCGTTCGCCACTCTATAAACTCCATGGGTTGGGCAATAAGACACCGGGCGTCGTCGCCGGCCATGCTACGAAGCTGGAGGAGCGGCGAACGCTTTAGCGGATTTGTTGGGCTGCCGCCCGGCAGGCCCCGGCGCTCTCGCGCCGCCTGCTGTCGCCCCGCAAGTTGTCCCTTAACTCGGCGATGAGCCGATGATATAGAAAACCGATCGATGGTCCTGCTGTTCCGGCTCCTGTCCCGCTGGCCGCTGTGGAGTCTTCACCTGTTCGGCGCCCTGCTGGGATGGCTGAGCTGGATTGCCTCGCCGGTATACCGGCAGCGCTTCCGCGCCAATGCCACCCAGGCGGGGGTTCCCCCCGCAGCCGCGCGGCCGGCGGTCGCGCACGCGGGCCGCATGGCCGCGGAGCTGCCGTGGCTGTGGATGCGCCCGCACGACGAGCCGCTCGGCGCGCGCGTCGAGTGGCGCGGGCTGGAGCGGATCGAGGCGGCGCACGCGCGCGGCCGCGGCATCGTCTTCCTGACGCCGCACCTCGGCAGCTTCGAGGTCACCGCGCAGGCCTACGCCGAGCGCTTCGCCGCCTCGCACGGGCCGATCACGGTGCTGTACCGCCCGGCGCGCAAGGCAGCGCTGCGCGAGCTGGTGGACACCGCGCGCCAGCGTCCGGGGCTCGCCGCGGCGCCGGCGACGCTCGCCGGCGTGCGCCAGATGCTGCGCGCGCTGCGCCGCGGCGAGGCGGTCGGCCTGCTGCCCGACCAGGTGCCGCCCGAGGGCATGGGGGTGTGGGCGCCCTTCTTCGGCAGGCCCGCCTACACGATGACGCTCGCGGCGCGCCTGGTGCAGCAGACCGGGGCCGCGGTGGTGCTGGTCTGGGGCGAGCGGCTGGCGCGCGGCGCCGGCTGGATCGTGCACGTCTCGGAGCTGCCTCAAGCGCTGCCCGGCGCGGAGCAGGCAGAATCGGCCGCCGCCGCCGCCATCAACCACGCCATGGAAGAACTCATCCTTCAGTGCCCCGGACAGTACCTCTGGGGCTACCACCGCTACAAGACCCCGCGCCACACCGCCGGGGTGGCGGATGTCTGAGGCGGGCGGTCGCGCGCTGGTCGCGCTGCTGTGGCTGCTGCACTGGCTGCCGCTGCCGCTGCTGGCCGCGCTCGGCCGCGGCTTCGGGCGGCTGCTGCACGCGACCGCCGAGCGGCGGCGGCGCATCGCGCTGCGCAACCTCGAGCTGTGCATGCCGGAGCTGGACGAGGCGCGGCGGCGCGAGCTGGTGCGCGAGCACTTCCAGTGGCTCGGGCGCAGCCTGCTCGAGCGCGGGCTGCTGTGGTTCGCGAGCGAGGCGCGGCTGCGCCGGCTGATCCACGTGGAGGGCGACGTGAAGCTGGCCGAGCGCAGCGAGCGGCCGGTGATGTGGCTGGTGCCGCACTTCATGGCGCTCGACGTGGCGGGCGCCGCGGCGCAGCTCTTCGTGGACAGGCAGGCCGCGTCGATCTACCAGCGCCAGGCCAACCGCGCCGTCGACGCCGCGATGCGCCGCGGCCGGCTGCGCTTCGGGCGCGCGCAGATCTTCGCGCGCCACGAGACCGCCAAGCCGCTGATCCGCTGCATCCGCCAGGGGGCGGCCTTCTTCAACCTGCCGGACATGGACTTCGGGCTGCGCGACGCCGCCTTCGTGCCCTTCTTCGGCGTGCCCGCGGCGACGCTGCTGGCCCCCTCGCGCATGGCGCGCTCGCTCGGCATGGCGGTGCAGCCGATCATCGCCGAGATGCTGCCCGGCGGGCGCGGCTACCGCGTGCGCTTCCTCGAGGCCTGGGAGGGCTTCCCCACCGAGGACGCGGTCGCCGACACCCTGCGCATGAACCGCTTCATCGAGGACGAGATCCGCGGGATGCCGGCGCAGTACCTGTGGGTGCACAAGCGCTTCAAGACGCGGCCGGAAGGGGAGCCCGGGCTGTACTGACGGGTGCGTGCCCTGCCGCCGCCGCGATAATCGCGCCCATGCTGCTGCGCTTCACCAAAATGCAAGGCGCGGGCAACGACTTCGTCGTGCTCGACGCCACCCGGGAGCCGCTCGCGCTCTCGCCCGACCAGTTCCGCCGCCTCGCCGACCGGCGCTTCGGCGTCGGCGCCGACCAGATCCTGATCGTCGGCCCCTCGCCCGCGGCGGGCATCGACTTCATCTACCGCATCGTCAACGCCGACGGCTCCGAGGTCGAGCAGTGCGGCAACGGCGCGCGCTGCTTCGCGAAGTTCGTGCACGACAAGGGCCTGACGGACAAGACCGCGATCCGCGTGCAGACGATGAGCGGCGTGATCGAGCCGGCGCTGCAGCCCGACGGCCGCGTCACGGTCGACATGGGCGCGCCGGTGTTCGAGCCGGCGCGCATCCCCTTCGACCCCGCCGCGCTGGCGCCGCGCCTGGAGAACGGTTTCGAGCTGTGGCCGCTCGACGTCGACGGGCGCACGGTGGAAGCCGCCGCGGTGTCGATGGGCAACCCGCACGCGGTGATGAACGTCGCGCAGTTCGGCGTCGCCGACGTGGACGACGCGCCGGTGGCCGCGCTCGGCCCGCTCGTCGAGCGCCATGCGCGCTTTCCCAGGCGGGTGAACGCGGGCTTCCTGCAGGTCGTGGACCGCGCCCGGGTGCGGCTGCGCGTGTACGAGCGCGGCTCCGGCGAGACGCTCGCCTGCGGCACCGGCGCCTGCGCGGCGGTGGTGGCCGGCATCCGCGCCGGCTGGCTCGACCGGGTGGTGGACGTCGAGACGCGCGGCGGGCGGCTCACGATCGCCTGGGACGGCATCGGGCAGCCGGTGCGCATGACGGGCCCCGCCGTCACCGTGTTCGAGGGCGAGATCGAGATCTGAGGTCGCGCCGCGCGCCTCGCAGGAAAGCATCCATGAGCATGAAAATCCACGGCATCACCGAAGACGAGATCGCCAACTTCCTCGTCAACACGCCGGGCTTCTTCGAGCGCCACGCCGAGCTGCTCGCGACGATCCAGCTCACCAGCCCGCACGGGCTGCGCGCCGTCTCGCTGCAGGAGCGGCAGATGGAGATGATGCGCGAGAAGAACAAGGCGCTCGAGCAGAAGATCGTCGAGATGATCCGCCACGGCCAGGAGAACACCGCCACCGCCGACCGGCTGCACCGCTGGACGCGCGCGCTGATGCTGACCGCCAACGCCGCGGACCTGCCCGCGGTGCTGGTGCGCGAGCTCAAGAGCCAGTTCCTCGTGCCCCAGGCCGGCGTGCGCGTCTGGAGCGTGCTCGACGCCTACCGCCGCATGCCCTTCGCGCAGCCGGTCAGCGACGACGTCAAGACCTTCGCCAGCAGCCTGATGCTGCCCTACTGCGGCGTGAACTCGGGCTTCGAGGCGGTGCAGTGGGTGGAGGACCCGGGCACCGTGATGTCGGTGGCGCTGATCCCCCTGCGCCACGGCGTGCAGGCACCGGCCTTCGGCATGCTGGTGCTCGGCTCGCCCGACCCCTCGCGCTACACCGGCGACATGGGCACCGAGTTCCTGATGCGCATCGGCGACATCGCCAGCGCCGCGCTGTCGCGCGTGCAGGCCGCCTGAGGCCGCGCGCCGTGCTGGAGCCGCTCACCGAGCGCTACCTGGAGCACCTGCGCGTCGAGCGCCGCGCCGCCGCGCAGACGCTCGACAGCTACCGCCACGACCTCGAGGCGCTGTGCGCGCTCGCGCGCGAGGCCGGCACCGCGCTGGAGGACATGCAGCTCGCGCAGATGCGGCGCTTCGCCGCCGCGCTGCACGCCGGCGGGCGCGGGCCGCGCAGCATCGCGCGCGCGCTCAGCGCCTGGCGCGGCCTCTACAAGTGGCTCGGCCGCGAGGGGCTCGTCGCCTTCAACCCGGTCGACGGCGTGCGCGCGCCGAAGGCGGCGCGGCCGCTGCCGAAGGCGCTGTCGGTCGAGCAGTCGGTGCAGCTCGCCGAGCACCGCACCGAGCAGGACGACCCGGCGCTCGACGCGCGCGACCACTGCATCGTCGAGCTGCTCTACGGCTGCGGGCTGCGCATCGGCGAGCTCGTCGCGCTCGACGCGCGCGCGAGCGCCGCGGCGCGCGGCTGGATCGACCTCGACGCGGCCGAGGCGCATGTACTCGGCAAGGGGGAGAAGCGCCGCAGCGTGCCGATCGGCCGCGCCGCGCTCGCCGCGCTGCGCGAATGGCTCGCGCGCCGCCCGGAGTTCGTGCGAGAGGATCCGGCTCCGCTCTTCCTCGGCCGCCACGGCACGCGGCTCGGCGCGCAGCAGCTGCGCCGCCGGCTGCGCGAGCGCGCGCTGAAGGCGGGGCTGCCGACGCACGTGCATCCGCACATGCTGCGCCACAGCTTCGCGAGCCACCTGCTGCAGTCCAGCGGCGACCTGCGCGCGGTGCAGGAACTGCTCGGCCACGCCCACCTGAGCACCACCCAGGTCTACACGCGGCTCGACTGGCAGCACCTCGCGAAGGTCTACGACGCGGCGCATCCGCGCGCGAGGAAGAAGCCCGAGCCCGACGCGGGCTGAAACCACGCCGCGAGCGGCGGCCGGCGCGGCGCGCGGCGACAATCCGCGCCCATGAAATCCATTCGTTTGAGAGAAGGCAAGGAGCGCTCGCTGCTGCGCCAGCACCCCTGGGTGTTCCAGGGCAGCATCGCCAGCGGCCGCGCCGACGCCGGCGAGACGGTGCGCGTCGAGGCGCACGACGGCAAGTTCCTCGCATGGGCCTCGTTCAGCCCGACCTCGATGATCCGCGTGCGGGCCTGGAGCTACGACGAGGCCGAGCGCATCGATGCCGCCTTCTTCGAGCGGCGCATCGCGCAGGCGCTGGCGGTGCGCGCGCGCATGCCGATCGCGAGCGACGGCGTGCGGCTGATCCACGGCGAGGCCGACGGCCTGCCCGGACTGATCGTCGACCGCTACGGCGACACCCTGAGCGCGCAGTTCCTGTCGGCCGGCACGGAGCGCTGGAAGCAGACGATCGCCGACCTGCTGCTGAAGGCCACCGGGCTGACGCGCCTGTACGAGCGCTCCGACTCCGGCGTGCGCGGCCTCGAAGGGCTGGAGCCGGCCACCGGCTGGCTGCGCGGCGAGGGCGCCACCAGCGTGACGATCCGCGAGCACGACTGGCGGCTCACGCTCGACGTCGCCGAGGGCCACAAGACCGGCTTCTACCTCGACCAGCGCGACAACCGCAAGCGCTTCGCCGACCTGGTGCGCCACTTCGGCTTCGACCGCGTGCTGAACTGCTACTGCTACACCGGCGGCTTCAGCGTCGCGGCGCTCGCCGGCGGCGCGGCGCAGGTCACGAGCGTCGACTCCTCCGCCCCGGCGCTCGCGCGCGCGACGGCCCACGTCGAGCTCAACGGCTTCGACCCGTCCCGCCACGAGGCCCTCGACGCCGACGTCAACGAGACGCTGCGGCGCCTGCTGAAGGAAGGCCGGCGCTTCGACGCGATCGTGCTCGATCCGCCGAAGTTCGCGCCGACCGCGAGCCATGCCGAGCGCGCCGCGCGCGCCTACAAGGACATCAACCGCCTCGCGCTCAAGCTGCTCGAGCCCGGCGGCGCGCTGCTGACCTTCTCGTGCTCGGGCGGCGTGGGGCCGGAGCTGTTCCACAAGATCGTCGCCGGCGCGGCGATGGACGCGCAGGTCGACGGCCTGATCTACGACCGGCTCGCGGCGGCCCCCGACCACCCGCAGACCCTCTTCTTCCCCGAGGGCGAGTACCTCAAGGGGCTGGTGATCCTCAAGCGCTGAAGGCGCGCCCGGCCGCTCGCGGCCGGGCCTTCAGTCCTGGGCGTAGGGGTCGGCGAAGCCGAGCGCGCGCATCACCTCGCTCTCGCGCGCCTCCATCGCCTCGGCCTCGGCCTCCTCCTCGTGGTCGTGGCCCTGCGCGTGCAGCGTGCCGTGCACCAGCAGGTGCGCGTAGTGCGCCTCGAGCGCCCTGCCCTCGGCCTGCGCCTCGCGCTCGACCACCGGCGCGCACAGGATCAGGTCGGCGGCGACCACCGGCGCGTGGCTGTAGTCGAAGGTCAGCACGTTGGTCGCGTAGTCCTTGCCGCGGAACTCGCGGTTGAGCGTCTGCCCCTCCTCGGCGTCGACGACGCGCACCGTGATCTCGCCGGGCGCGTCGAGCGCGGCGCGGATCCAGCGCGCCACCTTGTGGCGCGGCAGCAGCGCGCGGTGGCGCGGGTCGGCGAATTGCAGCGAGAGGCTCAGCTCGGGCCGGGAGATGCGGGGCATGGACGAAAGGGACCTGGGGAAGGCGCTCGCGCGCGGGCCGGGGGCCGCGCAATGCGGCGCGGGCGACAGGCCCAGATTGTCCTTCAGTCGTTGCCGCCCTTGCGCGCGGCATCGTAGGCGTCGACGATGCGCGCCACCAGCGGGTGGCGCACCACGTCGGCGGCGGTGAAGCGCGTCATCGCGATGCCGTTGACGCGCCGCAGGATGCGCTCGGCCTCGATCAGGCCGCTGCTCTGGCCCTTGGGCAGGTCGATCTGGCTCACGTCGCCCGTCACCACCGCCTTGGAGCCGAAGCCGATGCGCGTGAGGAACATCTTCATCTGCTCGGGCGTCGTGTTCTGCGCCTCGTCGAGGATGACGAAGGCGTGGTTGAGGGTGCGTCCGCGCATGAAGGCCAGCGGCGCGATCTCGATCGAGCCCTTCTCGAAGGCCTTCGTGACGCGATCGAAGCCCATCAGGTCGTAGAGCGCGTCGTACAGCGGCCGCAGGTAGGGATCGACCTTCTGCGTCAGGTCGCCGGGCAGGAAGCCGAGCCGCTCGCCGGCCTCGACCGCCGGGCGCGTCAGGATCACGCGCTGCACGGCGCTCCTCTCGAGCGCGTCGACCGCGCAGGCCACCGCGAGGAAGGTCTTGCCGGTGCCGGCCGGACCGATCCCGAAGGTGATGTCGTGGTTGAGGATGTTGCGCAGGTAGAGCTCCTGCGTCGGCGTGCGCCCCGACAGGTCGGAGCGGCGCGTGCGCAGCACGATCTCCTCGTCGCCGTCCGGCGGGCCGAGGTCGGTGTTCTTCTGCGCCTCGACCAGCGCGAGCTGGAACTCGTCGGGCGGGATCGGGCGGCGCGCACGCTCGTAGAGCCACTGCAGCAGCGACGCCACCCGCTCGGCCGGCTTCTTCGGCCCCTCGATGCGGAAGGACTCGTTGCGGCGCGTGACCTTCACGCCGAAGGCCGCCTCGATGGCGCGCAGGTGCTCGTCGAGCGTGCCGCACAGGTGCGCCAGGCGCTCGTTGTCGACCGGGATGAAGGCGTGGCGAAGTATCACAGCAGACCCTGGCATGCAAAGAGCTCATTTTGGCGCCAAGCGGCGCGCGCGGCACAGTTGCGGGTCCAGCCCTGTCGCGACCGGGCCTTCTTGCAAAATGCAAGCATGTATATCCGATGGCCTGCCCTGCTGCGCTGGATGTTGCCGTTCTGCCTGTGCCTGCTGCTGGCACGGCCGGCCGGCGCCGAGCCCCCCCCGCCCCCGGGGGTGCAGACGCTGGTGCGGGCGCAGGTGGTCGAGGAACAACCCCTCGGCGGCGCACCGGCGCGGGCCGTGGCGGACGACGTGGACCTGCCCGACGAGTGGGCGCAGGGCCGCAGTCCCGACTTCGAGGGCCGCCGGCGCTACCGGCTGGAGTTCGAGCTGCCGGCGGGACAGGCGGGCACGCTGCAGGCGCTCTACATCGAGCGCACCTGCTCCACCGCCGACATCCTTCTCAACGGCGAGCTGGTCGCCAGCGGCGGCCCGATGACGCCGCCCTATGCGCGCAACTGCTACCACCCGCAACTCGTGATGCTGCCCGCCGCGCTGCTGCACGCGGACCGGCGCAACGTCCTGGAAGTGCTGCTCGCCGGCCATCCGCTGCAGCGCGTCGCGGCGCGCCAGCGCGCCGCCGGGCTGTCGGAGCTGCTGGTCGGCCCGCACCACGCGCTGCGGCCGCTGTACGAGCGGCAGCTATTCTGGAACGTCACGATGGCGCAGATCGCCAGCGTCGCCACCGCGCTGCTGGGGCTGTTCATGCTGGCGCTCGCGCTGGCGCGGCGCGGCGAGCGCCCCTACCTGTACTTCGGCCTGACGCTGGTCGGCTGGTCGCTGATCAGCGCGCGGCTGTGGCTGCGCGAGCTGCCCTTCCCGATGCAGGCGGCGCACCTCGAGATGCTGACCTGCGCGCTGTTCCCGCCGGTGGTGATGTGCGCGGTGCTGTTCCTGATGCACTACGGCGGCGTGCGCCAGCGCCGGGTGGAGGCGCTGCTGCTGGCGCAGTGCGTGGTCGTGCCGCTGAGCTTCGTGATCGCCGGGGCCGACCGCGTGTTCCTGACGGCCAGCATCTGGTACACGGTCTACGTGCTGGAGGTGCTCGCCGCCATCGCGCTCTACCTCGGCATCGCGTGGCGCGAGCAGCGCAGCGACTTCCCGGTGATGGCGCTGGTGCTGAGCCTGCTGACGCTCTTCATCGTCGGCGAGGTCGGGGTGCAGCACGCCTGGGTCGACCTGCCGCGCGTGCATCCGATCCACTTCGGCATGCCGGTGCTGTTCGTCGTCGTCGGGCTGCGGCTGCTGCAGCTGTTCCTGCGCGCGCTGCAGGCGGCGGAACAGGCGCGGCTCGACCTGGAGCAGCGCGTGCTCGACAAGACCGCCGAGATCGAGCGCAGCTACGCCGAGCTCGCCGACGCGCGCGCCGAGCAGGTGGCCGAGGCCGAGCGCAAGCGCATCGCCGCCGACCTGCACGACGACCTCGGCGCCAAGCTGCTGACGATCGTGCACACCAGCGACAACGAGCGCATCTCGACGCTCGCGCGCGAGGCGCTCGAGGAGATGCGGCTGTCGGTGCGGGGCCTCACCGGCAAGCCGGTGAAGATCGCCGATGCGCTGGCCGACTGGCGCGCCGAGAACGTGTCGCGGCTGGGACAGGCCAACGTGCAGCTCGAATGGATCAGCTGCAACGACAACGACGAGCGCGCGCTGTCGGCGCGCGCCTACGTGCAGACCACCCGCATCCTGCGCGAGGCGGTCAACAACATCATCAAGCACAGCGGCGCCGACGCGGTCAGCATCCGCTGCGAGGCCGACGAGAACGACTTCTCGCTGATGATCCGCGACAACGGGCGCGGCATCCCGCTGGAGGTGGACGGACGGCTCGACCGCGGCCACGGCATGGCGAGCATGAAGCGCCGCGCCAAGCAGCTCGCCGGGCAGTGCCTGGTGGAGTCGTCGGCCGGCAGCGGCACGGTGCTGCGGCTCACGCTGCCGCTGTGAGAAAGCGGACCCGGACCCCATGCCTGCGGTGTTGGTGGGCCCGAAAGGCGCCTGCTAACATGAATTTACCTTGTATAACGGCTTGGACCTCACCGCCATGATGCACATCCTGCTGCTGGAAGATTTGCCTGAAATCCGCCAATGGCTCAAGGCCGTGGTGCTCCAGGTGTTCCCCAACGCCCGCATCTCGGAGAGCGCCCGCGTGCACGACGCACGCGAGCAGATCACCGCGATGCGCTTCGACCTCGCGCTGATCGACCTGGGCCTGCCCGACGGCTCGGGCACCGACGTGGTCGAGTACCTGCGCGAGCACCAGCCCGAGGCGCAGTCGGTGGTCGTGACGATCCACGACGACGACGAGCACCTGTTCCCGGCGCTGCAGGCCGGCGCCTTCGGCTACATCCTGAAGGAGCAGGCGCGCGACCATCTCGCCGAGCAGCTCCAGCGCATCAGCCAGGGCGAGCCGCCGCTGTCGCCGTCGATCGCGCGCCGCGTCATCGCCTACTTCGCCTCGCAGGAGCGGCCGCGCAACGAGCCGCTGCTGCCCGCGGTGTCGCTGACCGACCGCGAGAACGAGGTGCTGCTGCGCGTCGCCAAGGGCTTCACGCTGCCCGAGATCGGCCAGCAGCTCAACCTGAGCCGCCACACGATCGCCGACTACGTCAAGCAGATCTACCGCAAGCTCAACGTCTCCTCGCGCGCCGAAGCCGCGCTCGAGGCGCAGCGCCTGGGCCTGTTCCGCCGCTCGCGCTGACGCGCGGCGCCGCCGGGACGGCGGGCTGCGGCGCCCGCCGATAATCCCGGCATGATCGGTCGCCTCACGGGCCTCATTGCGGAGAAGGCCCCTCCGCTGGTGCTGCTGGACGTCAACGGCGTCGGCTACGAAGTCGACGTGCCGATGAGCACCTTCTACAACCTCCCCAACCTCGGCGAGCGCGTCACGCTGCTCACCCATTTCGTCGTGCGCGAGGACGCGCAGGTGCTGTTCGGCTTCCTCACCGCGGCCGAGCGCGAGACCTTCCGGCTGCTGATCCGCATCTCGGGGGTCGGACCGCGCATGGCACTGTCGCTGCTGTCGGGGCTGAGCGTCGCCGAGCTCGCGCAGGCGGTGAGCCTGCAGGAGAGCGGCCGTCTCGTGAAGGTGCCGGGCATCGGCAAGAAGACCGCCGAGCGGCTGCTGCTCGAGCTCAAGGGCAAGCTCGGCCCCGAGCTCGGCCACGCGCCCGTGGCGGTGGCGAGCGAGGCGCAGGCCGACGTGCTGCAGGCGCTCGTCGCGCTCGGCTACAGCGACAAGGAGGCCGCCGCGGCGCTCAAGGCGCTGCCCGCCGACGTGGGCGTCTCCGACGGCATCCGCATGGCGCTCAAGTCGCTGTCGAAGTAAAGCCCCCGGCGCCTGAGCCGGCCCGGGCGGCGCGCACAATCACTGTATGAGCATACAGACCGACGACTTCACCCCGCCGCCGCGCTCGCGCGTGGTGTCGGCCGCTCCCGCCTCGCCGAACGAGGAGGCGATCGAGCGCGCGCTGCGCCCGAAGGGCCTGACGGAATACGTCGGCCAGGCCAAGGCGCGCGAGCAGCTGGAGATCTTCATCGGCGCGGCGCGCAAGCGCCGCGAGGCGCTCGACCACGTGCTGCTGTTCGGCCCGCCGGGGCTGGGCAAGACGACGCTGTCGCACATCATCGCGCACGAGCTCGGCGTGAACCTGCGCCAGACCAGCGGCCCGGTGCTGGAAAAGCCCAAGGACCTCGCGGCGCTGCTGACCAACCTCGAGCGCAACGACGTGCTCTTCATCGACGAGATCCACCGCCTCTCGCCGGTGGTCGAGGAGATCCTCTACCCGGCGCTGGAGGACTACCAGATCGACATCATGATCGGCGAGGGGCCGGCCGCGCGCTCGATCAAGCTCGACCTGCAGCCCTTCACGCTGGTGGGCGCCACCACCCGCGCCGGCATGCTGACCAACCCGCTGCGCGACCGCTTCGGCATCGTCGCGCGGCTGGAGTTCTACACCGCCGAGGAGCTCACGCGCATCGTGACGCGCTCGGCGCAGCTGCTCTCCGCGCCGATCGACGCCGACGGCGCGATGGAGATCGCCCGCCGCTCGCGCGGCACGCCGCGCATCGCCAACCGGCTGCTGCGCCGGGTGCGCGACTACGCGGACGTGAAGGGCGACGGGCGCATCACGCGCGCCATCGCCGACCTGGCGCTGGCAATGCTCGACGTCGATCCGCAGGGCTTCGACCTGATGGACAGGAAGCTGCTGGAGGCGGTGATCCACCGCTTCGACGGCGGGCCCGTCGGGCTGGACAACCTCGCCGCGGCGATCGGTGAGGAAAGTGGCACGATCGAGGACGTGATCGAGCCCTACCTGATCCAGCAGGGCTACCTGCAGCGCACGCCGCGCGGGCGCATCGCGACGCTTGCCGCCTTCCGCCACCTCGGGCTGCAGCCGCCCAAGGCGGGCGACCTGTTCGGCGGCTGAGGCCGCGCCTTCGCTCGCGGCCCCGCCCCGGCAACCGCCGCGGGCGCGAGCCGGGACCCGGCGGCTCAGGCGGCGTGGCCGACGCGGCCGCTGCCGCCGTTGACGGCCTGCGGGTCGTTGCTCTCGTCGAGCGTGCCCTCGCCCTGCAGGTGCATCGTGTCGCCCCAGCCGACCAGCGTGAAGCCCTCGGGCATGTAGAGCAGCCGGTTGATGCTGGCGTTGCCGAGCTGCCAGGTGCGCGCGGCCAGCAGGTCGACGCGCGACGCGGCGCGGTAGAGGCAGTCGAGCACGCCGCCGTGCGCGACCATCGCCACCGTCTGCCCCGGGTGCGCGGCGGCGAGCCGGCTGGCGGTGGCGACGACGCGCTCGAAGAAGCCGCGCAGCGTCTCGCCGCCGGGCGGCCCGAACTCCGGGTCGCGGCGGCGCCAGCGCAGCGCCTCCTCGGGCCACTGCGCCTCGATCTCGGCGAAGGTGCGGCCCTCGAAGCTGCCGAAGCAGCGCTCGCGCAGCCCCGTGTCGGCGACGACCGGACGGCCGGTCGCGTCGGCGAGCGCCTGCGCGGTGGCATGGGCGCGCGACAGGTCGCTCGCGTAGATCGCGTCGATGCCGGCGTCGGCCAGCGCCGCCGCCATGCGGCGCGCCTGCCAGCGGCCGGTGTCGTTGAGGGGGATGTCGAGATGGCCCTGGATGCGGGTGTCGACGTTCCAGGCGGTCTCGCCATGCCGGATGGCGATGACGCGGGTGACTTCGGAATGGGGCATGGATGCGGCAGCAGACGGGTGCGCCGGAGGCGGCGCGTGAGACCGCATTGTGCGGTGCGCGTCGAAAAGCCGCCCCCCTGGAGGGGCGGGGGACGGCGGCGGCTCGTGCGCCCGCGTCAGCCGGCCAGGCGCCGGTTGAGCGTGTAGGTGCCCGTCCAGCGGGCCTCGGCCAGCACGTGGCCGCGCAGCGCCTCGCGCGCCTGCGCGCCGGTGAAGGCGCCCTCCACCGCCAGCCGCTCGACGTCGAGCGCGTACAGCGTGAAGACGTAGTGATGGATCAGCGCGTCGTTGAAGGGCGGGAAGGGGCCGTCGTAGCCGAAGTACTGCCCGGCCATCTCCGGGTTGCCGGCGAACCAGCCGGTGTAGTCGTTGAGGCCGTGGCGCGCGCCGTGCAGCGTCTGCGGCCCGCTCTTGCCGCGCGGCGTGAAGCCGCTCGAGAACTCGCCCTCGGCGATCTGCCGCAGACCGGCCGGCAGGTCCGCCAGCACCCAGTGGAAGAAGTCGGTGCGCGGCAGGTCCGCCGGCACCTCGCGGTCGGGCTGGTTGACGTCCTCGCCCCGGGTCGGCACGTCGCGGTCGTGGCAGATCAGCACGAGGCTTTTCGTGCCCTCGGGCACGCCGTCCCAGGCCAGGTGCGGGTTCAGGTCGTCGGAAAAGCCCACCGTGCTGGCGGGATCGGGCCGGCCGGCCGCGTAGCGGGCCGGGATCGGTGCGCCGTCGGGCCAGCTGTCGCTCCAGAGTTTCATCGCACAGGTCTCCTTGTCGTTTCTTTTCGCGTCCCCGCGGCCTGCCGCCGCCTCAGACGCCCCAGACGATTTCCTTGCCGGCCGCATGGCAGCGCTTGAGCATCTCCACCATCGGCCAGGCGCGCTGGCGCAGCGTGATGCCTTCGCGCGGCGGCAAGGGCTCCCCCGCTTCGGCCGCCTCCTGCTCCTGGCGCTGGCGCTCGGCCTCGTCGGCGGCGATCGCCGCCTCCAGCGCGCGGACCGCCTCGGGCATCGCCTCGGGCAGGATGATGCCCTTGGGCGCGGGCTCCTTGCCGATGATTTGCAGGATCTGGTCGCCCGAAGGGCCGAGCAGGATCAGATCGCCGGCGGCCTTCGACTTGAACTTGTAGATCATTGCGTGCTGCTCCTTGTGGCGCCGAGCATGTGGGCGCGGTTGAACGGGTAGACCGATTGTGCGCCCGCAAGCGGGCGGCCCGCCACCTCGCCGGCCCGACCGTCGGGCCGCGCGGCGAGCAGCTGATAGATCGTGACCCAGCCGCGCTCGAAGCCCAAGGCGCAGCCGGCGAGGTAGAGCCGATAGGCCCGCACCGTCGCCTCGCTCGTCAGCTCGCGGGCGCGCGGCAGCTGCGACTCCAGTGCCCGCGACCAGGCCCACAGCGTGCGCGCGTAGTGCGGGCGCAGGTTCTCGGCGTCGAGCAGCTCGAGCCCCGCGTCGCTCATCAGCGCGGTCGCCTGGCTGACGTGCACCAGCTCGCCGCCGGGGAAGATGTACTTGCCGATGAAGGAGCCGAGCCCGCCGCCCATCTCGGTGTAGTGCAGGCTCGGCGCGGTGATGCCGTGGTTCATCAGCAGCCCGCCGGGCGCGAGCAGCCGGTAGAGCTTACCGAAATACTCGCCGAGCCGGGCGCGCCCCACATGCTCGAACATGCCCACCGACGCGATTCGGTCGAAGGGCTCGCGCTCGTCGAGCGCCCGGTAGTCGAGCAGCCGCACCTGCACCCGGTCCTGCAGCCCGCGCGCCTCGATCAGCCGGCTGACGTGGGCGTGCTGGTTCCTCGACAGCGTGATGCCGGTCGCCTGCACGCCGTAGTGCTCCGCGGCCCACAGCAGCAGCGCGCCCCAGCCGGCGCCGACGTCGAGGAAGCGCAGGCCGGGCTCGAGCTGCAGCTTGCGGCAGATCAGGTCGAGCTTGGCCTCCTGCGCCTGCGCCAGCGTCATCGACGGCTCGGCGAAGTAGGCGCAGGAGTAGACGCGGCGCGGATCGAGCCACAGCGCATAGAAGTCGTCCGAGACGTCGTAGTGGAACCGGACCTGCCGCACGTCGTGCTCCGGGCGGTGCAGGCGCAGCGAGCGCCAGTGCTCGAGCCACTCGTGCCAGGCGCCGCGCGGGCGCGACGCCACCGGGTCGCCGGCCATCTCGCCGACCAGCGCCATCAATTCCTCGACCGGGCCCTCGAAGTCGGCGTCGCCGCGCACGTAGGCGTCGGCGAGCTCGCCGAAGTTGCCGCCCGCGAGCGCGCCGAGCTGGCGCATGTCGCCGAGCTTGAGCCGCAGCCGCGCGTCCGCGCGGCCCGCCTGCCCGCCCGGCCACTCCAGCGCCAGCGGCCGCGGCAGCGCCGCCAGGCGCCGGTCGATCAGACCCGAGAGTCCCTGCTGCATGGGGATGCCTCCGATGTCGTCCGCCCCTCGGCCGCCGAGCAACACGCGAACCCGAATTGCTGCAGCGCGCCCCTCCGCCCCGCATCCGCAGGGCGGGGGAACGCGGCCCAGGCGCAGCGGCGCGGCCTTCAACGCGAGAGGCGCGTCGACAGCACGATCGCCGAGGTCGTGCGCTCGACGCCCTCGAGTTCGCGGATGCGGTCGAGCACCTCGTCGAGCTCCCCGATCGACGCGGCCGCGACGATCGCGATCAGGTCGAAGGGGCCGCTGACCGAATGCAGCACCCGCACCTCGGCAATGCGCCGCAGCGCCAGCTCGATCGAGACGCTCTGCTTCGGCGCGACCGCGATCATCACGTGCGCGCGCACCAGCGACGCCTCCACCTCGTCGGGCACCCGCACCGTATAGCCGGCGATGACGCGGTGGCGCTCGAGCCGCTCGATGCGCGACTGCACCGTGGTGCGCGACAGCCGCAGCCGGCGCGCGAGCTCGGCGGTGGACGCGCGCGCGTTGTCGCGCAGCAGCTCGAGCAGCGCGCGGTCGGTGGCATCCAGCTCGGGACTCGGCATCGGGGCCTCCGTTCAGGGGGTGCTTCGGCATATCGACGAAACATGCCGGCATTGCGGCGAATGATGGCCGTGGATACGTCGGAAGTCGAGCTGCGTTCTGCACGAGACCTTCCCACAATGGGGGCATCCCTTCCTGCAACCGAACCTCCAGGAGCCTCCCATGCTGATGCGTCCCATCACCCTCGTCGGCGGCGGCAAGATCGGCACGACGGCCGCCGAGCTGCTGGCCGGCTGCGGCGACTACCAGGTGACCGTGATCGACCGCGACGCCGCGGGGCTGGCGGCGCTGCCCGAGCATCCGCGGCTCGCCAGGCGCGTGCTCGACGTGACGCAGCCCGGCGCGCTGAGCGACGCGCTCTCGGGCCAGTTCGCGGTGCTCAACGCGCTGCCCTGGCACATGACGCGCACGGTGGCTCAGGCGGCGCGCGACGCGAAGGTGCATTACCTCGACCTGACCGAGGACGTCGCGAGCACGCGCGCGGTGCGCGCGCTCGCGGCCGGCTCGGAGCGCGCCTTCGTGCCGCAGTGCGGCCTCGCGCCGGGCTTCGTGTCGATCGTCGCGCACGATCTCGCGCGCCGCTTCGACACGCTCGACGGCGTGCGACTGCGCGTCGGCGCGCTGCCGGCCTACCCGAGCAATGCGCTGAACTACAACCTGACCTGGAGCACCGACGGCGTCATCAACGAGTACTGCGAGCCCTGCGAGGCGATCGTCGACGGGCGCCGCCGCGAGGTGCCGGCGCTCGAGGAGCGCGAGGAGTTCTCGCTCGACGGCGTGCGCTACGAGGCCTTCAACACCTCGGGGGGCCTGGGCACGCTGTGCGAGACGCTCGAGGGCCGCGTGCGCACGCTGAACTACCGCACGATCCGCTACCCCGGTCACGCCGCGCTGATGAAGGCGCTGCTGCACGACCTGCGGCTGAAGGACCGGCGCGAGCTGCTCAAGGACATCCTCGAGCACGCGCTGCCCGCGACGCTGCAGGACGTGGTGGTGGTCTTCGTTACCGTCGACGGCCTGCGCGAGGGCCGCTTCCTGCAGGACAGCTTCGCGCTGAAGGTCTACGGCGCGCCGCTGGCCGGCCGCGCCCGCAGCGCGATCCAGATCACCACCGCGTCGAGCCTGTGCGCGATGCTCGACCTGCTGGTCGAGGGCCGGCTGCCGCAGCGCGGCTTCGTGCGCCAGGAGGACGTGGCGCTGGCGGACTTCCTCGCCAACCGCTTCGGCCGCGTCTACGCGCCCGAGGCGCCGCTCGCGCGCGCGGCCTGAGCGCGCGTGAAGCAGCCGCCCTCACCCGCCATGCGGCGGGCAGGGGCGCGGCCCGCCGGCTCCGAGGCCCGCGAGGCCGCCGCGGGCGCGCGGTTTGCCCGTCACCGGATTCGGAGGGCCGGACAGGGACACGGACCGGCACCGAGACCGGCTGCCTCAGCCAGCCACGAGCAAGGAGACCGACATGAGCCAGAAACCCTCGGGAAGCAACGCGTCGACGCGATCGAAGGCGCCGCACGATGCCAAGGAAGACAAGGTGCCGACCTACCAGGAACTGCTCGACGAGTCGCTGGAGGAGACCTTCCCGGCCAGTGACCCGATCTCGCCTGGGGCCGCCGCGCACCCGACGCGCCCGGTCGCCACCGACAAGGACGACCGCGACTGGCAGCTCCAGCCCGCCGGCGAGCGCGAGGCGCCCGACGACGGCTCCGGCCTGAGCTCGGACGGGAAGCAGGAGCGCTCGCAGGGCCGCAGCGGCGCGGACGAGGGCGGCAAGCCCGGGCGCAGCGGCGGCTGAAGCGGGGCCTGAGCGGCGCGTGAGGCGGCCGGCACGGCGCGGCCGTCCTGGCCGGCCCCTGCGGCAGCTCAGCGCAGCACGCCGCCGTTGCCGCCGAACAGCGGCCGGTTGCCGCGCCCCGCGGCGGGCCTGCCGCTCTCGAGCGGGATGCGCCAGTCGAGCGTGAGCTGCGTCGAGTCGTCGCCGTCGCGCGCGCGCTTGATGCCGAAGGACAGCTGTCCGCCGCTGCTCGAGCGCAGGCTGCTGCTGAGCGCCAGCAGCTCGGCGCGTCCGCCGTCGAGCTTGATGCGGTCGCCGGCGGTCACCGTGATCGCGCGCGCCGGGCTCAGCGCCCACGACACCGCCAGCTCCGCATTGCGGCGGCTCGGCGTGCCGAGCAGCGCGTCGCCGCCGGGCTCGACGTCCTCGCCCACGCCCTCGAGGCGCACGCGGCTCGTGAAGCCCTGCTCCTGGTATTCGTGCGCCAGCAGCCAGCCGGGCTCCGCGCCCTGGCCGCGCTCGCGCACCGTGGCACCTGCGGTCGCCAGCCCCAGCAGCCGGAATTCGGACAGGCCGGCGAGCAGCAGGCTGTCGCCGGCCTGCACCGCGCGGGCCGACAGCGTCTGCTGCGCGAGCCAGCCGTGGCGCACGGTCAGCGACGCCGCCGGGATCCCGATGCTCTCGAAGCTCTCCGCGTCGCGCGCCAGCGTGCCCGCCTCCATGGCGACATCGCTGTCCCCGGGCGGCAGCAGCCGCAGCCCGCTGCCTGCCACCGCAAGCGGCGCCTTGCCGCGCAGCTCGCGCACCTTCACCTCCAGCGTGCCGAGCGTCTCGCCGTCGGGGCCGGCCGGCACCGCGATGCGGTGCCCGAGCGCGCGCGGCGCCGCCGGCACGACGCGCGAACCCCGCGCGCCGGAAGGCGGCGGCGGTGGCGCGAACGTGGCCTGCGGCAGCGCCGCCCCCCGGCTGCTGTAGCGCAGGCCGACCATCGGCAGGTCCGGCCGCAGCCCCGCGCCGCCGCTGACGTAGCGGCCCACCAGCAGGTCGCCGCGGCGCTCCGGCAGCCTCAGCTGCAGCCCCATGCCGCGCGCCACCAGGCGGCCGCCCTCCCGGGCCGACAGCACCGCGTCGAGGTAGCCGCTGCCCCAGGGCATCGCCAAGTTGGCCTGCAGCAGCGCCCCGTCGGCGAGGCGGCCCTCGACAGGAGGCAGCATGCCGATCGGCGTGCTCGCGATCGCGGGGGGCGCCACGCCCTGCGCCTGCGCCTCGTCCGGCAGCGGCACGCAGTCCTGCGCCTCGGCGGCGCAGTCCGCAGTGGGCTCCCCGGCAGGCGCCGGCGCCGGCGCGGCCGCCTCCTGCGGGCAGGCACTGCCCTGTGCCGGCGGCACGCAGGTCTCCTCGGCCAGCGCCCCGCCGGCCGCGAGCAGGCCGAGCGCCGCGACGGCGACGAGGCGGCACAAAGGCCCTGCCGCGCCCCTTGGGGACGGCAGGAAGATCCTCGGGCAGGACGATTCGGGGGAAGGGACGAGGGCTGGCATGGGCAGAATTTTCGGCACGCGCGGCGGCGCCCGTACCCCCGAATGCCGCATCGATGCGAAACATCACCGAAATCAGGGAGCATGGTCCGCCCGCCTGCGCTGCGCCGTCAGGCTGCTGCCGCGGCGGCACCGGATCGTTCCGGACGGCCGGACCATGGCGCCCACCCTCCATCAGAGCCGTTCCCTGGCCGTCCTCGAAGACCCCGGGGTCCGCCGGGGCCGACCTGCGCCCCCCGGCGGTGCAGTCCGTCACGCTTCGCTTCTCCCCACCGCGCGCGGCCGGGCCGTGGATCCCTCAGAATTGCACCCATTAAGTGAGCGCAAGCTATCGCCGCGGGCCGCATGGTGGACAAGCTTTATCGGCCTGCCCTTCATCTGGAAGGGCCGGTGCCGATAGACCAGGGAGCCGGCCCGCGGGCTGCGGCACCGCACGATGCCGGGCCCGATGCCGACGGCCGGCGGCAGCCGGCCGGTCCGTGACTTCTTCGCTTGGAAACGGGCGCGTTCATGAAGATCATCGGAGCCGGGCGGCGCAGGGCGACAGGGCGCGCCGCCGACCCGGAGCCCGCGACGGCGCCCCTTGCGCGCCCCCGCAATACCGCACAGGACTGGGCTCGGCCGCACGGGCCCGCATGGAGTGAACGAATGAATGAAGCGCCGACGCTGAAAGTGGACTGGGAATCGGGCGAGGGCCACCTCGAGATGGGCGAGCGCCTCGCCCGCGCGCCGGCCGGCCTGCGCCTGGATGTGCTCAAGGACTGGAAGGTCGAGCTCGACGCGCTGCTGCAGGCCACTGAGCACGAGCTCTCCCCCGACCGCGCCAAGCGCAAGCTGCAGGCGCAGCACATCCAGAACACCCGCCGCCGCATGCTCTGCGAGCGGCTGACGGGCCTCACGATCCGCTCCGCCGAGCCGCTGGTCAACGGCGACGTGCTGCTGCACCTCTCCAACGGGCGCTGCATCGTGCTGTTCGCGCGCGACGAGGACGTCAAGCTCGACGTGGTCAGCGACGTCGAGCACGCGCGCCGCTTCGCCGACAAGGCCGGCACCGGCGACCACTACCTGCGCGAGGACGCCAGCGAGCAGCGCGCGCTGCTCGAGGAGATCGAGCGCGACGAACCGCCGGTCGCCCTGGTGGCCTGACCCCCGCGAACGGGGCCTCGTGGGCCCCGGCGCGGGCATGTCGCTTGCCGCAGTGGCAACATGCGATGTCGGGGCGCCCCAGCCCCGGACGCCGTTGCGAAGGGGAGCGCATGTTGTACCGCCTCACGGACGGATTCCGTGCCACGAGGATGCGGCCCGGCCCGAGCCGGGACCGGGAACCGGCCCGCCAGGGCTGGCATCTGCACATGCCGGTGGAACCGACGCCGGAACCCTCCCCTCCCGTGCCGCCGCTGCCGGCGGACATCGAGCCGATCGAGGATCCGCCCGAGGACGGCATCGAGCCGACGCCTCCCGTGCAGGATCCGCCGCGCGCCCCCAACAGCGACGTGCCGGAGCGGCTGTGCCGTGCCGTCGGCGTCGGCCTGGCCGGGACGCGCACGCCCGGCCGCCGCCCGCACCGATCCCGCCCGGGCCGGCTCGCCGGCCCCGCGCACAGGAACCACCGCACGCAAGCTCCATGCAGGACGAGCCGCCGCTGGACCCGCGCCTGAGCGACACCGGCCTCGCCTCGGCGCTGCTGCAGACGGCACCCGTCGGCGTCGCGGTGGTCGACACGCGGCTGCGCTTCTGCTCCGTCAATGCCCAGCTCGCGGCGATGGACGGCCTGCCCGCGGCCCAGCACATCGGGCGCCGCCTCGACGAGGTGCTGCCGCCGGCGCTCGCGGCGCAGGCCGGCGACGTGATCCAGAGCGTGCTGGTCAGCGGCACCCCGGTGCAGGACCTGGCGATGCCCGGTGGCACCGCCGCCGAGCCGCGGCAGGAGCACGACTGGCTGTTCAGCTACCACCCGGTGTGGGGCGAGGGGCCGGAGCTGATCGGCGTGCTACTGACCGCGCGCGACCTGAGCGCCGAACGCGCGGCGCAGGCCGCGCGCGAGCACCGCGAGGACCTGGCGCGCCGCGTGCTCGACAGCCTGTTCGCCTTCGTCGGCGTGCTCGACCTCGACGGCACGCTGCGCGAGATCAACCGCGCGCCGCTGGAGGTCGCCGGCCTGCGCCGGCAGGACGTGATCGGCCGCAAGTACTGGGACGTCGCCTGGTGGCGCCACGATCCCGCGCTGCCCGCGCGGCTGCGCGACTTCCACGCGCGCGCGCTGCAGGGCGAGTCGATCCGCATCGAGCTCAGCGGCTGCACGAGCGCCGGCACGCTGATCCCGCTCGACTTCATGATCGCGCCGCTGCGCGACCGGCAGGGCCGCATCACGCACCTGGTCAGCTCCGCGACCGACATCTCCGACCGCAAGCGAAGCGAGGAGGCGCTGCGCGCGAGCGCGGTGATGTTCCGCTCGGTGGTCGAGTCCGCGCCCAACGGCCTCGCGATGGTCGACGAGCGCGGCATCATCAAACTACTCAACAGCAAGATGGAAGACCTGTTCGGCTACGAGCGCGGCGAGCTGCTGGGCAGCCCGATCGACGTCCTGGTGCCGGCCGAGCTGCGCGAGCGGCATGTCGCGCACCGCGAGCACTACCAGGGCACGCCGAGCGCGCGCGAGATGGGCGGCCAGCGCGAGCTCTACGCGCGCCGCAAGGACGGCAGCCAGTTCCCGGTGGAGATCGGCCTGATGCCGGTCAACACGCCCGAGGGCCGGCAGACCATCGCCGCGATCGTCGACGTGAGCGAGTACAAGCAGGCGCAGCGCGCGCTCGAGCAGGCGCTGCGCCAGAAGACCGCGCTGCTGCACGAGGTGCACCACCGCGTGAAGAACAACCTGCAGGTGATCTCGAGCCTGCTGAGCCTGCAGTCGCGCCACGCCTCGCCCGAGGCGCGCGACGCGCTGGCCGACAGCCAGAGCCGCGTGAAGGCGATGGCGCTGACGCACCAGCTGCTCTACGAGCGCGAGGACTTCTCGCACGTCCACATGGGCGTCTACCTGCACCGCCTGGTGCAGCTGCTGCGCCAGGGCCACGGCGGGCGGCACCGCGACATCGAGGTGGTGGTCGACATCGGCACCGAGGAGCTGCCGCTGGACCTGCAGCGCGCGCTGCCGTGCGCGCTGCTGGTCACCGAGCTCGTCACCAACGCCTTCAAGCATGCCTTCCCCGGGCGGCGCCAGGGCCGGCTCACGGTGAGCCTGCGCCGCGACGGCGAGCACGACGCGCTGATCGAGGTGGCCGACGACGGCATCGGCATCCCGCCCTCGATCGAGGTGGGCAAGACGCAGTCGCTCGGCTTCCAGCTGCTGCCGATGCTGGCCGACCAGATCGGCGCCCGGCTCGAGCTGCACCGCGACCACGGCAGCCGCTTCACGATCCGGATGCCGCTGCAGGTGCCGGCACCGCCCCCGCTCCATGACGACGGCGACATGGAGGGCGGCCGATGAGCGAGGCGCGCGTGCAGATCGTCGAGGACGAGCGCATCGTCGCGCTCGACCTGAAGACCTCGCTGGAGGCGCTGGGCTTCACGGTGGTCGGCGTGTGCGCGTCGGAGCAGGACGCGCTGGAGACGGCGCGCACGCAGTCCCCCGACGTGGTGCTGATGGACATCAACCTCGGCGTCGGCGGCGACGGCACGCGCGCGGCGCGGCGCATCCACGAGGAGCTGGCGCTGCCGGTGATCTTCCTCACCGCCTACGCCGAGCAGGAGACGCTCGCGCGCGCGCAGCAGAGCCTGCCCTACGGCTACGTGCTCAAGCCCTACGAGCTGCGCGAGCTCGTCGCGACGATCCGCATGGCGCTGGTGCGCCACGCCAGCGAGCGCGCGCGCTACCGTGCCGAGGAGCGGCTGCGCCTGGCGACCGAGGCCGCCGCGATCGGCGTGTGGGAGTGGGACGCGGCGAACGACCGCTTCGAGGTCGAGGGCCCGCTCGAGCCGCTGCTCGGCGGCGAGGACGGGCCGCTGGCACGCGGCTTCGAGGCGCTGGTCGGGCGCTTCCACGAGGCCTACCGCGAGGCGCTGCGGGGCCTGGCGACCGACCTGGACGAGCTGCACCTGCGCGCGTCGATGAACGACGCGGAGGGCGAGACGCGCAACGTCGAGCTCAACGCGCGCGGCTGGCACGACGCCGCGGGCGGGCGCCGCCGCATCGTCGCCGCGATGCGCGACGTCACCGAGCGCACGCGCGACGAGCAGCGGCTGCGCATGGCCGACGTGGTCTACCGCACGCTGTCCGAGGGCGTCGCGATCCTCGACGCGCACCAGCACGTGCAGTCCGTCAACCCCGCCTTCACGCGCCTGACCGGCTTCTCGCTCGAGGACGTGAAGGGCCTCCATCCCGACCGCTTCCTGCACCAGCAGGCGCACGGCCCCGGCTTCTGGGACGCGGTGCGGCGCGCGCCCGAGCGGCACTGGCAGGGCGAGGTGCGCTGCCTCACCGCGAACGGCCAGAGCTTCCCGGCGCTGCAGCACGTGAGCGCGGCCGACGACGCCGATGCGCCGGACTTCCACTACGTGCTGTCCTTCAGCGACATCTCCGACCTGCGCGAGGCGCAGGCGCAACTGCAGCACCTCGCGCACCACGACCCGCTGACCGGGCTCGCCAACCGGCACTTCTTCGTCGAGCGGCTCGACAGCGAGCTGCAGCGCGTCGAGCGCTACGGCGGCCAGCTCGCGCTGATGTTCATCGACCTCGACGGCTTCAAGCTCGTCAACGACTCGCTCGGCCACGCCGAGGGCGACCGGCTGCTGCGCACGATCGGCAACCGGTTGCGCCAGGCGCTGCGCCGCAGCGACCTCGCCGCGCGCTTCGGCGGCGACGAGTTCGTCGTCGTCGTGCCGATGCTCGAGCATGTCGAGGACTGCGCGACGCTCGCAGAGAAGCTGCTGCAGGCGGTGAGCGAGCCGATCCCGCTGAGCACGCAGCGCGTGACGGTGTCGGCGAGCATCGGCATCGCGGTGTTCCCGGAAAACGGCAAGACCCCCGAGTCGCTGATCCAGGCCGCCGACAGCGCGATGTACAGCGCCAAGTCACGCGGGCGCAGCCGCTACGCGTTCTACTCCTCGGGCATGGCGCGCGCCGCCGTCGAGCGCATGCGCATCGAGCAGTGCCTGCGCCGGGCGATCCTCGAGCACTCGATGCGCATCCAGTGGCAGCCGCTGGTCGCGCTCGGCAGCAACCGCGTCACGGGCTTCGAGGCGCTCGCGCGCTGGCCCGCGTCGATGCCGCCGGCGGTCGACCCCGACCGCTTCATCGCGGTGGCCGAGGACAGCGGGCTGATCGTGCCGCTCGGGCTGCAGATCCTGCACGAGGCCTGCACGCAGGGCGCCGCGTGGCTCGCCGCCGGCATGCAGATCGACCGCATCGCGGTCAACGTCTCCGCGCGCCAGCTCGCCTCGGGCCGCTTCGTGCAGGAGGTCGGCGCCGTGCTGCAGGACACGGGCTACCCGGCGTCCCGGCTCGAGCTCGAGATCACCGAGAGCACGATCCAGGTGATCGAGGACAGCCAGCGCCAGCTCGACGCGCTGAAGTCGCTCGGCGTCTCGCTCGCGATCGACGACTTCGGCACCGGCTTCTCGTCGCTGAGCCTGCTCAAGCACCTGCCGATCGACCGGCTCAAGATCGACCGCAGCTTCGTGCGCGACATGCCGCACGACGACAACGACATCGCGATCGCGCGCGCGATCATCGCGATGAGCCATTCGCTCGGGCTGCAGATCACCGCCGAGGGCATCGAGACCGAGACGCAGGCGCGCTTCCTGCACGAGCTCGGCTGCGACGGCGGCCAGGGCTTCCACTTCAGCAGGCCGCTGAGCGCGCAGGACGCCTCCTCGCTGGTGGACCGCAAGGGCCACTGAACCCGGCGCGCCCCGGCGGGCATGCCGCCTGCCGGGAGGCGGCAGGAGGCCCGCCGCCGGCGGGTCCGTGGATAACCCGACGAATCGCAAGAAAGGCACACCCGACCATGGACGGCATCGACCTGCTCGTGAGGCAACACCGCTCGCTCGAGGCCCTGCTGCAGCAGGGGGTGGACGAGAGCGACCCGGCCCGGCGCGCCGCGCTGTTCAGGCGCGCCGCCGACGACCTGACGGTCCACCTCGCGTCCGAGGAGGAGATCTTCTATCCGGCGGTGAACGCGCGCCGCACCGAGGACACGCTGCTCGAGTCGCTGGAGGAGCACCTGTCGCTCAAGCGCCTGATGGCCGACCTGCTCGAGCTCTCGCCCGAGGAGCCGACCTACGAGGCCAAGTTCAAGGTGCTGACCGAGCAGGCGGTGCACCACCACAAGGAAGAGGAGGAGCACCTCTTCCCGAAGGTGCGGCAGCTGCTCGGCGAGGAGCAGCTCGGGCGGCTCGGCGGCGAGATGGAGGCGCTGCAGCAGCGCCTGCGCGCCGAGGGCGCGCCGCGCGAGGACGTGGTGAACCAGACCGACGCGGCCGCGCCGCTGAAGTGAAAAGGGCCTGCCGGCATGTCGGCTGAGGCCCGCGCGCGCGCCGCGTACGCCGCTGCGGTGGGATCATCGGGCCCGCCCCGACCCACCCCTGCCGCCCGCCCTCCCGCCCCCGGCAAGACCGCGCGGGGGACGGCGGCGCCCGCCGCCCTCCCCGACATGCAGCTTCCCCGCCGCCGGCGCCCCGACTTCGAGCAGGCGCGCAGCCACGAGTACCCGGACCACCTGCGCGAGGCCGCCGCCGCGCTGCCCGCGGCGCCGGGCGTCTACGTCTTCCACGGCGAGGAAGGGGACCTGCCGCTCTACATCGGCAAGAGCGTCAACCTGCGCGCGCGCGTGCTGTCGCACCTGCGCAACCCGGACGAGGCGCGCATGCTGCGGCAGACGCGCCGCATCAGCCATGTGCGCACCGCCGGCGAGATCGGCGCGCTGCTGCTCGAGGCACGCCTGATCAAGCAGCAACATCCGCTGCTGAACCAGAAGCTGCGCCGCAACCGGCAGCTGTGCTCGCTGCGGCTGCGCGAGGGCGTGCCCGAGGTCGTCTACTCCAAGGACATCGACTTCGCGACCGAGCCGCAGCTCTACGGCCTCTACGCCAGCCGCCACGCGGCGCTCGAGGCACTGCGCGCGCTCGCCGACGCGCAGCGCCTCTGCTACGGGGTGCTCGGGCTGGAGAAGCTGGCGCCGGGGCGCGCGTGCTTCCGCGCGATGCTGCGCCAGTGCGCGGGCGCCTGCCGCGGTGACGAGAGCCGGCAGGATCACCAAGCCCGGCTGCTCGGCAGCCTCGAGGCGCTGCGCGTGGCCTGCTGGCCCTATGCCGGCGCCGTCGGCCTCGTC
The DNA here is from genome assembly GCF_003569765.1 of Caldimonas tepidiphila. GTDB lineage: Bacteria > Pseudomonadota > Gammaproteobacteria > Burkholderiales > Burkholderiaceae_C > Caldimonas > Caldimonas tepidiphila. The sequence continues at coordinate 8,445 of NZ_QXMG01000048.1, read as the reverse complement.
GAGCGCGACGGCGCCGAGCGCCAGATCCACGTGGTGCGCAACTGGTGCTACCTCGGCAGCGTCGCCGACGAGGCGCAGGCGCGGGCGCTGGACACGGTGGCGGCGGGATTCGATGCCGACGGCTACAAGATCCTGTGCCGCCCGATCCTCGGCGGCACGGCGGAGATCATCCCGCTGTGAGCGACGGCACCGCTCCCCCCGCGTCCGTCCCCGGAACGGCCGGGCCGGCGTCCGGGCCGCGGCTGCCGCTTCGCGCGCTGGCGCACCCCTGGCCGTTTCCCGTCAGCGTCTTGGCTGGCGGCGAGGCGGTGCGCAACACGACTGCGGCAGGACCTGCGGCCGCGCCGGAGGACGGCGGCGAGCAGCCACCCGCCCCCCGGCCGCGCCGCAAGCCCGCCCCTCGCCGCCGCGAGGCCGCGCCGCTGCAGGACTGGCCGGAGGCGCCGTTCTAGGCGGGGCGCCGCGCGGGCCTCAGCGGCTCGAGCGGTTCTTGTCCCAGATCGCGAGCAGGATCAGCCCGTAGGACAGCAGGCGCACGCCGTAGTTGAGCGGCGCGTCCTCCCCCCAGGCCTGCGACAGCGCCATCTCGACGCGGTTGCCGGCCTCGATCAGGAAGGACGCGGAAAAGAGCAGGAAGAAGCGGTCGCGCGTGCTGAGCCAGTAGCGCAGGAAGAACAGTCCCGCCACCAGCGAGGCGCAGGCGATCGCGCCGAGCAGCAGCGGATGGAACACCTCGCGGCTCATGTGTCCTGCTCCAGCACCAGCCCGCCCACCAGCAGCAGCACCGCCGCCAGCGCGGTGAGCAGCCGCACGAGGCCGAGGTCCACCTCCGTCGGGAAGACGAGCCGGTCGACCACGAGCAGCACGTTGTTCAGCGTCAGGCCGGCGAAGCACAGCCCGCTCCACAGCAGCAGGCGGAAACGCGTGCGCAGGTAGCCGCGCAGCAGCAGCCAGGCCGCCAGCGCGGCGGTGAGGGCACAGAGGGTGTAGATGAGGGCGGCCATGTCATCGCTCCTTCAAGCGGAAGGCGTCGGCGAAACGCTGGGCGTTCTTTTGCACGCGGTCGTGGATCAGGTTGGTGATGGCGATGAGGTCCTGCGCATAGGCCTGCGCCAGGCGCTCGAGCATCGCGGCGAGCGCCGGGTCGGCCGGGCCGTAGCGGTAGCCGCCTGCACCGCCGGCCTGCGCCACGCCGGCCTCGACCAGCGCCTGCAACAGCTCGCCCGCGATCCGCTCGCTGACGTAGAGCGCGCGCGCCACGTCGGACAGCGAGCACTCGCGGCCGGGCTCGGCGCGCAGCAGCAGCAGCACCGCCTCCAGGTAGGGCACCGAGGGCACGCTGGTCAGCACGAATCGGCGCAGGTCGTCGGGGATGGACTGCCGGTTGCTCATCGGGAACGGGAAACCGCGCCCGGCTGCTGCGGCATCCGGGCCCGGGCAAGAAACGACGACTCACGGGCGCGCATCGCCCCTCCTCCTGTGCGGATCCTCATGAACGGCCTGCCTGCAGTGCGTCGGTCCCCGGCGCACCGCGCGCCTGCCGCCAGTCGGCCACCAGCCGGGCGAGCTGGCGGGGATCTGCCGGCTTGACGAGGTGGTGGTCGAAGCCGGCCTCGTCCGCCTGCTCCCGGTCGCTGCTCTGGCCGTAGCCGGTCAGCGCCACCAGCAAGGCGCCGGCGCAGGCGCTGGACTGCCGCAGGCGTCGCGCCACCTCGTAGCCGTCGAGGCCCGGCAGGCCGATGTCCAGCACCACCACGTCGGGCTCGAAGGTGGCGGCGCGGCCCAGCGCCTCGAGGCCGTCCCCCGCGGTCTCCACGCTGTGCCCCTCCAGCTCGAGGAACATCGCCACCGTCTCGGCGGCGTCGGCGTTGTCGTCCACCACCAGCACCCGGCAGCCGTTCTTCGGCGGCTCCGGCGCCCGGCTCTCGGCGGGCGCGGGCCCGCGCACCTCGCGCAGGCAGGGCAGGCGCACGACGAACTCCGCGCCCTGCCCCGCCCCGCCGCTGCGCGCCTCGATCGCGCCGTGGTGCAGCTCCACCAGGCGCTGCACCAGCGTCAGGCCCACGCCCAGTCCGCCCTGGCTGCGGTCCAGCGAGCGCTTGCCCTGCTCGAAGAGTTCGAACACGTGCGGCAGCAGCTCCGGCTCGATGCCCACGCCGTTGTCGCGCACGCTGACGAGCGCGTGCCCGTCCTGCGTCTGCAGCGCGAGCTGCAGCACGCCCTCCTCCGGGGTGTACTTCGCGGCGTTGTTCAGCAGGTTGCCGATCACCTGCGACAGCCGCGCGAAGTCGCCGCGCAGCCACACCGGATGCGCGGGCAGCTGCAGCTGCAGCCGGTGGCGGCGGCCATCGATCACCGGGCGGGCCGTCTCCACGCTGTGCGCGATCACGGCCTGCAGGTCCACCGACTCCATCTGCAGCGCGATCTTGCCCTGGCTGATGCGGGCCACGTCCAGCAGCTCCTCGACCAGCCGGCTCAGCTGCCGCACCTGGCGGTCGGTGACGTCGGCCGCCCAGGCGAGCTTCGGGTCGGACGGCCCGACGCGCCGGATCACCTCGACCGCGTTGCGGATCGGGGCCAGCGGATTGCGCAGTTCGTGCGACAGCATCGCGAGGAACTCGTCCTTGCGCCGGTTGGACTCCTGCAGCCGCTGCTCGGCCTGACGGCGCTCGTTGATCTCGGTGCGCAGGCTGCGGTAGAGCCGCGCGTTCTCGAAGGCGATGGCCGCGCGGCCCGACAGCTCCTGCAGCAGGCCCGCGTCGGGCCGCCCGGCGGCGTACAGCGCCCCGAGCACCCGCTCGCCGTGCACCAGCGGCATCACCGTCCCCGCCGCCAGCCCGGCCGCGGACACCGCCTCGCCCACCAGCTCGCCCCGCAGCGCGCGCGCCAGGCATTGCCGCAGCGGCGCGGCCGCCGCGGCGTCCGGCAGCGCGTCGACGACGGCCACGCCCCCCTCGCCGAGCCGCGCCTGCAGCGCCGGGCCGGCCTCGTCGCCGTCGGCCTGGAGCTGCAGCACCGCATGCGGCGCCAGCTCCGGCACCATCAGCTGCAGCAGCGCGCGCATCCCGACCTCGGCCTCGAGCGAGCCGCCGAGCACGCGGCTGACCTGCGACAGGAAGTTCGAGCGTCGCGTGTTCTCCTCGGCGACGCGCCGCGCCCCTTCGGCGGCGGCCAGCGCGAGCCGCTCCTCGGCCTGGCGGCGCACGCGCCGCTGCATCAGGTGCAGGTCGACGAAGACCTGCACCTTGGTGCGCAGCACCTGCGGCACCACCGGCGACAGGATGTAGTCCACCGCGCCGAGCTCGTAGCCGCGGTGCGTCTGCATCTCGTCGGCGTAGGCGGTGATGAAGATGATCGGCGTGTGCGCCGCGCGCTTGTACTGGCGGATCAGGCCGGCCGTCTCGTAGCCGTCCATGTCGGGCATGTTGACGTCCAGCAGGATGACCGCGAACTCGCGCTTGAGCACCTCGCGCAGCGCCTCGCTGCCCGAGCGCACGAAGACGAGCTCCTGGCCGAGCTCCTCCAGCAGCGTGCCGAACACGAGCAGCTTCTCGGGCAGGTCGTCGACGATCAGGATCGCGCCGCGGTCCTTGTCGGCGCCGGCATCGACCGCCGCGAGCACGTCGCTGGCGATGGCGCGGGAATGATGGGAGGAAGCGCCGGGACTCACGAGCACAGCCACCCCTTCAGCACGCCGAGCAGGTGGCCCGGATCCACCGGCTTGGAGACGTAGTCCCAGGCGCCGGCCTCGATGCACTTGCGGCGGTCGCCCTTCATCGCCTTGGCCGTCACCGCCACCATCGGCAGGTCCCGGCCCCGCGGCAGGCGGCGGATGTGCTGCATCGTCGTCAGCCCGTCCATCTCCGGCATCATCACGTCCATCAGCACGATGTCGATCTCCGGGTCGGCCTCGACCAGGCGGATCGCCTCGCGGCCGTTGTCGGCCGAGACGATCTGCATGCCTTGGTCGTCCAGCACGGTGGCGAGCGCGAAGATGTTGCGCATGTCGTCGTCGACGATGAGCGCCTTGCGCCCGGCCAGCGAGCGGCGCTGGTCGAGCATGCGCGCGAGCGCCTGCATCTCGGCCGCGGACATCGCCTCGGGGTCGCGGTGCAGCCAGAAGGCCGCGTGCGCCAGCAACTCGTCCACGCCGGCGGCGCGCCGCAGCGCGAAGCCCCCGGCACGCCGCTGCCACGGCCCGTCCTCGCGCTCGTCGAACAGCACCACCGGCAGGTGCGCCGCCGCGCCGCGCGCCTCCATCGCCTCGCGCACGTCCTCGGGCGCCAGCGCGGCGAAGCGGCCGTCGACGACCAGGCAGTCGGCCTCGGCGAGCAGCGCCAGCGCCGAGGGGCCGTCGTCGGCCAGCAGCAGCTCGACGCCGTGCTCGAAGCTGCGCTGCAGCGCCTGCCGCACCTCCCCCTCGGGCAGCACGAGCAGCAGGCGCCGCGAGGGCTGCTCCGCCAGCCGGTACAGCGCCGCGACCGCCTCGTCCACCGCATCGCGCGAGCGCAGCGGCTTGGCCAGGAAATGCAGCGCGCCGGCCTGCAGCGCGCGGTCGCGCGACTCGTCGGTCGAGACCACGCAGACCGGGATGTGGCGCGTCTGCGGATCGCTCTTGAGCCGGTCCAGGATGCGCCAGCCCTGCATGTCGGGCAGGTGGATGTCGAGCGTGACGACCGCCGGGTGGAACTCGCGCACCAGGTCCAGCGCCGCGGCGCCGGTGGTGCAGACCAGGCCCTTGAAGCCGGCCTGCCGCGCCGACTCCAGCAGCACCTTGGCGAAGCCCACGTCGTTCTCGACGATCAGCAGCACCCGGTCCACCGAGCCGATGTCGTGGCGGTCGTCGTCGGCCACGTTCTGGAAGCTCTCGCCGACGTCCTCGTCCGCGGGCGCCGGCGCGGCCTCCGCCGGCTCCGCCACGGCGGCGGGCACGAGCACGGAGGCCTCCTGCGCACGCTGCCGCTCCGCCGGGTTCTGCGGCCGCGGCGCGGCGGCGGGGACGGCCGCGGCACGCGCCGGCGGCCGGGCCGTGCGCGAGGGGCTGTGGCTCTGCGGCAGGTACAGCGTGAAGGTCGAGCCCTTGCCGGGTGCGCTCACCAGCTTGATCTCGCCGCCGAGCAGCCGCGACAGCTCGCGGCTGATCGCGAGGCCCAGGCCCGTGCCGCCGTACTTGCGGCTGGTTGAGCCGTCGGCCTGCTGGAAGGCCTCGAAGATGATCTGCTGCTTGTCCGGCGGGATGCCGATGCCGGTGTCCGACACCGAGAAGGCGATGACCTGCGGCGCGCGGCCGAGCTCCTCGTGGTCCGGCGACCAGCCCTCGCGCGCCGACGCGATCGTCAGCGACACCTGGCCGTCGTGCGTGAACTTGAAGGCGTTGGACAGCAGGTTCTTGATGATCTGCTGCAGCCGCTTGACGTCCGTGACCATGGTCTTGGGCAGCGGCTGCTCCATCTCGACCTTGAAGGCCACGTGCTTCGACTCGGCGAAGTGGCGGAAGCTGCGCTCGACCGAGCGCTGCAGGTCGTCCAGGCGCAGCTCGGACACGTCCACCGCGACGGTGCCCGACTCGATCTTGGACAGGTCCAGGATGTCGTTGATCAGCATCAGCAGGTCGTTGCCCGACGAGTGGATCGTCTTGGCGAAGTCCACCTGCTTGACGGTGAGGTTGCCGTCGCTGTTCTTGCACAGCTGGTCCGACAGGATCAGCAGCGAGTTCAGCGGCGTGCGCAGCTCGTGCGACATGTTGGCCAGGAACTCGGACTTGTACTTCGAGGTCAGCGCGAGCTGCTCGGCCTTCTCCTCCAGCGCCTGGCGCGCCTGCTCGACCTCGGTGTTCTTGCGCTCCACCTCCTGGTTCTGGTGGGCGAGCAGACGGGCCTTCTCCTGCAGCTCCTGGTTGGTCTGCTGCAGCTCCTGCTGGCGGCTCTGCAGCTCCTGCGCCAGCGACTGCGACTGCTTGAGCAGGTCCTCGGTGCGGGTGTTGGCCTCGATGGTGTTGATCACGATGCCAATCGACTCGGTGAGCTGGTCGAGGAAGGCCTCGTGCGAGGGGTTGAAGCGCTGCAGCGACGCGAGCTCCAGCACGCCCCGCACCTGGCCCTCGAAGACGATCGGCAGCACCAGCACGTCCATCGCCGCCGTCTCGGACAGGCCGGTGACGACGCGGAAGGAGGCCGAGGGCACGTTGGTCAGCAGGATCCGCTCCTTGTCGAGCGCGCACTGGCCCACGAGGCCCTCGCCGAGCGCCACCTCCTTGCCGTGCGTGCTCTGCCCGCCCGAGGCGTAGCTCGCGAAGAGCTTGAGGCGCTGCGCCTCGTCGGCGCTGCTCATCACGTAGAACTCGGCCTGCTGCGCCCCCACCACCGGCGCGAGCTCCGACAGGATCATCTGCCCCACCGTCACGAGGTCGCGCTGGCCCTGCAGCATGCGCGAGAACTTCGCGAGGTTGGTCTTGAGCCAGTCCTGCTCGGTGTTCTTCTGCGTGGTGTCCTTGAGGTTGCGGATCATCTCGTTGATGGTGTCCTTGAGCGCCGCCACCTCGCCCTGGGCCTCCACCGTGATCGAGCGCGTCAGGTCGCCCTGCGTCACCGCGGTCGCGACTTCCGCGATCGCACGCACCTGCGTCGTCAGGTTGGCCGCGAGCTGGTTGACGTTCTCGGTCAGGCCCTTCCAGGTGCCTGCCGCGCCCGGCACCTTGGCCTGGCCGCCGAGCTTGCCCTCCACGCCCACCTCGCGCGCCACCGTCGTCACCTGGTCGGCGAAAGTCGCGAGCGTGTCGGTCATCGAGTTGATGGTCTCGGCCAGCGCCGCGATCTCCCCCTTGGCCTCCACGGTCAGCTTCTGCTTGAGGTCGCCGTTGGCGACCGCGGTCACGACCTTGGCGATGCCGCGCACCTGCGAGGTCAGGTTGCCGGCCATGAAGTTCACGTTGTCGGTCAGGTCCTTCCAGGTGCCCGACACGCCCTTCACCTGTGCCTGGCCGCCGAGGCGCCCCTCGGTGCCCACCTCGCGCGCCACGCGCGTGACCTCCGCGGCGAACGAGCTGAGCTGGTCCACCATGGTGTTGATCACGTTCTTGATCTGCAGGATCTCGCCGCGCACGTCCACCGTGATCTTCTGCGTCAGGTCGCCGCCGGCGATCGCGGTCGCCACCTTGGACACGTCGCGCAATTGCACCGTGAGGTTGGAGGCCATCGAGTTCACCGACTCGGTCAGGTCCTTCCAGGTGCCGGCCACGCCCTGCACGTCGGCCTGGCCGCCGAGCTTGCCCTCGGTGCCCACCTCGCGCGCCACGCGCGTCACCTCGGCCGCGAAGGAGCGCAGCTGGTCCACCATCGTGTTGATGGTGTTCTTGAGCTCCAGGATCTCGCCCTTGACGTCCACCGTGATCTTCTTGGACAGGTCTTGGCTGGTCAGGTTGCCGGCCATGAAGTTCACGCTCTCGGTCAGGTCCTTCCAGGTGCCCGCGACGCCCTGCACATCGGCTTGGCCGCCGAGCTTGCCCTCGGTGCCCACTTCCCGGGCCACGCGCGTGACCTCCGCTGCGAAGGAGCGCAGCTGATCCACCATCGTGTTGACGGTGTTCTTCAGCTCCTGGATCTCGCCCTTGACGTCCACCGTGATCTTCTTGGACAGGTCGCCCGCGGCCACCGCCTTCGTCACGTCGGCGATGTTGCGCACCTGGCTGGTCAGGTTGCCGGCCATGAAGTTCACGCTCTCGGTCAGGTCCTTCCAGGTGCCGGCCACGCCCTGCACGTCGGCCTGGCCGCCGAGCTTGCCTTCCGTGCCCACCTCGCGGGCCACGCGCGTGACCTCGGCGGCGAAGGAGGAGAGCTGGTCCACCATCGTGTTGATGGTGGCCTTGAGCTCCAGGATCTCGCCCTTGACGTCCACCGTGATCTTCTTGGACAGGTCGCCCGCCGCCACCGCCTTCGTCACCTCGGCGATGTTGCGCACCTGAGAGGTCAGGTTGCCCGCCATCGAGTTCACGCTCTCGGTCAGGTCCTTCCAGGTGCCCGCGACGCCCTGCACGTCGGCCTGGCCGCCGAGCTTGCCCTCGGTGCCCACTTCCCGGGCCACGCGGGGGGCCTCCGCGGCGGAGGGGCGCAACTGGTCCACCATCGTGTTGATCGTGGCCTTGAGCTCCAGGATCTCGCCCTTGACGTCCACCGTGATCTTCTTGGACAGGTCACCCGCCGCCACCGCCTTCGTCACGTCGGCGATGTTGCGCACCTGAGAGGTCAGGTTGCCCGCCATCGAGTTCACCGAGTCGGTCAGGTCCTTCCACGTCCCCGACACGCCCTTCACCTCGGCCTGCCCGCCGAGTTTTCCTTCCGTGCCGACCTCGCGAGCCACGCGCGTCACCTCCGCGGCGAAGGAGCTGAGTTGGTCCACCATCGTGTTGATCGTGGCCTTGAGCTCCAGGATCTCGCCCTTGACGTCCAC
>NZ_KZ983964.1:233-49068 GCF_003569765.1 Caldimonas tepidiphila | reverse complement strand
TGCTCGACGCCGCCCGCTCCATCTCCCAGCTGCTCGCCGCCCGCGGCGCCGGCTGAGCCCGCCCGCCGCACGGCGGGGCCTCGCGCCCTGCTGGACGAGGGTCTTCTCCTGTCGTCGAGGTGGGGGACGGGCATGCGCACGATGGCGGCGCCTGCGATCCGTCCCCTCTCGGGATGCAGCCCTGCGCCTTCGGTTGCTGCCGCACCGCGTCGAGGTTCGTCAGAGCGCCGAGCCCGCCCTGCACGAGGCGCTTGTTGAACAGCCAGACCGCGCCTTCAGCGCCCCGATCGTCCGGGTCACGTCCCGGTCGGCGAACGGCCCTCCGCCCCCGCCCGCGCCAAGGGTTGACGCTAGGGAGCGCGGGCAGGAACTCGTCATACGATCACATGACCGAACGTCCCGCACCGCACGGTGCCCCTTCCCGACGCACGCGCCCATGACCCCTTCGACCCCCTGCCCCAATCCCTTCAAGCAAGCCCTGATCGAGCGCCGCGCCCGGATCGGCCTGTGGCTGTCGCTGGCCGATGCCTATTCGGCCGAGGTCTGCGCCACCGCCGGCTTCGACTGGCTGCTGATCGACGGCGAGCATGCGCCGAACGACGTGCGCAGCGTGCTGCCGCAGCTGCAGGCGCTCGCCCCCTATCCGGCGCACCCGGTGGTGCGGGTGGTGGCGGGCGAGGTGCCGCTGATCAAGCAGGTCCTCGACCTGGGCGCGCAGACGCTGCTGGTGCCGATGGTCGACACCCCGGAGCAGGCACGGCAGATGGTCTCGGCGGTGCGCTACCCGCCGCGCGGCATCCGCGGGGTGGGCAGCGCGATCGCCCGCGCCTCGCGCTGGAACGCCCGCGGCGACTACCTCGACGTCGCCGACGACGAGGTCTGCCTGCTGGTGCAGGCCGAGACCGTGACGGCGATGCGCAACCTGCCCGCGATCTGCGCGGTGGACGGTGTGGACGGCGTGTTCATCGGCCCGGCAGACCTCGCGGCCTCGATGGGCCACCGGGGCCACCCGGAACACCCGGAGGTGCAGGACGCGATCGAGTCGGCCATCGCCACCATCGTCGCCAGCGGCAAGGCCGCCGGCATCCTGGTCTCCGGCCCGGCGCCAGCACGCCGCTACCTGGAACTCGGCGCGACCTTCGTCGCGGTGGGCGTGGACGTGCTGCTGCTGGCCAACGCGGCACGCTCGCTGTCGGCGCACTGCCGGGAGCAGGGCGCGCCTGGGGCGCCGGCTCCGTCGGCCGCCTACTGAACCGGCCCGCCGCAGGCGCCCGCCCGCGCTCGCCTGCGCCGGTGTCGTGGGGACGGCCGCACCTTCCTCCCGGCACCCGCCCCGGGCCTCTTCCCGCCGGCTTCTGCCAATGCAGGCGCCCCGTTCCCACAGGCGGCGAGCCGGCGTGCACCGTGCGGCGCTCCCCTCGCAAGCAGGTTCTCAGGGTTAGCCATGAGCAAGGAATCTCGTCTAATCATCATATGATTAGACCAGGCGCCGGCCCCCGAGCTGCTTCCCGCCGCAGCGCCGCCCCCTTACTTCGGAGCACCTCATGAGTACGACGATCGCGCTGTTCGGCGCCGGTGGAAAGATGGGTCTGCGGCTGAGCCGCAACCTGCAGGGTTCGGCCTACCGCGTGAGGCATGTCGAGGTGAGCCCCGCGGGGCAGGAGCGGCTGAAGGCCGAGCTCGGCGTCGAGTGCGTGCCGACCGCCGCCGCGCTCGACGGCGCCGAGGTGGTGATCCTCGCGGTGCCCGACACGCTCATCGGGCGGCTCGCCGCCGAGATCTCCCCGATGCTGCAGCCCGGCACGATGGTGATGACGCTCGACGCCGCCGCGCCCTTCGCCGGCCACCTGCCCGACCGCCCCGACCTGGTCTACTTCGTCGCCCACCCCTGCCACCCGCCGATCTTCAACGACGAGAGCGAGCCGGCCGCGCGGCGCGACTTCTTCGGCGGCGCGCATGCGCGCCAGTCCATCGTCAGCGCGCTGATGCAGGGGCCGGAGTCGGCCTTCGACCTCGGCGAGGAGATCGCGAAGGTGATCTACGCGCCGATCCTGCGCTCGCACCGCCTCACCGTCGAGCAGATGGCGCTGCTCGAGCCGGGGCTGTCCGAGACGGTCTGCGCGACGCTGCTCGACGTGATGCGCGAGGCGATGGACGAGGTGGTCGCGCGCGGCGTGCCCGAGGTCGCGGCGCGCGACTTCCTGCTCGGCCACATGACCATCCTCGGCGCGGTGATCTTCAAGGAGATCCCGGGCCAGTTCTCCGACGCCTGCAACAAGGCCATCGCCTTCGGCAAGCCGCGGCTGATGCGCGAGGACTGGAAGCAGGTCTTCGACCGCGCCGAGATCGCCGACAGCATCCGCCGCATCACCTGAGCCGGGGAGCGCCCGCCATGCCGAGCAACGAGACCGCCCGCTGGCTCCACCTGATCGACGGCGAGCCGCGCGAGGCCGCGTCGGGGCGCACGCTCGACGTCGCCGACCCGTCCACCGGCGAGCGCTTCGCGACGCTGCCGCGCGGCGACGCGCGCGACGTCGACGCCGCCGTCGACGCGGCGCGGCGCGCCTGCCGCGGCGCCTGGGGGCGCGCGACCGCCACCGAGCGCGGCCGCGTGCTGATGCGCTGGTCGGCGCTGGTCGCGCAGCACCACGAGGAGCTCGCCGCGCTGGAATGCCGCGACACCGGCAAGCCGATCAGCCAGGCGCGCGCCGACATCGGCGCCTGCGCGCGCTACTTCGAGTACTACGCCGGCGCCGCCGACAAGCTGCACGGCGAGACCATCCCCTACGCCGCCGGCAGCACCGTGATGGCGCTGCGCGTGCCGCACGGCGTGACCGGCCACATCATCCCGTGGAACTACCCGGCGCAGATCTTCGGCCGCTCGGTCGGCGCCGCGCTCGCGGCCGGCAACGCCTGCGTCGTCAAGCCCGCCGAGGACGCCTGCCTGACGCCGCTGCGGCTCGCCGCGCTGGCGCTCGAAGCCGGGCTGCCTCCGGGCGCGCTGAACCTCGTCTGCGGGCTCGGCGCGGAGGCGGGCGCGGCGCTCGCGGCGCATCCGGGCATCGACCACATCTCCTTCACCGGCTCGCCGCAGACCGGCACCGCGGTGGCGCAGGCCGCCGCCGTCAACCACGTGCCGGTGACGCTGGAGCTCGGCGGCAAGTCGCCGCAGCTGCTGTTCGCCGACGCCGACCTCGACGCGGCGCTGCCGGTGGTGGTGCAGGCGATCGTGCAGAACGCCGGCCAGACCTGCGCCGCCGGCAGCCGCGTGCTGATCGAGCGCGCGATCCACGAGGAGGTGATGGAGCGGCTCGCCGCGCGCTTCGAGGCGCTGCGCTGCGGCCCGGGCCGGCTCGACCCGGACTGCGGCCCGCTGATCAGCCGCCGCCAGCTCGAGCGCGTCGGCGCGATGGTCGAGGCCGCCTGCGCCGACGGGGTGCGGGTCGCGGCGCGCGCGCGGCTGATGGACGAGGCCGCGAGCGGCGGCCACTACTTCCCGCCGCTGCTGCTCGCGCAGGTGCCGCCCGCGCACGACATCGCGCAGCAGGAGGTGTTCGGCCCGGTGCTCGCCGCCTTCGCCTTCGACGGCGAGGACGAGGCGGCGGCGCTCGCCAACGGCACGCCCTACGGGCTGACCGCCGGCGTGTGGACGCGCGACGGCGCGCGCCAGCTGCGCATGGCGCACCGCATCGAGGCCGGCCAGGTCTTCGTCAACAACTACGGCGCCGGCGGCGGCATCGAGCTGCCCTTCGGCGGCATGAAGCATTCGGGCCACGGCCGCGAGAAGGCCTTCGAGGGCCTGCGCGGCTTCACCACCATCAAGACCATCGCCATCCGGCATGGCTGAACCCGCGGGGCGCGCGCCCGCGCCCCCAGGCACTTCGAGGAGACATCCATGGGCAAGCTTCAGGACCGCGTGGCGATCGTGACCGGCGCCGGCGGCGGCTTCGGCGAGGGCATCGCGAGGCACTACGCCGAGCTCGGCGCCAAGGTGGTGGTGGCCGACCTGCGCGGCGACGCGGCGCAGCGCGTCGCGGCCGGGATCACCGCCGCCGGCGGCCAGGCGCTCGCGCTGCATGCCGACGTGACGCGCAACGAGGACTGGGCCGCGCTGGCGCAGGCGACGCTCGAGCGCTACGGCCGCATCGACGTGCTGGTCAACAACGCCGGCACCACGCACAAGAACCAGCCGATGCTCAACGTCGACGAGGCCACCTTCGACCGCGTCTACGCCACCAACGTCAAGAGCATCTACCTGAGCGCGCTGCACGTCGTGCCGGTGCTGCGCCGCCAGGGCGGCGGCGTGATCATCAACATCGCCTCCACCGCCGGCGTGCGCCCGCGCCCAGGGCTGACCTGGTACAACGGCAGCAAGGGCGCGGCGATCGTGCTGACGAAGTCGATGGCCGCCGAGCTCGCGCCCGACCGCATCCGCGTCGTCGCGATCAACCCGGTGATGGGCGAGACCGGCCTGATCGGCGACTTCCTGCCCGGCGAGGACAACGAGGCCACGCGCGCCAAGATCATCGCCACCATCCCGCTCGGGCGCCTGAGCCGCCCGCTGGACATGGCCAAGGCCGCAGCCTTCCTGGCCAGCGACGAGGCCGACTTCATCACCGGCGTCGCGCTGGAGGTGGACGGCGGGCGCTGCGTCTGAGGAGCGGACGATGTCGGAACGCATCTACGCCCGCTACTGGCTCGAGACCGGCGACGACCCGCGGCGCGCCGCCGAGGCCATCGCCGGCGAGCAGTCCAGCGGCACCTTCGTCGCGCTCGCCGGCGAGACGCCGGAGCTCAAGGCGCGCGCCGGCGCGCGCGTCGAGTCGCTCGAGCTGCTCGAGCGCGTCGCGCAGCCCAGCCTGCCCGGGGGCATGAGCGCGCCCTTCTACACGCGCTGCCACCTGACGCTGTCGTGGCCGATCGAGAACCTCGGCCCCTCGCTGCCGAACCTGATGGCCACCGTCGCCGGCAACCTGTTCGAGCTGCGCCAGGTCTCGGGCCTGCGGCTGCTCGAGCTGAAGCTGCCGCCCGCCTTCGCCGCCGCCTACCCCGGCCCGGCCTTCGGCATCGAAGGCACGCGCGCGCTCGCCGGCGTGCACGAGGGCCCGCTGATCGGCACCATCATCAAGCCGAGCGTCGGGCTCGACGCGCAGGAGACCGCCGCGCAGGTGCGCCAGCTGATCGACGGCGGCATCGACTTCATCAAGGACGACGAGCTGCAGGCCGACGGCCCGCACTGCCCCTTCGAGGAGCGCGTGCGCGCGGTCATGCGCGTCGTCGACGACGCCGCGCAGCGCCACGGCCGCAAAGTGATGGTCGCCTTCAACCTGACCGGCGAGCTCGACCAGATGAAGCGCCGCCACGACCTGGTGCTGTCGCTCGGCGGCACCTGCGTGATGGCGAGCCTGAACTCGATCGGCCTCGTCGGCCTGCTCGAGCTGCGCCGCCACGCGGCGCTGCCGATCCACGCGCACCGCAACGGCTGGGGCTACCTGAGCCGCAGCCCGGCGCTCGGCTGGGACTACGCGCCGTGGCAGCAGATCTGGCGCCTCGCCGGCGCCGACCACCTGCACGTCAACGGCCTGCGCAACAAGTTCAGCGAGCCCGACGACAGCGTGATCGCGGCGGCGCGTTCCGTGCTGCGGCCGCTGTGGGACGAGGCGCCGATGGCGGCGATGCCGGTGTTCAGCTCCGGCCAGACCGGACTGCAGGCCGCCGGCACCTGGGCCGCGCTCGGCCGCGCCGACCTGATCCACGCTGCCGGCGGCGGCATCTTCGGCCACCCGGGCGGCATCGCCGCCGGCGTCGCCGCGATGCGCGAGGCCTGGCGCGCGGCGATGCAGGGCGTGCCGATCGCCGAGCACGCGCGCTCGCACCCGGCGCTGCAGGCGGCGCTGGAGGTGTGGTGATGGCGGCCGCGGCCGCAGGCGCGCGCTGGCCCGACGGGCTGCTGCTGAGCTACTACGGCGACGACTTCACCGGCTCCACCGACGTGATGGAGGCCTTCACCGCGGCCGGCGTGCCGACGGTGCTGTTCCTGCGCCCGCCGCAGCCGCACTGGCTGCAGCGCTTCCCCGGCGTGCGCTGCGTCGGCCTCGCCGGCCAGTCGCGCGGCCGCAGCCCCGAGTGGATGCGCCGCGAGCTGCCGGCGGCGCTGGCGAGCCTGGCGCGGCTCGGCGCGCCGCTGCTGCAGTACAAGGTCTGCTCGACCTTCGACTCCTCGCCCGAGATCGGCTCGATCGGGCAGGCGATCGAGCTGGGCGTGCCGCTGATGCCGGGGCGCTGGTCGCCGATGCTGGTCGGCGTGCCGCGCCTGAAGCGCTACCAGGCCTTCGGCAACCTGTTCGCCGCGGTCGACGGCGTCTGCCACCGGCTCGACCGCCACCCGACCATGTCGCGCCACCCGGCCACGCCGATGCGCGAGGCGGACCTGCGCCTGCACCTGCGCGCGCAGACCGCGCGCCGCACCGAGCTGATCGACCTGGTGCAGCTGCGCGCCGGCGCCGACGCGCGCGTGCAGGCGCTCGCCGGCGACGACGTGCCGGTGACGCTGATCGACGTGCTCGACGAGGAGACGCTCGCCGAGGCGGGGCGCCTCGTGTGGGAGCTGCGCGGCTCCGGCCTCTTCAGCGCCTCGTCCTCGGGGCTGCAGTACGCGCTCGCGGCGCACTGGCGCCGCATCGGCCTGCTGCCGGCCGAGCCCTCTCTGCCGTGCGCCGCGCCGGTGGAGGCGATCGCCGCCGTCAGCGGCAGCTGCTCGCCGGTCACCGCGGCGCAGATCCGCTGGGCGCAGGACAACGGCTTCCACGCCGAGCGGCTGCGGCTCGCGCCGCTGTTCGACGCGGCGGGCCGCGAGGCCGAGATCGGGCGCGCGCTCGACGCCGCCGCCGCCGCGCTGGCGCAGGGCCGCAGCGCACTGGTGTACTCGGCGCTCGGCCCAGACGATCCTGCGGTGACGGGCTTCGACGCCACCGCGCGCGAGGCCGGGCTGTCGCGCGAGGACGCGATGCAGCAGGTCGGCCGCGGGCTTGCCGAGCTGATGCGGCGGCTGCTCGACCGCGTGCCGCTGCGCCGCGTCGTGGTCGCAGGCGGCGACAGCTCGGGCGAGGTGGCGAGCCGGCTCGACATCGCCGCGCTGAGCGTGCTCGCCGGCCTTGCGCCGGGCGCGCCGCTGTGCCGCGCCTGGTCCGAGGACCCGGCGCGCGACGGGCTCGAGATCGTGCTCAAGGGCGGGCAGATGGGCGGCGCCGCCTTCTTCGGCGAGGTGCGCGCCGGTCGGGTCGACCCGGCACCGGCCGCCGCGCCGCCGCGCCCGCTCTAGCGGCGCTGGGGTTAGTCCCGAGGGCGGGGATGGATCGAATTCATATGATGACCTTATGAACACACAAATTCATCCTCCTGTTCCGGGCGCGGGCGGATCCCCGCGTCTGGTCACGGACCGCCTGTCCGACCGGCTCGCGGCGCGGTTGAGACAGCAGATCGAGAGCGGCGAGCTGTCCCCCGGCGACCGGCTGCCGACCGAGCCGCAGCTGGCCGAGGCGCACGGCGTGTCGCGCACCGTGGTGCGCGAGGCGGTGCACCAGCTGCGTTCGCAGGGGCTGCTGCTGTCCAAGCAGGGCGCCGGCGTGTTCGTTGCGCAGGCCGCGGTGCACAAGCCGCTGACCTTCGACGCCACGGTGCTGGACTCCTTCGAGGCGGTGCTTCAGGTGGTCGAACTGCGCCGCGTGCTCGAAGGCGAGATCGCCGCGCTGGCCGCCGAGCGCGCCACCCGCGCGCAGGTCGAGATGCTGCGCGGCAAGCTCGACGCGATCGACGCGGCGGTCGACGCCGGCCGCGACGGCGTCGCCGAGGACCTCGCCTTCCACCGCGCGATCGGCGACGTGACCGGCAACCCGCAGTTCGCCCGCCTGCTCGAGCACCTGGAGCAGTACCTGCGCGAGGCGATGCGCGTGACGCGCGGCAACGAGGCGCGCTACGCCGCCTTCATGGAGGCGGTGCGCAGCGAGCACCACGCGATCGTCGACGCGATCGCCGCCGGCGACGCCGAGGCGGCGCGCCGCTGCGCCACCGGGCACATCGCCTCCGGCCAGCAGCGCCTGCGCCTCGGCGGCGTCTACGAGAGCCCGCCGCTGGCCGTCGCGCCGCCCGAGGCGCGGCCGCCCGCGCGCGGCGGCCGCGCGAAGAAGAAGTAAGCCGCCCGGCAAGAGGCGCAGCCCGACGAGGCACAGGAGGAGACGAACTTGGACACCGACACCCCGCCGCGGCCCCGCGTGGCCTTTCTCGGCACCGGGCTGATGGGCTCACGCCAGGCGATGCGGCTGCTGCAGGCCGGCCATGCGCCGACGGTCTGGAACCGCTCGCGCGACAAGACGCTGGCACTGGAGCGCGCCGGCGCCGCGGTGGCGGAAAGCGCGGCGCAGGCCGCCGCCGGGGCCGACATCGTGTTCACGATGCTGGAGAACGGCCCGGTGGTGGCGGACGTGCTGTTCGAGCAGGGCGTGGCGCGCGCGCTGCGGCCCGGCGCCGTCATCGTCGACATGAGCTCGATCAAGCCCGGGCAGGCGCGCGAGCATGCGCGGCGCCTCATGGAGACGGGCGTCCACCACCTCGACGCGCCGGTCTCCGGCGGCACCGCCGGCGCCGAGCAGGGCACGCTCGCGATCATGGCCGGCGGCGACGCGGCGGTCTTCGCCCGCGTCGAGCCGCTGCTGGCCGCGATGGGCCGGCCGACGCATGTCGGCCCGCACGGCGCGGGCCAGCTCGCCAAGCTCGCCAACCAGGTGATCGTCGGCGTGACGATCGCCGCGGTCTCCGAGGCGCTGCTGATCGCGCAGCGCGGCGGCGCCGACCCCGGGAAGGTGCGCGATGCGCTGCGCGGCGGCTTCGCCGAGAGCCGCATCCTCGAGCTGCACGGCGAGCGCATGATCCGGCGCGACTTCGAGACGCGCGGGCGCGCGACGATGCAGCTCAAGGACCTCGACAACGCGCTCGACGCCGCGAGCCGCGACGGGCTGCGCGAGCTGCCGCTGACCGCGCGCACCGCCGAGCTGTTCCGCGCGCTGCTGGCGCGCGAGGGCGAGATCGACCATGCCGCGCTGCTGCTCGAGCTCGAGCACCGCAACCCGGCCTGAGCGCCGCCTCCCTTCCCCCGATCCCATCCTGCGGAGTGTCCCAGCCATGAACGTTGTCATCACCGGCGGCGCCGGTTTCCTCGGCAAGCGCCTGGCGCTCGAACTGCTCGGGCGCGGCACGCTCGGCGGCCCGGACGGCCGCCCGCGCACGATCGAGCGCATCGTGCTGGTCGACGTGGTCGCCGCCGAGGGCCTGCCCGACGATCCGCGGCTGCGCGTCCTCACCGGCGACGTCGCCGACCCGGCGGTGCTCGCCGACGCGATCGACGCCGACACCGGCTCGGTGTTCCACCTCGCGGCGATCGTCAGCGGCCACGCCGAGGCCGACTTCGAGCTCGGCATGCGCATCAACCTCGACGCCTCGCGGCTGCTGCTCGAGCGCTGCCGCGCGCTCGGCACCCGCCCGCGCGTGGTCTTCACCAGCTCGGTCGCGGTGTACGGCAGCGCCGCGTCGGGCGCGGTGCGGGACGACACCACGCTCGCGCCGCAGACCTCCTACGGCACGCAGAAGGCGATCGCCGAGCTGCTGCTCGCTGACTACAGCCGCCGCGGCTTCGTCGACGGGCGCTGCATGCGCCTGCCGACCATCAGCGTGCGCCCCGGCAAGCCGAACAAGGCCGCGTCCTCCTTCGCCAGCGGCATCATCCGCGAGCCGCTCAACGGCGTGGAGAGCGTCTGCCCGGTCGGGCCCGACACGCGCCTGTGGCTGCTGTCGCCGCGCCGCGCGATCCGCTGCCTGATCGACGGCCACGAGCTCGACGCCGCCGCGCTCGGCGCCAGCCGCAACATCAACATGCCCGGCATCTCGGTCTCGGTGGCCGAGATGCTGGCCGCGCTCGAGCGCGTTGCCGGCCCGGCACCGCTGCGCCACGTCCGCTGGTCGTCCGACCCGCTGGTCGAGCGCATCGTGGCGAGCTGGCCGGCCGCCTGGGACACGCGGCGCGCCGAGGCGCTCGGCCTGGAGGGCGACGCGTCCTTCGACGAGATCGTGCGCGCCTACATCGAGGACGAGCTGCAGCCGGCCTGAGCCCCTGCCCCCGCCAACCACCAAGGATCCCCCCATGAGCTTCGAAGCCAAACCCGGCCGCCCGACCCGCCTGAAACTGCGTTCGCAGATCTGGTTCGACAACCCCGAGGACCCGGACATGACCGCGCTTTACCTGGAGCGCTACATGAACTGGGGCCTGACGCGCGAGGAGCTGCAGTCGGGCAAGCCGATCATCGGCATCGCGCAGACCGGCTCGGACCTCTCGCCCTGCAACCGGCAGCACCTGGAGCTGGCGCAGCGGGTGCGCGAGGGCATCCGCGAGGCCGGCGGCATCGCCTTCGAGTTCCCGGTGCACCCGATCCAGGAGACCGGCAAGCGCCCGACCGCGGGCCTGGACCGCAACCTCGCCTACCTCGGCCTGGTCGAGACGCTGCACGGCTACCCGCTCGACGGCGTGGTGCTGACCACCGGCTGCGACAAGACCACGCCGGCGCTGCTGATGGCGGCGGCCACCGTCAACATCCCGGCGATCGCGCTGTCGGTCGGCCCGATGCTCAACGGCTGGCACAAGGGCCAGCGCACCGGCGCCGGCACGATCAAGTGGCATGCGAAGAAGCTGCTGAGCACCGGCGAGATCGGCGAGGCCGAGTACATGGAGCTGGTCGCGTCGGCCGCGCCCTCGCCCGGCTTCTGCAACACGATGGGCACCGCGACGACGATGAACTCGCTCGCCGAGGCGCTGGGCATGATGCTGCCGGGCTCGGCGGTGATCCCGGCGCCGCACAAGGGGCGCGGCCAGGTCGCCTACCTCACCGGCAAGCGCATCGTCGGGATGGTGTGGGAGGACCTCAAGCCCTCGCAGGTGATGACGCGCGCCGCATTCGAGAACGCGATTGCGGTGTGTTCGGCGATCGGCGGCTCGACCAACGCGCCGATCCACCTCAACGCGATCGCCGCGCACCTCGGCGTGCCGCTCGACAACGACGACTGGGAGCGCATCGGCCACCCGATCCCGCTGCTGGTGGACATGCAGCCGACCGGCCGCTTCCTCGGCGAGGACTACTTCCGTGCCGGCGGCGTGCCGGCGGTGGTGGCCGAGCTGCTCCAGGCCGGGCGGCTGCCGCATCCGCAGGCGCTGACCGTGAACGGCCGCAGCATCGCCGCCAACTGCGAGGGCCGCTTCAGCGAGGATCGCGAGGTGATCCGCGCCTGGGACGCGCCGCTCGTCGAGTCCGCGGGCTTCCTGAACCTCAAGGGCAACCTGTTCGACAGCGCGATCATGAAGACCTGCGCGATCTCGGCCGACTTCCGCGCGCGCTACCTGTCCAACCCGGACGACCCCGACGCCTTCGAGGGCCGCGCGGTGGTGTTCGACGGCCGCGAGGACTACCACCGCCGCATCAACGACCCCGCGCTCGAGATCGACGAGCACACGCTGCTGTTCATGCGCGGCGCCGGCCCGGTCGGCCATCCCGGCGCGGCCGAGGTGGTCAACATGGACCCGCCCAAGGCGCTGCTGCAGATCGGCATCACCGCGCTGCCCTGCATCGGCGACGGCCGCCAGTCCGGCACCTCGGGCTCGCCGTCGATCCTCAACGCCTCGCCCGAGGCCGCCACCGGCGGCGGGCTGGCGCTGCTGCGCACCGGCGACCGGGTGCGCATCGACCTAAGGAAGCGCAGCGCGAACATGCTGGTCGGCGACGAGGAGCTGGCGCGGCGCCGCGCCGAGCTGCAGGCGCAGCTCGCCGCCGGCGGCCTGCCCTACGTGCCGCCGAGCCAGACGCCGTGGCAGGAGATCCAGCGCAGCCTCGTCAGCGAGATGTCGGAGGGCGCGGTGCTGCGCAACGCGACCAAGTACCGCGACGTCGCGCACATCGCCTACCCGCGCGACAACCACTAGGCGCCCGCCGGCGCGGGTCTACCCGAATGACGGGCGTCAAGGTGACTCATATGATGACCATACGATTTCCTGACGTCCCGGCTCCCTCGAAGGCGGCACGACCGCCTCTTCCTTCCCCCACCCAAGGAGACAAGCCCATGAACCGTCGTTTCACCCGCATCGCCCTGGCCGCCGTCGCGGTGTTCGGACTCGGCAGCGCCGCCTCGGCGCAGACCGTGCTGAAGATCGGCTACACGGTGCCCAAGGAGTCGCACTACGGCGCGGGGGCGACCGCATTCTGCGACGAGGTCGAGCGCGGCACGCAGGGGCGCTACAAGTGCCAGCAGTTCCCGTCGGGCGCGCTCGGCGGCGAGCGCGAGATGGTCGAGGCGGTGCAGCTCGGCACGCAGGACGTCGTGCTGACCTCCACCGGCCCGGTCGGCAACTTCGTGCCCGAGATCAAGGTGCTCGACATCCCCTTCCTGTTCCGCGACTACGAGCATGCGCGCAAGGTGCTCGACGGCAAGATCGGCCAGGAGCTGCTGACCAAGTTCCCGTCGAAGGGCATGGTGGCGCTGGCGTGGAGCGAGAACGGCTTCCGCCACATGACCAACAACAAGCGCGCGATCCAGAGCGCGAGCGACGCCAGCGGCCTGAAGCTGCGCACGATGGAGAACAAGGTCCACATGGCGGCCTACAAGACCTTCGGCATCCTGCCGACGCCGATGTCGATGACCGAGGTCTTCACCGCGCTGCAGCAGGGCACCGTGGACGGCCAGGAGAACCCGATCCCCGTGATCCTGTCGGCCAAGTTCTCGCAGGTGCAGAAGCACCTGTCGCTGACCGGCCACGTCTACTCGCCGGCGCTGCTGCTGATGTCGCAGTCCGCCTGGGGCAAGCTGTCCGACGCCGACAAGCAGGTCTTCCAGGCCGCGGCGAAGAAGAGCGCCGAGGTGCAGCGCAAGCGCGTCAACGACGACGAGGCGAGCGGCCTCGCGCAGCTGAAGAAGGACGGCATGCAGGTGATCGAGAAGGTCGACGGCGACAGCTTCCGCAAGGCGGTCGGGCCGGCCTATGCCGAGTTCGCGAAGGAGTTCGGCGCCGACCGCATCGCGGCGATCCAGGCGGTGCGCTGACCATGGCCGCGCCGCACATCGAAGGCGCGGTCCCCGGCACGGTGGCGGCGGCCGCCGCCGCCGTGCCGGGGACCG
This sequence comes from Caldimonas tepidiphila, assembly GCF_003569765.1. Classification (GTDB taxonomy): domain Bacteria; phylum Pseudomonadota; class Gammaproteobacteria; order Burkholderiales; family Burkholderiaceae_C; genus Caldimonas; species Caldimonas tepidiphila. Next base: position 35,859 of record NZ_KZ983964.1, on the reverse strand, counting down.
CCCGCGGCGAGCCCGGCCCGCTGACGGCGCTCGTGCTCGCCGTCGACCGCCGCCTCACCGCGCTCGCGCTGCACGTCGCCTGCGCGCTGCTTGCGGTGATCTCCGCGCTCGGGCTGTGGCAGGTGATCGCACGCTTCGTGCTGTCGCAGCCGAGCAGCTGGACCGAGGAGCTGATGCGCCGGCTGCTGGTGTGGTGCGTGGTGCTCGGCACCGTGGTGGCCTTCCGCCGCGGTGCGCTGGTGTCGGTGGACCTGATGCTGCGCACCTCGCGCGGGATGTGGCGGCGCGTCGTGCGCCACTTCATCACCGGCACCGCGCTGGCCTACCTCGGCGTGCTGCTGTGGTTCGGCATCGACCTGACCCGGCGCGTGCGCTTCCAGACCTTCGCATCGCTGGAGCTGTCGATGGCCTGGGCCTATGCCGCGCTGCCGGTCGGCGCCGCGCTGTGCATCGTCGCGGTGCTCGCGCACCACCTCGACCCCGTCAACGAGGAACTGGACAACGCGCAGTAAGACGCGCGCCAGGCTTCACGAAGGACCCGACATGTCGTCCGTTCTCTTGCTCACCATGATGCTGGGCTTCGCGTTCAGCGTCTCGATCGCGGTCTCGATCGGCGGCTCGGCCATGCTGGGCCTGGCGCTCTTCGACGCCGACAAGCTGGTGCTGGCGCCGAAGGAAATGTTCTCGGCGCTCGACAAGTTCCCGCTCGCGGCGATCCCCTTCTTCATCCTCGCCGGCAACCTGATGGAGACCGGCGGCATCTCGCGCCGCCTGGTCGACTTCGCCAAGTCGCTGGTCGGCGGCGTGCAGGGCGGCCTGCCGATGACCTGCGTGCTGACCTGCATGATCTTCGCCGCGGTGTCGGGCTCCTCGGTGGCCACCACCTTCGCGATCGGCTCGGTGCTGATCCCGGCGCTGATCCACCACGGCTACCCGCGCAACTACGCCGCGGCGCTGCAGGCGACCTCGGCCGAGCTCGGCGTGATCATCCCGCCGTCGATCCCGCTGATCCTGTTCGGCGTCGCGGCCGAGGTCTCGATCGGCGAGCTGTTCATCGCCGGCTTCGGCCCGGGCCTGCTGATCGGCGGCGCGCTGATGCTGTTCGTGCACCTGTACTGCCGCCTCAAGGGCTGGGGCAAGCAGGACGGCGAGGGCCGCCTGTCGGTGACGCGCGCCACCGGCAACGCCGCCTGGGCGCTGCTGATGCCGGTGATCATCCTCGGCGGCATCTACGGCGGCATCTTCACGCCGACCGAGGCCTCGGTGGTGGCGGTGTTCTACGCGCTGACGGTGGGCCTGTTCATCCACCGCGAGCTGGCGCCGAAGGACCTGCTGCAGGTGCTGCGCAAGTCGGTGATCTCGAGCGCGGTGATCATGTTCATCATCGCCAACGCGGGCCTGTTCGCCTTCCTGATCACGCGCGCGGGCATCCCCGAGGCAATCGGCGCGTGGCTCACCGAGATCCTCAAGTCGCCGCTGTGGTTCCTGCTCGGCGTCAACGTTGCGCTGTTCGTGATCGGCATGTTCATCGAGACCTCGGCCGCGATCATCGTGCTCGCGCCGATCCTGGTGCCGGTGGCGCGCCACTTCGGGGTCGACCCGGTGCACTTCGGCATCATCATGGTCGTGAACCTGGCGCTGGGCATGATCACCCCGCCCTTTGGCGTCAACCTGTTCGCCGCCTGCACGGTGGCCCGGATCTCGCTCGACCAGATCATCCGCTACCTGGTGCCCTTCGTGCTGGTGATCATCGGCTGCCTGATGCTGATCACCTACCTGCCCTGGATCAGCCTCGCGCTGCGCGATCTGGTCTACGCGGCGCCGGCCGTCGCGCCGTCGATCGGCCCGGCCATCGGCCCGCAGTGACCCCCACCCCTTCCGGACAAGCAAGATGACGACTGGCAACATCGGACTGATCGGCCTCGGCGCCATGGGCCTGGGCATGGCGCGCTCGCTGCGCCGCGCCGGCCACCATGTGCACGTGTGCGACGTGCGCGCCGACGCGGCGCAGGCCTTCGCCGCCGAGGGCGGCGTGGCCTGCGCGAGCCCGGCCGAGGTCGCGGCGCACTGCGACGTGGTGGTCAGCGTGGTGGTCAACGCCGCGCAGACCGAGGCGGTGCTGTGGGGCGAGCAGGGCGCCGGCGCGGCGCTGCGCCCCGGCAGCGTGTTCGTGATGTGCTCGACGGTCGACCCGAACTGGTCGATCGCGCTGGAGCAGCGCCTCGCCGCGCAGGGCGTGCTCTACCTCGACGCGCCGATCTCGGGCGGCGCCGCGAAGGCCGCCGCCGGGCAGCTGACGATGATGACCTCGGGCCGGCCCGAGGCCTACGCGAAGGCGGGCGCCGTGCTCGACGCGATGGCCGCCAAGGTCTACCGGCTCGGCGACGCCGCCGGCGCCGGCAGCAAGGTCAAGATCGTCAACCAGCTCCTCGCCGGCGTGCACATCGCCGCCGCCGCCGAGGCGATGGCACTCGGGCTGCGCGAGGGGGTCGATCCGCACGCGCTCTACGAGGTGATCACGAACAGCGCCGGCAACAGCTGGATGTTCGAGAACCGCATCCCGCACGTGCTCGCCGGCGACTACACGCCGCTGTCGGCGGTGGACATCTTCGTCAAGGACCTCGGGCTGGTGCTCGACACCGCGCGCGCGAGCAAGTTCCCGCTGCCGCTGTCGGCCACCGCGCACCAGATGTTCATGCAGGCCTCGAGCGCCGGCCACGGCCGCGAGGACGACGCCGCGGTGATCAAGATCTTCCCCGGCATCGGGCTGCCCGCCGCGGGGAGCGGGCGGTGAGCCGGCCGCTGCTCGGCTGCATCGCCGACGACTTCACCGGCGCCACCGACCTCGCCAACAACCTGGTGCGCGCCGGCATGCGCGCGGTGCAGACCATCGGCGTGCCCGGGCAGGCGCTCGACATCGCTGCCGACGCGGTGGTGGTGGCGCTGAAGTCGCGCACGCTGCCGCCGCAGGAGGCGGTGGCGCAGTCGCTCGGGGCGCTGCGCTGGCTGCAGGCGCAGGGCGTGCGCCAGGTCTACTTCAAGTACTGCTCGACCTTCGACTCGACCGAGCGCGGCAACATCGGCCCGGTCGCCGACGCGCTGCTCGACGCGCTGCACCCGGACGGCGACGGCTTCACGATCGCCTGCCCGGCCCTCCCGGAGAACGGCCGCACCGTCTTCCGCGGCCACCTGTTCGCCGGCGACGCGCTGCTCAGCGAGAGCGGCATGCAGCACCACCCGCTCACGCCGATGACCGACCCCAACCTGGTGCGCGTGCTGCAGCGCCAGACGCGCCGCAAGGTCGGCCTCGTGCCCTACGACGTGGTGGCGCGCGGCCCCGACGCGATCCGTGCGCGCTTCGCGGCGCTGCGCGCCGAGGGCGTCGGCATCGCCATCGTCGACGCGATCTCCAACGAGGACCTGCTGCGGCTCGGCCCGGCGCTGGCCGGGCTGCCGCTGGTGACCGCCGGCTCCGGCGTCGCGATCGGGCTGCCGCAGAACTGGCGCGACGACGGCAGCCTGCGCCCGAGCGGGAAGGCCGACCGGCTGCCGCAGCCTGTCGGGCTGCAGGCGGTGCTGTCCGGCAGTTGCTCGGCGGCGACCAACGCGCAGGTGCGCCACTTCCGCGCCGCCGGCCGGCCCTGCTTCGCGCTCGACCCGCTCGCGCTCGCGAGCGGCGCGCAGGGCCTCGACGAGGCGCTGGCCTGGGCGCAGCGCCAGCTCGCGCGCCAGGACGAGCTCGGGCCGCTGCTGATCCACGCCACCGCCGAGCCCGACGCGGTGCGCGCGGTGCAGGCCGAGCTCGGCGTCGAGCGCGCCGGCGCGCTGGTCGAGCAGGCGATGGCGGCGCTCGCGCACGGCCTGATCGCGCGCGGCGTGCGCCAGCTCGTCGTCGCCGGCGGCGAGACCTCCGGCGCGGTGGTGCAGGCGCTCGGCATCGCGCAGATGGCGATCGGCCCGCAGATCGATCCCGGCGTGCCGTGGACCGCGGTGCGCTCGCCGCTGTGCCCGCAGGACACGCTGCACCTCGCGCTCAAGTCCGGCAACTTCGGCACGACCGACTTCTTCGACAAGGCCTTCGCGCGGCTGCTCGAGGAGGCGGCGCGATGAGCGCCCTGCCCCCCGGCACGCTGCAGGAGGCGGCGCTGCGCGACGAGGTCTGCCGCGTCGGCGCCTCGCTCTACGCGCGCGGCTACGTGCACGCGAGCGCCGGCAACATCAGCGTGCGCCTGGAGGACGGCGGCTTCCTGATCACGCCCACCGACGCCTGCCTCGGGCGGCTCGACCCGGCGGCGCTCGCGCGGGTGGACCGCGACGGCCGCCAGCTCGGTGGCGAGCGCGCGTCGAAGACGCTGGCGCTGCACCGCCGCATCTACGCCGCCGACCCCGAGGCGCGCTGCGTGATCCACACCCACAGCACGCACCTCGTCGCGCTGACGCTCGCCGGCGCGTGGAGCGCCGAGGAGCTGCTGCCGCCGCTCACGCCCTACTTCGTGATGAAGGTCGGCCACGTGCCGCTCATCCCCTACCACCGCCCCGGCGACCCGGCGGTCGGCGAGCGGGTGGCCGAGCGCATCGAGGCGATGCGCGCGCGCGGCACGCCGATCCGCGCGGTGATGCTCGAGCGGCTCGGCCCCAACGTCTGGCACCGCGACCCCGCCTCGGCGATGGCGACGCTCGAGGAGCTGGAGGAGACCGCGCGGCTGTGGCTGCTGGCGCCGTCCCCGAAGCCCGCGCCGCTCACGCCCGAACAGATCGCCGAGCTGCGCGAGCACTTCGGCGCCGCCTGGTGAGCCCCACGACAAGGACCCGGAGACCGACATGCCCCGCTTCGCCGCCAACCTGAGCCTGATGTACGGGGAGCACGACTTCCTCGACCGCTTCGCCGCCGCCGCGCGCGACGGCTTCCGTGCCGTCGAGTACCTGTTCCCCTACGCCCACCCCGCCGAGGCGCTCGCCGCGCGGCTGCGCGAGCACGGCCTGAGCCAGGTGCTGTTCAACGCGCCGCCGGGCGACTGGGACGCCGGCGAGCGCGGGCTGGCCTGCCTGCCAGGCCGCACAGCCGAGTTCCGCGCCGGCATTACGCGCGCGCTCGACTACGCGCATGCGCTCGGCTGCCCGCGGCTGCACGTGATGGCCGGGCTCGCGCCCGCCGGCGCGGCGCGCGCCGCGCTGCGCGCCACCTATCTGGACAACCTCGCATGGGCCGCCGCGCAGGCGGCGCCCGCCGGCGTGGAGGTGCTGATCGAGCCGATCAACACCCGCGACATCCCCGGCTACTTCCTGAACCGCCAGGACGAGGCGCATGCGATCGTCGAGGAGCTCGGGGCGGCGAACCTGAAGGTGCAGATGGACCTCTACCACTGCCAGATCGTCGAGGGCGACCTCGCCACCAAGCTGCGCCGCTGGCTGCCCACGGGCCGCGTCGCGCACCTGCAGATCGCCGGCGTGCCGGAGCGCCACGAGCCCGACACCGGCGAGCTGAACTACCCCTACCTCTTCGCGCTGATCGACGCGCTGGGCTACGAGGGCCATGTCGGCTGCGAGTACCGGCCGCGCGCCGGCACCTCCGAGGGGCTGGGCTGGCTGCGGCCGCATCTCCGCTGAAGGCCCTGCCCGCAGCGCTGCGGCCGCTGCCGTAGCGGGGGCCGGCGCGCGGCTGAAGGACAATGCCGATCGTGCGAACCGCCCCTGCCCGCCCGACGCCTCCGAGATGACCGCCGAACCGCTGCACAAACGCAAGCTCTCCGAGCAGCTGTGCGAGCAGCTGCTCGCGCGCATCCGCGGCGGCGAGTTCGCGCCCGGCGACGCGCTGCCGTCCGAGCGCGAGCTGATGGAGCACTACGGCGTCGGCCGCCCGGCGGTGCGCGAAGCGCTGCAGTCGCTCGAGCGCTCGAACATCGTCGAGATCGCGCAGGGCGAGCGCGCCCGCGTCGCGGTGCCCACCGCGCAGGATCTGATCGCGCAGCTCGCCGGCGGCGCGCGCCACCTGCTGCGCATCCAGCCCGGAACGCTCGCGCACCTGAAGGACGCGCGCATCTTCCTCGAGACCGGCATGGCGCGGCTCGCGGCGCAGCAGGCCGGCGAGGCCGACGTCGCGCGGCTGCGCCGGCGACTCGAAGAGCACCGCGCCGCGATGGACGACCTGCAGCACTTCCTCGCGCGCGACATGGCCTTCCACCGCGAGATCGCCGCGATCAGCGGCAACCCGATCTACCCGGCCATCGTCGAGGCGCTGTTCGGCTGGGCCGGCGAGTACTACCAGAAGCTGGTGCGCGCGCCCGGCGCCGAGCGCCTCACGCTCGCCGAGCACGAGCGCATCGTCGACGCGATCGCCGCGCGCGACCCGCAAGCGGCCGAGGACGCGATGCGCGAGCACCTGACTCGCGCCAACCAGCTCTACCGCCAGCTCGCCCCCGGCTCCACCGATCCGGGCTGACCCGGCTGCCTCCCGGTCCGGCAGGCACCGCGCCGCGGTCGACCGGGGGGCGGAAACGGGCCGCGCGGGGCGTCCGACCGGCCTTGCGGGCCGCGCCTGCCCTTGAAGTCCCCGATTCGACCGCTCCAGCGAGACGGTTGCCGGGTGCAGTTCGCGCCTGCCGGATCCGGCAGCCGATGTCGCCGGAAGCCCCGTTCCACTCCGGCAGGAATCCGTTCGAGAGATTCCCGCGCCGGAATACCGGAACCGCTCCGCGAGCTTATCCCCCCGCCTGCCTTTCTCATCGAGCACGGACTGCGGATTCGATGAAATCCTGATGAAAAACGCGCGAAGAAAAATCAAATATACCGCTCAATTGACGCTGAACATCTGCCGAAGAACCGATTTTCCCCGACCGGTCTCGAATAATGAACAAGCAAGCCGATAAAAATGACAGGCAGATGAAAAACAAGGAATCCCGATCCCCGGCGCTGGCGATGCGGACGCGGCTTCTCGGCGTCGGGCTGCTGTGCCTGCTGGCGGCGGCCGTGCCGACCGGACTGCTGGTGGCGCAGGACCGGCAGGAATCGCGGCTGCTCGAGCGGCAGCGGGAAGCCCTGCCGCTCGCCCGCGCGGTGCAGCACTCGGTGGCGGCGCTGGGAGAGCACCGCAGCGCCACCGCGCTCGTCCCGTCCCGGCAGGAGGCCGGCCGCGCGCGGCAGCAGGAAAGCGGACAGCAGCTCCTTCTCGGCGTGGAGGCGGCCGCGAACGCCATCGCCGCCAATCCGGCCCTGGGCTCGCCGCTTTCCGCGGAAATCCAGGCGATTGAGGGGGACGCCCGGGAACTGGTGGGCGCGAGCGCCAGCCCCGGGACCGAGTTCGGCACGCTGATGGAGCGGCACCGCGCGCTCGCTGACCGCATCCTGGCGCTGCAGACCGCGGGCATGGCCGCCACCGGGCTGCTGTTCGAGCGCGACGCGGCGACCCACCTCGGCATCGCTGCCGGGCTCCAGAAGGCGCCGCGCGTGGGCGATGCGCTGTCCGAGATGGTCGCGATCGCCGTCGCGGCACGCATCGACGACGTGGGCGGGATCTCGGCGGCGTTCGCCCGCTACGAAGGCCAAGTCCGGGAGCTCGCGCAGCTGCTGACGCTCGCCTCCCGGGCGGAGCCCGGCCTCGCCGCGCGCCATGCCCCGGTGCTGCAGCAGATCGAGGCCCAGCAGCGCAGCGTTGCCGAGACCGTGCAGGCAGCGATGCTGGACGTGAACTTCCCGCTCGACGAGATGGTCCGCTCGCTCACCGGCGCGATGGCCACGCATGCCGGTGTCAGCGGCGAGGTGCTGCAGATCCTCGACACCGAACTGGCACTCCGCGAGGAGCGGCTCGCCGCGCGCCGCCTTGCCCTCGTGGCCGGGCTCGGGCTGCTGTGGGTCTTCGTCGCCGCGATGCTGTGGAACACCTTGCGCGCCATCCTCGGCCCCACCCTCAGCGTGCTGGAGACCACCGAGCGGATCGCGGCCGGCGACCTCTCCGGGAACATCGCGAAAGGCCGCAACGACGAGATGGGCCGCATCCTCGGCGGTCTGGAGCGCATGCAAAGCCAGCTGCACGGCGTCGTGGCGCAGATTCAGGCGTCCGCCACCGGGGTCCGGGCCATCGCCGCCGACATCGCCAGCGGCAACCAGCACCTGAGCGAGCGCACCGCGCAGGCGGCGTCGCGCCTGCAGGAGGCCGCCAGCGCGGTCGAGCGCATGGCGGTGGCCGTGGGCCAGTCGGCGGACGGTGCCCGCGAGGCCCACGCGCTCGCCGAGGCGGCGGCCCGCACGGCGCAGGACGGCGGCGCGGCGGTCTCCGAGATGGTGCGCAGCATGCAGGCCATCCACGGCACCTCGACCCGCATCGGCGAGATCGTCGGCGTGATCGACGGCCTCGCGTTCCAGACCAATCTGCTCGCGCTCAATGCCGCCGTGGAGGCGGCGCGCGCCGGCCCGCAGGGCCGCGGCTTCGCGGTGGTGGCGGCCGAGGTGCGCACGCTCGCGCAGCGCAGCGCGCAGTCGGCGCGCGAGATCCGCGACCTGGTGCAAGCCGCCACCGAGCGCATCGAGCACGGCGGCCGCACGGCGGAGCGGGCCGGCCGCTCGATCGAGTCGCTGGTCGGGCGCGTCGAGCAGGTGCGTGCCACGCTCGGCGACATCGCGGCGGCGGCGCAGCAGCAGTCCGCCGGCATGTCGCAGGTCAATGCGGCGGTCGCCGAACTCGACCGGGTGACGCGGCAGAACGCTGCGCTGGTCGGCGAATCGGCACTGGCCGCGCAGACGATGCGCGAGCAGGCCGAAGGCATGTCCCGGCTGGCGGCGGTGTTCCGCCTCGCCCGGGCCTGAGCGCCGGAATCGGGAAGGATTCGGCGGCCCTCGCGCGGCCTGCGCCGATTCGCACCTCCTTCCCACCGGACGACGCGCGCCATGCCCGGCCGATGAGTCTGCGAATCTCCGGTTTCATACTCCCTTCATCCGGGGGGTATCCAATCGGGAAATAGCATCACCCCCCGCTGGAACGACCGTGAAGAACGCCTTCGACCCTTTACCCGCCGGCCCGGCATCGGATATCTCGACGCTGATTTCCCGCCGCGCGTTGAAGCCCTGCTTCCAGCCGCTGGTCGAACTGGCGACCGGGAAGATCCACGCCCACGAGGCGCTGATCCGCGGGCCCGCCGGCTCGGCGCTGGAGCGCCCGGACGCGCTGTTCGCCGCGGCGCGCGAGGCGGGGCTGGAGACCGAGCTGGAGTTCGCCTGCCTGCATGCCGCGATCCGCGAATGGGCCCGGCTGCGCCACCCGGGAAAGATCTTCATCAACCTGAGCGCGCGGGCGCTGGTGCAGGGCTTCTTCTCCGACAGCTGCCGGACCTGGCTGTCGGTGCTGCACCGGCTCGACATCGCCCCGTCCTCGATCGTGCTGGAGCTGACCGAGCACGAGCATGTGGGCGACGTGCAACGCCTGGTCCACGCTGCCTCGCACCTGCGGGCCTCCGGCATCGCGCTCGCGCTCGACGACTTCGGCGACGGGCGCTCGAGCCTGCGGCTGTGGTCGGAGCTGCGGCCGCAGATCGTGAAGATCGACAAGTACTTCTCGCATGAGATCTCGCTGCACGGCGACAAGCTGCAGACGCTGCGCGCGCTGCTGCAGATCGCCGAGATCTTCGGCACCAAGATGGTCGCCGAGGGCATCGAGACGGCCGAGGACCTGCGCGTGATCCGCGACCTGGGCATCGCGCTCGGGCAGGGCTATTTCCTCGGCATGCCCCGGCCGCGGCCCACGCAGGCGCTGGACCCGGACGCCGCCGCGGTGCTGACGAGCCGCGACATCGCGGTGTTCCCGGAGCTGCGCCGCATCGCCGGGCGCAGCTTCCCGGCCGAGCGCTTCATCGTCAACGCGCCGCACGTGCCGCCGCAGGCGACCCACGACGAGCTGCTGCGGCTCTTCCACCAGGACGAGCGGCTGCCCGCGGTGGCGCTGGTCGAGAACGGCCGTCCGGTCGGCCTGCTCAACCGGCAGCAGCTGCTCGACCAGTACACCAAGCCCTACTTCAAGGAGCTCTACGGCCGCCAGCCCTGCGTGGCGTCGTCGAACCGCTCGCCGCTGTGCATCGAGCTCTACACCTCGGTGGAGGAGCTGACGGCGATCCTGACGTCGGAGGACCAGCGCTACCTGCGCGAGGGCTTCGTCATCACCGACCAGGGCCGCTACCGGGGGCTGGGCACCGGCGAGCAGCTGGTGCGCGTGGTGACCGAGCTGCGCATCGAGGCCGCGCGCCACGCCAACCCGCTGACCTTCCTGCCCGGCAACATCCCGATCAGCGACCACATCGACCGGCTGCTCGCGAGCGGCAGCGACTTCGTCGCCTGCTACGGCGACCTGAACCACTTCAAGCCCTTCAACGACCAGTACGGCTACTGGCGTGGCGACGAGATGATCCGGCTCGCGGCGCGCGCCTTCCTGACGCACTGCGACCCCAAGCGCGACTTCCTCGGCCACGTCGGCGGCGACGACTTCGTGGTCCTGTTCCAGAGCCGCGACTGGCGCGAGCGCTGCGAGCGGGTGCTGCAGTCCTTCAACGAGAAGGCGCTCGAGCTCTACGACGCGCAGGCGCGCACCGACGGCGGCATCCATGCCGAGGACCGCTACGGCGTGATGCGCTTCTTCCCCTGCACGACGCTGTCGATCGGCGCGGTCGAGGCGCGCGGCGGCATGTTCCACGACGCCGAGGAGGTGGCCACCGCGGCGGCGGCGGCCAAGCGCAGCGGCAAGGCCCTGGGAAGCGGCCTGCACCTCATCGCCGTGCCACCGCTCCCGCAGGTCGCGGCCGCGAGGGAGACCGCCTGAGGCGCGGGCTGCGTGAACCGCTGCGGCGCCTGGCCGTCGGGAGGAAAGGCCCGCCCCGCCCGCACGGCGCCCCGGCGCGGCGGGAAGCGGGCCGGACCTGCCGCCGAGGGCCGGCAGGGAACGCGGCTTGCCGGCTCCCTCTTGCCCGGAGGGTGCACCTGCGGGCTCAGCGGGCAGCAGCGTCCCGCCGGAAAGGAGAGATCCCATGGCCAAGAAGAAGTACGGCGTGGACCTGCCGGGCACGCTCGAACGCTCGCCCGAGAAGGCGCAGCGCACCTATGCTGAGACGCTCAAGAGCGCGGAGAAGACCTACGGCAGCGGCGAGCGCGCCGCGCGCACGGCCTATGCGTCGCTGAAGCACGGCTTCGAGAAGGTCGGCGACCACTGGGAGCCGAAGGAGCACAAGGGCCCCTCGGACGCGCAGGCGGCGCGGTCCGGGCGCGAGGCGCGCGAGGGCCGGCGCGAGACCGCCGGCGGCGTCGACGCGCTCGGCCACACGCGCCAGGAGCTCTACGAGCGCGCGAAGGCGCTCGACATCGCCGGCCGCTCGACGATGAACAAGGAGGAGCTCGCGCGCGCGATCGCGAGGAAGCAGCGCTGAGGACGCGCCCTCGCGCTCAGGCGGTCGGCAGCCGGTAGTCCTTGAACTGCTCGCGCAGCCGGTTCTTCAGCATCTTGCCGGTCGCGCCGATCGGGATGCTGTCGACGAAGACCACGTCGTCCGGCGTCCACCAGTCGGCCACCTTGCCCTTGTAGAAGGCGAGCAGCTCCTCGCGCGTGAGCTCCGCGCCGGGCTTCCTCATCACCACCAGCAGCGGGCGCTCGTCCCACTTCGGGTGGCGCGCGGCGATGCAGGCGGCCATCGCGACCGCCGGGTGCGCCATCGCGATGTTCTCGAGGTCGATCGAGCCGATCCACTCGCCGCCGGACTTGATCACGTCCTTGCTGCGGTCGGTGATCTGCATGTAGCCGTCGGGATCGATCTTCGCCACGTCGCCGGTCGGGAACCAGCCGTCGACCCGCGGGTCCCGCTCCTCCTTGAAGTAGCGCGACACGACCCAGGGCCCGCGCACCTGCAGCTCGCCCGAGGACTGGCCGTCGTGCGGCAGCTCGCGGCCGCTGCCGTCCACCACGCGCATGTCGACGCCGAACACCACCCGGCCCTGCGTCGACTGCATCGCCAGCCGCTCCTCGCCGGAGAGCTCCATGTGCTTGCGCTTCGGCGCCGCGACGGTGCCGAGCGGGCTCATCTCGGTCATGCCCCAGGCGTGCAGCACCTGCACGCCGTGGCGCTGCTGGAAGGCGCGCAGCATCGCCGGCGGGCAGGCCGAGCCGCCGATGACGGTGCGGCGCATCGTCGAGAAGCGCTTGTCGTTGGCGTCGACGTAGGCGAGCAGCCCCTGCCAGACGGTGGGCACGCCGGCCGACAGCGTCACGCCCTCGGCCTCGAACAGCTCGTAGAGCGACTTGCCGTCGAGCCCCGGACCGGGGAACACGAGCTTGGAGCCGGCCAGGCAGGCGATGTAGGGCAGCCCCCAGGCGTTGACGTGGAACATCGGCACCACCGGCAGGATCGTGTCGCCCGCCGAGCAGTCGAGCGCGTCGGGCAGCGCCGCGGCCAGCGTGTGCAGCAGCGTCGAGCGGTGGCTGTAGAGCACGCCCTTCGGGTTCCCGGTGGTGCCGGAGGTGTAGCACAGCGACGAGGCGGCGCGCTCGTCGAGCCCCGGCCAGGCGTAGTCGTCGTCCTGCGCGCCGACGAGCTCCTCGTAGCAGCGCAGGTTCGGGATGCGGCTGTCCGCGGGCATGCGCTCGCGGTCGACCATGGCGACGAAGTGCTTCACGGTGGCCAGGCGCGGCGCCACCGCCTCGACGAGCGGCAGGAAGGTCAGGTCGAAGAACAGCACCTGGTCCTCGGCATGGTCGAGGATGTAGACGATCTGGTCCGGGTGCAGCCGCGGGTTGAGCGTGTGCAGCACGGCGCCCGAGCCGGAGACGCCGTAGTAGAGCTCCATGTGGCGGTAGCCGTTCCAGGCCAGCGTGCCGACGCGCTGCCCCTGCTGCACGCCGAGCGCGGCGATTGCCTTGGCGACGCGGCGCGCTCGCGCGGCGAGCTCGCGGTAGGTGCAGCGGTGGATGTCGCCCTCGACGCGCCGCGAAACGATCTCCTGCTCGCCGTGGTGGCGCTCGGCATGGACGAGCAGCGACGACACGAGCAGCGGCACGTCCATCATCTGGCCTTGCATGGGGTGTCTCCTCATCAGGGTTGTTGTGACGGCTTTTTAGCCCGGATTCCGTGCCCGCGCATCAGCGTCGTCCCCGGTGCCGGGCACCGGCGCGCCCGGATAGTCCCCTGCCGCTTCATGGGCCGGCCGCGGCGGGGCTGTGCTAGGGTCCGCCGCATCGCCCGCGAAGGAGCCCTCCGATGCGCGTCGCCGTCTTCAGCACCCGTTCCTACGACCGCCGCTTCCTCGACGCGGCCAACGCCGGCGGCCGGCACGCGCTCGCCTACCTCGAGGCGCGGCTCGACGCGGACACCGCGGCGGCAGCCGAGGGCGCGCAGGCGGTCTGCATCTTCGTCAACGACCGCGCCGACGCCGAGGCGCTGGCGCGGCTCGCGCGCCTGGGCGTGCGGCTCGTGGCGCTGCGCTGCGCCGGCTTCAACAACGTCGACCTGGAGGCGGCGCAGTCGCTCGGCATCGCGGTGGCGCGGGTGCCGGAGTATTCGCCGCACGCGGTGGCCGAGCACGCGCTCGCGCTGATGCTCGCGCTCAACCGCAGGATCCACCGCGCCCACGCCCGCGTGCGCGAGGGCAACTTCGCGCTCGAGGGGCTGCTCGGCTTCGACATGCACGGCCGCAGCGTCGGCGTGGTCGGCACCGGCCGCATCGGCGCTGCGGTGATCCGCATCCTCGCCGGCTTCGGCTGCCGTGTGCTCGCCTTCGACCCGCAGCCCGACCCGGCCTGCACGGCCGCGGGAGCACGCTACGTGGCGCTGCCCGAGTTGCTGCGCGACAGCCGCATCGTGACGCTGCACTGCCCGCTCACGCCGCGCACGCGGCACCTGATCGACGCACAGGCGCTCGCGGCGATGCAGCCCGGCGCGCTGCTCGTCAACACCAGCCGCGGCGCGGTGATCGACACGCGCGCCGTGATCGGCGCGCTGAAGGCCGGCACGCTCGGCGGCCTCGGCATCGACGTCTACGAGGAGGAGGACGGCCTGTTCTTCCGCGACCTGTCGGACACGGTGATCTAGGACGACGTGTTCGCGCGGCTGCTGACCTTCCCGAACGTGATCGTCACCGGCCACCAGGGCTTCTTCACCGAGGACGCGCTCGCGGCGATCGCCGCGACGACGCTCGGCAACCTGTCGGCCTTCGAGGACGGCGGGCGGCCGCTGCATCCGGTGACGGCGCAAGCGCCCGCCTGAGGAACGCAGCCGGGCTGCGGCCCCTTCTCCCCTCAGGTCGCGGGCGCTGCGGAACGGTCCCTGCTCGCCCGCCACGTGCCGAAGGCCCACGCGACCAGCAGCAGGCCGAGCGCGCCGAGCGCGATCACGTGCGCGGTGCCGATGCGCGCCGACAGCCAGCCCGACAGCGACACGCCCGCGGCCTGGCCGAGGAAGAAGCAGGCCGCGAAGGCCGACACGGCCGGCCCCCGCCGCTCGGGCACCATCTGCGTCGCGTTGACCTGCAGCGTGTTGTGCAGCATGTAGAAGCCGACGCCGGCGCCGAGGCAGGCCGGCACCACCCAGCCCCAGGCCGGCGCGTAGGCCAGCAGCAGCAGCGAGGCCGCCGCCACCGCCCCGCCCTGGCGCGCCAGCCCCACCTCGCCGAGCCCGGCGACGAGCCGCCGCGAGGCGAGCGCGAACCCGAGCCCGCCCAGGCCGAACAGCATCAGCAGCGTGCCCGCCATCGCCAGCGACAGCGCGAAGGTCACGTGCAGGTGCGCGGCGATGAAGGCGAAGGGGCCGTACAGCAGCATCCCCTCGAGGAAGACGCAGGCCAGGATCACGCGCGCCCAGCGCCCGGCGAACACCTGCCGGAAGTCCGACGCGATGCGCTGCAGCGGCGAGCCGGGCTCGACGCGCGTCGCCCTCGCGTGGGCCGGCAGCCGGCGCTGGAGCAGGAACAGCGCCACGCCGACCGCGGCGAACAGCGCGGCCAGCACGAAGTAGGGCGCGCGCCAGTCGAGGTGGTCGGCGGCGAAGCCGCCCATCCACACGCCGGCGGACACGCCGAGGATCTGCCCGATCATGAAGCGCGCAAGCACCGGCTGGCGCCGCTCGTAGCCCACCACGTCGCCGATCCAGGCCATCGACAGCGGGATGACGGCGGCGGCCATGATGCCGGCGAGCCCCCGCAGCAGGCGCAGCAGCCCGAAGTCGGGCGCCAGCGCGCACAGCGCCGCGCTGAGCGCGCAGCCGAGGCAGGCGCCGGCCACGAGGCGGAACTTGCCGAAGCGCTCGCCGAGCGAGCCAACGAAGAGCTGCGCGATGCCGTAGGCGATCGAGAAGACGCTGGTCACCGCGGCCGCCTGCCCCAGCCCGACCGAGAACTCGGTCGCCAGCTGCGGCAGCAGCGCGTCGTTGAGCCGCATGTTGATGCCGCTGCCGAAGGCCGCGAGGCTCAGGCAGAGGATGGCCAGGGCCGGGACGGGGGCGAGCGCGGGCGGGGCGGATGCGGAGGCGGCGGCCGTCAAGGGGACTCCGGTGGGTGGGGGGTGCTGCCGCGGCCCGCGGGGTGCGGCACGGGGCGGGCGCAGCGGGGTTCGGGAGGCGGGGCGGCAGGCGCCCTCCCCGCCGGCGCCGGGCGGGCCGCCCGCAGCGGCGGGCAGCGCGGAGGCGGCGTCGTGCGCTCAGCCGAGCTTGAACACGCGCCGCGCGTTGCCCTCGAAGAAGGCGTGCTTGGTCGCGTCGTCCATCTGCATCGCGTCGAGCGCGTTGACCTCGTCGAGCGAGTACTGGTAGGGGTAGTCCATCGCGTACAGCACGCGGTCGGCACCGACCACCGACTGCGTGAACTTGATCGCCGGCTCCCAGGCCATGCCGCTGCAGGTGATCAGCATGTTCTCGCGCATGTAGTCGCCGATGCGGCGCTGCAGCGGCTTGATCGCCTCGTAGCGCTGCGAGGCGACGGTCGCCTTGTGCATGTACTCGAGCCGGTACAGCCAGAAGGGCAGCGCCTCGCCCATGTGGCCGAGGATGAGCTGCAGCTTCGGGAAGCGGTCGAACACGCCCGAGGTGATGATGCGCAGCGCATGCATGCCGGTCTCGACGCCGAAGCCGAAGATCGCGCCGTCGAGGCCGCACTCGAGCATCGGGCCGATCATGCCGCGCGGCGGGCTGTTCGGGTGCAGGTAGACCGGCACGTCGAGCGCCTCGGCGGCCTCGAAGATCGGCCAGAACCTGGTGTCCGACAGGTACTCGCCGTGGGTGTGCGAGTTGATGATCACGCCCTTGAGGCCGAGCTGCGTCACGGCGCGCTGGATCTCGGCAGCCGCCGCAGCCGGGTCCTGGGGCGCCACCGCCGCCAGCCCCGCGTAGCGCGTCGGGTGGCGCTTCACCGCCGCCGCGAGCTGGTCGTTGGCGAAGCGCGCGAAGCTCGTGCCGGTGTCGCGGTCCATGATCTGCACGCCGGGCGCGGTCAGCGCGAGGATCTGCATGTCGATGCCCGCCTCGTCCATGTGGCGCAGCCGCAGGTCGTCGAGGTCGGACATGCAGGCCTCGATGTGGCGCGAGCGCTCGCTCGTGCCGCCGAGGTAGAAGCCCCACATCGTGTTGAAGCCGGGGTCGTCGACGACCTTCTTCTCGATCATCTCGCGGTAGATCGCCATCATCTCCGCGGGGGCGAAGGCTTCCTCGGTGGCGATGCGCTTGTAGGGCACCGGCTTCGGCTTCTGGGGGGCAAGGGATTCGGTCATCGGAGTCTCGGAAGTGATGCGCCGGGACGGGGCACGGCGGCCCCGCCCGCGCGGGAAGGAAGGATCGGAGGGGCGGCCGCCGCCTCAGGCGGACCGGCGCGAAGCAGGCGCGGCGCGTGCGGGGACGCGCCGGCGGCTCACTCCTCCTGCGGCAGCTTGATGTCCTTGATCAGCCGGCCCCACTTGTCGTGCTCGGCCTGCGCGATGCGCGCCAGCTCCTCGGGCGTCCCGGTCTGGACCGACACGCCCTGCTTCTCCAGCGTCGCCTTCGAGTCGGGCTCGTTCAGCACGGCGCGGATCGCGGTGTTGTAGCGGCCGACGAGATCCCTCGACATGCCCTTGGGACCCCACACCGCGTACCAGGCGTCGGCGTCGAGGTTCGGCACGCCGCTCTGGTGCAGCGGCGGCACCGTCGGATAGGCCGCGTCCTGCGTGCGGCGCGTCGCGCCGAGGATGCGCAGCTTGTTGTCGGCGGCCAGCGGCGCGGCGACGTGCAGCGGCATGATCAGCAGCTTGACGTGGCCGCCGAGCAGGTCGGTCACCGCCGGCGCCGAGCCGCGGTAGGGCACGTGGCGCAGGTCCATGCCGGCGAGGTGGGCGATCCACTCCATCGTCAGGTGCTGGAAGGTGCCCTTGCCCGGCGACGCGTAGTCGACCGGCGCCGGCTGCGACTTCACCCAGGCCACCAGCTCGCGCGCGTTCTTCGCCGGCACCGAGGGGTGCACGACGAGCGCGAAGTTGGTGGTGCCGATCATCGTGATCGGCGTGAAGGCGGTCAGCACGTCGAAGGGCACCTTCCGGTAGACGAAGGGCAGCGTCAGCGCCGTCGAGGTGCCGAACAGGAGCGTGCTGCCGTCGGCGGGCGCCTTCGCGACCGCGTCCATGCCGAGCATGCCGGAGGCGCCGGGCTTGTTGTCCGCGACGAAGGGCTGCCCCAGGCTCGCCTGCAGCTTCGGGCCGAGCAGGCGTGCGATCAGGTCGGGCGTCGTGCCGGGGGTGAAGGGAATGACCATCCGCACCGGTTGCGCGGCGCGGGCACCCAGGCCGGCAGCGCCGAGCAGGGTCAGGGCGCCGGCCTTCAGCAGCAGGCGGCGCGTGTTCCGGGAGGAATCGAAGGAGTCGTACACGGTTGTCTCCTGGCGTGCCGGCCATCGGGCGGGACGCGTTGATTTTTGAGCACGCTCAAGATTAATCATGCTCAAAATACATGTCAAGACAAGGGTTCCCGGTCCGCGGGGCCTATGATTTCCGCCCGCGATGCACACCAAGATCATGTCCCAGGACGCCGCACTTCCGACCCCCGAGCGCAGTCCCCCTCCCGCGCGCCCCGGACGGCGCGAGCAGAGCAAGCTCGACAAGCGCCGGCGCATCATGGACGCGGCGAAGGCGGTCTTCGTCGAGCACGGCTACGAGGCCGCTACGACCCGCGAGATCGCCACGCGCGCCGAGGTCTCGATCGGCACGGTGTTCGTCTATGCGAAGGACAAGCGCGACCTGCTGCTGTCGATCGTCAACGACGAGCTCGACGCGATCACCGCCGAGGGCCGGGCCGTCCTCGAGAGCCCCGGGCCGCTGCTCGAGCGCCTGGGCGCGCTGTTCGAGCTCCGCTACCGCTACTGGGCGAGCGAGCCGCGCCTGTCGCGCCCCGCGGTGCGCGAGACCTTCGACTTCCTCGGCCGCGAGGGCGGGGAGCAGGGCGAGGAGACGCGCCGCTTCTATGCGCGCCGCGCGGTGATCCACGAGCAGCTCGTCGCGCTGGTGCGCGACGCGCAGCGGCAGGGCGAGGTGGATCCGGGCGTGCCGCCCGAGCGCGCCGCCTCGCTCTTCCTCGGCATCTACCTGATCGAGGTGCGCCGCTGGCTGCAGGACGAGCGGCCGCAGGCCGGCGAGGGCCTGGCGCGCCTGCACGAGCTGCTCGAGCTGTGCATGCGGGGGTTGCTGAACCGCCCGCCCCCCCGCGCCCGCTGATCGGCGGGCCGCGAAGGCGCGTGCCGGTGCGAAGGCCCGGCACTTGCTCGTGCCTTCCAAGGCGCCGCGCCCCGCGGAGACAACGAGGAGGTCTGCCCTTGAAAGTGATCCTGCTGTCGAGCTGGAAGGAATTCGTCGAGCGGACCGAGGAGCTCGATGGCTGGGCCTTCCGCGGACAGGTGGCGGCGCACTGGCCGCTCGTCAGCTCGCTGACGCGCCGGCTCCAGCTCTTCTGCCCTGACCAGCGGCTGTGGCCGCTGCGCGAGGAGCGCGCGATGCGCATCTTCCGCCGCAAGGCACACATCTACCTGCGCAACAGCACCGCGCTCGAGAACGACCTGCGCTGCCTGGCGCTGATGCAGCACCACGGCGCGCCGACGCGGCTGCTCGACTTCACGAAGTCGCCCTTCGTCGCGGCCTTCTTCGCGCTCGAGAACGCCGACACCGACGTCGCGGTGTTCGCGCTCAACACGCCGGCGCTGTGGTCGCTCACGCCGCGCTTCGACCCGAGCCTGACGCGCGACCGGATCGACCCGCGCGTGCCGGGCAACTTCGAGCGCTACTTCATCGGCAACCGCAGCCCGATGATGTGGTTCGGCGAGCCGTCGGAGATGGACAGCCGCCTGATGGCGCAGTCGGGGCTCTTCGTCGTGCCGGGCATGCTCGACCGCCCGATCGACATGCTCCTGGAAGCCTACGGCCCGCCGCAGGAGCTGCTGTACAAGTTCGTGCTGCCGCTGTCCGTGCGCGAGACGGCGATGCGCGCGCTCTACCGCATGAACGTCACCTACGCGACGCTCTTCCCCGACCTCGAGGGCATGGCGCGCTCGCTCGGCTACGAGCTGGAGGTGATCTGGGAGCGCCTCGTCGAGGAGTACGTCGAGCGCCAGCCGGGCGCCCCCGTCCCGCACCGGCACGACGAGGGGCCCTTCCCCGGCTGAGCCCCGACCGCGCCGCGGTCCGGCGCCTTGCCCGGGTGGAACGCGGGCACTGGAGGCCCTGCGCCCCTTGCGCGAACCCGGCTGACCACAATGGCGCGCGTAACGAATTCAGAGGACGCGGGGGGATGGAGCAGCATCGGTGGAAGTTCGTGCGCGCCGGCGGCGTGGAACAGGTGGTGATCCGCAGCGGCGCCGACATCGTCAACCTCGAGCAGCTCGACCAGAAGCTCTGGGTGGCGCTCGCCTGCCCGACGCACGGCATCGAGTTCGACCCGCGCACGCTCGAGCTGCTCGACGGCGACAAGGACGGCCGCATCCGCCCGCCCGAGCTGATCGAGGCCTCGCGCTGGGTGCGCGAGCACTTCCGCGACCCGGACGCGCTGCTCGCCGGCGGCGACGAGGTGCCGCTCGAGTCGATCAACGACGCGACCGAGGACGGCCAACGGCTCGTCGAGGAGGCGCGGCGCACGCTGGCCTGGCTCGGCAAGGCCGACGCCGACACGATCCGGCTCGACGACGTGCGCGAACGCATGCGCCAGTTCGACGCCCTCCCCTTCAACGGCGACGGCATCGTGCCGGTCGAGGCGAGCGACGACGAGGCGCTGCGCCGCGTGCTGCAGGAGATCATCGACACCCAGGGCGGCATCACGGACCGCAGC
Source organism: Caldimonas tepidiphila (assembly GCF_003569765.1). Taxonomy (GTDB): domain Bacteria; phylum Pseudomonadota; class Gammaproteobacteria; order Burkholderiales; family Burkholderiaceae_C; genus Caldimonas; species Caldimonas tepidiphila. The sequence goes on along the minus strand of NZ_KZ983964.1, from coordinate 15,574 downwards.
GGCCGGCCGGGCATCGACCAGGCGCGGGCCGACGCCTTCTTCGCGCAGGCCGCCGCGCTTGCCGAATGGCAGCGCCGCACGGATTGCGTGCCGGGCATCCTGCCGCTGGCCGAGCGCACGCGTGCCGCGGTGGAGGCGGTGGCGGCCGTGCGCGACAAGGTCGAGGACTTCTTCGCTCGCTGCCGCGTCGCCGCCTACGACGCGCGCGCCGCGGCCGCGCTGAACCCGTCCGAGGAGGACTACGAAGCGATGGCGTCCGAGGCGCTGAGGGCGGACTCGCAGAGCATCGCCGCGCTGCCGCTCGCGACCGTCGCGCCGGGACGCGCGCTGCCGCTGCACGAGGGCCTGAACCCGGCCTGGGTCGGCGCGATCGGGGCGCTGCGCCGCGATGCGGCCGAGCCGCTGCTCGGCGCGCCGCTCGCGGAACTGCACGAGGCGGACTGGCGCCGGCTGCGCGAGCGGCTCCAGCCCTGCGAGGCCTGGCTGGCGGAGAAGCCCGGCACGCTGCTGGCCGCGCTGGAGCCGGCACGGCTGCAGGAGCTGCTGGAGCCCGCGCTCAGGGAGGCAGTGGACGCGCTGATCCGCCGGGACGCCGAGGTCGAGCCGCAGTGGACGCAGATCCAGGCGCTCGAGCGGCTGGTGCTGTTCCAGCGCGACCTGGTGCGGCTGCTGAACAACTTCGTGTCCTTCTCCGACTTCTACCACCGCCGCACCGCGATCTTCCAGGCCGGCACGCTCTACCTCGACGCGCGCAGCTGCGACCTCACCGTGCAGGTGAACGATGCCGGGCGCCATGCCGCGCTCGCGGGCCTCGCGCGCACCTACCTCGCCTACTGCGACTGCAGCCGCCAGGGCGAGAAGATGTCTATCGCCGCGGCCTTCACCGCCGGCGACGTGGACTTCCTGATGGTGGGGCGCAACGGCGTCTTCTACGACCGCAAGGGCCGCGACTGGGACGCGACGATCACCAAGGTGATCGAGAACCCGATCAGCATCCGGCAGGCCTTCCTCGCGCCCTACAAGAAGTTCCTGCGCATGCTGGAGGAGATGGTGGCCAAGCGCGCGGCGGCGAGCGACGCCGAGGCGCAGGGCAAGCTCAGCAGCCTGGCGTCGCGCTGGGTGGCGCCCGCCTCCGCACCCGCAGCCCCGGCCGCCGGGGCTGCCGCGGCGCCTGCAGCGGCCGCGGCGTCGGCCGGGGCGGCGCGGCGGGTGGACGTGGGCACCGTCGCGGCGCTCGGGGTCGCCCTCGGCAGCCTCAGCACGGTGGCGGTGGGCGTGTTCGCCAAGTTCGTCGAGCTCGGCTGGTGGATCCCGGTGGCGGTGCTCGGCATCGTGCTCGCGATCTCGGGGCCGAGCATGCTGATCGCGTGGCTGAAGCTGCGCCAGCGCAGCCTCGCGCCGCTGCTGGACGCCAGCGGCTGGGCGATCAACGGCCGCATGCGCATCAACGTCCCGCTCGGCGCCTCGCTGTCGGAGACGGCCCGCTTGCCGCGCGGGGCCGATCTGCGGCTGCGCGACCCCTTCGCCGAGCGGCACGGCGGGCTCTATGCGGCGCTCGCGCTCGGTCTCGTGATCGCGGCGCTGGGGCTCGCCTGGCAGGCCGGCCTGCTCGACTTCCCGCGGCCGACCTCCCCGGACCCGGCGGCAGCGCCGCCCGGCGCGGCCGCTGCGCCGCGGCCGTGAATCGCCGCCGGCCGGCCGCGGCCCCCCGCCCCGCTCAGGCCACCCGGGCCAGCAGCGGCACCCCTTCGTCCTCGACCAGGCGCCCCCGCCCCCCCTCCTTGGCGCGATAGAGCGCGGCGTCGGCACGCCGCAGCAGCGCGTCGAGCGAGTCGTCCTGCGCGTCGAAGACCGCGCCCCCGGCGCTGAAGCTGAAGTCGGGGGCCTGCGGCTCCTCCCTCCGGATCTGCTCCCGCAGCGCCGCCCTCAGGCGCGCATCGAAGAGCGCGCGGGCGCCCGGCTCGGAGCGCGCCAGCAGCACGCAGAACTCCTCGCCGCCGTAGCGGCAGACCAGGTCGCCCCGGCGCAGGCTCAGGCGCAGCGCATGGGCGAACAACTGCAGCGCGCGGTCGCCGGCGGCATGGCCGCCGCGGTCGTTGATCTGCTTGAAATGGTCGAGGTCGATCAGCAGCAGCGATAGCTTGTCGCGGTGACGCCGCGCCAGCGCGAGCATGTCCTCGGCACGCGCCAGGAAGGCCGGGCGGTTCATCAGCCCGGTGAGGCCGTCGGTCTCGGCCTGGAACTTCAGCTCGCGCTCGGCCTCCTCGCGCCATGCCGCCAGCGCGCCGATCGTCGTCATCGTCAGCGCGACATGGTTGAGCACCGCCGCGGCGACGTTCACCGGGTGGGGGGCGCGAAGATAGGGATAGAGCTCGGTGAAGAAGGCGCCGAGCACGCCGCGCCACGCGGTCACGCCGGCGAGCGCCGCGACGCTGGCGAGGATCAGCCCGCGCCAGCGCCAGCTCCCCTGGGGCGCCGGGGCCACCAGCGCCAGGCAGACGAGCATCATCAGCAGCGCCAGCCCGAAGTTCGACCAGCCGACGCGGAAGGCGTAGTGCTCGAAGCCCAGGCCGTAGCCGAGCGGCGTCAGCAGCGCCAGCGGCAGCAGCCAGCCGCGCGCCGGCCGCGGCCCGAGCCACAGCTCCAGCGCCCGCCACAGCAGCACGAAGCTCAGCCCCAGGCAGCCGATCCACAGCGTGGAGAACAGGCGATCGTTGAGCGCCCGGGCCACCAGGAAGCAGGCCCAGCCGATCGCCTGCACGAGGCCCGAGCCCTGCGCGAAGCGCGCGGCCCGGCTCACCCGCCAGCCCATCAGGGCCGGCAGGGCCAGCGAAACGGTGAACACGTTCGCCAGCATCATGACGAACAGGGTCTGGATGTCGAGATTCATGCCCTCGGAGGCAAGGGGCCGCAGGGGATGCGGGAACGGCTCGTTCGAACAGCCCGGGTCGAGTCCTGTCGGCCGGACGCACGCTTGGTCACGGAATGTAACACTTGCGGCGCCGTGGGCGCTACTCCTCCAGTTGCCCGCGCGCGTTCCAGCCGGCGCGGTAGATGGCGCGCACCATGTCGTTGAAGGAGCCGGGCGAGCGGCGCAGCTCGTCGCACTGCGCGTCGCTCAGCTCCTCGGGCTGCGTGCCCGCCGGCAGCGCCTGCGCGAAATCGTCGGGCGGCGTGAAGCCGCGCTTGAGGAGCTCGTGCCGGCGGCACTCCTCCTGGTAGACGCGCTCGCTGCCGATCTGGCGCAGCTCGTTCTGCACGAAGACCAGCGTGCCCGCCGCCTGCGACAGCGTCAGCGTCGGCGGGTTGCTGCGCAGCGTCTCGAAGGCCGCGCGCGCCATCGCCCTCAGCTCCTCGACATCGGGCATGTCCATGACATTCATCGAATCTCTCCACGGGTCCGGCCGGTCGTGCCCCGGCACGCCGGCCCGCGCCGGGCAGGCGCCCGGCGGCGCGATTGTCCGGCGGGAGACGCCCCCTCAGCGCCGTCGAACGCGGGAGAGCATTAAATCCTGCGCATGAATCGAGGGCGCGCTCACTTGCCGAGCACGCCGCCGCTGCGCAGCAGCGTCACCTCGACGAAGCCGGAGCCGAGCCGGTGGCCGGGGCCGAAGCGCACGCCGTAGCCGCCGAGGTCGGCATCGACAGTCTCCAGCGCCTTCATCAGCGCCTCGGGCGTGAACTCGCCCTTCACGCGGCGCAGCCCCTCGACCACCACCTTGGCGCCGAGGAACATCTCGAAGCTCGCGTACGAGGGCGCGGCGTCGGGCGCGTGCTGCGCGAGCGCCGCGCGGTACTCCTGCACCACCTTCTGCGCGCCGCTGAACGGCGAGGGTACGACCTGCGTGATGCCGACGCCGCGCGCGACATCGCCGCCGGCGAGCGCGTACAGGTCCTTGCCGTTGATCACCGAGATGCTGAAGATCTGGGTGCCGGGGCTCACCTTGCGGAACTGGCGCACGAAGGCGGCGGCGGGCCGCATCACGGCCACCATCAGCACCGCCTGCGGCGAGGTGCGGGCCAGCGCCTCGACCGCGGCCGTCACGTCCTCGCTGCCCTTCTCGTAGCTGCCGCGGCCCACCAGCGCGAGCTTGCGCTTGGCCAGCGCCTTCTCCGCGCCGGCGACGCCGGCGAGCCCGAAGGCGTCGTTCTGGTAGAACACCGCGATCCGGTTCATGCCCACGCTCGTGAACTGCTCGACCATGCGCTCGATCTCGTCGGCGTAGCCGGCGCGGATGTGGAAGATGTAGGGGTTGTAGGGGCTGCGCAAGGGCTCGCCGCCGGTGTAGGGCGCCACCAGCGGCACGTTGCGCGAGGCGAGCACGCCCTGCGAGAGCAGCTCCGAGATGTTGCCGGTGCCGGCATAGCCGATCAGGCCCACCGCCTTGTCCTGCTCGATCAGCTCCTGCGTCAGGCGCACCGTCTCTTCCGTCTTGTAGCCGTCGTCCTTCACGACGTGGCGGATCTTGCGGCCGCCGATGCCGCCCTGCGCGTTCACCGTGTCGAAATAGATCCGTGCGCCGAGGGCCATTTCCTTGCCGGTGCTGGCAAGCGAGCCCGAGAGCGGGGCGGATTGCCCGATCACGATCTCGCCGGCCCCGGACGCGGAAGCCACCCAGAAAAGTGCCGCCGCGGCGAGCAGACGAAACATACGCATTGCCATCACCCCTCCTTTTTATTGAAACACCTGGAAACAATGATGCTATCGGGAGCGATTCGGCCGAACAAGCCTGCGGGCGCAAATGCATCCGTGATTCCACTTATTCGGGCCTGCCTCCGGGTTTTCGGCTTTCCTGCCTCTCCTCTGGCGGCCTCCCCGTCGCAAACCTCCCGGTCCTCGGGGAGCCTCCACTCTCGTTTCAAGAAGGGGTTTCACTTCCGGAAGGCATTCGCCAGGCATTCCGCAATGCGGCGCGCGAGGCCGGGCAGGACCGGCACATCGGCGCAGGGGATAGAAACGAAGCGGTATTTCCGGGGAATAGAGTAAACACCCCAACCGGATGAAAGCGGCGCGTCAGAAATGCAGCGAGGCACTGGCGCGGCTCTCGCACCAAATCGCCACCCCTTGGCAGAGCACCTGCGCGAGAGGCAGCACGAAGTCGCCTTGCTCGCCGCCCCATGTCCACGGTCCGCTGGACGGCGGCGAGGTGCGCGGCGGCCGGACGCCGCGCTCTACCGCGCCAAGGCGGAGGGGCGCAACGCAGTCAGGGTGCCGTGAGGCCTGCCGCGCTCCGCGCCGGCGGCAGCGGCGGCCGGTCGGGCTGCGCGACGCGCAGCCGCGGGAAGAAGAAGGGCACGCCGCCGGCCTCGTAGGCGCGGTAGCGCGTGCCGTAGGCCGCGCGCAGCCGCGCCGCCTCGTGCGCCGAGCCGGCGAGGAAGTAGACAGTGCTGGCGAGGTTGAACGCGAGCCGGCGCGTGGTCAGGTGCGGCGTGAGCCAGAACAGCGGCACGCCGGCGAAGTTCAGCGGATGGCGGCTGAGGCGGAAGGGACCGCCGTCGGTGAGGCGCCCGCTCGCCGGGTCCAGCTCGGGCCCCTGCGCCGCAGGCGGCTCCGGAGGCTCCCCGCCACGCCGCCACGCCGCGAGGCCGTCGAGGCCGGTGAGCCGCATCACGCCCACCTCGCGGGCGCCGGCCCAGACCTGCAGCAGCGCCGCCGCCTGCCCCGCCCGGCACAGCCATGCGGCGGGCCCGTGCAGCCGGTAGATCGTGCGCTTGGGCAGGCGCGAGCCGTAGCGCGCGAGCGCCGCCGTGGTCAGCAGCGCCTGCGCGACGAAGAAGGGACGGTAGAGCGCGCGCTGGCGGCGCTCGCCGAGCACGTTCGCGGCCGCCCGCTTGGCGGCGTGGCTCGCGAGGGCGCTGTGCACGGCGGCGAAGGCGGCGGTGGCCAGGACGATCTTCAGGGCGGTGCGCATCGGCTGCTTCTCCGGTTTTCGGCACCCGTCGCGCGACGGGTGCCGCCTGACCAGCAAGCGCGATACCGGGCCGGGGACAGCCCGGTGCCCCGCGCTCAGCGCGCTGCCGCCGCCCGGTCCTCCGCGTCGGCGCTCCAGCCGCCGCCGAGCGCGCGCCACAGCGCCACCGTGCCGGCGAGCTGCGCGGCGCGGTTGCGCACCACCTCGAGCCGCGCCGCGTTGGCGGTGCGCTGCGCGTCGAGCAGCTCGACATAGGCCGAGTAGCCGGCGTCGTAGCGCATCTGCGCGAGCTTCAGCGCGTTGGCGCTCGCCTGCCAGCGCTGCTGCACGTCCGCCTCGGACTCGCGCGCGGCGCGCAGCGTCGCGAGCGCGTCGGCGGTGTCCTGGAAGGCGGACTGCACCGCGCCCTGGTAGGCGGCGACCGCCTCGCGCTGCACCGCCCAGGCCTGGTCGGTGCGCGCAGCGAGCCGCCCGCCGTTGAACAGCGGCACCGTCAGCCCGAAGCCGAGCGACCAGATGCGCGAGCCGGCGTCGAGCAGGTTGGACAGCTCGGGGCTCTCGCCGCCGAGCGCGCCGGTGAGCGACAGCGACGGGAACATCGCCGCGCGCGCCACGCCGACCAGCGCGTTGGCCGCCACCAGCCGCTGCTCGGCCTGCTGCACGTCGGGGCGGCGCAGCAGCAGCGAGGACGGCAGGCCCGCAGGCGGCGCGGCCGGCACCGGCTGGCCGAGCCGGCCCTCGCCGACCTGCAGGCCCGGCTCGCCCGCGAGCAGGCCGAGCTGCGAGGCGGCGAGCGCGCGCTGGCGCTGCAGCTCGCGCAGCTGCACTGCGGCGTCGGCGCGCAGCACCTGCGACTGGTCCAGGTCGAGCCGCCCGCTCACGCCCGCCTCGACGCGGCTGCGCAGCACGCGCAGCTGCTCGTCCCGGGTGCGCAGCGTCTCGCGCGTGATCGCGATCTGCTCGTCGAGCGAGCGCAGCGACAGGTAGGCCTGCGCGGTCAGCGCCGCGACCGTCAGCCGCACCGTGTCGCGCGCATGGCGCGAGGCCAGCGCCTGCGCGCGCGCCGCCTCGTCGGCGCGGCGCAGCCGGCCCCAGAAGTCGAGCTCGAACGCGGTCGACAGGCTCAGGCCGAGGTTCGTGCCGGTGACGGCCTGGCCGTTGACGAAGCGCCGCGCACGCGAGCCGTTCGCGCTGCCGTTGACGCTCGGGAACAGCGCGCTGCCGGCCTCGCGCAGCTGCGCGTCGGCCTGCTCGACGCGCGCGGCCGCCTGCAGCAGGTCCGCGTTGCGCGCGAGCGCCGCGTCGACGAGCGCGTCGAGCTGCGGGTCCCGCAGCAGCGTCCACCAGTCGGCGGGCACCGCGGCGGCCGGCGCCTCGACGGCGGCTGCGGCCTCGCCGGGGAAGGCCGCAGGCAGCGGCGCCTCGGGGCGACGGTAGTCGGGGCCGACGGCGGCACAGGCCGACAGCAGCGCGGCGACCGCGAGCGCCGCCGGCGCACGCAGGGACGGGAAGAAGTTCGGACGCATCAGACGGCCTCCTCGGCGGCCGGGCCGTTGAGCTCGTGGCCGTGGGTGTGCTTGGGTCGCGGCTTGCGCGTGAGCAGCGCGAAGAACAGCGGGATGAAGATCGGTGCGACGAAGGTGGCGACGAGCATGCCGCCGACGACGCCGGTGCCCATGGACTGGCGCGCCGCCGCACCCGCGCCGGAGGCGATCGCGAGCGGGATCACGCCGAAGATGAAGGCGAGCGAGGTCATCACGATCGGGCGGAAGCGCAGGCGCGCCGCCTCCACCGCCGCGTCGAGCGCGCTCTTGCCCTCGCTCATGCCCTGCATCGCGAACTCGGCGATCAGGATCGCGTTCTTCGCCGCGAGGCCGATCAGCACCACCAGGCCGATCTGGAAGTAGATGTCGTTCTCCATGCCGCGCAAGGCGACCGCGACCAGCGCGCCGGTCAGCGCGAAGGGCACCGCGAGCACGACCGCCAGCGGCACGCCCCAGCGCTCGTACAGCGCCGCGAGGATCAGGTAGACCATCACCAGCGCGAAGCCGAAGGCGAACACCGAGGCGTTGCCGGTGCGCTTCTCCTGGAAGGCCTGGCCGGTCCACTCGATCGCGTAGCCGGCGGGCAGCACGCGCGCGGCCACCTCCTCGACCGCCGCGATCGCGTCGCCCGAGCTGTAGCCGGGCTTGCCGCTGCCCATCACCTTGGCGGCGATGGAGCCGTTGTAGCGCTCGAGCTGCTCGGGGCCGACGATGCTCTCGACGCGGATCAGCGCCTTGAGCGGGATCATCTGGCCGCTGCCTGCGGAGCGCACGTAGATCGCGCCCAGGTCCTCGGGACGCGCGCGGTAGGGCGCGTCGGCCTGCATCGTCACGCGGTAGGTGCGGCCGCCGAGGTTGAAGTCGTTGACGTAGAGCGAGCCCATCTGCGCCTGCAGCGCCGCGAACACGTCGTTGACCGGCACGCCCAGCGCAAGCGCCTTCTCGCGGTCCACGTCCACGCGCAGCTGCGGCACCGACGCGCGGTAGAAGGTGTTGATGCCGGTGAGCACCGGGTGCTCGCGCAGGGCGCCCATGAACTCGTTGGTCACCTGCGCGAGGCGCTGCGGGTCGGCATCGGTGCGGCCCTGCACGAAGACCTCGAAGCCGCCGGCCTGGCCCAAGCCCTGGATCGACGGCGGCACGAACGCGAAGGCGATGCCGTCGGCGAGCGCGAAGCCCTTGCCGCTCATCTCCTGCGCGAGCTGCGCCGAGGTCTGCTGCCGCTCCTCCCAGCGCTTCATCGCGACGAAGATCGTCGCCGAGCTGCTCTTGGCGCCGCCGCCGATCAGGTCGAAGCCGTTGACGATGAAGAAGTTCTGGATCGCCGGGTTGTCCTTCATCATCTGGCGCAGCTGCTCGGTGGTGCGGCTGGTGCGCTCGAGCGTCGCGCCATCGGGCAGCTGCACCGCGGCGATCACGAAGCCCTGGTCCTCCTGCGGCACGAAACTGCCGGGAACGCGCGCGAGCAGCAGCGCGGCGAGCGCGAGGATGCCGGCGAAGGCCAGCAGCGCGACGAGACGCCAGCGCAGCGCGCCCTTGACCGCCCACAGGTAGCGGCCGGTGAGCCAGTCGAAGCCGCGGTTGAAGCGGTCGAACAGCGGCGCGAGCGGCCCGTGGCCGTGGTCGTGCGCCTTCAGCAGCAGCGCGCACAGCGCCGGCGTGAGCGTGAGCGCGACCACGCCCGACAGCACCACCGAGATCGCGACCGTGATGGCGAACTGGCGGTAGAGCTGGCCGGCGATGCCGCCCATGAAGGCCACCGGGATGAACACCGCGCACAGCACCAGCACGATGCCGATGACCGCACCGGAGACCTCGCGCATCGCCTCGACCGCCGCCGGGAAGGGGGCCATGCGCTCCTCGCGCATCAGCCGCTCGACGTTCTCGAGCACGACGATCGCGTCGTCCACGACGATGCCGATCGCCAGCACCATCGCGAAGAGGGTGAGCGTGTTGATCGAGAAGCCGAACAGCCAGAGACCTGCGAAGGTGCCGAGCAGCGACACCGGCACCGCCAGCATCGGGATCAGCGTCGCGCGCCAGGTCTGCAGGAACACGAACACCACCAGCACGACGATGAGCGCCGCCTCGACGATGGTCTTGACCACCTCGTGGATCGAGGCCGACACGAAGGTGGTGGTGTCGTAGGGGATCAGGTAGTCGACGTCGGAGGGGAACTGGTCGCGCTTGAGCTCGGCCACGCGCGCCTTCACGCCGTCGGCCACGTCGAGCGCGTTGGCGCCCGACTGCAGGAAGACCGCGAACGCGATCGCGGGCTGGCCGTTGACGCTGTTGGTCTGGTCGTAGCTCTGCGCGCCGAGCTCGATGCGCGCCACGTCCTTCAGGCGCAGCGTGCCGCCGGGGCCGGAGGCGCGCAGCACGATGTTGCCGAACTCCTCCGGCTGCACGAGGCGTCCGCGCGCGGTCACCGTGTAGTTGAGCTGCTGGCCCGCCGGCGCGGGCTCCGCGCCGATCTTGCCGGCGGCGAACTGCGCGTTCTGGCCCGCCACCGCGGCAGCGATGTCGCCCGTCGTGATGCCGAGCTGCGCCATGCGGTCGGGCTTGAGCCACAGCCGCATCGAGTACTCGCGCGCGCCGAAGATCGTCGCGTCGGCGACGCCCGGGATGCGCTTCATCTCGTCGAGCACGTTCTGCGTGATGTAGTTCGACAGGAAGAGCGTGTCGCGCGTGCCCTGCGGCGAGTTCAGCGCCACCACCAGCAGGATGTTGTTGGAGCGCTTGGCCACCGTCACGCCGTTGCGCCGCACCTCGTCGGGCAGGCGGGGCGTGGCGAGCTGCACCCGGTTGTTGATGTTGAAGGTGGCCTTGTCGATGTCGGTGCCGACCTCGAAGGTGGCGGTGATCGTCACCTGGCCGTTGGACGCGGCGCTCGAGTTGAAGTAGAGCAGGCCCTCGACGCCCGAGAGCTGCTCCTCGATCGGCGCGGCCACGGTGCGCGCGAGCGTCTCGGCGGAAGCCCCGGGATAGACCGCGGTGACGGTGACGGTGGGCGGCGCGATCTCGGGATACTGCGCGATCGGCAGGATCCGCATCGCCACCAGGCCCGCGAGCACGATGATGATCGACAGCACCCCGGCGAAGACCGGGCGCTCGATGAAGAAGCGGGAAAACATCTGCGGGGACTCCCTGGCCTCAGCGCGCGGCCGAGGCGGTGGTGGACGGCGCGGGCGCGGAGGCCCCGGCGGCCGGAGCCGAGGCGGCGCCGGCCGGCGCGCCGGCAGCGCCCGCGGCCTGCGGCGCCACCGGGGCGCCGGGGCGCAGCTTCATCAGGTTGTTGACGATCACCTGGTCGCCCTCCTTCAGGCCGCCGCGGATCGCCCAGTCCTGGCCGACCCAGCCGCCGACCTGCACCGGCGTCGGCGTGGCCTTGCCGTCGCGCACGGTCCAGACCATGCGGCCCTGCTCGCCCTGCATCACCGCCGCCTGCGGCACGAGCACCGCCGGCTGCGCGCCGAGCACCACCTGCGCGCGCACGAACTGGCCCGGCAGGATCTCAAGTCGCGGGTTCGGGAACTCGGCGCGCAGCGCCACCGTGCCCAGGCGCGGGTCGACCGTCGAGCCGGAGAAGTTCAGCCGCCCCACGGCGTCTGGAATCGGCTGGCCGTTCGCGTCGAGCAGGCGCACCGAGGCCTGGCGGCGCTGCGCGGCGTCCATGCGCTGCAGCCGCTCCTGCTCCTCGGTCGAGAACGAGAAGCGCACCCAGATCGGGTCGGTCTGGGAGACGGTGGTCAGCAGCGAGTCGCTGCCCGGGCTCACGAGGCTGCCCTGCGACTTCTGCGCACGGCCGGTGATGCCGGCGATCGGCGCGTTCACGAGCGTGTAGGACAGGTTCAGCTCCGCCTCCCGCACCCGCGCCTGCGCCGCCTGCAGCGAGGCCTCGAGCGCGCGCTGCGTTGCGACCGCCTCGTCGTGCTCGCGCTGGCTGATCGCCTGCGCCTGGGCCAGCGGCGCCAGGCGCTGCGCCTCGCGCCGCGCCTGCTCGGCCCGCGCGGTCTCCTGCGCGAGCGCCGCGCGCGCCTGCGCCAGCGCGATCTCGAACGGGGCGCGCTCGATCTGGAACAGCGGCGCGCCGGCCTTGACCCGCTCGCCCTCCTGGTAGAGCTGGCGCTCGATCAGGCCCGAGACACGCGCGCGCACCTCGACCTCCTTCGAGCCCTCGGCCTGGCCGACTGCCTCGATCGTCACCGGCACGGCCTGCTGTCGCACCTCCTGCACGGCCACCGGCATCGCCGGCGGCGGGCCGCCGGCACCGCCCGGCCCCCCGGCGGCGCCCTGCGCGGCAGCATCCTGCTGCTGGCCGCAGGCCGCCACCGCCAGCAGCGCGGCGAGGGCGATCGCCCCGCCCGCGGCGCGGAGTCCCGGCGTGCCGGGGAAGCGGGATGCGGTGCGCGACCGATCGGAAACGGAATCGAGTGCATGGACCATGAGGAGCGCCTGCAGGAGAAGAAGGGGAGGAATAGCGGGGCCGGGCGGAGAACGGGGAAGCGACCCCCGACTTCATCGGTAACAACACGAAGTCGACACGCCGGAGAATCCGGCTATCATACATACAATCTCGAATGTATGTGTGTCGCTTCGATGACACGCCCTTCACCGCCATGCCCCGCCGCACCAAGGAAGAAGCCGAACAGACCCGCCGCCAGATCCTGGAGGCCGCCCGCCGCACCTTCCACGAGCGCGGCGTTTCGGCCACGAGCCTGGAGCACATCGCGCATGCCGCCGGCGTGACGCGCGGCGCGATCTACTGGCACTTCGAGAACAAGGGGGCGCTGTTCAAGGCGATGCGCGAGGACGCGCTGCTGCCGCACATGGCGCGCTCTGACGACCTGCTGATCGAGGATCAGTCGATGCCGCCGCTCGACCGCCTGCACCGCTTCCTGACCCAGCTGGTCGAGGCCTGGACGGGCTGCGAGGTGCTGCGCGAGGTGCTGGAGATCATGGTGTTCAAGTGCGAGTACGTCGGCCCGATGTCGGGGGACCTCGCCGCGCACCTCACCAAGCACCGGGGCCTGGTCGAGAAGCTCGAGCGCGTGCACCGCGAGGCGCAGCAGCGCGGCGAGTTGCGCGCGGGGCTGCCGCCGCGCGCCGCGGCGCTCGAGACCGCCTGCTTCGTCGGCGGCTTGGCGCGGCTGACGCTGCTGCAGCTGCACGACCGGCACCTGCTCGAGGACCTGCACGCGATGATCGAGGTGCACGTGGACGGCCGGCGCGTGCGGCCGTAGCGCTGCGCCCGGCTCAGGGCGTACCGCCGAGCCGCTGCAGCGGCAGCACCTCGATCGGGGTTCGGCGCCCGCGCAGCAGCACCGGCTCGGCCGCCACGCCTGCGGTGTCGAGCCCGGCGAGGCGCGCCGCCTCGGCCGACACGACGAAGCGCACGCCGAAGCGCTTGGTCAGCTCCTGCAGCCGGCTCGCCGTGTTGACCGCGTCGCCGACCGCCGACAGCGTGCGCGTGTCGCGCCAGCCCACCTCGGCGACCACCGCGCTGCCGCAGTGGATGCCGATGCCGAAGTCGAGCCGGTGGCCGAACTCGCCCTCGAGGCGCTCGCCCAGCGCGTCCAGCCGCCGCGCGATGCGCGCGGCCGCGTCGAGCGCCTGGCGGCATGCCGCCGGCAGGCCGCTGCGCAGCCCGAAGATCGCCATCACGCTGTCGCCGACGAACTGGTTGGCCACGCCGCCGCTGTCGCGCACCGCCGCGCCCACGGCGTCGAAGTAGCGGTCGAGCAGGTACACGAGGTCGTGCGGCGCATGCTGCTCGGCCAGGCCGGTCCAGCGCCGCAGGTCGATGAACAGGATCGCGATCGCCTGCTCGGTCTGCAGGGCCGGCAGCGGATCGTCGGCGGCCCGCGCGGGCAACAGCGGCGTGACCTCGATGTCCGCCACCGGGCGCAGCTGGCAGGCCAGGCGCACGCCAGGCCCCGCGCCGACGCGATCGAGCGTGCGCCGCTCCTCGTCCGACACCGGGTTGCAAGCGTGGTGCGGTGCGTCCACCTGCACCCGGCAGGTCGAGCAGCGCGCCCGGCCGCCGCACAGCGACAGGTGCGGCAGTCCGTGCGCGCGGCTCGCCTCGAGCACCGACCAGCCGCGCGGCACCGTCACCACCCGATCCGGATAGCGGATGCGCACCAGCGCGCCGCGGCCCCGCAGCCACCAGCCGTGCGCGCCGCGCACGAGCAGCACCGACGCGCCGAGCGCCGCGAAGCCGAGCAGCAGGCCGTCGGTGGTGGCGTCGAGCCGCTGGCGCTGCCCGGCCGCCAGCGGCGGCAGCACCGGATGCACGGTGCGCGGGTCCTCCAGCTCGCGCGCCATCGAGACGAAGCCGAGCGCGGCCAGCAGCGGCAGCAGCAGCATCGCGCAGAACACCCAGTGGAAGCGGCGCCGGTAGCCGGGGCGGTGCCGCAGCGCCAGGTGCAGCCCGAGGCAGCCGTGGGTCCACGCGATCGCCATCAGCAGCAGCTGGCGCGTGCCGCCGTCGCGCGCCCACAGCCCCGCGACGATGCGGGCGTAGGGATCGGGATAGGCATGCAACTCGTGCGCGAGGCGCGTGTACACGAAGTGGTTGGCGAGCAGCAGCGGCACCGCGAAGCCGAGCAGCAGGCGCACCGCCTCGGTGAAGGGCATGCGCAGCGTGAAGCGCCCGAGCAGCGCGTCGATCGCCAGCCCCAGGTGCAGCAGCAGCGCGCCGTAGAACGCGATCGTGCCCGGCAGGCTGCGCCAGACGGCGAGGAAGACCTCGCGTCCGGCCTCGGCCGCCGGCAGCGACACGAGCCCGAGCGCATGGTTCGCCAGGTGCGTGCCGACATAGCTCAGCAGCACCAGGCCGGTGGTCCATCGGAGGGAGCGTCGGGTGAGCGGCATGCGGCAATCATCGCCGAGCGCGGGGACAATCGAGGCGCCCTCCCGACCCGCCTGCCATGACGCCGAAGACCGAAGCCCTGCCATCCGCACTGCGCCGCATCGCGCTGCTCGCCGCCCTGACCGACGAGCGGCTCGACGCGCTGGCGCAGCGCTGCGCCTGGCGGCGCGCCGCCGCGGGCGAGGAGGTGGTGAGCCGGCAGTCCGGCGACCGCGGCGTCTACCTCGTCGTCGCGGGCCGGGTGCGCGTGACGAGCTACTCCGCCGGCGGCCGCCAGGTCACCTTCCGCGACGTGAACGCGGGCGACTGGTTCGGCGAGGTCGCGGCGATCGACGGCCTGCCGCGCTCGGCGGACGTGCAGGCGCTCGACGACAGCGAGCTCGCGGTGCTGCCGCGCGAGGTGTTCGCCGAGCTGCTGGAGCGCGAGCCGGCCGTCGCGCGCGAGGTGCTGCAGCGGCTCGCGGGACTGGTGCGCAGCCTGTCCGAGCGCGTGATCGAGCTCAGCACGCTCGGCGTGGCGCCGCGCCTGCAGGCCGAGCTGCTGCGCCTCGCGCACGAGGCCGGCGTGCAGGACAACCGCGCGCGGCTCGACCCGGCCCCGCGCCATGCCGACCTCGCCAGCCGCATCAGCACCTACCGCGAGCAGGTCTCGCGCGAGCTGTCGCGCCTGCAGCGCTCGGGCCTGCTCGCCCGGGACGGCCGCGCGCTGCTCGTCACCGACGTCGCCGGGCTCGCCCGCGCGGTCGAGGCGCAGCGCAGCCAGGCCTGAACCGGGCCGCAGCCGCCCTTGCAGGAAGGCGCCGGCCCAGGCCGTTTGCGAGGCGGCCCGCGCCGGTGCGTAAACGCACTGACGGCGTCCTCCCCGCCCCGGACACTGCGAAACGTTCCCGGCGCCGCCTCGCGCCGGTCCGCCCCGTCGCCGCCGTGACGGGTTCCCGCGTCCTCACTCGACCGACCGCCATGCCGCCCCGAGCTCCTCATTCCTCCAGGACCCGCTATTCGCCGCCCGCG
>NZ_KZ983964.1:0-223 GCF_003569765.1 Caldimonas tepidiphila | reverse complement strand
CGCCGCGGCGGCTGCAGCTCTACAACTGGCACAAGTGGGCCGGCGTGGCGATCCTGGCGCTGTCGGCGCTGCGCCTGCTGTGGCGCCTGCTTCGCCGCCCGCCGCCGCCCGCGCCCGCGCCGCGCTGGCAGCTCGCCGCCGCGCACGTCACCCACGCGCTGCTGTACCTGCTGTTCTTCGCCGTGCCGCTGGCCGGCTGGGCCTACAGCTCCGCCGCGGGCTT
>NZ_KZ983963.1:7845-51014 GCF_003569765.1 Caldimonas tepidiphila | reverse complement strand
GCGCTGTCAAGCCACGCCCCGCCCGGCGCCCTCGCTGCCATTTGTGCAACAAAGCCGCTGGATCGCACGCATCGTCTCGTTGCGAGTCAGTGCACCCGCGGTCAGCTTCTTCCTCCACAGCCGCGCGTAACGGCGCGTGGGAATCACGGCAGCAGCCGGGCGCTACGCAATCGCTTCATGGCAGCCGCGCATGTCGTAGGCGCCATCACCGCTGACACTGGCAATGGCTCCGTCGATCTGCTGCAGCAGCGCGGGCAGCATCGGCGCGTCTCCCACCGCACTGCCGGTGACCTCGATGGCGCGGATCTCCAGGGTCTGCGCGTCGATGCCCAGATGCACCTTCAGCCAGCGCCGCGCGTAGTCGGCCCCGTGCTTCTTGCGCTTCCACTCCCCCTCGCCGAGCATCTTCACCCCGTTGCTGTCCACCAGCAGGTGCAGCGCCGGGCTTGCCCGGTAGCCGATATGCACCTGCAGTTCCTTCTGCCGGCGGCTCAGGGTGCTGAAGTCCGGCACCGGCCAGTCCAACCCGCCAAGCTTGAGCAGGCTCTCCACCATCCCGATGCTCTTGGCACAGCGCCAGACCGAACAAACACTTCACGCCCAGACAAAACTGGATCGCCGCGTCCGAGAAAATCCTGCTGCGCCCTTGCTTGGCCTGCGGCGTGGCCAGCCACTGCATGTCCCGGTCGAGCCACACAAGCAGCGAGCCCCGCGCCTTGAGTGCTGCGTTGTACTGCGCCCAGTTCGTCGTCTTGTAGCGGCGCTTCGTCTTGTCGTCTTGCTTCGGCACGCCTTCAGCCTACCGAGGCTGTCAAGCGCTGCGCCCCAGTCCGCCCGCGCTGCCATTTATGCAACATTGCCGGGATGCCGAGAACCTGCAAGTTACCCTTGCCTCTCCTCCCGTTGAATGCGGGCCTCATCACAGTACGGCCACACAAGTAACGGAGCCCAAGGCCGAATCGCCTTGGCTGAAGCAGAGCAGCCGGTGCAGGCGGCCGGTTTGCTGGGAAGAAGGACGCCCCCGGCTGCAAGCTTTCCTCCCGTCGCCATGCCCCCGCTCCCCGACTCCTCCCGCCGCCGGATGCTCGCCGCCGCCTCGTCGCTGCTGCTCGCCCCGCTTTCGCGGGCTGCCGGGCCCCGCCCGCAGGGCGGCCCGCCGCTCACGCTCTACACCTTCGGCGACTCGATCCTCGACTGCGCCCGCTACAACGCCCACGGCGTGCACCCGGGCCAGCTCATCGTGCGCAACGACGACGCGCTGTTCCCCGAGTTCAGGGGCCGGGACCTGCAGTCGCGCGGCCCGGCGCGGCTCGAGCACCGCGCGGTCGACGGCGCGACGGTTGCGAGCCTGCCGGGGCAGGCGCAGGGCCTGCGCCCCCGGGGCGACGCGGTGGCGCTGCTGACCGTCGGCGGCAACGACCTGCTGCGCGGGCTCGCGGGCGACGACGGCCGCGGGGTGCGCGCCTTCGAGTCCGCGCTCGACGCCTTCCTGCGCCGGCTGCCGATCCGCCCGGTGCTGCTCGGCACGGTCTACGACCCGACCTTCGGCGACGACGCCCGCAACTTCCTCGGCATCGAGCCGCGCATCGCGCGCGCCAACCACCGCCGCGTCAACGAGGCGATCGGCCGCATGGCGGCGAGATACGGCCGCCTCGTGGACCTGCACGCGCACTTCCTCGGCGGCGACCCGTCCTGGTTCACGAACACGATCGAGCCCAGCCTCGTCGGCGCCTCCGAGGTGCGCCGCGCCTTCCTCGCCGCGCTGTAGCCCCCCCGGGCGCTCCCCGGCGCAGAATGGACGCCTTGCCGCGCGGGCGGCCCCGCGGTTTCGGTCGCGCCGGGCCGCCCCGCGAGGCCCCAGCACGTTCCCGGGGAGGAGTTGCCGATGATCGACCTCGATGCCTACCTCGCGCGCATCGGCGCGGCCGGATGCCGCGCTCCGACGCTCGCGACGCTGTCGCGCCTGGTGGCCGCGCACGCCGCGGCGATCCCGTTCGAGAACCTCGACCCGCTGCTCGGCCGGCCCCCGCTGCTCGAGCCGGCGGCGGTCGAGCGCAAGCTGGTGCACGAGCACCGTGGCGGCTACTGCTTCGAGCACAACCTGCTGCTGGCGGAGGCTCTGCGCGCGCTCGGCTTCGAGGAGGTCGCGAGCCTGGCGGCACGCGTGCTGTGGAACCAGCCGGAGGATGCGCTGAACCCGCGCACGCACATGCTGCTGCGCGTCGCGGTCGAGGGCCGGCCCCACCTCGTCGACGTCGGCTTCGGCGGGCTCACCCTCACCGGCGTGCTCGCGCTCGAGGCGGACACCGTGCAGCCCACGCCGCACGAGCCCTTCCGCCTGCTGCGGCGTGACGAGGAATGGCGGCTGCAGGCCTGCGTCGCCGGGCAATGGAAGTCGCTCTACCGTTTCGACCTGATGCCGCAGCACGCGGTCGACCTGCAGATGGCCAACCACTTCGTCGCCACCCACCCGCGCTCGATCTTCGTCGGCAACCTGCTGTGCGCCCGGGCGCTGCCCGGCCGGCGGCTGGCGCTGCTGAACCGTCAGTTCACCGTCCACCACCCCGGCGGCACCAGCGACTCGCGCCTGCTGCCGCACGCCGACGCCGTGTGCGAGGTGCTGCAGGGCGAGTTCGGCCTGCGCCTGCCCGACATGCCGGCGCTGCGGCAGCGGCTCGCCGCCCTGCCCGATCCCGCATCCCGCTGAGCCGCGCGCCCGGCGCGGAGCGCGCTGCCGGGCGGGGCCTGCGGCCGCCCCCGGGAATGCGGGTTGCCCCTCATCCTGCCCGGGGAGAGAGCTCCCTGGCGCCCGCGTTCGCGCGGGCCTCCCGAGTCTCAACCTCGCACTGCAGGAGTTCGACATGAAACGTCTGACCATCGCCCTCGGCGCCGCCGCTGTCCTCGCGATGCCGCTCGCCCAGGCGCAGCAGACCCCGGCGACCACGCCGTCGCAAGCCGGCGAAGCGCCGCGCGTCTGGATCAACACCTCGGTGATCGAAGGCACCGTGACCGGCGTCGACCGCGCCAACCGCCTGATGATGGCGCGCGATCAGAACGGCCGCGAGTTCGTGCTGGCCGTCGGCCGCGACGTGCCGCAGTTCGACAAGCTGCAGCAGGGCGACCGGGTGACGCTGCGCTACTCCGAGGCCGAGGCGCTGGCGCTGGCCAAGCGCACCGACGAGCGGCAGGCCCTCGACGAGATGGGCGCCCGCGTCGAGGCCGCCGCCGCCCAGGCGGCGAACAGCAGCGAACTCGCCCGGCAGGGCGCGGCCGAGCCGGTCACGGTGGCCGCGCAGGTCCACCGCGTCGACCCCAGCCGCGGCGTGCTGACGCTGCGCACCACCGACGGCATGCCGGTCGATATCCTGACGAGCCCGCAGGCGCTGGGCCAGATCGCCCCGAACGACCAGATCGTGATCAGCTTCGTGCCGCCGACCGCCGTCGAAATCGCACCGGGCGGCGCCGGCATGGCCGCGGCGACCGCGGCCGGCCCCCGCGCCCCCAGTCGCGACGCGGGCCGCTGAAGCCGGGCCGCCCCCTGCACGGGCCGGGCGGCCTCCGGGCCTCGCTTTTCCCCCAGGGGAAACGTCGCTCTTGACATTCGTTAAGGACCCTCCGGGAGGCGCCTTGTATGGTTCCCGCGCCCCTGCGTCCCAGCCTTCCGGAGTCCCCGTGCCACCCCATCTCCCTGCCGCCGCCGCCCCTGCGCTGATCCCCCGGAATGCGGCACCGCCGACAGGGATGCCCCGGCCCGGCGGGGTCGGGGACACCGCCTCGACCCGCGCTGCCGGAGCCGCGCCGTGCCGCTGAGCCCTGCCGGGGCCGGCACGGGCAGGACGGCGGGCGCCCCTCGGCAGCGCTCGCTGCGGCGCAGCCTGTCGGGGCTGGTCCTCGCGGCGCTGCTTCCGCTGGCGCTCGGCGCGATGATCGTGCAGTGGCAGCACTGGCAGGCAAGGCGCGCGTCGGTCCAGCAGGGCCTGCGCGACACCGCGCAGGCGCTGATGCTCGCGATCGAGGGCGAGCTCGCCACCGAGCGCGCGCTGCTGGAGCTGCTGGCCGCGTCGCCGCTGATCGACGCCGGGGACTGGGAGGGCTTCCGCAGCTACGCCGCGGAGGTGACCGCGAAGCGTCCCGGCACGATGATCTCGGTGCTCGACCCGGACGGCCAGGTCCGGCTCAACACCGTCGCCCCCCTCGGCGCCCCGCTGCCGAACCTGCTGCAGATGGGGCGGGAAGACCGGCAGGCCGAATGGAGCGGGCAGCACCTGCCCCTGGGATCGCCGGAGACGTTCCGCCGCGTCTTCGAGGCCGCCGCGCCGGTCTACGGCAACCTCCACCTCAACCCGCAGCTGAAGCAGCCGCTCGTCGGCCTGGCGGTTCCGGTCCTGCGCGAGGGCCGCCCGCGGCACGCGCTGCTGCTCGCGCTGACCCCCGAGCGGCTCTCGCGGCTCCTGCGGGAGCTCGACGTCGACGCCGAGGTGCGCCTGACGCTGAGCGATCGCGCCGGTCGCGTCGTCGCCACCGGCAGCGGCGGCGGCGGCGCGCCGCGGCTCGGCGAGCAGCTTCCCCCGGAGCTGACGGCCCGGCTGGCGCTGGCGCCGCTCGGCCTCTTCGAGCAGCCCGGCAAGGACGGCGAGCCCCTCATCGGCGCCTACGCGGCCTCGACGACGAGCGGCTGGGCAGTGCATGTGACACTGCCGCGTCGCGAGGCCTTCGCCAGCGTGCAGCGCGCCGGCTATGCCTGGATCGCGATCGTCGGCTCGGCGCTCGCGCTCGGGCTGTTCCTGGCCGCGCTGCTGGCGCGGCGCCTGACCGGCCCGCTCGGCGAGCTGGCGGCCGCCGCCGACGCGATGCACCACGGCGGCCTGCCCGCGCTGGCACCGATGCCGGTGCGCGAGATCGACACGCTGCGCCGCGCGCTGCAGCGCGCGGCGCAGTGGCATCAAGAGCACCAGCAGGAGCAGATGCGCCGCATCGTGGCCGAGCAGCGCGAGGCCGTGACCGCGCAGATCGCCGAGGCGCTGCGCGACAGCCGCGAGCACCTGCGCCGCGTGATCGACCGCCTCCAGGCCTCCGTGGCGGTGCTGGACCTCGAGGGGCGGCTGCTGGAGGTGAACGACTCGCCGGTGAAGGCCGCCGGCCTGGACCGCGAGCGGCTCCTCGGGCGGCCCTTCTGGGACTGCGACTGGTGGCGCCACGACGCCTCGGTGCGGCAGCGGCTGCGCGAGGCGGTCGCGACGGCGCGCGAAGGCACGCCGGTGCGCCACGACCTGACCGCCTGCATGGCGCAGGACCAGGTCATCACCATCGACTGCCAGCTCGCGCCGCTGCGCGACGCGGGCGGGCGCATCACGCACCTCGTCGCCTCCGGAATCGACATCAGCCAGCGGCTGGCCACCGAGGCCGCGCTGCGCGACAGCGAGGCGCGCGCGCGCCGCGCCGCCGCCGAGGCCGAGGCCGAGCGCGGCCTGCTCGACGCGGTGCTGCAGGCCGCGCCCGCCGGCATCATCGTCGCCGATGCCGACGGCCGGCTGGTGCGCATGAACCGGGCCAACGAGCGCCTGTGGGGCAGCGCGCCCTTCTCCAACAGCATCGAGGAGTACCGCGAGTGGAAGGGCTGGTGGGCCGACGGCTCGCCGCGCCACGGTCGGCGGCTCGAGCCGCAGGAATGGGCGCTGGCGCGCGCACTGGCCGGCGAGACGCCGCCCGGCGACCTCGTCGAGATCGAGCCCTTCGGCGCGCCCCCCGGCACGCGGCGCACGATGCTGAACTCCGGGGCGCCGGTGCGCGACGCGCAGGGACGCATCGTTGGCGCGGTGATCGTGCAGATGGACCTCACCGAGCGCATGGCGGCCGAGGCGGCGCAGCGCGAGAGCGAGACGCGCTTCCGCGCGCTCGCCGACAACATGTCGCAGCTCGCCTGGATCACCGACGAGCGAGGCCACGCGCTCTGGTACAACCGGCGCTGGTTCGAGTACACCGGCACCCGGCCCGAGCAGACCGCGGGCTGGGGCTGGCAGACGGTCCACCACTCGGACCACCTCGAGCGCGTGAGCGAGGGCTTCCGCCGCTGCCTGGCCTGCGGCGAGCCCTGGGAAGACACCTTCCCGCTGCGGCGCGCCGACGGCGAGTTCCGCTGGTTCCTGTCGCGCGCGCAGCCGCTGCGCGACGCGGCCGGGCGCATCACGCGCTGGTTCGGCACCAACACCGACGTCACCGAGCAGCGCGCCGCCGAACAGGCGCTGCGCGACAGCGAGGAGCGGCTGCTGCGCAGCGAGCGCGCGCTGCGCGAGGCCGACCGGCAGAAGGACGAGTTCCTCGCCACGCTCGCGCACGAGCTGCGCAACCCGCTCGCGCCGATCCGCTCGGCCGCGCACGTGATCCGGCTGCGCCAGCCCCCCGACCCGGCGGTCGCGCGCGCCGGCGAGCTGATCGAGCGCCAGAGCGTGCACATGACGCGGCTCGTCGACGACCTGCTCGAGGTCTCGCGCATCACGCTCGGGCGCATCGTGCTGAAGCTGCGCGCCGAGTCGCTGGCCTCGGTGGTGGCGAACGCCGTCGACGTGGCGCGGCCGACCGCCGATGCCCGGCGCCAGCGGCTCGTGGTGGAGCTTCCCGACGAGCCGCTCGTGCTGCAGGCCGACGCCACCCGGCTGTCGCAGGCGCTGCAGAACGTGCTCAACAACGCGGTGAAGTTCACGCCGGAGGGCGGCCGCATCACGCTCGCCGCGCGCCGCGAAGGCGGCGGGGCCTGCCTGACGATCCGCGACGAGGGCAGCGGCATCGCGCCCGAGATGCTCGAGCGCATCTTCGGCATGTTCGTGCAGGAACGGCGCGAGACGGCGCAGGCCGGCCTCGGCATCGGGCTCGCGCTCGCGCGCCGGCTCATCGGGCTGCACGGCGGGCACATCGAGGCGAGCAGCGAGGGGCCCGGCACCGGCAGCACCTTCACGATCCGCCTGCCGCTGGACAGCGCCGGCGCCGAGCCCCCTGCCCGGGCCGCCGGGGACGCCGCGAAGGCCTGCGGCAGGGCCGCGCCGGCGCGCGTGCTGGTGGTGGACGACAACGTCGATGCTGCCGAGATGCTGCAGACGGTGCTCGAGTTGCAGCACCACGAGGTGCGGCTGGCGCACGACGGCGGCTCGGCGCTGGCCGCCGAGGCCGACTGGCGGCCGGCCGTGGTGGTGCTCGACATCGGCCTGCCGGACATCGACGGCTACGAGGTGGCGCGCCGTCTGCGCGCGCGGCATGCCGGGCAGCGCGGGCCGCTGATCGTGGCGCTGACCGGCTGGGGCCAGGACAGCGACCGCCAGCGCGCGCGCGAGGCCGGCTTCGACCACCACTTCACCAAGCCGGTCGACCCGGACGCGCTGCAGGAGCTGCTGCGCCGCGAGCTGGCGACGCGCGAGCCCGGGGTCCTGCCGGCACTGCAGCCCGGCTGAGCCGGGCGCGCGGCTTGCCCCGCTGCCCAGGAGAGGCCGCCGGCCTCGCCTCCGCGGCAAAGGGCGCAGATGAGCCAGCATCCCGGGATCTTCCCGACCTTCTTCCTCTCCGGCTTCGAGTGCTCCACCTTTCTGTGGAAGGAGCAGGGCCGGCGCGACCTCGTCGCCGAGACGCAGCACCGCGAGCACGCGCTGCAGGACTACGGGCTGCTGCGCAGCGTCGGCATCGGCGTGGCGCGCGAGGGCATCCCCTGGCCGCAGGTCGACCGCGGCGGCGGCCGCTTCGACTTCGCGCCGATCGAGCCGCTGATCGACGCGCTGCGGCAGACGCAGGTGCTGCCGGTGTGGGACCTCTGCCACTACGGCTACCCCGACGGCTGCGACCCCTTCTCGCCCGGCTTCGTGCAGCGCTTCGCCGACTACTGCCGCGCCGCGGCCGCGCACGTCTGCCCGCGCCTGCACGGCCCGCACTGCTTCACGCCGATCAACGAGATCACCTTCTGGGGCTTCGCCGGCGGCGAGTGGGGCTGGATGGGGCCCTTCGGCCGCGACCGCGCCACGCGCGAGCGCATGCGGCGCGTGTTGTGCGAGGCCGCGATCGCCGGCGTGCGCGCGATCCGCGAGGTGCAGCCCGACGCGAGGATGCTGCACGTCGAGCCGCTGATCCGCGTCGTGCCGCCCGCGGACCGCCCGGACCTCGCCGACGAGGCGCGCCGCGAGATGGAGGACGACGCCTGCTTCGCGTGGGACGTGCTGTACGGCCGCCTGCACCCCGAGCTTGGCGGCGCGCCCGAGGTGCTCGACATCGTCGGCACCAACTGCTACTCGTTCGGCCAGATGGAGTACCGCGAGCAGGGCCCGCACATGGCGATGGACCCGCACGACCACCGCATCGCGCCGCTGTGCGAGATGCTCTCGATGGTGTGGGAGCGCTACCGCCGCCCGATGGTCATCGCCGAGACCAGCGGCCTCGGCGAGGGCCGCGAGGACTGGCTGCGCGACGTGATGCAGGAGTCGCTCGCCGCGGTCGAGCGCGGCATCGAGCTGCACGGCGTCTGCCTGTTCCCGGGGGTGGACATGCCCGACTGGCACACCGGCGAGTGGCTGCACAACGGGCTGTGCGACCTGGTCGACGAGGGCGGCATCCTGCGCCGCGTGCCCTGCGCGCCCTACATCGAGGAACTGCACCGCTGGCAGCGCCTGCTGCGCCGCGCCACCCGGCTCGACGCCGACCCGTTCAGCGACCCGGTGGACCTGCAGGACGTGATCGAGGCGGCGCGGCGCATCAAGGCGCAGCCCGACCGCGACTGGCACTGAGACGGCGATGGACGAAGCCGTCGAACTCGCCAGCACCTGGCCGCCCGCCGGCGGCGAGACCGGGGCGCTGCTGCGTGCGCACGGCGGCGCGGAGCTGCCGCTCGGGCCGGCGCGGCACTGGCCCGCGGCGCTGCGCGTCGCGCTCGGGACGGTGCTCGACGCCGGCGTGCCGATGATCCTCGCCTGGGGACCCCGCCTGGCGCTGTTCTGCAACGACGCGGCACGCTCCGCCCTCGGCCTGCCGCACCCGGCAGAGACGCTCGGCCGCCCGCTCGCCGAAGCCTGGCCGGCGGGCCGGCCGCTCGAGCCGGAGCTGCGCCGCGTGCTGCAGCACGGCGAGCCGCTGGGCTTCCGTCACCGCGCGCTCGTGCCCGGCACGCGGGACGGGCGCGGCGGCGGACGCCGCTTCACCGGCAGCCTCGGCCCGGTGCGCGACGAGCACGGGCAGGTCGCCGGCGTGCTGCTGCAGGCGGTCGAGACCACCCGCGAGGCGCAGGCCGAGCGCCGGCTGCGCGACAGGGAGGCGTTCCAGCGCCTCGCCGTCGAGGCGGGCAACGTCGGCACCTGGGAGCTGGACCTGCAGACGCAGGACTGCGCCGTCTCGCCGACGATGGCCCGGCTGATGGGCTGGCCCCCGCAGGCGGACGTCGTGAGCGCAGTCCTCTGGCGCGAGGCCGTCGCGCCCGAGGACCGTGCCGCGATGGACATCGTGCTGGCCGCCGCGGTGCTGCACGGCGCGCCCTTCGAGCTGGAGTTCCGCCTCGCGCCGCGCGAGGGCGCCGGCGAGCGCTGGCTGTCCTCGCGCGGGCGCGTCGAGCACGACGGCGCCGGGCGGCCGCGGCGCATGCTCGGCGCCACGATCGACATCACCGAGCGCAGGCAGTGGGAGCAGCGCCAGCGCGAGAGCGAGGCGCAGTTCCGCGCCCTCTTCGAGCTCACGAGCGCCGGAATGGCGCACGCCGACCCCGCCACGGGCCGCCTGCTGCGCGTCAACGCGCATTTCGCCCGGCTGCTCGGCTGCACGCGCTCCGAGCTGCTGGGCCGCCCCTTCCTCGAGCTCACGCATCCGGACGACCGGGAGCGCAACCTCGACCTCTACCAGCGCATGGTGCGCGGCGAGCTGCCGAACTTCGAGCTCGAGAAGCGGATGCTGCGCAAGGACGGCGGCGTGGTGTGGGCGCTGATGAGCGTCATGCTGATCCGCGACGCCGCCGGCGCGCCGCTGCGGACCTTCGCGTTGATGATGGACATCTCGGACCGCAAGGCGGCCGAGGAGGCCCTGCGCCGCGCGCGCGACGAGCTGGAGACGCGGGTGCGCGAGCGCACCGCCGAGCTGGCGCAGGCCAACGCGGCGCTGAAGGCAGAGGTCGCCGAGCGGCGCGCCGCCGAGCAGCGGGTGCGCGAGCTGGTGCGGCAGCTCTTCAACGCCGAGGAGGAGGAGCGCCGCCGCCTCTCGCGCGAGCTGCACGACACGCTCGGCCAGCACCTGACGGTGCTGAGCCTGGGGCTCAAGGCCGTGGCCGAGCAGGACGGCTGCGCGGGCCCGGTGCTGCGCCGGCTCGCGCAGGTGCGGCAGGCCGCGCGGGCGCTGGAGGAATCGGCCGACCGCCTCGCGCACGAGCTGCGCCCGCCCTCGCTTGACGGCCTGGGCCTGGAGGCCGCGCTGCGCCAGCACGCCGAGGCCTGGGCGGCCGAGAGCGGCGTGCCGGTGGAGGTCCACACCCACGGCCTGCGCGGGCAGCGCCTGCCGCCCGAGGTCGAGACCACCGTCTACCGCGTGGTGCAGGAGGCGCTGACCAACGTGCGCCGCCACGCCGGCGCGGGCCGCGTGGCGCTGCTCGTCGAGCAGCGCGGCGGGGAGCTGCGCTCCATCGTCGAGGACGACGGCCGGGGCTTCGACGCCGACGCGGTGCAGGCCCACCGGGGACGCAGCCGCCTCGGGCTGCGCGGCATGCAGGAGCGCGCTGCGCTCGCCGGCGGCCGGCTCGAGCTCGAGTCGACCCCGGGCTTCGGCACCACGGTCTACCTGACGATCCCGCTGCCGGCGCCGGGCGGCGGGGAAGAGGACAGGGACGGGGACGGCGATGGATAGGCTGCGCGTGCTGCTCGCCGACGACCACGCGGTGCTGCGCGAGGGCCTGCGCCTGCTGGTCGAGGCCCAGCCCGACATGGAGGTCGTCGCGCAGGCCGGCGGCGGCCGCGAGGCGGTGCAGCTCGTCGAGCGGCTGCGGCCCGACGTGGTGGTGATGGACGTGTCGATGCCCGACCTCGACGGTGCCGAAGCCACCGAGCGGCTGCACGCGAGCTGCCCCGAGGTGCGCGTGCTCGCGCTCACCCGCCACGCCGACCAGGGCTACCTGCGCCGCCTGCTGCGCGCCGGCGCCACCGGCTACGTGCTCAAGAAGAGCGCCGCCGAGGCGCTGGTCGGCGCGATCCGCACCGTCGGCGACGGCGGCACCTGGATCGACCCGGCGCTCGCCGGCGCGCTCGTCTCGCACCTGCTCGCCGCGCCGCAGGCCGAGCCGGGCGAGGCGCCGCACCGCGCGGACCTGTCGCAGCGCGAGGAGCAGGTGCTGCGCCTCGTCGCCTGGGGCCAGAGCAACAAGGAGATCGCCGCCAAGCTCGGCCTGAGCGTGAAGACGGTGGAGTCCTACAAGGCCACGGCGCAGGAGAAGCTGCAGCTGCGCTGCCGCACCGACATCGTCCGCTACGCGCTCGCGCGCAAGTGGCTGAGCGACGACCAGGGCCCTGAGTAGCGGGTCCGCCCCCCGCCCGACCCGGGAATTTCCCGGGCCCCGGCGCCCCCTCCTCCCGGGTGGTGCGCAGCGGCGCCCGCTGCGAAGCTGAAGGCCATGGAACTACACCACTTCACGCGCATGCGCGGGGGACGCTTGTCAGGGGAATGCGGCATGGACGATCGCGTCAGGCTCTGCCCGGTGGTGCAGGGCGTGCAGTTCACGGTCGAGGACGGCGCCACCACGCTGCGCTGCCTGATCCTGCGCGATGCGCTGGAGACGCGCTTCGGCGCCGATGCCTCGCCCGATTCCTGGCTGCGCGCCTACGTGGCCCACGCCGACGTCATCGACGCCGCCGCGCTGCTGCAGCACCGCCTGCGGCCCGGCGAGCCGGTGGTCGTGCTGAGCGCCGAGCCCCCCCGGGACTTCCGCCACATCCAGGGAGACGCCGCCTGAGCGGCGCTAGACACATGCCATTCGACTTCTCGGAACTCTTCACCTCCGGCGTGCGCGAGATGCTGCCGCGCCTCGAGGCACGGCGGCTCGCCTTCGCCTTCGACTGCCGCGGCCCGCAGCTGACGTTGCCGGGCGACGCGGTCGCGATGCGCTGCAGCCTGCACCGGCTGCTGTGCGGTCTGGCCGAGCTGATCGAGGTCGGCTTCCTCGTCTTCGACGCCGAGACCGGCCGCACCCCCTCGGGCGAGGCAGCGGCGCGCGTGCGGCTCGCCGGCACCGGGCTCGCCGCGCGCGACAAGACCATGAGCGCCGTGCTTCGGCGGCTCGGCCTGGAGGACATGCCCGCGCTCGCGTCCGACGCGCCGGGCACGCGCCGCGCCCGCGGGCGCTGCCCGCGCACCGGCGCGCCGATCGAGTTCGCGAGCCTCGGCAAGGACGGCCTGCTCTTCAGCGTCGAATGGGTCGATGGGCAAGCCGAGCACTGGGAGCTGGCGCGTCCCGCCGACGCGCACGGCACGCCCGCCTGGCTGGTGTACGACAACGTGATGGCGGCGCGTTCGCTGGCACGGCGGCTGCAGCGCCTGGGCTGGGCGCCGCGCCTGTTCGGCTCGGTGGCGCATTTCCGGCGCGAGCTGCTGTCGTGCGGCGACGCGGCGCTACCGGCGCTCGTCATCACCGTCGAGTCGGACTCGCTCGCGCCGTCCGAGCTCGAGGGCTTGGCTCACCTGCTGCCGCCCGGCACGCAGTGCATCCACGCCGTCGCCGCCGGCTCCCCGACGCTGACGCAGGCCGAGCGCATCGCCGGCTTCGATCTCAAGGTGCGCCCGCTGAGCCCCTGGGAGCTGCACCAGATCACCGAGCGGCTGTGCGAGCAGCGGCGCAGGCCGTGGCGGCAGTCGCTGCCCTACCCGGTGGTGCAGGAGGAGCGGCCGCGCCTGCTGGTGGTCGACGACAACCTGCTGACGCGGCTGATGGCGCGCAGCACCGGCGAGGCGCTCGGCTACGAGGTCGCGGCCGCGAGCGACGGCGAGGGCGCGCTGCAGTCCTGCGAGCGCTGGTCGCCCGACGTGGTGCTGATGGACGTGCACATGCAGCCGCTCGACGGGCTGGAGACGACGCGCCGGCTGCGGGAGCTGCAGGCCCTGGGGCGCATCGCGCCCTGTGCCGTCGTCGCCCTCACCGCCGACGACAGCGAGGCGACGCGCCGCGCCTGCCTGGCCGCCGGCATGGACGGCCACCTCGCCAAGCCGCTGATGCTGCCGACGCTGGCCGCCGAGCTGCACCGCGTCTGCGCCGGCCACGGCCGGCAGGCCGAGAGCCGCGCCGGCCTCGCCTTCGCCACCGAATGGCCGGTCGCCGCCGAGCCCCCGCCGGCCGCCCCCCTGCCCGGCCTGCAACGCCCCGCCGCGGCTCCCGGCGTCGCGACCAACGGCAGCGGCGCCTGCGCCGCGTGAACGCCACGTGAAGGCCGCCTGAAGGCCGCCTGAAGGCCGCGGCCGGCAAGCGCCGGCACCGGGCGCAGCACTTGCCCCCGCTCAGGGGTGCCGCAAGGGGCGGCATGTCGCACCGCGGGAGATCGACGATGGGATCTGCACTCGTGCAAGCCGGCGCCGCCAGGCGCGGAGAAAGGGCCCGATGGAGCCGCTGACGAGGACGCGCGACCTCATCGTGATCGGCGCTTCCGCCGGCGGCGTCGCCGCGCTGCAGCGGCTGGCGGCGGGGCTGCCCGCCGACCTGCCGGCCGCGGTGCTGGTCGTGCTGCACGTCGGGACGCACCCCAGCGTCCTGCCGGACCTGCTGAACTACCGCGGCCCCCTGCCGGCCCGCCATGCGGTGGACGGCGAGGCGATCGTGCCGGGGCGCATCTACGTCGCGCCGCCGGACCACCACCTGCTGGTCGAGGGCCGGGCACTGCGCCTCACGCACGGCCCCAGGGAGCACCACACCCGTCCCGCGGTCGATCCGCTGTTCCGCTCCGCCGCGCTCGAGCACGGCTCGGCGGTCGTCGGCATCGTGCTGACCGGCTGCCTCGACGACGGCACCGCCGGCCTGCAGGCGGTGAAGGCCTGCGGCGGCGTCGCGATCGTCCAGGACCCCCGCGAGGCGGAGGAGCCGAGCATGCCCGAGAGCGCCTTGCGCCACGTCGAGGTCGACCATTGCGTGGCCCTGGCCGAGATGCCGAAGCTGCTGCAGAGCCTGCTCGGCCCGGTGCCGTCCGGCCCGGGCGCCACGCCCGCCCCCGGGGTCGGGCACGAGCAGGCCCTGCAGCGGGCGGAAGGAAACTCCATGGAAGACCTGAACGCGGTCGGCACGCCCTCCACCTTCGTCTGCCCCGACTGCCGCGGCTCGCTGTGGGAGATGCGGGACGCCGAGCCGCCGCGCTTTCGCTGCCACACCGGCCACGCCTACTCGCTGCGCAGCCTGCAGGAAACGCAGTCCAAGGCCACCGAGGAGGCGCTGTGGAGCGCCGTGCGCGCGCTGCAGGAGAAGGAGCAGCTGATGCGCCGGATGGCCGAATGGAGGAGCCGCCACGGCAGCGAGGCGCCGCTGGGCGAGACCCACCGGGAGGCGGCCGAGCGGCTGGCCGCCCAGGCGGAGGTGCTGCGGCGGTTGCTGGTGGAGGGCGCCGCTCCCTGACGGGGGCGGCGCCCCGCCGCGCCGCGCGCCCGGCCTCAGGTCTCGGTGACCGCCGGGTCGCGCAGCAGCGCCCTGAGCTCCGCCTCGACGAGGTGCAGGCCGTTCATGAACTCGTCGGAGGCGAGCGCGCTGGGCAGGGACTCGATGAACTCGCGTTCAAGCCCGGCCAGGAAGGCCTGCGCGAACAGCTCGCGCAGCTTCGGCTCCTTGCTCAGCATCTCGTCCCAGCCCGAGACCAGCGCGGCCCGGTAGCCGGCCGCGCGCCCCATCGCGAAGTCATCCGGGCAACTGTGCATGGGTTCCTCCTCTCGCCGTGCGGCGCATCGAATTCTTCCGGCATTTAACGACCCGCGGGGCCGGGCCGGCCAGCGGACGGACGAGAGGCCCCACGGTCGCCGAGGCACGCCCGGGCACTGGGCGGGCGGCATCCGTGTCGGCGTCATCGGCGGACACACCTTCGGCCCCCGGCCTTGCACCGCCGCGCCGGCGGGCCGCCCTATGATGGGGACGTGCGGGAAGGCCGGGCACGGCATTCCACCCACCCACGGGCTCCCAGCCCTGCGGCGCGGGTGGCTATCCTGCCCTTCCCCCAGAAGCTTTACGGAGGAGTCACATGGACAGCATGCTGAGCGTCATCGCCGGGGGCCTCTTCAGGACACTGGGGGGGCGGCAGAGGATGGTGTGCGCCGCGTGCGGCCACCACGGCAACGGCTCGCATCGCAGCCCGGGTCGGCAGCGCTGCGCGGCCTGCGGCTCGCAACTGCTCGTCGCCCCGGACAGCCCGATCGGGCGGGGCATCCGCCAGCGCCACGCCAAGGGCTGAGGCCGGGCGGGATTTCCCGCGGGCCGCAGTGTTTCCAGGCAAGAAGAAAGCAGGAAGAAGAAAAGGTCGCTCCGCCGTCTCCCCTGATACGGCGATGCCGCGACAAGGACAGGATGAAGCGCAGCGCGGGGCTGCAACGGAGCGACCTCGAAGCCTGTCGGCGGCCCTGGGGTCACGCAGGCACAGGAGTCACGGCAAAGGGTAACAGAGGTGGCTGCTTGCTACACGCATTTGCAGCGCGTTCCCCCTGGATGCGTGTCCCCGGCCGGCGGCGGGGGTCAGCGCCGCCCCTCCCTCTTCCGGCGCCGCTTCAGCCGGGCCCGTCGGTTCTCGCCACCTTCAGCTCGCCGAGCACCCGCAGCAGCCGCTCGAGCGTGAGCGGCTTGCCGAGCTGGGCGTCGAAGCCGGCGTCCTGAGCGTGCAGGCGGTCGACCGGCCGGTCGAAGCCTGTCACCGCCACGAGGCGGGTCGCCCCGTGCCGGGGCAGCGCGCGCAGCGCCTGCACGAAGGCATGGGCGTCCGCCCCCGGCATCGCGATGTCGCAGAGGACCACGTCGAACCCGACCCGGGCGCAGGCCTCGAGCGCCTGCTGCGCCGAGCTCGCCACCGTCACGTCCACGCCCTCGAGCTCGAGCAGCTGGCGCAGCACCTGCGCCGCCTGCGGCTCGTCGTCGACCACCATCATGCGCAGGCCCTCGAAGGGCCGCTCCTCGGCCTCGGACAGCGGCTCGCGCGCCGCGTCCTGCCCGGCCTGCAGCGGCAGCCGCACCATGAAGCACGCGCCCTTGCCCGGCCCCTCCGACGCGGCCTCGATGCGGCCGCCGTGCAGCTCGGCGAGCTGCCGCACCAGCGCCAGCCCGATGCCGAGCCCGCCCTCGCGCCGCGTGCTGCGCTCCTGGGCCTGCTGGAACATGTCGAACAGCCTCGGCAGGAAGGCCGGATCGATGCCGCGGCCGGTGTCGCTCACCTCGATGCGGCCGAAGCCGTCCTCGGTGCCGATGCGCACCGTGACGCCCCCGCCGCGCGGCGTGAACTTGAAGGCGTTGCTCAGCAGGTTCCAGACGATCTGCTCCACGCGCACCGGGTCGGCCCGCAGCATGATCGGCTCCGCCTGCGCCTCGAGGTGCAGCCCGATCGACTTGCGCGCCGCGTCCTGCGCCATCGCGTCGACGATGCGGCGCACCGTGGCGCCGAGCTCCACCGCGGCCGGCCGCAGCGCGAGCTTGCCGGTGTTCAGCCGCGACAGGTCGAGCAGGTCGTCGATGATCTGCGCCTGGCTGTGCACGGTGGCGCGGATCGTCTCCGCCGCCGCCGTCACCGCCTGCACCGCGCGCGCCGCGGGCAGGCGCATCAGCAGCTCGGCGTTCATCTGGATCAGGTTCAGCGGGTTCTTCAGCTCGTGCGACAGGACGGCGAGGAACTCGTCCTTCAGCTCGCTGGCCGCCTGCGCCTCGGCCCGGCGCGCCGCCTCCTGCGCGAGTTGCGCCTCGCGCTCGCTCTCCATGCGCTTGGTGCCGGTGACGTCGCGCGCGATCTTCGCGTAGCCCTGGAGCCCGCCGTCGAAGAAGAGCGGCGTGGTCACGCCGCTGCAGAACACGCGCCGGCCGTCGCGGCGCTGGTGCCAGCGCTCGTCCTCGGCGCGGCCGTCCTCGCGCGCGCGCCGCAGCTCCTCCTCGACCGCGCCGTTCTCGCGATCCTCGGGCGGGAACAGCAGCGCCGAATGCTGGCCCAGCGCCTCCGCCTCGGTGTAGCCGAAGAGCCGCTCGGCGCCGCGGTTCCAGGTCGTGATGCGGCCGTCGAGGTCGAGCGTGAGGATGGCGTAGTCCTTGGTGCTCTCGGCCACGAGCCGCAGCAGCGCCTCGCCGCGGCGCAGCCGCTGCTCGGCGCTGCGGCGCCCGGTGATGTCGACGAAGGTCAGCACCGCGCCGTCGATGCGGTCCTCGGTGGTGCGGTAGGGCAGCATGCGCGCGAGGTACCAGCGTCCGTCGGCACCCGTCACCTCGCGCTCGATCAGGCGCAGCGACTGGAAGGCCTCGGCGGCGTCCTCGGCGAGCAGCTCGTAGTCGAGGCGGTGGCGGATGTCGAGCAGCGAGCGCCCGATGTCGCCCGGGATGAGGCTGAAGATCTCGGTGGCGCGCGGCGTGTAGCGCTTGATGGACATCGCTCGATCGACGAAGACCGTGGCGATGTCGGTGGAGGCGATCAGGTTCTGCAGGTCGTCGTTGACCTTGCCCGTCTCCTCGACCTTGCTCTTGAGCTCGTGGTTGACGGTGATGAGCTCCTCGTTGATCGACTGCAGCTCCTCCTTGCTCGTCTCCAGCTCCTCGGTGGTGGAGCGCAGCTCCTCGTTGATCGCCTGCAGCTCCTCGTTGGACGCCTTGAGCTCCTCCGTGGAGGTCTCGTACTGCTCGATCGTGTCCTGGAGCTGCTGCTTCACGCGCTTGAGCTCCGCCTCGAGCTGCAGCACGAGCGGGTCGCGCGCCTCGCCCGGCCCGCCGGAGGGCGGCGCCGCGCCCATCGTCTCCTCGACCTCGTCGAACAGCACCAGCGCCAGCGTGGCGTCGAGCGTCGGCTCCTGCACCGGCCGCACCGTCATGTTGACGTAGCTGATGCGCTCCTCGCTCTCGAGCCGCACGCGCCGCGCCTCGACGCTGCGGCCGGACTGCAGGGCCTGGAACAGCGCCGTGCGCAACTCCAGCCGCAGCTCCGGCCGCACCAGCGCCGGCAGGTGGTGCGAGGGCGCGCCGCCCGTGTGGCGCAGGAAGCGGCCGGCCTGCTCCGACAGGTGCACGATGTGGGCCTCGGCGTCCACCAGCACGCTCGGCGGCGCGTGCTGCTCGGCGAGCCGCTGGTGCAGCTCGGCGTAGCTGACGCGGCGGCGCTCGGCCACCGGCTCGCGCGGGCCGGCCACGTGCCCGTCGAAGACCTCCAGCGGCACCGTGCTGTGGTAGCGGGTCGCTTGCGCCACCGCGTTGGCACGGTAGATGCGGTTCTTCTTGTCGACCACCGAGAAGAGTTGCGGCACGGCGTCGGCGGACTCGGAGCTGCCGAGGAACAGCAGCCCGCCCGGACGCAGCGCGAAGTGGAACATCTCGAGGATCTGCGGCTGCACCTCGCGGTCGAGGTAGATCAGCAGGTTGCGGCAGCAGACCAGGTCGAGCTTCGAGAAGGGCGGATCGCGCAGCAGGTTGTGCGAGGCGAACAGGATCCTCTCGCGCACTTCCTTGCGGATGCGGTAGTGGTTGCCGTCCTTGGCGAAGAACTGGCGCAGCCGCACGGGCGCGACGTCCGCGGCGATCGACTCCGGGTAGAGCCCGGTGCGTGCGGCGGCGATGGCGGCCTCGTCGATGTCGGTGGCGAAGACCTGGATCTCCGGCGTCCCGCGCGTCGCCCCGGCCTGCTCCAGCAGCAGCATCGCCACCGAGTAGGCCTCCTCGCCGCTGGAGCAGCCGGCCACCCAGGCGCGCACCGGCTCGGCGCCGCGCTGCGGGCCGAACAGCCTCGGCGCCGCCTCGCGCCCGAGCGCATCGAAGGCCTCGGGATCGCGGAAGAAGTTGGTGACGCCGATCAGCAGGTCCTTGAGCAGCGCCTGCGCCTCGGCGGGTTGCTCCTGCAGCAGCGCGCGGTAGGCGGGCAGGCTCGGCAGCGCGTGCACCTGCAGCCGCCGCTCGAGCCGGCGCAGCAGCGTGGCGCGCTTGTAGTGCCGGAAGTCGTGCCCGGTGCGCAGCCGCAGCAGCGCCATGATCTCGCGCAGCGCCGTCTCGGCCTCCTGCGAGGCGGGCCGCGCGGACGCGAGCGCCGCCGACTCCTCCTCGTCGGCGAGCGGCGGCAGCTCGATGAGGCGCGCGTTGGCCCGGATCTCGAGCAGCTTGCGCGGCATCTCGTCCACCGGCAGCACCCAGTCGATCACGCCGGTGGCGACGGCCGCGCGCGGCATGCCTTCGAACTCGGCGTCGCCGGGGTCCTGCGCGAAGGTCACGCCGCCCAGTTCCTTGACGCGCGCGATGCCCACCGCGCCGTCCGAGCCGGTTCCCGACAGCACGATGCCGAAGGCGCGCTCGCGGTGCACCTGCGCGAGCGCGCGGAAGAACAGGTCGACGGCGATGTGGCGGTGGCGCGGGCGGTCCATCTCGGTCACGCGCAGGTAGCTGTCGTTGAGCGACAGGTGCCTGGACGGCGGGATGACGTAGATGTGGTCGCGCTCGATGACGCAGGGCTCGTGGACCTGCACCGTCTTCATGTTCGTCACGCGCTGCAGCACCGCATGCGCCTCGCTGGCGTGCGAGGGCGACAGGTGCAGGATCACGACGAAGGCCATGCCGCTGTCGCCGGGCATCTGCTTGAAGAAGCGCAGCAGCGCGGGCAGGCCCCCCGCCGACGCGCCGAGGCCCACCACGGGGAAGTCCAGCGAACTCGGCGTCAGCGCTCCCGTGTCGGGCAGGGCGGGATCCTGGGTCATGCGCTTGATTCTAGGCAAGCGGGCGCACCGCGTCGCCCGCCCCGGGCCGCGCCCGGGAAACGGGGCACCGCCGCCGGGGAGGCGGCGCCGCATCGGCGTGCGCAAACCGGAGCGGCACACGGTTTGCCTCTTCCATCACAGCTCCCTTCACCGACCGAGACGAGCCCGTATGAGCACCCCCACCTCCTGTGCCCGGCAGTCCTTCGAGCTCCACCCCCAGCGCGGCCGGCTCCGTGCCGCGGAGCCGGCGGACTCGCGACGGCGGGCCGGCGGGATGCGCATCCTCGTCGTCGAGGACGCGCCCGAGGCCGCCCGCCTGCTCGCCACGCTGCTCGGCATGGCGGGCCACGAGGCGCGCTTCGCGCTGGACGCCGAGGAGGCGCTCGAGGCCCTCGAGCGCTTCCAGCCCGAGGGCGTGATCCTCGACCTTGGCCTGCCCGGCATGGGCGGGATCGAGCTGGCGCGGCGCCTGCGCAGCGAGCCGGGCTCGCCCCGCTCGCTGCTGATGATCGCGCTGACGGCCGAGCAGGGCAGCGACATCCAGGCCCAGGTGATGCAGGCCGGCTGCGACCACTTCATGGCCAAGCCGCTGCACTTCGAGCGGCTGTGCGAGTTGCTGGCGCAGTGGCAGGACGAGGCGGGGAACGCCGCCCCGCGCCGGCCACTGCGCAGCGTCCCCTGAGCCCGCCGCGGCGCGGACGAGAAACGGCCGTCCCGAGGACGGCCCGGGAGACGGGCGCCTGGCGCGGCAGCGCCGCCGCGCCAGGCGCCGGGGACGCCGAAACGTAACAGGAACGCAGGCGGCATCCCGGTTGCCGGTTGCCGGTTGCCGGTTGCCGAGACAGGCAGACCCGACCCGTGCGCGCCGCGAGGCCGGCCGAACGGTCCCGCACGCTCCTTTCCTTCACGCGACATGAACAACCGAGCCTTCGTCTGGTGGGAAAAGCTGCGCACCGGCCTGTGGGTGGTCCCGCTGGCGATGCTGCCGCTGACGATCCTGCTGCACCAGGGGGCGGGCTGGATCGACCGCGTCGCGCCCGACCAGGCGGCGCTGCGGACCTGGTGGCTGTACAGCGGCAGCGGCGACGACGCGCGCAACCTGCTGTCGACGCTGGTCGCCGCGATCATCACGATGTCGAGCGTGGTGTTCTCGATCACCGTCGTGACGCTGTCGCTCGCCGCCAACCAGTTCGGCTCGCGCATGGTGCGCATCTACATGTCCGACCTCCGCACCAAGGTCGCGCTCGGCCTGTTCACGATGACGATCGTGTACTGCCTGCTCGGGCTGCGCGCGGTGCAGAAGGACATGCCCGCGGCCGAGGTGCCGCACGTGACCGTGACGCTCGGGCTGCTGCTCGGGCTGACCTGCGTGCTCGCGCTGCTGCTGTTCCTGCACGTCGTGGCGCGCTCGATCGTCGCGGACGAGGTGGCGCGCCGCGTCGCGGGCGAGCTGGAGGACAGCATCGCGCAACTGCGCCCGCTGGAGCCGGGGCGGCGGCGCGAGGACGCGGAGGACGCGCGGCTGCCGCACGACTTCGAGGCGCGCTCGGTCATCCTCGCCTCGCGCGACGAGGGTTATGTCCAGGCGGTCGACTACGAGGCGCTGGCCGCGCTCGCCGCGCGGCACGGGGTGCTGCTGCGCCTGGACTTCAAGCCGGGCGAGTTCATGTGCCGGCACGGCTGGCTCGGCGCCGTCCATCCCGGCGAGGCAGTCGACCGCGCCTTCGGCGACGCCGTGCAGGACCGGATCCTGATCGGCCGCCAGCGCACGCCGACGCAGGACCTGGAGTTCTCGATCCGGCACCTGATCGACATCGCGCTGCGCGCGCTGTCGCCCGGCATCAACGACGCGAACACCGCGCTGATGGTGATCGACCGGCTGCGCGGCGCGCTGTCGCGGCTGATGGGCAAGGAGCTGGCGCCCTGCGTCTACCGCGACGCGGCGGGCGAGGTGCGCCTCGTGTGCAGGCGCAGCAGCCACGCCGACATCCTCGACGCGGCGCTGCACCAGATCCGCCAGGCCGCCGCCAGGCAGCCCGCCATCGTGATCCGGCTGCTGGAGGCGCTGGCCCGCATCGCCGAGCACGTGCGCCTGCCCGAGCAGCGCGAGTCGCTGCGGCACCACGCCCGGCTCATCGCCGCGGCCGGGCTGCGGGAGGCGCAGGAGCCGGGCGACCGCACCGACATCGAGGAGGCCTTCGCCGGAGCCGAGCGCAAGCTCGAGCAGGCGCTGCGCCGCCGGCTGAGGACCGTCGGCCGGACGGGCCCGGAAGCCCGCGCCGTGCAGGAGTGAGGCGGCGCGGCCCGGGGTTGCGCGGCGACAGGGCCGGCGCGGGCATCCGGGTTGCCCCGCAGTCGGTGTGCGGCCCGCCGCACGCCCCAGCACAGGAGACCACGACATGGCAGACCAGAACCCGGCAACCGGACCCCGCGACAGGATGGACAGCGACGCGAACCGCGGCAACGCGGCGCAGAACGGCGGGAGGGACCGCAGCGACAAGGACCCCGAGAAGGAGATCCAGGGCGGCACCCGCCCGGCCCAGACCGGCGGCACGCAGCTCGGCGAGCGCAGCACCGACGCGATGGACGTCCCCGAGCGCGGCGGCATGGCCAGCACCGACGGCCGCACGAACACCGAGGGCGGCGTCGGCAGCGCCGAGCGCAGCATGAACCAGGAGCGCAGCCGCGGCGGCCAGATGGGCCCGGGCGGCGGCGACGAGCGCCGCTAGCCGCCGGCGCGCACGCGCCACCCCGGCGGACCGGCCGCCCCCCGTCCGGCGGCCCGGCGCCGCGGGCCGCCCCCGGGATGATCCGGGGGCCGGCCCCCCTCCTCTCCCCTCAAGATTCCACCCGGGGCTGCCGAATACCATCGGCAGTCCGCTCCCGCACGCACGCACGCCCGACAGGCCGGCAGGAACAGGGACGGCCGGGAGCGGGGCACGGGCTCCGGCGCCCGAGAACACGAATCAGAAGAAGGCCGCAGCAGTCATGAATCCCTCCCAGCAATCCCGCCGCCGGGTCCACCGCGTCCTCGCGGCGCTCGCCGCGGGCTGCGCGCTCGGCGGCGCCGCGGCGGTGCACGCCGGGTCCCGCGACGCGGCGGCCGGCCGGCGGCCCTGGCGGATCCTGCACGTGATGAGCCACCACTCGCCCTGGCGCTGGACCGACGGGCAGCTGCGCGGCTTCCAGGAGGCGATGCGGGACGTGCCGGCCGAGTACCGGGTGCTGCAGATGGATGCCAAGCGCCGCAGCGCGGCCCGGGACCTGGAGCGCCGGGGCGAGGAGGCCCGCGCGCTGATCGGATCGTGGCAGCCCGATCTCGTCTACACGAGCGACGACGAGGCCCAGCAGTACCTCACCCGCCACTATGCGGGCCAGGACCTGCCCTTCGTCTTCAGCGGCGTCAACCGCGACCCCGCCAGCCACGGCATCGCGGGCCGGCGCAACATCGCCGGCGTGCTGGAGCACGAGCACTTCGTCGAGTCGGTGCGGCTGATCCAGGCGATGGTGCCCGGCGTGCGGCGCATCGCCGCGGTGTTCGACGACTCGCCGCACTGGGAGCCGGTGAAGCGGCGCATGCAGGAGGGGCTGGCGCAGCTGCCCGGCGTCGGCTTCTCCGCCTGGGACACGATCACGAGCTTCGAGGACTACCAGCGCCGCGTGCTCGACTACCCGGAGCGGGCCGACGCGATCGCGCTCGTCGGCATCTTCAACTTCCGCGACAGCCAGGGCGCGAACGTGCCCTACCAGCAGGTGCTGCGCTGGACCGCCGAGCACAGCCGGCTGCCGGACTTCGCGTACTGGGTGGATCGCGTGCATTTCGGCACGCTCGCCGCGTTCACGGTGTCCGAGCACGAGCAGGGCCTCGCCGCGGGCCGCATCGCGCGCGCCATCCTGCTCGAGGGCAGGAGCCCCGGCTCCTTCCCGATGCTGCCGACCAAGCGGGGGCACGCGGCGATCAGCCTGGCGCGCGCCGAGCGGCTCGGCCTGCGGCTCAGGAGCGGGCTGCTGCTGTCGGCCGAGGTGATCCGCGGCTTCGAGTGGGACTCGTGAAGCTCGGCCTGCGCGGCAAGGTCCTCGTCATCGCGACCGCGGTGATGCTGCTGGCGATGGCCGCCGTCATCGCCACCAGCGCCGCGCTGTCCGCGCGCGAGCAGGCCAAGGCGCTGAAGTCGCGCTCGCTCGCGATCGGCCAGAGCCTCGAGTTGCAGCTCGAGCGCCTGCTGCACTTCGGCATCCGCCTCGAGGACCTGCTGGGTTTCGAGGAGCAGTGCCGCGAGGTGGTCGAGGCCCATCCCGGCATCGGCATCGCGCTGGTGGCGGCCCGGGACGGCCGGGTGATCTTCCACAACGACCCCGAGGGCGAACGCTCGATCGCCGATCCCGCGCTGCTGCGGGCGATCGCGTCGGGCACCGAGCAGACCGTCACCGCCCTGCGCGGCGGCGAGCCCTGGCACCACGCGGTCACGCCCGCGAGCACGCCGCAGGGCGAGCATGCCGGCAGCATCGTGATCGGCTACCCCGCCGCGCAGGTGGCCGCGGGCATCCGCTCGATGCTGGGGTCGGTGCTGGGCGTGGCGCTGCCGGTGCTTGCGCTCGGGCTGCTGCTGCTGCACCTGGCGCTGCGGCGCTTCGTCACGAACCCGCTCGACGCGCTGATCGGCACGATCGAGACCCTGCGGCAGGGGCCCTGGCAGGTGGGACACCGGGCGCCGGCCGGCACCGACGACGAGCCGGGACGGCTCGGCGCCGCGTTCAACGGGCTGATCGACGAGCTGCAGGCGACCTCGGTGAGCAAGACCGAGCTCGAGGCGGCGCTGGAGGAGCTGCGCCGGGTGTCGGACGCGCTCGACGCGCAGAAGGAGCGCGCCGAGGTGACGCTGCGCTCGATCGGCGACGCGGTGCTCACCACCGACGCCGCCGGCCGCGTGCAGTACCTGAACCCGGCGGCCGAGCAGCTGCTCGGCTGCCCGCTCGAGGCCGCGCTCGGCCGGCCGGTGGCGGAGCTGCTGACGCTCGTCGACGCCCGCACCGGGGAGCCCGTCGCCGACCCGCTCGACCCGGCGGGGCACGACCCCGGGGCGGACGAGGGGGCGGCGGACCTGCTGCGGCACGACGGCGTGCGCGTCGCGGTGGACCACCTCGCGGCGCCGATGCGCGACCGCCGCGGCCGGCTCTCGGGCCACGTGCTGACGCTGCGCGACGTCAGCGCCGAGCGCAGCCTCGTGCAGCGCCGCGTCTGGGAGGCGGCGCACGACGCGCTGACCGGGCTGCCGAACCGCCGCCGCTTCGGCGAGCGGGTGGAGGCGGCGCTCGCGAGCGCGCGCGGCACGGGGCGCCAGCACGTGGTGTGCTTCATGGACCTCGACCGCTTCAAGCTGGTCAACGACGCCTGCGGCCACGCCGCCGGCGACGAGCTGCTGCGCGACGTCGCGGCGCTGATGAAGTCCCGCGTGCGCGAGTCGGACACGCTGGCGCGGCTCGGCGGCGACGAGTTCGCGCTGCTGCTCGAGGGCTGCTCGGTCGAGCGCGCGCAGCGCATCGCGGCCGAGCTGCTCGCGGCGGTCGCCGACTACCGCTTCGAGCACGCGTCGCGGCTGTTCTCGGTCGGCCTGAGCATCGGCCTCGCGGCGCTCGACGGCGACAGCAGCAGCGCCGAGATCCTCGCCAGGGCCGATACCGCCTGCTACTGGGCCAAGGAGCAGGGGCGCAACCGCTGCTGCGTCTACCACCCGGGCGACGGCGACGCCGCGGCGCGCCGCCGCGAGTCGGGCTGGGCCGCGCGCATCCAGTCGGCGCTGCAGGACGAGCGCTTCGAGCTCCATTTCCAGGACTACCTCGCGCTCGGCGCCGCGCCGCACGCGGGCGGCCACCACATCGAGGTGCTGCTGAGGATGGTGGACGAGGACGGCGCGCTGGTCCCGCCCGCGAGCTTCATCCCGGCCGCCGAGCGCTACCGCCTGATGCCGGCGATCGACCGCTGGGTGATCCGCCGCGTGTTCGCGGGCTACCGCGCGCTCGCCGCCGAGCGCGGCGGCGGCCCGCTGACCTGCGCGATCAACCTCTCGGCGACCTCGCTGGAGGGGGAAGGCCTGGCCGGCTTCGTGCGCGAGCAGTTCGAGGCCCACGCCCTGCCGCCGCGCTCGATCTGCTTCGAGATCAGCGAGAGCGCGGCGGTCGGCCAGCCGCGCCGGGTCGGGGAGTTCGTCCGCGCCTGCCGGGAGCTGGGCATCCTGTTCGCGCTCGACGACGTCGGCACCGGCACCAACGCCTTCGCCCACCTGCGCAGCCTCACCGTCGACTACCTGAAGATCGACGGCAGCTTCGTGCGCAACATGGAGCGCGACGGGCTCGACCGAGCGATGATCGAGACGATCAGCCGCATCGGCCAGGTGATGGGCATCAAGACCGTGGCCGAGTACGCCGAGAGCGGCGAGCTGATCGAGTCGCTGCGCGAACTCGGCATCGACTACGCGCAGGGCTACGGCGTCGGCCTGCCCCGGCCACTGTTCGCGCCGGTGCGGGCCGCCGTCCCGGCCGGCGGCGAGCGAGAATCGGCGCCATCATGAATCGCAGCAGCAGATCCGCCGGGGGCGGCCTCGTCTATTCCACCGAAGGCGGCCGGATGTGCCCCGGCTGCCGCCGTCCGCTGCGCGAGTGCGCCTGCGCCGCGCAGCAGGCGGCGCCCCGGGGCGACGGCATCGTGCGCGTGTCCCGCGAGACCTCGGGCCGCCGGGGCAAGGGGGTGACGGTGGTGCGCGGCGTGCCGCTGGCCGCCGCGGAGCTCGTCGAGCTCGGCAAGCGCCTGAAGACCGCCTGCGGCTCGGGCGGCACCGTCAAGGACGGCACGATCGAGGTCCAGGGCGAGCACGTCGAGCGGGTGATAGCGCTGCTCGCCGCCGAGGGCTGGAAGGTCAAGCGCGCCGGGGGCTAGCCGCCGGCCGCTCCCCCCGGCGGAAGACCCGCCCGCCACCGCTTCCATGCGATTGACGCCGCGCAGGCGCGGACGTACAAGCGCCGATGGGGCTTCAACCCGTCACAGGAGGTCAGTCATGGCTGTCTACATGGTCGAGCGCGACTTGCCGGGGATCTCGATCGGGGAACTGGCGGCCGCGCAGAAGGCGGCGATCGAGAAGGTGCGCGAGTTCAACGCCGAGGGCCGGGACGTGCGCTACATGCGCAGCATCTTCGTGTCCGGCGAGTCGCGCTGCATGTGCCTGTTCGAGGCCGGCAGCGCCGACACGGTCAGGGCGGTGAACGAGGCGGCCCAGCTGCCCTTCACCGGCATCAAGGAGGCGATGGACCTGCCGCCGCAGTCGTCCTGAGCGGAGGGCGGCGCCCGGCGCGCTGCCGCGGCCCTCAGGCCAGCACGCGCTGCAGCCAGCGCTCGAGGTCGCGGAGCTCGTCCATCGAGACGGTGTGGGCGATCGGGTACTCGTGCCACTCCACCTGGTAGCCGAGCGCCTGCAGCGCGTCGCGCGACAGCCGCGCGCGCGAGATGGGCACCACGCCGTCCTGCGTGCCGTGCGCGAGGAAGATCGGCACGTCGTGGTTGCCCGGGTGGCGCTCGGCTTCCAG
Organism: Caldimonas tepidiphila; assembly: GCF_003569765.1. Taxonomy (GTDB): domain Bacteria; phylum Pseudomonadota; class Gammaproteobacteria; order Burkholderiales; family Burkholderiaceae_C; genus Caldimonas; species Caldimonas tepidiphila. The sequence goes on along the minus strand of NZ_KZ983963.1, from coordinate 23,567 downwards.
CCTGGCGGCGAGCGGCAGGTAGCCCGACAGGCCCACCAGGCCCGCGAGGCGCTGCTCCTGGCGCAGCCCCGCCTGCAGCGTCATCGCGCAGCCCTGCGAGAAGCCGGCCAGCACGATGCGCGATGCCTCGACGCCGCGCGCTCGCTCCCGGGCGATCAGCGCCTCGACCAGCGCCTGCGACTCGCGCAGCCCGGCCTCGTCCTCGCGGCGCGCGAGGTCGCTGCTGACGATGTCGTACCAGGCCGGCATCGCGTAGCCGCCGTTGATCGTCACCGGGCGCACCGGTGCGTGCGGGAACACGTAGCGCACCGGGCCGACGCCCGAGAGGTCCAGCTCGCGCGCGATCGGCACGAAGTCGTCGCCGCTCGCGCCCAGCCCGTGCAGCACGATGAGGCTGGCGCGCGGGTCGGCGCCGGTTTCGATTTCGATCGCTTCGAGGCTCATGCGGAAGGTCCTGTGGGTTGCGGGCCCGCTCGCCGGGGATGCCGGCCGGGCGGATGCGACGATTCTGCGTCCTTCCCCGCCCGCGCTGCCGTAGCGCCGCGGATTCCCCGCCGCGCCGCGGGGCCGCAGCCGGCGCGCCTTCAGCCGAAGCGGTCGAACCAGCGCAGCACCGCCAGCACCGCCAGCGCCGCCAGCGGCCCCCAGCCGGGATGGACGAGCGCGACCACGACCGGCGCAACCATGAAGAGGTGGCGCAGGCTCCAGCTGTAGAGCATGCCGGCGCGCTTCATGTAGACCGCGCCGACCCGGTTCCAGCGCTGCCGCTCGGCCGAGTTCACCGGCATCGAGCAGATGAAGCCCGCGTGCGTGAAGCAGCGCACCGAGGTCGCCGCGCACGCCAGCGACGCGAACAGCTGCACCATCAGCAGCAGCTCCAGCACCAGCCGCGGAGTGAAGCGGGTGCCCGGCACGCCGGCCTCGGCCCAGGCCTCGGCCAGCAGCGGCGCGACCAGCGTGACGGTGCCCATCAGCCCGATCGCCGCGGTGGAGGCGATCATCGACGCCGACATCACCGAGTTGCGCAGCGTCTGCACCGCCAGCAGCTCGCTGCCCGGCTGCCTGGACAGCGCATCGAACCACTCGGTGCGCATGCGCGCGTGCGCGGTACGGGCGACGCGGTCGGGGCTGCGCCGCTGCACCAGCAGCAGCCCGACCTCGTAGGCCAGCAGGATCGCGATGGTGGCGAGCGAGGCGCCCCAGGTGAGGGCCTCGCTCATCGCGCCGCCGCCGCGCCGCGGCGCTCCAGCAGTTCGTGCAGCGCCATGCCGGCGAGCATCGCGAGCACGAAGACCGCGGCGCCGGGCACCCCCATGCCCAGCGCCACCAGCCCCGGGCCCGGGCAGAAGCCGGCGAGGCCCCAGCCGATGCCGAACAGCAGGCTGCCGCCCACGAGGCGCCGGTCGATGCGGCGCGCGTCGGGCAGCCTCATCGCGGCGCCGAGCAGCGAGCGGGTGCGCCGGCGCGCCAGCGCGAAGGCGACGAGCCCGACACCGACGGCCCCGGCCATCACGAAGGCGAGCGAGGGGTCCCAGGCGCCGGCGAGGTCGAGGAAGCCGAGCACCTTGGCGGGGTTCGCCATGCCCGACAGCAGCAGCCCGAGGCCGAAGACCAGGCCCGAGAGAAACGAGGTGAGCAGCAGCATCGCGGTCTCTCCTTGCGTTCAGGGTTGCAGCAGGTGGCGCACGAGGTACACCGTCGCGAAGCCCGCGGCCATGAACACGACGGTGGCGAGCAGCGAACGCGGCGACAGCCGCGACAGGCCGCACACGCCGTGCCCGCTGGTGCAGCCCGCGCCGTAGCGCGTGCCGACGCCGACCAGCAGCCCCGCTGCCGCCAGCAGCACGGTGCCGGCCTCCACCCGCACCGGCGGCAGCGGCCAGAACAGCGCCCAGGCGAGCGGCGCCGCGAGCAGGCCGGCGACGAAGGCGAGGCGCCAGCCCAGGTCGCCGCGCGCGGGGCGCAGCAGGCCGCCGAGCACGCCGCTGATGCCGGCGATGCGGCCGTTGAGCAGCACGAACATCGCCGCCGCCAGCCCGATCAGCACGCCGCCGAGCAGCGCCTCGGCCGGCGCGAAGGCGTTCCAGTCGATCCTCATCGCGCGTCCTCCCGGGGACAGTAGAGGCGGTAGAGCACCGCCAGGATCTCGAGCAGCGCCGGGTCGGCGATGCGGTAGTGGACGTACTTGCCCTCGCGGCGCGTCGCGACCACGCCCTCGTTGCGCAGCACGCCGAGCTGCTGCGACAGCGTCGGCTGGCGTATGCCGAGCTGCTCCTCGAGCTCGCCGACGCTGCACTCGCCCTGCGAGAGCTGGCACAGCAGCAGCAGCCGGTCCTCGTTGGCCAGCAGCCTGAGCGTCGCGGCCGCCTGCGCGGCCGCGCCGCGCAGGCGCTGCGGATCGAGCTCGGGGGAGGGGTCGTTCATCGCCGGGGTCCTTTTCATCGACAACAATATATCTGTTGATATATTATTTTCTCGTAGATCGTTCGTCAACCGCGTCAACCGCAGGAGGCCGCCATGAACCCTCGCATCACGATCCGCCCCTTCTTCGACCCCGCCACCTCGACCGTCAGCTACGTCGTGGCGGACCCCGCGACGCGGCAGGCCGCGGTCGTCGACCCGGTGCTCGACTACGACGCCCGCTCCGGCCGCACCCGCAGCGACTCGGCCGACCGCCTGCTGGCTCACCTGCGCGAGCAGGGCCTGGCGCTCGAATGGATCCTCGAGACGCATGCCCACGCCGACCACCTCTCTGCGGCGCACCATCTCAAAGCGCAAGCCGGCGGGCGCATCGCGATCGGCGAGCGCATCCGCGAGGTGCAGCAGATCTTCCGGAAGATCTACAACCTCGAGCCCGGCTTCCTGTCCGACGGCAGCCAGTTCGACCACCTGTTCGCCGACGGCGAGACCTTCCGCATCGGCAGCGTCGAGGCACGGGCGCTGTGGGTGCCGGGCCACACGCCGGCAGACATGGCCTATCTCGTCGGGGACGCGGTGTTCGTCGGCGACACGCTCTTCATGCCCGACGTCGGCACCGCGCGCGCCGACTTCCCCGGCGGCGACGCGCAGACGCTGCACCGCTCGATCCGCCGGCTGCTCGACCTGCCGGGCGACACGCGCCTCTTCGTCTGCCACGACTACCCGCCCGCCGGGCGCGGGCCGCGCTGGGAGACGAGCGTCGCCGAGCAGCGCCGCGCCAACATCCACGTGCGCGACGGCATCGACGAGGCGCAGTTCGTCGCGATGCGCCGCGCCCGCGACGCGGCGCTCGAGGTGCCGGTGCTGCTGCTACCGTCGCTCCAGGTCAACGTGCGCGCCGGGCAGCTGCCGCCGCCCGAGGATAACGGCGTGAGCTACCTGAAGATCCCGCTGAACCTGCTGCCGGCGCCTGAGCCGCCGGGCGCGGGGCTTGCTGCGCAGGCCTCGAACCCGGCCGTCCCCGCAGCGCGCCGGGCGGCGCGCGAGCCGCCGCCGCCGCGGGGGCGCCGCCGGCCGTGTCGGCGCGTGGAGGAGGAAGTCGAAGCGATGCTGCCGCCCCAACTGGTGCTGCCCCGGACGATCGGCGGCGACGCAGTCGCGCTGCGCGAGCGCGAATGGCTCGTCACCAACGGCCTCGGGGGCTACGCCTCGGGCACCGTGCTCGGCGTGCCGACGCGCCGCCACCACGGCATCCTCGTGCCCAACCTCGACGCGCCGCGCGGCCGCCACGTCGCGCTGCCGCGGCTCGACGACTGCGTCGAGGCCGGTGGCGGCAGCGTGCGGCTCGCCGGCGCGGAGCTCGGCGACGGCCGGCCGGAGGTCGAGGCGCACCTGCACCTGCGCGAGTTCCGCCTCGACGGCGTGACGCCGGTGTGGACCTTCGAGGTGGACGGCCGCGTCATCGAGCGCGCGCTGCTGATGCCGCAGGGCCGCAACGCGGTGTGCGTGCGCTGGCGGCTGCTCGACGGGCCCGCCTGCCGGCTGCGGCTGCGCGTCTATGCCGGCGGGCGCCGCCAGGACGCGCCGCTGCACCTCGACGAGCACCCGCCCGGACGGCTCGAACCGGCTGCAGACGGAGATGCGCGGCTCTGGCGCGCCGACTCCGGCATCGCGGTGCGGATGCAGGTGCTGGCGCAGGACGCGGCGTTCGAGGAGGCGCCGCGGCTCGAGCGCGACGTGCTGCTGCGCGTGGAGCGCGAGCGCGGCTACGAGCACCGCGAGCACATGCACAGCCCCGGCGAATGGCGGCTGACGCTGGCGCCGGGCCGCGACGCGGCCTTCGTCGCGCAGTGCGGGGACCAGGACGGCGAGGGGGATGCGGCGCTGCCCTCCCCCGAGGAGCTGTTCGAGGCCGAGCGTTCGCGCGTCGCCGCACTGCTCGCCGCCGAGGGGCTCGCGGGCGCCGACGAGACCGAGCGGCGCCTCGTGCTCGCCGCCGATGCCTTCGTCGTCGAGCCGGCCGGCCGCCGCGAGACGGGACAGGGCCGCGCGCGCACCGTGATCGCGGGCTATCCCTGGTTCGGCGACTGGGGGCGCGACACGATGATCGCGCTCGAGGGCCTGGCGCTGTGCACCGGGCGGCACGCCGAGGCGCGCGGCATCCTGCGCACCTTCGCCCGCTACATCCGCGACGGCCTGCTGCCCAACCTCTTTCCCGAGGGCGAGCGCGAGGCGCTCTACCACACCGTCGACGCGACCTTCTGGTACTTCCACGCGATCGAGCGCTACGTGGCGCACTCGGGCGACCTGTCGCTCGTCGCCGAGCTCTACCCGGTGCTCGCCGACGTGATCGAGCGCCACCGCCAGGGCACGCGCTTCGGCATCGGCGTCGACCCGCAGGACGCCCTGGTGCGCGCCGCGGCCGAGGGCCTGCAGCTCACCTGGATGGACGCCAAGGTGGACGACTGGGTCGTCACGCCGCGGCGCGGCAAGCCGGTGGAGATCCAGGCGCTCTGGTACAACGCGCTGCGGCTGATGGCCGGCTGGGGCCGCGCGCTCGGCGCGCCGGGGGCCGACGCGCACGACGCGCTCGCCGAGCGCGTGCGGACCTCCTTCGAGGCGCGCTTCTGGTCGCCCGCGCGCGGCCACCTGCTCGACGTGGTCGACGGCCCGGACGGCGACGACGCGAGCCTGCGCCCCAACCAGGTGTTCGCGCTGTCGCTGACGCACCCGGTGCTCGACGCGGCGCACCGGCGCGCGGTGCTCGACGCCGTCGCGCGCCACCTGCTCACGCCCTTCGGGCTGCGCACCCTCGCCCCGCACGAGCCCGGCTACCGCCCGCGCTACGAGGGCTCGCTGCGCGAGCGCGACGCCGCCTACCACCAGGGCACGGTCTGGCCCTGGCTGCTCGGCCACTTCGTCGACGCCTGGTTGCGCGTGCACGGCCGCGACGAGCGCGCCCGCGCGCTGCTGCAGGCCCTGCCGGCGCACCTCGCCGAGCACGGGCTCGGCAGCGTCAGCGAGGTCTTCGACGCGCAGCCGCCGCACTGCGCCGGCGGCTGCATCGCGCAGGCCTGGAGCGTGGCCGAGCTGCTGCGCGCCTGGCAGGCCACGCGCGGCGGGGATCGCGATGGCTGACCTCTGGTACAAGAACGCCGTCGTCTACTGCCTCGACGTGAAGACCTTCGCCGACGGCAACGGCGACGGCATCGGCGACTTCGAGGGGCTCGCGGGCCGGCTCGAGTACCTCGACGGGCTCAACGTCGACTGCGTCTGGCTGCAGCCCTTCTTCCCGTCGCCGATGCGCGACAACGGCTACGACATCACCGACTACTACGGCATCGACCCGCGCCTGGGCACGCTCGGCGACTTCGTCGAGTTCTCGCGCCGGGCGCGCGAGCGCGGCATCCGCGTGATGATCGACCTCGTCGTCAACCACACCTCGATCGACCATCCCTGGTTCCAGGCGGCGCGCAGCGACCCGGCCTCCCCCTACCGAGACTGGTACGTCTGGTCGAAGAAGAAGCCCGAGGACGCCCACCAGGGCATGGTCTTCCCCGGCCCGCAGCAGACCACCTGGACCTGGGACCGCAAGGCCCGCGCCTACTACTTCCACCGCTTCTACGAGCACCAGGCCGAGCTGAACATCACGCACCCGGCGGTGCGCCGCGAGATCGAGAAGATCACCGGCTTCTGGCTGCAGCTCGGCGTCACAGGCTTCCGCGTCGATGCGCTGCCCTTCCTGATCGAGTTCAAGGGCACGCCGCAGGAGGGGCTCGGCAACCCGCACGCCTACCTGCGCGAGCTGCGCCAGCACGTGCAGGCGCTGTGCGGCGACGTCTGCCTGATGGCCGAGGCCAACCTGCGGCCCGAGGAGGTGCCGGACTACTTCGGCGACGGCGACAAGATCCACATGTCCTTCGACTTCTGGACCAACCAGCACCTGTTCCTCGCGCTCGCGCGCCAGGACGCCACGCCGATCCGCCGCGCCGCCGCAGAGCTGCCGCCGCTGCCGCGCTGGTGCCAGTGGAACCACTTCCTGCGCAGCCACGACGAGCTCGACCTCGGCCGCCTGTCGGATGCCGAGCGCGAGGAGGTGTTCCGCGCCTTCGGCCCCGAGGAGTGCATGCGGCTCTACGGCCGCGGCATCCGCCGGCGCCTCGCGCCGATGCTCGGCAACGACCGCCGCCGCATCGAGCTCGCGCACAGCCTGATGCTGACGCTGCCCGGCACGCCCGTGCTGCGCTACGGCGACGAGATCGGCATGGGCGACGACCTGTCGCTGCCGGACCGCGAGAGCGTGCGCACGCCGATGCAGTGGAGCGCCGGGCCCAACGGCGGCTTCTCGCACGCGCCGCGCGAGCAGCTCGTGCTGCCGCCGATCGCCGACGGCGAGTACGGCTACCCGGCGCTCAACGTCGAGGCGCAGCGGCGCGACCCGCAGTCGCTGCTGAACTGGCTGGAGCGCATGATCCGGCGGCGCAAGGAGAGCTCCGAGTTCGGGCTCGGCTGCTGCACCTGGATCGACACCGGCCACCGCGAGCTGCTCGCGCACCGCTGCGACCTCGACGGGCGCACCGTGTTCGCGATCCACAACCTCGCGGACCGGCGCCTGCGCTTCTCCCTGCCGATCAGCGATGCCCGCGGCGTGTACGACGTGCTCGCCGAGCACCGCGAGGAGGTCGAGGAGGACGGCCACTACCACGTCGACCTGGAGCCCTGGGGCTACCGCTGGCTGCGCCGCGACGACGGCTGAGCGCGGGCGGGCGCGGGCACCGCCCTTGCCGGGCATTCCCACATCCAACCCGCAGACAGGAGCACGCCATGACGAATTCCAGGGACAGCGCATCGCGCCCCGAGGGGGAAGCGGCCAAGCCCGCCGCGCAGCCGCAGGGCGGCGGCAACCCGGTCGCGCCGGTGCCGGGCGAAGGCACCGAGCCGCGCTCGGGCGAGCGCCTCGGCCACCCCACCTCGCAGGGCCTGGCCGGCGCGCAGGGCAGCGGCGGCGGCGCCGACCGCGGCATCCAGCAGGCGCCGACGCGCCCGAACAACCAGGCGCAGCGCAGCACCGGCACGCCAGGCGCCCGGCCGGCCGGCGCCGACGACGCGTCCGGGGACGAGGGCGGCAGGCGCTGAACGCGGCGGCGCCGCGCGGTCAATGCCGCGTCAGCGTCAGGTCCGAGCCCGCCACCCGCATCGAGCCGTCGCGCAGCATGTCGACGCGCTGTCCGTTGTCGAGCCGGTACTCGGCCATCCCGGTCGGCTCCCAGTGGCCGTCCGGGGCGCGCAGGTTCTCGTCGCGCGCGAGGTACTCGTAGCCGCGCACCTTGTAGGTCGCGCCGTCGCTGCCGCGGGCGGTGAACGATTCGAGGAGATGAAGCTTGCGTTCCATGGGCACCTCAGCGGTTCGTTGAAGCAGACGGAGTCGGGCCGCCCGCTCGGGCGGCCTCGCCGCCTGCGATTCTGCGCCGCGCCCTGCCCCGGCACGGGCAATGCCCCGCCTGCCGTCCTGCATTCCCGCGCCAGATGGCGAGAGCGCCCGCTCACTCACGGCCGTGCGGCCGGGCCGCGGCGAGGCGCCCGGGAAGGCCCGGGGAAGGCGCGGCGGACTTGATTAACATCCGCGCCATGAATCCGACGAACCCCCATGACGACGGCGCAGCCGGCGACGAAGCGTCCGGCCCGGTGCACAAGGCCCGCCTCTGGCGTGACAAGGGCTGGACGGCCCGCGTGATCAAGAACGAGGACGACGACGGCTGGGCCGTCGCGATGATCAAGGACGGCGAGGCCGAGCCGGCGCTGGTCGGGCCCTGGACGATGGGCCGCGACAAGAAGAACCCGAAGCCGCTGGACGTCTCGGCCTTCAACACGCTGGTGAAGACCGCCTCCGAGGTGCTGCGGCGCCACGAGCAGCACCTGCACGCGCTGCACCACAAGAACGTCTCGGTGACCATCGACGGCGAGCGCATCGCCGTGACGCTGGACATCGTGCCCGACGAGTACGAGCCCTACGCGGTGCTCGCCGCGCGGGACGCCTTCGGCGAGGAGCTCGCGAGCGTGAAGGTGCCGCCCACCTTCAGGCTGACGACGGCGAGCGCGACGGCCTGGATCGAGGGCGGCTACCGCAAGCCCGCCTGAGGCGACGGGGCCGGGATGCCGGCTCCGGGGTTCCTTGCCTGGAGACGGGCCGCCGACGGGAGGACGTCCCCGCCCGCGCGACGATCCGGGAATTCCCGCAACGGCGCAGCCGGGCAATGCCACTTCCGCACCGGATAATCGCGTTTTTTCCACATGGGTGCACCATGGGCGGCGAACCCCCAGATCTGCTCCGGATGTCGCCGCAACGCGATCGCGCGGATGCCGCGCCCGGACCTTGCATCGGCGCGAGGCCGCCCGAGGGATGCCCCGAGGCGCGATTCCGCGCCCTGGCCGACGCGCTGCCCTGCCTGGTGTTCGAGGCCGACGCGCGGGGCGCCCGCACCTGGTCGAGCGAGGCCTGCGCACACTACACCGGCCTGACGCCCGCACTGCTCGCCGGCGACGGCTGGCTGCAGGCAGTTCATCCCGAGGACCGGGCCGCGAGCCGCGCGAAGTGGCGGCAGGCGATCGACGCCGGCAGCGAATGCACGATGCGCCAGCGCCTGCGCCGCCACGACGGCCGCTGGCGCTGGCACCTGGTGCGCGCCGTGCCGATGCGCGGTGCCTCGGGCGCGATCGAGTCGTGGGCGGGCTCGGCGACCGACATCGACGAGATGGTGCGCACCGAGGTGGCGCTGAGCGGGCAGGAACGGCACTCCCGCTTCCTGCTCGCGCTCAACGAGCGCCTGCGCGAACTCGCCGACCCGCAGGAGATGATGGACGCGGCCGGCGCCGCGCTGGGCACGCACCTGGGCGTGGCGCAGGTCGGCTACGGCGAGATCGACGAGACGCAGACGCACGTCACCGTCCACCGCGACTGGAACGACGGCCGCATCGGCTCGGTCGCCGGCACCTGGCGCATGGACGACTTCGGCCCCGACTTCGTGGCCGACATGAAGGCGGGACGTTCGGCCCCGATCGCCGACGTCCGGCTCGACCCGCGCACCAGCCACCCGGGCGTGCTCCGTGCCTACGAGGGCATCAGCACGCGCGCGATCCTCGACGTGCCGCTCGTGAAGCAGGGCCGCATGGTCGCCATGTTCTTCGTTCACCATCCCGAGCCGCGCGAGTGGGCGCCGGCCGAGGTGGCGCTGGTCGAGCAGGCCTGCGAACGGCTGTGGGCCGCGGTCGAACGCGCGCGCGCCGAGCGCACGCTGGCACAGCGCGAGGCGCTCCTGCGCGCCGTGCTCGAGGCGCTGCCGGCCGGGGTGGCGGTCGCCGACGCGGACGGCCGGCTGATCCGCGAGAACGCCGCCTTCCGCGCGCTCTGGGGCGGGGTTCCCGACACCCCGGGCTGGCAGCAGTACGGCGAATGGCCCGGCTACTGGCCCGACACCGGGCGGCGCATCGAGGCCGGGGAATGGGCGATGTCGCGCGCGCTGCTGCAGGGCGAGACGGTGCGCGACGAGATGGTCGAGTGCCTGCCCTTCGACGGCGGGCCGCGGCGCTTCCTGCTGAACAACGCCGCGCCGGTGCGCGACGAGGCCGGCCGCGTCGTCGGCGGCGTCGTGGTGATGCTGGACGTCACGAGGCGCAAGGAGGCCGAGCAGGCGCTGCGGCAGAGCGAGGAGCGCTACCGGCTGCTCAACCGCGCCACCAACGACGTGATCTGGGACTGGGACCTGCGGACCGACCGGCTCGACTGGAACGAGGCCGTGAAGATCCACTTCGGCTGCACGGTCGAGGAGCTCGGGCCCGGCATCGAGGGCTGGTACGCGCGCATCCACCCGCAGGATCGCGAGCGCGTGGTCGGGGGCATCCACGCGGCGATCGAGCACGGCTGCTGCAGCTGGAGCGACGAGTACCGCTTCCGCAAGAGCGACGGCAGCTACGCCACCTTCCTCGACCGCGGCTACATCGGGCACGACGCCGCGGGCAAGGCCTACCGCATGATCGGCTCGATGCTGGACCTGACCCAGCGCCGTCGCGCGGAGGAGGCGCTGCGCGAGAGCGAGGCGCGCTTCCGGCTGATGAGCGACGCGGTGCCGCAGATCGTCTGGATCACCGACGCCGAGGGCCGCAACGAGTTCGTCAACCGCCAGTGGACGGACTACACGGGCCTCTCGATCACCTCGGCCACCGCCGCGGAGATCGCCGCCCGGGCGATCCACCCCGACGACGTCGCGATCACGCTCGAACGCTTCGCCGAGGCGCGGCGCACCGGCGACACCTTCCGGGTCGAGCACCGCGTCCGCTCCTGCAGCGGCGAGTACCGCTGGTTCCTGGTGCGCGCCGAGCCCTACCGCGAACCGGGCAGCGACCGCATCGTGCGCTGGTTCGGCGCCTCCATCGACATCCACGACCGCAAGCGCGCCGAGGAGGAGCTGGGCCGGCGCGAGCGCGAGTTCCGCACCCTTGCCGACAACACGCCGGAGATCCTCTCGCGCTTCGACCGCGGGCTGCGCCACCTGTTCGTCAGCCGCGCCATCGAGCGTGCGACCGGCCTGAAGCCGGAGGCCTTCATCGGCAAGACCAACCGCGAGCTCGGCATGCCGGCGGAACTCTGCGACCTCTGGGACGAGGCGCTGCGGTCGGTGTTCGAGCAGGGCCGCCCCCGCACCATCGAGTTCCGCTTCGAGACCCCGGACGGCCCCCGCCACTTCGCGGGCCAGTTCGTGCCGGAGTTCGGGCCGTCCGGCGAGGTCGAGCAGGTGCTCGGCGTGATCGGCGACCGCACGCCGGAGAAGGCAGCGGCGCAGGCGCTGCAGGAGGCCGACCGCCGCAAGGACGAGTTCCTCGCCACGCTCGCGCACGAGCTGCGCAACCCGCTCGCGCCGATCCGCACCGGCATCCAGATCCTGCGCCTCACGCCCGGCGTGGCTCAGGGGGCGGCCCGCACGCTCGAGACCATGGAACGCCAGATCGCGCACATGGTCCGCATGATCGACGACCTGCTCGACGTGTCGCGCATCAGCCGCGGCAAGGTCGAGCTGCGGCGGGAGGCGGTGGCGCTGCGCTCGATCCTCGACAGCGCCATCGAGGCGAGCCAGCCCTTCATCGAGGGCGGCGGCCACGAGCTCAGGCTGCAGCTTCCCGGCAGGCCCCTGTGCCTCGACGGCGACCCGACCCGCCTGGCGCAGGTGCTCGGCAACCTGCTCAACAACGCAGCGAAGTACACGCCGCGCGGCGGGCGCATCGAGCTGTCGGCCGAGCGCGAGGGCGGCGAGGCCGTGATCCGCGTGCGGGACAACGGCATCGGCATCGCGCCGGAGATGCTGCCGCGCGTGTTCGAGATGTTCACCCAGGTGCCGCAGCCCGTCGCCCAGGCGCAGGGCGGCCTCGGCATCGGGCTGTCGCTGGCGAAGCGCCTCGTGGAGATGCACCAGGGGGACGTCGGCGTGGAGAGCGCGGGGCTCGGGCACGGCGCGACCTTCACGGTGCGGCTGCCGCTGGCCACGGACGCCGAGACCGAGCCCGCAGGACCGGGCGGCGCGGGCCCCGCGCCTCAGGCGGATGCGCCGCGGGTGCTGGTGGTGGACGACAACGTGGACGCCGCCGAGACGCTGGCGATGATGCTCGGCCTGCTCGGCCACGACACCCGCACGGCCCACGACGGCGCCGACGCGCTGGTGGCGGCGCGCGAGTTCGCCCCGGCGGTGGTGTTCTGCGACATCGGGATGCCGGGGATGAACGGCTACGAGGTGGCGGCGCGCCTGCGCGCGCAGCCGGCCTTCGCCGGCACGCTGCTGGTCGCGCTGACCGGCTGGGGCAGCGAGGAGGACAGGCGGCGCGCGCTGGCGGCGGGCTTCGATGCGCACCTCACGAAGCCGGTCGACATCGCGGCGATGCAGCAGCTGATCGCCGAGCGCGTGCCGCCCGGCGTGGCCGGCTAACCCGCCGCCGGCTCGGCCAGCTGTCCCGCCAGGAAGCGCTTGAGCGCCTCGGGATCGACCGGCTTGGTGAGGTGGTGGTCGAAGCCGGCCTCGCGGGCGCGCTGGCGGTCGCGCTCGCTGCCCCAGCCGGTGAGCGCGACGATGCGCAGGCCGGCCAGCGAGGGGTCGGCGCGCAGCGCCTGGGCCACCTGATAGCCGTCCATGCCCGGCAGGCCGATGTCGAGCAGCACGAGCCGCGGCCGGAAGCGCCGCGCCTCGGCGAGCGCGGACGGGCCGTCGGCCACGCCGCGCACCTCGTGGCCCGCCTGGCCCAGCAGCAGGACAAGCATCTGCAGGCCGTCCTCGTTGTCCTCGACGACGAGCACGCGGCCCTTGCCTTCCGGCAGGTCCCGGTCCGCCGCGGCGGGATCGACCCGGGCCTGGCGCGGCGCGGGGGCGGCGAGCGGGGGCAGCGGCAGGCGCAGCGCGAACGTGCTGCCCTCGTCCACCCCGGCGCTGCGCGCCTCGACCGTGCCGCCGTGCAGCTCGACGAGTCGCCTGACCAGCGACAGCCCGATGCCGAGGCCGCCCTGCGCGCGGCTCGGCCCGTGGCCCTGCACGAACATCTCGAACAGGCGCTCCTGCAGCCCGGGCGCGATGCCGATGCCGTTGTCGCTGACCTCCAGCACCGCGTCCCGGCCCTCGCGGCGGCCGACCAGGCGGATGCGCCCGCCCTCGGGCGTGTACTTCGCGGCGTTGTTCAGCAGGTTGCTCAGCGCCTGCGCGAGCCGCGTCGGGTCGGCGTGCAGCGCCAGCTCCGGCTCCTGCAGCTCGAGCTCGAGGCGGTGCCGCGCCGCATCGATCCAGGGCCGGCTCGTCTCCACCGCGAGCTCGACCACCTGGCGCAGGCTCACCGCCTCCTTCTTCAGCTCGATCAGGCCGCGGTTGACGCGCGAGACGTCCAGCAGGTCGTCGACCAGCCGCACCATGTGGGCGATCTGGCGCTCGATGATGTCCTGCGCCCGCGCCACCGTGCGGCCGTCGGCGTCGGCCATGCGCATCAGCGCCGTCGCGTAGCGCACCGGCGCAAGCGGGTTGCGCAGCTCGTGCGCGAGCGTCGCGAGGAACTCGTCCTTGCGGCGGTCCTGCTCGCGCAGCGCCGCCGCGTCGCGCACGCGCTCGATGTGCGCCCACGAGCGCTCGACCACCTGTTGCATCAGCGCGATGTCCCCCTCGCTCCAGTCGCGCGGCGTCGCCTGGTGCACCGCCATCAGCGCGGTCAGCCGCCCGTCCTTCGCGAGCGGCGCGCAGACGATGGCCTTGATGCCGATCGCGTTGAACATGTCGCCGCCGCCGTCAGGCCCGAGCTCGGCATCGACGTCGCGCACGACCAGCGTGCGGCCGTTGCGCAGCTCGGACCTCGCCTGCGGGCCGAACAGGTCCAGCGAGTAGACGCCGGCGCTCGTGGGCGTGCCGGGGCGCGACCAGTCGCTGCGGATCGTGAAGCGGTCGTTGTCGGGCTCGACGTCGGCGTAGGCGCAGCGCGTCGCGCCGAGGTGCTCGCCGAGCAGGCGGGTGGTCACCTCCATCACGAGCATCGCGTCGGTCGCGTGCCGGGTGGCCTGGCCGAGCCGGTCGAGGAAGCGGAAGCGCTCCTCGCTGGCCTTCAGTGCCGCCTCGGCGCAGCGCGCGTCCGTCACGTCGCGGCAGTCGCCGATCCATTCGAGCACGCGCCCGTCCTCGTCGGTGACCGGCGCGCCGCGCACCTCCATGTCGCGGTATTCGCCGTCGTGGCGGCGCAGCCGGTAGCGGAGTTCCGCCAAACGGCCCGCAGCGACCCCGGCGCGCCACGCGGCGAGCGCCGCGTCGCGGTCCTCGGGATGCAGCGCGTCCAGCCAGCCCCAGCCGGCGGACTGCCCGGGTGTCTGGCCGGTGAAGGCACACCAGGACGGGTTGTCCTCGATCGCCTCGCCGCTGGGGGAGCTGATCCAGACCACGGACGAGGTCGAGATCACGAGCGTGCGGAAGCGCTTCTCGTTGCGCTGCAATCCGGCCTCGGCCCGGGGTTCCCCGGGGAGCGCCCCGGAGGCTTGCGGGCTGTCGCCGCCGAACTGGCTGTCGTTCACGTTGGTGGTGGTCCTCCCCCGCCGCGGCAATCCCGCCCGGGCCGCGAAGCATCGCTCCACGGCATGGCAGGCGCGGCAGGATCCGTCCTTCCTTGGTCCTGCAAGCGGCGAACTATGCTCAAGCCCGCATGCCAAGACCGCAGTGAGGGCTCTGCGTGCACCGCGGCGGTGCGGCGCAGGCGCGCGGTTCCCGGGCGGGCGAGCGTCTTTTGGCGTCCAATACGCCCATGACGCAGCCCAACGACATCGAGAACCGCCTGATCGACCTGGAGGTCAAGGCCAGCTTCACCGAGGATCTGGTCGATCACCTGAACCAGACCGTGGTGCGCCAGCAGCAGCAGATCGAGCTGCTGATGCGCGAGCTCGCGCAGATGCGCCAGCAGATGCGCGACAGCGGCGCCGTCACGGTGCGCAGCCTGCGCGAGGAACTGCCCCCGCACTACTGAGGCTGGGGCACACGACCGGGCTCCGCGGGCAGCAGCCCGGGCTCGGGATCGAAGCGCGGCTCCGGTACCGGCTCCGGAGCCGGCTCCCCCGTCGGCTCCTGGCGCTCCGCGGTGCCGAGGGGCTGCTCGTGCGTGGCCGCGTCCTCGCCCTGCCGGCCGACGCGGCCGAGCAGCACGAACGAGACGGCGAGCCACAGGCACCAGTAGGCCACGCCGATGCCGGCGCCGAGCACCTGGGCGATCGGGTAGCGGTGCGCCGGCAGCTCGATGAACATCGTCAGCACGTGCTTGAAGACGAGGCGCCCGCTCTCGGGGTCGGGGAAGACGATGAAGCCGAAGCCCGCGGCGAGCCCGATCGAGCGCAGCGTGCGCTTCCAGCGCGGACCGCCGCCGGCGAGGCTCAGCACCCAGAACAGCCCGGCGACGAACACGCTCCACACCAGGTACCGGAAGTTCTCGCTGTCCATCTTCCACTGCCCCCTGCATCGGCAGTCCTTGCGACGGACCGCACCCTGCCGGGAGGCGGGCAAACGGGATGCCGGCCCGCAGCGTGAAGGGGGCGGCCCCGGCGCTCAATCGGGCGGGAGCTGCGCCGGCAGGTCGATGTCCTCGAGCACGCCGGGATCGTCGACGTCCAGGGGCTCGATGGCGGCGCCGGCGAGCAGCGGCCCGGCGCCGCGGTCGCCGGCGAGCAGCGGCCCGGCGCCGCGGTCGCCGTCGAGCGCGGCGAGCCGCGCGCGCCACGCGGGCCCGAAGCCGACCGGGTGGCCGCGCCGGCCCGC
>NZ_KZ983963.1:0-7835 GCF_003569765.1 Caldimonas tepidiphila | reverse complement strand
GCCGGCCCGCGTGGAAGGGCGCGACGAGCCCGGCGCCGGCCGCGAGCCGCGCGGCGACGCGCGCGATCGTCGCGGCCCGCACGAAGGGCATGTCGGCGAGGCCGACGAGCAGCGCGCTGCCCGCAGGCTGCGCGAGCGCGCCGGCCGCGAGGCTCGCGCCGAGGCCGCGGGCGCTGCCGGCCGCGCGCAAGGGCTGCGCGCCGAGCGCCCGCACCCGCTCGGCGAGCGCGTCCCCGTCGTCGTCGCGCAGCACCACCGTCAGCGGGACCGCCGCCGGCAGCGCCGCGCGCCAGAGCACGAGGCTCGCCTCCAGCATCGGGCGGCCGCCCACGGGCGCGGCGCGCTTGTCGGCGCCGAAGCGCCGCGAGCGGCCCGCGGCCAGCAGCAGCGCTGCGACCGGGACGGGATCCGGGGGCGTCGGGATCAAGGGCGCGCGTCGTCCCGCGCGCCGCACTCGGGCACGGCTGCGCCGCTGCGCGGCGGCATCGCCACCGCCGCGGTGCAGGCCGGGGCGCCGCGCCGCGCCGCGGTCTCGGCCTCGCGCGCGACGCGCACGAGGTCGGCCGCGACCGAGACCGCGATCTCCGGCGGCGTGCGCGCGCCGACGTCCACGCCCACTGGGCCGCGCAGCCGCGCGATCTCCGCGGGCGTCAGGTCGAACAGCGCGAGCCGCTCGCGCCGCGCCTCGGTGGTGCGCAGCGAGCCCATCGCGCCGACGTAGAAGGCGGCGGACTTCAGCGCCTCGAGCAGCGCCAGGTCGTCGAGCTTGGGGTCGTGGCTGAGCGCGACGACCGCGGTGTGCGCGTCGGGCAGCCGCGCGGCGATCG
Organism: Caldimonas tepidiphila; assembly: GCF_003569765.1. Taxonomy (GTDB): domain Bacteria; phylum Pseudomonadota; class Gammaproteobacteria; order Burkholderiales; family Burkholderiaceae_C; genus Caldimonas; species Caldimonas tepidiphila. The sequence continues at coordinate 7,008 of NZ_KZ983963.1, read as the reverse complement.
CGTCGTCGGGCATCTCGCGCACCAGCTCGCAGTCCGGGTGCGGCCAGGTGTCGAGGTACTCCTCGCGCGGGTCGATCACGGTGACGCGGTAGTCCATCGTGCGCGCGATCGGCGCGAGGTAGCGCGAGACCTCGCTGGCGCCGACGAGGATCAGCCGCCGGGTCGGCCCGAGCAGCTGCACGAAGCGCTCGCCGGCGAGCGCGGTCGCGTCGCCGGCCGACGAGGGCGCGACGCCCGAGGCGCCGCTGGCGAGGTCGATCTCGCGCCGCATCAGCATGCCGCCGCCGATCGCGGCGAGCAGCGCGTCGATCTCGGCGCGCGGCGCGGGCTCCAGCCACACGCGCAGGTGCCCGCCGCAGGGCAGGCGCAGCCGCGCGCGCTCCTCGGCGTCGCGGCCGTAGACGAAGGCGCGCGCGCGCTCGACGCCGGCCGCGTCGCGCCGCAGCCAGTCGACCAGGTCGTCCTCGACGCAGCCGCCGGAGACCGAGCCGACGACGCGGCCGTCGTCGCGCAGCACCGCCATCGAGCCCGGCGGGCGCGGCGCCGAGCCGTAGGTCTCGACCACCGTCGCGAGCCAGCAGCGGTGCCCTGCGGCGCTCCAGTCGGCCGCCGCGCGCAGCACCGCGAGGTCCATCGCTTCCATTGCCTCTCCTGCCGGCGCCCGCGGCGCCGTGTTCGGAACCGGGCGCGCGGGCCTGCCGCGCGCCCGGGGTGCCGGCCTCAGGCCGACTTCAGGCCCTCGGTGGCGAAGGGCAGCGTGCGCAGCCGCTTGCCGGTCAGGCGCGCGACCGCATTGGCCACCGCAGGCGCCACCAGCGGCACGCCGCACTCGCCCACGCCGCCCGGCGCCGCCTCGCTCCTGAGCACGCGGACGTCGATGCGCGGCACCTCGCTGCCGCGCAGCACCGGGTAGTCGTGGAAGTTCGACTGCACGACCTCGCCGCCCTTGTGCAGCAGCTCGGCGCGCGTGGACTCCAGGCCCCAGATCAGGCCGCCCTCGACCTGGCGCACGACGTTGTCGGGGAGCAGCGCGACGCCGCAGTCCACCGCGCACCACATCTGGTGCACCTTCGGCGCGCCGCTCTTGCGGTCCACCGAGACCTCCGCCACCAGCGCCGCGTGCGTCGACCAGATGTCGGAGTAGGCGACGCCGAGCGCGCGGCCGGCGGCGCGCTTGCGCTGCCAGCCCGCCATCGCGGCGGCCTCGCGCAGCACCGCCTGCGCACGCGGGTGCTTGTGCAGCAGCTGCAGGCGCAGCTGGAGCGGATCGAGCTTCCGCGCCGCCGCGACCTCGTCGATCATCGACTCGAGCGCGAACTTGGTGTAGCCGCCGCCGACGCCGCGCCAGAACGCGACGTCCACGCCGCGCTGCTGCCGCAGGTACTCGATCAGGTGCGCGGGCAGCTCGTACAGCGCCTCGGCGCCCTCGTGGAAGGGCGCGTCCTTGCCGCCGGCGGCCTGGAAGGCGCCCGGGTTGGCGCGGGCGTAGATGCTCTCGCCGGCGAGCCGGTGGTGCAGCGCGACGATCGCGCCCTTGTCGTCCAGGCCCACCTCGACGTGCTGCGCGGCGAGCGGCCGCGGCTTGCCGTGGCGCATCTCGTCCTCGCGGGTCCAGGTCACCTTCACCGGGCGGCCGTCGAGCGCCTTGGACAGCAGCGCCGCGTCGATGATCGCGTCGGGCTCAATCTTGCGGCCGAAGCCGCCGCCGAGCAGCATCGAGTGCACCGTGATGTCGGCCGGCTGCATCTTCAGCGCGCCGGCGAGCGCCAGGGTGTTGAGCGTCGGCGCCTGCGTCGAGGTCCAGACCTCGAGCTTGCCGCCCGCATGGCGCGCGGTCGCGGTGAAGGGCTCGAGCGCGGCATGCGTCAGGTGGCCGCTCACGTAGTCGGCCTTCAGCACCGTCTTCGCGCCGGCCATCGCGGCCGGCACGTCGCCGTGCTTCTCGACCACGACGGCGGGCTTCGAGAGGTCCTGCGTCGCGGCGAGGAAGTCCTTCTTCACCGCGTCGGTGGTGTAGTCGCGGGCCGGCGCCTCGCTCGACCAGGTGACCTTCAGCGCCTCGCGGGCCTTGCGCGCCGACCAGGTGTTGGTCGCGATCACGCCGACGCCGTAGGGCAGCGTCACGGCGCGCACGAAGCCCTTGACCTTGGCGGCCTCGCTGTCGTCCACGCTCAGCGGCCGCTCGCGCTGCACCGGCGGGCGCAGCACCGCGGCATGCAGCATGTCGGGCAGGCGCACGTCGATGCCGTAGACCGCGCGCCCGGTGGACTTGTCCTTCGCGTCGATGCGCGGCGCGTCCTTGCCGATCAGGCGGCACTCCGACAGCGGCTTGAGCATCGCCGGCGTGATCTCGGGCAGGCCGTCGGGCACGCGCGCGAAGGCCGCGACTTCGCCATAGCCCATGCGCCGACCGCTCGCCTTGTGCACGACCACGCCCGGCTCGGTGGACAGCTCGCCCGCCGGCACGCCCCAATTCCCGGCCGCGGCCAGCAGCAGCACCTGGCGCGCCTGGGCGCCGGCGATGCGCAGCGGCTCGTAGTAGCCGCGCGTGGTGCGCGAGGCGCCCGTCACCTGAGCGCCGCCGAACAGCTTGTTGCCGTAGGCCTTCGCGTTGTGCGGGGCCTGCTTCACCACCACCTTTGACCAGTCCGCGTCGAGGTCCTCGGCGACCAGCCGCGGCATCGCCGTGGAGGTGCCCTGCCCCATCTCGGCGGCCGGCGAGAAGATCGTGACGATGCCGTCCGTGCCGATCGTGACCCAGGGGCTCAGCGTCGCGCCGCCGGCGCCGGCTGCCTGCGCCATCGCCTGCTCGGCGATGCCGAGCGCCGGCGCGCCGAAGGCGACGCCGACCGCGAGGCCGCCCGCGCGCAGCAGGAAGGAGCGGCGCGACTTGTTCTCGATCTCGAGGGCCATGCTCAGCCCTCCTTCGCGGCGCGCGCGACCGCGGCGTGGATCTGGCGGTAGGTGCCGCAGCGGCAGATGTGGCCGTCCATCGCCTCGACGATCTGCGCGGAGCTCGGCTTCGGGTTCTTCTTCAGCAGCGCCGCGGCGCTCATGATCTGGCCCGACTGGCAGTAGCCGCACTGCGGCACGCCCTCGGCGACCCAGGCCTTCTGCACCGGGTGCTCGCCGTTCGGTGACAGGCCCTCGATCGTCGTGACCTTGCGGCCCTCGACCGCGGAGACCGGCAGCACGCAGGAGCGCGTCGGCTCGCCGTCCACGTGCACGGTGCAGGCGCCGCACATCGCCATGCCGCAGCCGAACTTGGTGCCGGTCATGCCGAGCTCGTCGCGCAGCACCCACAGCAGCGGCATGTCCGGCGCCACGTCGGCCTCGATCGTCTTTCCGTTGATATCCAGTCGCATTCGGACTCCTCCTAGCATTCGGAGCGGATGTTCGCATTGAGCACGCTCAAGAATATAGGTGTGAACCCCGATGCACAACGATGCAGGTCCTGCTGCAGGACAGGGGACGGACCGCCTCTCAAGCGAGCCGGAGCAGCGCCGGGGCGGCCAGTGCCAGTGCGGCAAGCACGCCGCCGGCGCAGGTGGCGAGGAAGTCGCCCGCCTCGGCGTTTCCCGTGCCGCTGAGGCGGTCCCAGGCCTCCTTCGCGGCGCCGAAGCCGACGCACAGGACGGCCCCGATCAGCGGCCCGGCGAGCAGCTGCCCGACAGCGAACAGCGCGCCGCCAGCGAGCACATGCAGGATCTTGTCGCGGGGAAGGAGGGAGCGCATCGGATCGTCCGGTTCCGGGAGGGGGAGCGAGGGCACGGCATGCCGCCCCCTTCCTGAGCAGAGCACATGCCGGGAACGCCGTCGCTTGCGAGCCGGCGTCGCCACAGCCCTGCGACTCGCTCCGGGCACATGCTGCCGGCATCATCGCGGGCAGATCTCGCGAGGAGCCTCATGCACCACCCGGTCACCCCCGACGGACGCTACTTCGTGGTGCGCGGACGCCTGTGGCGCTGCGCCGACCCGGCACTGCCCGAGGACCGGCGCCGCGAACTCGTCGGCGAACTGATGCGGGCCCGCGCCGAGGTCGGCCGCGCGCTGCGCGACGGCGACCGGGAGGCCGAACGGCGGGCACGCGCCAAGGTGCAGGAGGCGAAGGTGGCGCTCGGTGAACGGGGGCCGGTCTGGTGGACGGACGGCGCACCGGACTACAACCGCAGGCTCGCGAGGAACACGCCCTACCGGGACTGGTTCGATGCCTTGGGATGCCAGGGGAAAGCCTTCATCGCCCGGTAATCAGACCGCCTCACGCCCCAGGGCTGTTCACTTCTATCGGTATAGCGCCCGCGGTTGATTGATGGGGAGGGGTTGCGCCTTGCTGCGGAGTCCGGACCTGGACGAAGCGGCGAGGACGTGATGAGGCCTGGAGCAGGTCTGCGACCCGAGGCGAGCACAGGGCAAGCGCTACGACCTGCAGCATGTGCTGCTGTACTGCGTGCTGGCGGTGGTCTCGGGTGCGACCTCGTACCGCAGATCCACATCTTCATCGACACGCACTGGCCTCGGCTCAATGAGGTGTTCGGCAGCCGCTGGAAGCGCATACCGGCCTACACGGCACTGCGCTGTGATCCTGCAGGGGCTCGACGCGTCGCAGATGGAGGGCGCGATGCGCCACTTGGCCGGCGAGCAAGTGAACAGCCCTGGAACCGCACCTCTCAGGCCGGCGTCTTCGCCAACCAATTACGCGGGGACATCCCGACCCTAACGGTAAATGCGCGTGAGAGCGCAGAAGGGTTTGCATAGCCGAGTTCCTCGGCCAGTATCTTGATGGAATGCCCCTCGCGGAGCCGGCTTTGCGCCAGCGCGATGCGCCAGTCGGATAAGTAGTCCGCCGGCGTCTGGCCAATGACCTCTCGGAAGGTGTTGGCGAACGCCGTGCGGGACATGCCGGCGCGTTCGGCCATGCGTTCGAGCGTCCAGGGCTCGCCGGGGGCATCGTGCATGGCAACCAGGACGCGCGCCAGGCGCGGGTCGGACAATCCGGTGATCAGGCCGGGATGCACTCCGGCCTCCTGGGGGTGGTCGAGCAGCCAGCGCAGCAGTTGCAGCACCACCACCTCGAACAGCCGGTCGGCCAGCAGACGCTGACCGCAGCGCACCCGGTCGGTCTCGGCGAACAGCAGTTCCAGCGCCGCGTGCAGGCCCGGCACGCGCGCCAGCGGCAGCGCGATCAACGGCGGCAGCGCCCGCGCCAACGGGTTGCGCGCGCCGCCATCGAAGACCAGTCGTGCGCAGGTGAAATCCGACCCCTCGGCTGGTGGATTGTGGAAGCGGTGGGTGAACGGGCGCGGGTAGAGCAGCACGGTCGGTTCGTCGAAGCGCATCGACCGGGGCATGTTTCGCGCGCCGGGGTGGCTTACCCGCAACCAGCCACGGCGCAGCACATGCAGGTAGCCGTACCCCTCGCAGGCATCGAAGTGGCTGAGCCCGCACAGCACACCCGAGTGATGCAACTGCGCCCGCACACGGAAGCGCTCCAGGAGGCCCGAGAGGCGGTCGATAGGTGGGCTGACCTGCATTTGAACTAAATGATGCGTTTTATGTACTGGGCGATTTCTATCGTACATGAATCGTGCCGATACTCCTCCTGCCTCTTCACTCCCAACCAACGTTTACCAGGAGATCGTCATGCCGCGAGTCAACCTCCAGCCTCAATTTGTTCCCGCCGCCAGCCAACCCCTGCTGGCCCAGATCCATCAGGCGTTCGGTGTCACGCCCAACATGTTCAAGGCGGTGGCCAACGCCCCGGCCGCCTTGCAAAGCATGTGGGCCGCCTTCGGCGCCCTGAGCCAAGGCACCCTAGGTGCCAAACTCGGCGAGCAGATCGCCGTGGCCATCGCCAACCGCAACCGCTGCGAGTACTGCTTAGCCGCACATACCGTGCTCGGCCAGAAAGCGGGTGCATCTGCTGCCGAGATGGCTGCTGCGCAGACCGGCCAATCTGCTGACCCCAGTACCGCCGCGGCCCTGGCCTTCGCCCTGAAGGTCGTCGACCAGCGCGCGCAGGTCACCGATGCCGATGTCGCCGATCTGCACGAAGCCGGCTTCGGGGACGAGCAGATCGTCGAGATCATGGCCCACATCGCCCTCAACCTCTTCACCAACTACATCAACGTGGCCCTGGACGTTCCGGTCGATTTTCCCAAGGTCGCCCTGCGATGAACCACTCCCTGCGGCGCCAATGGCGACGCGGGGCATCCTGGCCGAAGGACGGATCCATGAAAAGTGCTGTCTTTGACACCTAGGGCCTGTCCAGCATCTACTGTTGACAAGGAATAGGCCCGAAGAGGTGTAATGAAGGCTTCTTCATGTGGTCGTGGAGGTGCCTCATGCGCAGCTACCTTCATGTGTGCGAGTGCCCTACTTGCCAGGCTGGCGAAGACGAGGCGACACGTGAGTTGCATCAGCAGATCAACCTGCTACTGAACCGCCTCGACGAGCAGCAACGCCGCTGGTACGCCGCACTGCAGGCCAAGCAGCTCGGCCGTGGCGGAGTGCAGCTCATGTCCTGGGTCACCGGGATCAGCGAGAAGACCATCAAGCGCGGGCATTGCGAGCTCGATGCCGAGCTGCTGGATCGGCCCGTGGGGCGAGTTCGCCAGGCAGGCGGCGGGCGCCGGCCCGTCGAGATCCAGGATACCCAGCTCGAGCGCTCGCTTGAGCGGCTGCTGGAATCCGAGACGGCGGGCAATCCGCAGGGCCCAGACAAGTACAAGCGCAGCTCGCTGCGGCAACTCAGTGCGAAGCTGCGCGAGCAAGGTGTCACTCGGCGTGTCCGACGACGGTGTCACGGCTGCTGCGCAAGCTTGGCTACTCGCCGAGAGTCAATGCTCGGCGCAAGGAGGCAGGCTCCTCGCCCGAGCAACGCGACGAGCAGTTCCACCACATTGAAGAGCTCAAGCAGACGTATCTGAAGGCGGGGGAGCCGGTGATCAGCGTGGATACAAAAAAAAGGAGCTGATCGGCGACTTCAAGAATGCAGGTCAGGCATGGCGC
>NZ_KZ983962.1:225-51520 GCF_003569765.1 Caldimonas tepidiphila | reverse complement strand
TTACTCGATGATCTTCGCGACGACGCCGGCGCCGACGGTGCGGCCGCCCTCGCGGATCGCGAAGCGCAGGCCTTCTTCCATGGCGATCGGGGCGATCAGCTTGACGGTGATCGACACGTTGTCACCCGGCATCACCATTTCCTTGTCCTTGGGCAGCTCGATGGCGCCGGTGACGTCGGTGGTGCGGAAGTAGAACTGCGGACGGTAGTTGTTGAAGAACGGGGTGTGACGGCCGCCCTCTTCCTTGCTCAGCACGTAGACTTCGCCGGTGAAGTGGGTGTGGGGCTTGATCGAGCCCGGCTTGCACAGCACCTGGCCGCGCTCGACGTCCTCGCGCTTGGTGCCGCGCAGCAGGATACCGACGTTGTCGCCTGCCTGGCCCTGGTCCAGCAGCTTGCGGAACATCTCCACGCCCGTGCAGGTGGTCTTCTGCGTGGCGCGGATGCCGACGATCTCGATTTCCTCGCCGACCTTGATGATGCCGCGCTCGATACGGCCGGTCACGACGGTGCCGCGACCCGAGATCGAGAACACGTCTTCCACCGGCATCAGGAACGCGCCGTCCACGGCACGCTCGGGCGTCGGGATGTAGCTGTCCAGCGCCGCAGCCAGCTGCATGATGGCCTGCTCGCCCAGCTCGCCCTTGTCGCCTTCGAGCGCCAGCTTGGCCGAGCCCTTGACGATCGGCGTGTCGTCGCCGGGGAAGTCGTACTTGGAGAGCAGCTCGCGCACTTCCATCTCGACGAGCTCGAGCAGCTCGGCGTCGTCGACCATGTCGCACTTGTTCAGGAAGACGATGATGTAGGGCACGCCCACCTGGCGGGCCAGCAGGATGTGCTCGCGGGTCTGGGGCATCGGGCCGTCAGCGGCCGAGCACACCAGGATCGCGCCGTCCATCTGCGCAGCACCCGTGATCATGTTCTTCACGTAGTCGGCGTGGCCCGGGCAGTCGACGTGCGCGTAGTGACGGTTCTCCGTCTCGTACTCGACGTGCGCGGTGTTGATCGTGATGCCGCGCGCCTTCTCTTCCGGCGCCGCGTCGATCTGGTCGTAGGCCTTGGCTTCACCGCCGAACTTGTTCGACAGGACGGTCGTGATCGCAGCCGTCAGCGTGGTCTTGCCGTGGTCCACGTGACCGATGGTGCCCACGTTGACGTGCGGCTTGGTCCGCTCAAACTTGCCTTTTGCCATTGTTCCGAGCTCCTGACAGTCGAATGTCGGTGTTGGAAGGTATAGAAGGGGTGGTGCCCATGACGCGGATCGAACGCGTGACCTCTCCCTTACCAAGGGAGTGCTCTACCACTGAGCCACATGGGCATCGACACGGGTTTGAGGGCTCTTTCCGAACACCCAAACCACTGCCGACTTTTTCCACCCTGCGCCGAGGCGCTGGAGCGGGAGACGGGAATCGAACCCGCGTCATTAGCTTGGAAGGCTAAGGTTCTACCATTGAACTACTCCCGCCCGGGAGTGGGGCAACTTCAACCGCTTCCCAAGCATCAGATCCCAGGAACAAGACGGGACTCGCGTCCCGCCTTGCAACCAGCATCTGGCCGCCTTGGTGGAGGAGGCTGGATTCGAACCAGCGTAGGCGTAAGCCAACAGATTTACAGTCTGCCCCCTTTAGCCACTCGGGCACCCCTCCGAGGCGAATCTCAGATTCTATAGGAGTGTTTTTCGTTTGCCAACACCTGCGTGAAAAAACTTTCAGGCGGCCTCCGGGCCAGCCTCCCGCCCTGCCTCAGCGCGCGTGCCAGTCGATCGGCGCGCTGCCCGGCCGCAGGCGCAGCAGCTCGGCGTTGGCGCGGCTGAAGTGGCGGCAGCCGATGAAGGGCTGCGGGCCGCGCGTGGCCGACAGCGGCGAGGGGTGGTTGGCGGTGAGCACCGCGTGGCGGCTCTCGTCCACCAGCCCGCGCTTGCGCTGCGCGGGCGCTCCCCACAGCAGGAACACCGCCGGCTCCGCCCTCGCGGAGACCGCCGCGATCAGCGCGTCGGTCAAGGCCTCCCAGCCGCGCCCGGCGTGGCTGTGCGCCTGCCCATCCTCCACCGTCAGCACGGTGTTGAGCAGCAGCACGCCCTGCCGCGCCCAGCCGCTCAGGTCACCGTCCGGCAGCGCGGCGCCGGTGTCGGCGGCGAGCTCCTTGTAGATGTTGCGCAGGCTCGGCGGCAGCTTCTGCCCCGGCATCACCGAGAACGCCAGTCCCTGCGCCTGGCCGGCGCCGTGGTAGGGGTCCTGGCCGAGGATCACGACGCGCACCGTCTCCAGCGGCGTCAGCGCGAGCGCACGGAACACCTGCGCCGGGAAGACGGTGATTCCTTCCTGCACGCGCCGATCGACGAACTCGATCAGCTCACGGCCGGTGATGGAGTTGCGGAAGGGTTCGGTGACGTCGCGCCAGCCGCCCCCGATGCGCGCGAAGCAGGCGTCGAGCGGCTCCTGCAGGCGGTTGTCGCCCGGCGCTGCCGGTGCTGCCGCAGGGGCAGCGGCGACCGGGGCGGGGGCCCCGTTCGCGGCGAACAGTTCCGCCTGCGGCGCGGCGGCGGGATTTGCGGTCTTGCGGTTCACCCGAACAGCGCGGCAAGCGCCGCGCCCGGGTCAGGCGCGCGCATGAAGGCCTCGCCGACGAGGAAGGCATGCACATTCGCGTCGCGCATGCGCCGCACGTCCTCGCGCGCGAGGATGCCGGACTCGGTGACGAGCAGCCGGTCCGCGGGCACGTCGGCGAGCATGCCGAGCGTGGTGTCCAGCGTCACCTCGAAGGTGCGCAGGTTGCGGTTGTTGATCCCGACCAGCGGCGTCTTCAGCCGCAGCGCACGCTCCAGCTCCTCCCGGTCGTGCACCTCCACCAGCACGGCCATGCCGAGCCCATGCGCGCAGGCCTCCAGATCGGCCATCTGCGCGTCGTCCAGGCAGGCGGCGATCAGCAGGATGCAGTCCGCGCCCATCGCGCGCGCCTCGACCACCTGGTACTCGTCGACCATGAAGTCCTTGCGCAGCACCGGCAGCGCGCACGCCGCCCTCGCCTGCCGCAGGTAGGCTTCCGCGCCCTGGAAGAAGCGCTCGTCAGTCAGCACGCTCAAGGCAGCGGCGCCGTGGCGCTCGTAGCTCGCGGCGATCTCGGCCGGCGCGAAGTTCTCGCGCAGCACGCCCTTGCTCGGGCTGGCCTTCTTCACCTCGGCGATCACCGCCGCGCGGCCCTGCGCGACCTTGCCTCGCAGGCTGCCGGCGAAGTCGCGCATGCCGCCGAGCGCCTCGGCGTCCGCGCGCAGCGAGGCGAGAGACCGGTGCTGGCGTGCCGCCGCGATCTCCTCGTGCTTGACCGCGACGATGCGTTGCAGGATATCGCTCATTCTTCAGGCCGCCTTCAGCTTCTGGGTCACGGAAACGAGCTGCTCCAGCTTCGCCTGCGCCGCGCCCGAGGCCACCGCCTCGCGGGCCAGGCGCACGCCCTCGGCGATCGAGCCGGCGACGTTGCCGGTGTAGAGCGCCGCGCCGGCGTTGAGCAGCACGATGTCGCGCAGCGGGCCGTCCTCGTTCGCGAGCGCACGCCGGATGCAGGCCACCGACTCCTCCTTACTGCTCGCGCGCAGCGCCCGGGTGTCGTAGACCGGCAGCCCGAAGTCGCTCGGGTGCACGAGGTACTCGCTGACCTGCCCGTCCTTCAGCTCGCCGACGCGCGTCTCGCCCGACAGCGAGATCTCGTCCAGGCCGTTCATGCCGTGCACGATCAGCACGTGCTCGGCGCCGAGACGCTGCAGCACGCGCACCTGGATGCCGACCAGGTCCGGGTGGAACACGCCCATCAGCTGGTTCGGCGCGCCCGCCGGGTTCGTGAGCGGCCCGAGGATGTTGAAGATCGTGCGCACGCCGAGCTCTTTTCTCACTGGCGCCGCGTGCTTCATCGACGCGTGATGGTTCGGCGCGAACATGAAGCCGATGCCGGTTTCAGAAAGGCTGGCCGCGACCTGCTCGGGCGAGAGGTCGATGCGCGCGCCCAGGGCCTCGAGCACGTCGGCGCTGCCCGAGCTCGACGAGACGCTGCGCCCGCCGTGCTTGGCGATGCGCGCGCCGGCCGCCGCGGCGACGAACATCGACGCGGTGGAAATATTGAAGGTGTGCGCGGCGTCGCCGCCGGTGCCGCACAGGTCCACGAGCCCGGCGCGGTCGGCGACCGGCACGGGCGTCGCGAACTCGCGCATCACCTGGGCCGCGGCGGTGATCTCGCCGATGGTTTCCTTCTTCACCCGCAGACCGGTGACGAGCGCGGCGATCATGAGCGGCGACATCTCGCCGCTCATGATGCGGCGCATCAGCGCCAGCATCTCGTCGTGGAAGATCTCGCGGTGCTCGATGACGCGCACGAGCGCTTCGGTGTCGGTGATCGGCATGTCGGCGCTCCTCTCAGGTGTTCGTCAGGAAGTTCTTCAGCATCGCGTGGCCGTGCTCGGTCAGGATCGACTCGGGGTGGAACTGCACCCCCTCGATCGCCAGCTCCTTGTGGCGCACGCCCATGATCTCGCCGTCGTCCGCCGTGGAGGTGATCTCCAGGCAGTCGGGCATCGTCTCGCGCTCGATCGTCAGCGAGTGGTAGCGGATCACGGTGAACTGCTTCGGCAGGTCCTTGTAGACCCCCTTCTCGTCCGTCGTGATGACGCTGGTCTTGCCGTGCATCTGCTGCTTGGCGCGCACGATGTTCCCGCCGAGCGCGGCGCCGATGCTCTGGTGGCCGAGGCACACGCCGAGGATGGGCAATTTGCCGGCGAAGTGCCGGATCGCCGGCACGCAGATGCCGGCCTCGGCCGGCGAGCAGGGGCCGGGCGAGAGCACCAGGCGGTCGGGCCGCAGCGCCTCGATCTCTTCGATTCCGATCTCATCGTTGCGGAAGACCTTCACCTCCTCGCCGAGCTCGCCGAAGTACTGCACCAGGTTGAAGGTGAAGCTGTCGTAGTTGTCGATCATCAGCAGCATGTCGTTCCCCTTCAGAAGCCTTCTTCGACGAGTTCCGCGGCGCGCAGCAGCGCCCGGGCCTTGGCCTCGGTCTCTTTCCACTCCAGCGTCGGCACCGAGTCGGCCACCACGCCCGCCGCGGCCTGCACGTAGAGCGTCTGGTCCTTGACGATGCCGGTGCGGATCGCGATCGCCACGTCCATGTCGCCGGCGAAGCTCAGGTAACCGCAGGCGCCGCCGTAGATGCCGCGCTGCACAGGCTCGAGCTCATCGATGATCTCCATCGCGCGGATCTTGGGGGCGCCGGAGAGCGTGCCCGCCGGGAAGGTCGCCTTCAGCACGTCCATGCTGGTCAGGCCGTCTTTCAACAGGCCCTCGACGTTGCTGACGATGTGCATCACGTGCGAGTAGCGCTCCACGTCGAAGGCTTCCGTCACCTTGACGCTGCCGGTCTTCGCGATGCGGCCGATGTCGTTGCGTGCGAGGTCGATCAGCATCACGTGTTCGGCGCGCTCCTTCGGGTCGGCGAGCAGCTCCTGCTCGACCGCCTTGTCGATCTCCGGTGTCGCGCCACGCGGCCGGGTGCCGGCGAGCGGGCGGATCGTCACCTTCTGGCCCTCGGGCGTGGCCTCCTGGCGCACCAGGATCTCGGGCGAGGCGCCGACCACCTGGTGGTCGCCCATGTCGTAGAAGTACATGTAGGGCGAGGGGTTCAGCGAGCGTAAAGCGCGGTAGAGCGACAACGGCGACTCGGTGTAGCGCTTCTTCAATCGCTGCCCGATCACCACCTGCATGCAGTCGCCCGCAGCGATGTACTCCTTGGTGCGCAGCACCGCGGCCTCGAATTCGGCCTGCGTGGTCTCGTGCTCGACGGCGTAGGAGGCCCCTCGCTTGACCGGCGGCGCGGTGACGGAGAAGCGCAGCTTGTCGGTCAGCTCCGCCAGGCGCCGCTTGGCCTTGAAATAGGCCTCGGGCTGGCCCGGGTCGGCGTAGACGATCAGATACAAGCGCCCCGACAGGTTGTCGATGACCGCGACCTCCTCGGTCTGCAACAGCAGGATGTCGGGCGTGCCGATGCCGCCGCTCTTCTGCACCTTCGCCAGGCGCGGCTCCATCAGCCGCACCGTGTCGTAGCCGAAGTAGCCGGCGAGTCCGCCGCAGAAGCGCGGCAGCCCGGGGCGCAGCGCGACCTTGAAGCGCGCGCGGTACTGCTCGATGAAGTCGAGCGGGTTGCCCTCGTGCGTCTCGACCACCTGGCCGTCGGTGACGACCTCGGTGGTGCGGCTGGTGGCGCGCAGCAGGGTGCGCGCCGGCAGCCCGATGAAGGAGTAGCGCCCGAAGCGCTCGCCGCCGACCACCGACTCCAGCAGGAAGCTGTGCTTGCCGCTGCCGGAGGCATAGGCCAGCTTCAGGTAGAGGGAGAGCGGCGTCTCGAGGTCGGCGAAGGCCTCGGCGATGAGGGGGATGCGGTTGTAGCCCTGCTGCTGCAGGCTCTTGAATTCGAGTTCGGTGATCACGCGAGAAGTCTCCTAGGCCCGGCGCCGGGCCCATGCAGCGGCACGGGCGGCAGGCGCTTCGCTGATGGAAGATCAGGGAATCGAGGGGATTCCGACAGGGGGTGCCGGACGGCGCGGACCCGAGGAGGGCGCGACAGGCGGCAAATCAGACCAGCGGCGGGAACCGACGCCAGGGCCAGGCTCCCCGGTCGTGCAGACCCTTGATCTGTTTGCGCGAGATGAACATGCGCGGCAGTGTAGCAGCCGAGTCCCGCGACACGCACACGGGGCCGGCACCGGCCCCAAGGCAGGCCCTCAAATATTACGAACGGTCGTGCTTTTCCCGATGCGCCCGGGGACGAAACCGCGCAGCATGGGCGCTCCCGACCCCATCCTCCCTGGAGACCCCATGCCGCATTCCTGGTTGTCACCGCTCCTCGCCGCGTGCCTGGTGCTGCTCGCGCCGGCCGTCCCTGCCCAGACCACCGAGCTCGAGGGCGCGAAGTTCGAGCACGAGCTGCAGCTCGGCGGCAGCCGGCTGCAGCTCAACGGCGCCGGCGTGCGCTACAAGGCGATCTTCAAGGTTTACGCCGCGGGGCTCTACCTCGACGCGAGGACGCAGGCGCCCGAGGCGGTGCTGTCGACCGCCGCACCGCGGCGGCTGAGCATCGTGCTGTTGCGCGACATCGACGCCAACGAGCTCGGCAAGCTGTTCACGCGCGGCATGGAGCAGAACGCGACGCGCGAGGAGTTCTCGAAGTCGATCGCCGGCATCGCGCGGCTCGGCGAGGTGTTCGCCGCGAAGAAGCGGCTCGCCGCGGGCGAGTCCTTCCAGGTCGACTGGCTGCCGGGCCAGGGCACGGTGATCCTGATCAACGGCAAGCCGGCGGCCGAGCCGATCCGCGAGCCCGAGTTCTACAGCGCGCTGATGAAGATCTGGCTCGGCAAGGAGCCGGCCGACGCACAGCTGAAGAAGGCGCTGCTCGGGCAGGCAGGTCGCGGCTGAGTGGCGCAGGCCGCCCGGGCAGCGAGCCGGCTCAGGCCGGCCGCAGCTCGTCGAGCCGGTCGACGAAGCCGTCGGCCGGCACCTGCCGCACCGGCTCGCCGTGGTTGTAGCCGTAGCTGACCAGCACCACCGGGCAGCCGGCGGCGCGCGCCGCCTCGGCGTCGTTGCGCGAGTCGCCGAGCATCAGCGTGCGGCGCGGCTCGCTGCCGAGCGCCTCGCAGGTCTTCACGAGCGGCAGCGGATCGGGCTTCTTGCGCTCGAAGGCGTCGCCGCCGAAGGCGAGGCGGAAGAAGCGCGCGAGGCCCTTCTTCTCGAGCAGCGGCAGCGCGAAGGCGGTCGGCTTGTTGGTCAGGCACGCGAGCGGCAGGCCGGCCGCGGCGAGCCGCTCCAGCCCCTCGACGACGCCGGGGAAGACCGCCGAGTGCTCGCCGTTGATCGCGAGGTAGTGGCGCTGGTAGGACGCCCAGGCCGCGGGATAGAAGTCGGCCACGCCCGCCGCGTCGAGGCTGCGCGCCAGCGTGCTGCGGATCAGGTGCTCCGAGCCCTTGCCGACGGTGCGCTCGACGAAGGCTCGATCCACCTCGGGCAGCTTCAGCTCCCCGGCCATGCGGCCGAGCGCGACGACGAAGTCGCCGAGCGTGTCGACCATCGTGCCGTCGAGATCGACGATGACGGCCTGCAGGCCCTCGGGCAGCGCGAAAGCCATCGCCGTCAGCGCGCCAGTTGCGCGCGCATCGCGTCGATCACCGCCTTGTAGTCGGGCTGGCCGAAGATGGCGCTGCCGGCGACGAAGGTGTCGGCGCCCGCGTCGGCGACGCGGCGGATATTGTCCACCTTGATGCCGCCGTCCACCTCGAGCCGGATGTCACGGCCGCTCGCGTCGATGAGCTTCCTGACCTTCTCGATCTTGCGCAGGCTGCTGTCGATGAAGCTCTGGCCGCCGAAGCCGGGGTTCACGCTCATGATCAGCACCAGGTCGACCTTGTCGATCACCCACTCGAGCACGTCCACGCTGCTCGCCGGGTTGAAGGTCAGGCCGGCCTTGCAGCCCGCCCCGCGGATCAGCTGCAGCGTGCGGTCGACGTGCGCCGAGGCCTCTGGGTGGAAGCTGATCAGGTCGGCGCCGGCCTTCGCGAAGGCCTGCGCGAGCGCGTCGACCGGCTGCACCATCAGGTGCACGTCGATCGGCACGCGCTGCCCCTGGGCATCGACCGCGTGGGGGCGCAGCGCCTCGCAGATCATCGGGCCGAAGGTCAGGTTGGGGACGTAATGGTTGTCCATCACGTCGAAATGGATCCAGTCGGCGCCGGCGGCGATGACGTTCTTCACTTCCTCGCCGAGCCGGGCGAAGTCGGCCGAGAGGATGCTCGGGGCAATGCGGTGGGCGCTCATCGGGTATTCAAAGCCTTGTTGCGCGCATTGTAGGAGTCGCTTGATAGCATTTCCGGCATGAGCATTTACGAGTTCAGCTGCGAGGTCGATCCCCGCTACCTGCCGGAGGAGTCCGACCCGGACGAGGGCGTCTATGCCTTCGCCTACACGGTCACGGTGCGCAACACCGGCCAGGTCGCGGCGCAACTCATCGCCCGCCACTGGGTCATCACCGACGCCACCGGCCGCGTCGAGCAGGTCAAGGGCCTGGGCGTGGTCGGCCACCAGCCGCTGCTCAAGCCGGGCGAGGGCTTCGAATACACCAGCTGGACGCGGCTGCGCACGCCGCGCGGCACGATGAGCGGCAGCTACTTCTGCGTCGCCGAGGACGGCGAGCGCTTCGACGCGCAGATTCCCGCCTTCTCGCTGTCCGCCCAACGCAGCCTGCACTGAGCCGATGCGCTGGCCCTCCGCCGGGCACGCGGCCCCGGCCGCGGTCTGGGACCTGAGTTCGCTGCTGAACGCGCTCGACCCGGGCGCCGAGCTCGCCGAGCGCAACCTGTGGCTGGTGCGGCTGATGGAGTGGGTGCGCCATGCCGCGCCGCGCCGTGGCGGCGAGGCCGTGCCCGACGAGCGCGCGTCGCGCGGGGCGACGCCGCTGCCGCTGCTGCGCATCCGCCACCTGCTCAACCTGCTCGATCGGCAGCCCGAGATCCGCGCCCGGGTGGTCGAGCTGCTCGGCCGCCTGCTGTGCGAGATGGACGCGACGCTGCTGCTCGCGGACTTCGGCTTCGCGCCGCGGCTGGCCTTCTTCAGCGAGCTCGGCGAGCGGCTACAGCGCGCGGTGCTGCCCGGCACGCCGCAGACGCACGACCTCGCCGAGCTGTTCCAGCTGATCTTCTCGCATGCCGAGGACTCGCAGTGGCTCGCCGCGCTCGACGAGGCCACGCTCGAGCGGCTGTCGCGGCTCTTCGCCGAGGCGCAGCAGGCGGCGGGCAGCTTCGGGCTCGCGGGCTGCCAGCCCTGGCACGACGCACTGCTCGACGCGCTGACCTTCTGCGTCACCCAGGTCAACGCCGCGGCCTACTCGGCGCAACTGCGCTCGCGGCTGTCGCCGGAAGCGCAGGCGCTCGCGCCCTTCCGCCAGCTCGCCCGCGCGGCCGACACGCTGCAGGAGCTGCTGCGTGACCCGCAGGCCGACGAGGCCGCGCGCCGCAGCTCGCTCGGCTACTTCCGCACGCTGCTCGAGGCCTGCCGGCGCGACGCCGCGACGGTTCACGATCACCTCGAGGAGCACGGCGTCTCGGTCGACATCGTGTTCGCGCTCGACCAGCTGCAGGGGCGGCTGCGGCGGGTCGGCCTGCTGCTCGACTGCCTGGTCGACCCGCAGCCCGCGCCGACGCTGCAGCGCCTGCTGGTGCAGCTCGCCCGCACCGCGCACCGCCGCCGCAGCGTGCGCGCGCTGCTCGCGCGCAACTACTCGCTGCTGGCGCGCAAGGTGACCGAGCGCAGCGCCGAGACCGGCGAGCACTACATCAGCCGCACGCGCACCCAGTACCGCACGATGTTCCTGCGCGCTGCAGGCGGCGGCGCGATCACCACGGTCACCGTGTTCCTGAAGTTCCTGGTCGGCTCGCTCGGCCTGTCGGCGTTCTGGACCGGGCTGGCCGCGGGGATCAACTACGCGCTGAGCTTCGTCGCGATCCAGCTCGCGCACTTCACGCTCGCCACCAAGCAGCCGGCGATGACCGCGCCAGCGCTGGCGGGCCGCTTGTCGGACCTGGCCGACGACGCGGCAGTGGAGCGCTTCGTCGACGAGGTCGCGCACCTGATGCGCACCCAGGTCGCCGGCATCCTCGGCAACGTCGTGGTGGTGCTGCCCTGCGTGCTGGTGGTGCAGCTCGCCTGGCAGGCGCTCACCGGCGAGCCGCTGGTCGGCGAGGAGAAGTCGCGCCACGTGCTCGAGTCGCTGAACCTCCTCGGCGTCACGCCGCTGTACGCGGCGGCCACCGGCGTGCTGCTCTTCTCGTCGAGCCTGGTGGCCGGCTGGGCCGGGAACTGGTTCGCGCTGCACCGCATCGGCAGCGCGGTGCGCTGGAACCCGCGCATCATCGCCTCGCTCGGCGAGCCGCGCGCGAGGCGCTGGTCGGCCTGGCTGCAGCACAACGTCCCGGGCCTCGCCGGCAACATCTCGCTCGGCCTGATGCTCGGGCTGCTGCCCTCGGTATCGCTGTTCTTCGGCCTGGCCTTCGACGTGCGCCACGTCACGCTCGCCTCGGGCCAGCTCGGCGCGGCGCTCGCGACGCTCGGCCCCATGATCATGGGCACGCCCGCCTTCTGGCTCGCGGTACTCGGCATCGTCGCCACCGGCGCGCTGAACGTCACGGTGAGCTTCATGCTGGCCTTCCGGCTCGCGCTGCGCGCGCGCAACATCCGGCTGCGCGACCGGGGACGGATCTATGCCGCGATCCGCGCGCGGCTGCTGCGCCGGCCGATGAGCTTCCTGCTGCCGCCGCGCGACGTGCCGGCCGTGCCGGGCTGAAAATCGGCCGGGCCTCAGCGTCCGGCGGGGGGCTCGCGGTCGGACGGCGGCTCCTGCGCATCGGGCGGCTCGCCCTCGTCGCGCCCGGAAAACATCGTCCACCAGACAATGAAGACGAGAATCAGCAGCGCCGCGAGCGCTTCCAACAAAATCAATCCCATGACGAACCCCTTGTCTGGCCCGGCCCGCCGGGCGATGCGCCTGGCTGCCGCCACCGCGATTCTCGGCTTGATCGCCGCCTGCACCGGCGTGCCCCGCCGAGCCCCCGAGGCTCCCGCGGGCATGCCTGCCCCGGTGCTCGCGCCGCCGGCCACCGGCGCGGCGATCGAGCAGCCGCGCTCGCGCTGGGTGCCGGTGCGCTGGGACGAGCTGCCCGGCTGGAAGGACGACCAGGTCGCCCATGTCTGGCCGGCGCTGCTGCGCAGCTGCGAGCGCCCGGCGCCCGGCTGGTCGGCGCTGTGCATCGAGGCGCGCGCGCTGCGCCAGCCCGACGAGGCCACGGCGCGCGCCTGGCTGCAGCAGTGGCTGCGCCCCTTCCGCGTCGAGGCGAAGGACGGCCGCACCGACGGGCTGCTGACCGGCTACTACGAGCCGACCCTCGAGGCGAGCCGGGTGCCGCGCGCGGGCTTCCGGGTGCCGCTGCATGCGCCGCCGGCCAGCCTCGCGACGCGCCGCCCGTGGTGGACGCGCGCCGAGATCGAGCAGCTGCCCTCGGCGCAGGCGGCGCTGCGCGGCCTCGAGATCGCCTACGTGGCCGATCCGCTCGACGCGCTGGTGCTGCAGATCCAGGGCTCGGGCCGGCTCGTCGTCGCCGAGCCCGACGGCCGGCGCCAGATGGTGCGGCTCGCCTATGCCGGGCACAACGACCACCCCTACCGCTCGGTCGGGCGCTGGCTGGTCGACCAGGGCGCGATGACGCTGGACCAGGCCTCCTGGCCGTCGATCAAGGCCTGGGCGCGCGCCAACCCTCAGCGCGTCGGCGAGATGATGAACGTCAACCCGCGCTACGTGTTCTTCCGCGAGCAGCCGATCGCCGACCCCGCCGTCGGCGCGCTCGGCGCGCAGGGCGTGCCGCTGACGCCGGGCCGCTCGATCGCGGTGGACCGCCAGTCGGTGCCCTACGGCACGCCGGTGTGGATCGACGCCACCGAGCCGCCGGTGGGCGCGGCCGCCACCCGGGCCGGCACCGGCGCACCGCCGCCGCGACCGCTGCAGCGCCTCGTGATGGCGCAGGACACCGGCAGCGCGATCGTCGGCGCGGTGCGCGCCGACTACTACTGGGGCTGGGCCGAGGGCGCCGAGGAGCGCGCCGGGCGCACCAAGCAACCGCTGCGCATGTGGGTGCTGTGGCCCAAGTCCTGAACGCCGCGCGCGGCTGAAAGGACACCGGCCGCACGCGGCGGCCGGTCGGTTCGCGAACAGGCCGGCGCCTCGCGGCGCCGGCGAGCGCGTCAGAGGCGCTCGAAGATCGCGGCGATGCCCTGGCCGCCGCCGATGCACATCGTCACGAGGGCGTAGCGGCCCTGCACGCGCTGCAGCTCGTGCAGCGCCTTGACGGTGATGATCGCGCCGGTCGCGCCCACCGGGTGGCCGAGCGCGATCGCGCCGCCGTTGGGGTTGACCTTGGCCGGGTCGAGGTCGAGCTCGCGCGTCACCGCGCAGGCCTGCGCCGCGAAGGCCTCGTTGGACTCGATCACGTCGAGGTCCTGCGCCTTCAGGCCCGCGCGCTGCAGCGCCAGGCGCGTGGCCGGCACCGGCCCGATCCCCATCACCTCCGGCTCGACGCCGGCATGCGCGTAGGACACGAGCCGCGCCATCGGCTTGAGGCCCATCTGCGCCGCAGCCTGCGCCTCGGCCAGCACCACGGCGGCTGCGCCGTCGTTGATGCCCGAGGCGTTGCCGGCGGTCACGAGGCCGTCCTTGCGGAAGGCCGGCTTCATCTTCGCCAGCGCCTCGGCAGTGGTGTCGGGGCGGCCGTGCTCGTCGGTGTCGAACACCACCGTGCCCTTGCGCGAGGCGATCTCGACCGGGACGATCTGCTCCCTGAAGCGGCCCGCGGCGATCGCCGCGGCCGCCCGCCGCTGGCTCTCGGCGGCGAACTCGTCCTGCATCTCGCGCGTGATGCCGTAGCGCTCGGCGACGTTCTCGGCGGTGATGCCCATGTGGATCTTGTGCAGCGGGTCGTGCAGGATGCCGATCATGTAGTCGATCATCTGCGCGTCGCCCATGCGCGTGCCCCAGCGCGCGCCCGGCATCAGGTAGGCGCCGCGGCTCATCGACTCGGCGCCGCCGCCGATCGCGACCTCGGCGTCGCCGAGCAGCAGCGACTGCGCCGCCGACACGATCGCCTGCAGGCCCGAGCCGCACAGGCGGTTGACGTTGTAGGCCGGCACCTCCTTGGGCAACCCGGCCTCGAGCGCGGCGACGCGGCTCAGGTAGGCGTCCTTCGGCTCGGTGACCACGACATGCCCCATCACGACATGGCCGACGCGCCCGGCGGGCGCGCCGCTGCGCTCGAGCGCAGCGCGCACCGCGGTGGCGCCCAGCACGGTGGGGGGAACGTCCTTCAGGCTGCCGCCGAAGGTGCCGATGGCGGTGCGGGCTGCGCCCACCACCACGATTTCACGTTGAGCCATGCTCGTCTCCTCTCTTGGTCGATTCGGTGCCCGTTGCCGGGACAGTCCGTCCCCGCGCTCGCGCGCGAGCCCGTGCGGCGACTCTGGGCAGCACACGTTGCGCCAATCTGACGCGATCCGCTGTGCCCACTCCCGCGCTCGGGATTGTGGCCCTGGCGCGGGCCGCCGCGCGGCCAAAGCCCCGCCTTTGGCATCATGCCCGCGAAGGAAGGAGCCGCATGAACGACGCAGCGACGAGCCAGGCGCAGGCCCTGGCGCGCATGAAGCGCCTCGCGCTGGGCCTGCTGGTGCTGGCGGCCGTGCTGTACGGAGTGGCCACCGCGCTGGAGGAGCGGCACCCCGCCTGGGGCTACGTCGGCGCCTTCGCGGAGGCCGCGATGATCGGCGCGATGGCCGACTGGTTCGCGGTGGTGGCGCTGTTCCGCCACCCGCTGGGCCTGCCGATCCCGCACACCGCGATCATCCCGACCAACAAGGCCCGCATCGGCCGCAACCTCGCGAACTTCATCTGCGCGCACTTCCTCGGCACCCAGCAGGTGCTCGAGCGGCTGCGCGGCCTCGACCCCGCCGCGAAGCTCGCCGCCTGGCTGTCACAGCCGGCGCATGCGGCGCGGCTCGGCGACTACCTCGCCGCGGCGCTGCGCTACGGGCTGTCGGCCTTCGACGACGAGCGCGTGCGCCACTTCCTGCGCGACACGGTGCTCGCGCGGCTCGAGCGCGTGGACGTGTCGCGCGTCGCCGGCCAGCTGCTCGACGTGCTGACCGCCAACCGGCGCCACCAGTCGCTGCTCGACGAGGTGCTGCTGCAGGTGGCGGACCTCGTCGAGGACGAGGGCATCCAGGCCAAGATCGCCGAGGTGATCGCCGCCGAGCTGAAGTACCTGCGCTACGTCGGCCTCGACGTCGTCGCCGGCAACCTCGCGGCCGAGAAGATCGCCCGCGGCGTGTGCCGCGTCGTCAGCGAGATGGGGCACGACCCCGAGCATCCGCTGCGGCTGCGCTTCGACGACTACATGGCCGGCTTCATCGCGCGGCTCAAGGACGACCCGGCGCTGCGCCTCAAGGGCGAGGCGATCCGCGACGAGGTGCTCGCGCACCCCGAGCTCGCCGCCTACCTGCAGGGCCTGTGGAGCCAGCTGCTCGGCTGGCTGAACGAGGACCTCGGGCGCGAGGACTCGTCGATCCGCGCCCGCGTCACCGGGGTGGCCCTCACGCTCGGCGAGAAGCTGCGCGACGACGCGGGGATGCGGCAGTGGATCAACGCGCAGCTGCTCGAGGCCGCGCCGCGCTGGGTCGAGCGCTACCGCGAGGACATCCGCCGCTACATCGTCGAGCGCGTCGACGCGTGGCACACGCACGAGCTCACCGACGAGCTCGAGCGCAACATCGGGCGCGACCTGCAGTTCGTGCGCATCAACGGCACGCTCGTCGGCGGCCTGATCGGGCTGCTGATCCACACGCTGACGCAGTGGTTGCGCGGCTGAGCGCCACCTCCGTGCGCGGCCGGGCGGGCGACCGCGGCGCAGGCCGCGCGCCGGGGCTCAGGGCACGGTGACGCGCATCTGCACCAGCAGGCTGCGCGCGCTCTCGCCTTGCCGCCCGGACAGCAGCCCGCGCTCGCGATGCTGCCGCTCGTCGACGCTCTCGGCCACCGTGACCCATTCGCCGAGTGGCAGCTGCAGCGTCGTGAGCAGCTGCGAGCGCTGCGCGCCGCCGCGGGGCTCGAAGCCGCCGCCCTCGGCCGCGACCTCCACCGTCACCGGCGCCTCGCCCCCCGGCCAGCGCGGCTGCACCGAGAAGCCCTGCCCCGCCTCGACCCAGACGGTGGCGGGCACCCGCACCCAGCCCTGCGGGCCGGGCAGCACCCGGTACCACTGCAGCGCGCGGCCCTGCGCGAGCCGCAGCCCGCCGCGCCCGCCGTTGAGCACCAGCAACTGCTGCCGCGCCTCGCGCTCGCCGCCGTGCTCGCGCGCACCGAAGCCGGGCGCAGGGAGATCGACGCCGGCCGACTGCTCGCGCCCCGACTCGGCCTGGCGCAGCTCGACGCGCAGGTTGACCATCGGCGGCCGCCCGGCATCGAAGGCCCGCGCGATGCGCGGGCCGAAGACGGCCGCCGTGCAGCCGAGCGCCATCCGGACCATCATCCGCCTGCGGCCCAATCGTTTCATCCGATGCCTCCGAACCTCTTTGCAACACCTCGCCGCCGGCGCACCGCCCCGCCGCCCGGTGCGAGGATGATGGCACGCAGCGCCGATCTGCAGCGCTCCTGCGTACCGCCTTCGAACGGGAGACCCGCATGCGACACCCCGCCCCGATCCCGCGCCGCGCCGCCACGGCGGTCGCGCTCGCCCTGATCCTCGCCGCCGCTGGCGTGCCGGCCCGCGAGCCCGGCGAGCGGCCCGGCGGTGCCGAGCAGCCCCCGCGCGTCCAGCCCCGCGAGCGCGCCCCCCAGGAGATGCCGCAGCGCGGCTGGGAACGCGAGGCCGAGCGGCGGGTCGTGCCGCGCGAGCGTCCGCCCGAGGACGGCGCGCGGCGCGGCTGGGAGCGCGAGGCCGAGCGCCGGGTCGTGCCGCGCGAGCGCCCCGAGCCGCCCGAGGTGCGCGGCACCCGTCCCGAGCCCCCGCCGTGGCAGACGCTGCCCGGCCCGACGCCGCTGCCGCACTGGGCCCCCTCCTGGACGCCGCCTCCCACGGTGCACCGGCTGCCTCCGCATCCGCAGGCGCTCGCGCACAGCGGGCAGCGCTACTGGTTCGCCGACGGCTTCTGGTACGCGCCGCACCCCGACGGCTATGCCCTGGTGCGACCGCCGGCGGGCCTCGTCGTGGCCGAGCTGCCCGCGACGCGCACCATCGTGCGCGCCGGCGCGACGACGCTCTACCTCGTCAACGACGTGTACTACCGGCCGCTCGCCGGCGGCGGCTACCAGGTGGTCGCGCCGCCGCAGGAAGCCGTGCTCGCCGCGGCCCCGCAGCCGACGGTGCGGCCCCGCCGGGGCCAGAGCCCCGAGCAGCAGGCACGCGACGAGTACGAATGCCACCGCTGGGCCGTCACGCGAAGCGGCCACGACCCGCTCACCGCCCCTGCCGCCGACGAGCGCCAGGCCGGCGACTACCGGCGCGCGCTCACCGCCTGCCTCGAGACGCACGGCTACCGGGTGAGCTGGGAGAACTGAGCGTCCCTCACCCCCGCGCGCCGAGGTGTCCCAGCGGCAGCACCCCGCCCGCCTTGACCTCGCCGAGCGAGAAGCTGGTGTGCAGGTCCTTGATGTTGGGCAGCTTGAACAGCACCTCGTGCGCCCAGCGCGAGTAGGCGTCGAGGTCGGTGGCCATCACGTGCAGCTCGAAGGTGCCCGAGCCGCTGATGTAGTGGCAGGCCACGACCTCGGGCAGCGCGCGGATCGCGTCCTCGAGCGCGCGCGTCGCCTCGGCGTTGTTGCGCTCGGCGTCCACGCGCACGAAGGCCAGCACCCCGAGGCCGATCCTGCGGCGGTCGATCTCGGCGCGGTAGCCGCGGATCACGCCCTGCTCCTCGAGCCGGCGCACACGGCGCCAGCACGGCGTCGCCGACAGGCCGATGCGCTGCGCGAGCTCGGCGTTCGACAGCCGCCCGTCGCGCTGCAGCTCGGCGAGGATCGCCACGTCGTAGCGGTCCAGGCCCTCGCGCGGCGGCTCGGCGTCGGTGCGGGCCGTCGGCAGGGACGGCGCCCGGTGGCTCATCACAAGTCCTTCCTTCCCTCCGCGACGGGAGGGCTTCCCGATGTTGCTCTCTCGGCCTGCCGGCGCGGGGACGGCAGACCCTGCGGCGTGCGGCACTTCGCGGCAGGGATTCTCGCCGCTTCCCGCCCTTCGGGGCCGCCCTGAGCGAGCCTTGCCGGGCGGGCCTAAATACCATGCTTTCACAACCTCGTGTTATTCGTGCCTATTCAATTTTTCACGAATTCACCCATCTCCCGAGGGGTCGGGAAGGCGTCAAGTTACAATATGTGTGTTTGGAAATGAGTTGAAACAGGATGCCGTCTTCGAAACCGAACCCCTTCCCTCCGTGATAGATGTTTTCGTTTCCCGGCAAGGACGGACGGTTGGGTCATTGCGTTTCCCGCAAGAGGTCGCCGGGAAGCTTCGAGCCGGTGTCATCGCGGCAGATCGACATGCCGCCTGGAGAGGACCTCGAACCATGCCATTCTCGAAAGACATCCACACCCTGTTCCAGCGCTTCGGCGGTCAACCGGAGCACTACAAGGAAATCGGCCGCGAGGAGGAGGCGCTGCAGTCCACGCAGCGCTGGCCGCTGCTGGGCGCGGTGCAGGAGGGGGCGGCACACCGCATTCCCGACGTGACGCGCGACGCGCCCGCCGCCCCCGAGGACGGCGCGGCCTTGCCGCGCCTCCCGCGGGTGAACCTGCCGCCGCCCGGCGCCGCTGCCGCGGTGCCGCCGCTCGCGACTGCCGCGCCGGCACGGGACACGGCACCGCCCGCCGGCTTGCCGGGAAAGCCCGAGGGCGCCGCCTCCCGTGACGCCCTGCCCGCCCGCCCTGCCGCCGCAGGCTCGCCCTCGCTGTCGGGCGTGTTCCGCCGCCTGTCCCGCGTGCCCGAGCCGTCGGCGCCTGCGGCCGCCCCCCCGGCCGGACCGCTGCCCGCGTTCAAGCGCCTGAGGAAGGCATGAAGGTCATCGTCGTTGCATCGGCGAAGGGCGGCGTCGGCAAGACCAGCGTCACGGCCAACCTCGCACCGCTGCTCGCTTCCCGCGGCGCCTGCGTGACGGCCATCGATCTCGATCCGCAGAACGCGCTGCGCCTGCACTTCGGCATCGCCCCGACCCAGGTCGGCGGCATGGCGCGGGCGACGCTCGCAGGCAGCCCCTGGCAGTGGTGCAGCTTCGAGGCGGCGGGCGGTATGCAGGTCCTGCCCTTCGGCGAGATCCGGGACGAGGATCTGCGCCGCTTCGAGCACCACCTCGACCAGCAGCCGCACTGGCTCGCGGAGCACCTCGCCCGGCTGGAGCCGGGCGAGCAGGACGTCTTCGTGATCGACACGCCGCCCGGCCCCACCCCCTACCTGCGCCAGGCGCTCGCGGTGGCCGACCACGTGCTCGTCGTGCTGCAGCCGGACGCCGCCTCCTACGCCACCGTGCCGCTGATGACGCGGCTCGCCGAGGCGCACTGCGGCGCGCGG
The DNA here is from genome assembly GCF_003569765.1 of Caldimonas tepidiphila. Lineage (GTDB taxonomy): Bacteria > Pseudomonadota > Gammaproteobacteria > Burkholderiales > Burkholderiaceae_C > Caldimonas > Caldimonas tepidiphila. Next base: position 32,350 of record NZ_KZ983962.1, on the reverse strand, counting down.
GCCGGCTTCGGCGGCATCCGCTTCGTCGTCAACCAGCTCGACTCCTCGCGCCCCTTCAGCCGCGACGTCTTCAGGACGATGCAGTCGGAGTACGGCGAGCGGCTGCTGACGGTGATCCACCAGGACCCGGCCGTCGGCGAGGCCCTGGCCTGCGCGCAGCGGGTCGACGAGTACGCCCCGCACAGCCTGGCGACGCAGGACTTCCGCACGCTCGCCGAGCGCACGCTGCGCCTGCTCTTCGACGAGCCCTCTTCGCCCGCGGCGGGACATGCGGGGGGCGACGCGCCGTCCCGCATGGCACGCGCCGCCACCGCCCATGCCGACGCCCGCTGAGGGTAGGGCGGCGGGCCCCTCGTCCCGCGCGCCGCAGGGCCCGTCCGCGCCCGGAACCGCCTCCGCGCCGATGCGGCTCGCGCAGGCGCTCGGCCTGCTGCTCGCCGGCATCCTCTTCTGGCTGGTGGTGAGCACGCCGCTCGAACTCGAGCAGCAGGCGCTGTTCTCGCTGTTCGGCTTCCTGCTCGCGCTCGCGCTGTCGCGGCTGCCGGGGCGCCTGGTCACGATGGGGGTGATCGCGCTGTCGCTGACCGCGTCGACCCGCTACGTGTGGTGGCGCTTCACGTCGACGACGTCCTTCGACAACTGGGCGGACCTGTTCTTCGGCACCGGGCTGCTGCTGGCCGAGGGCTACGCCTTCCTGGTGCTGCTGCTGGGCTACGTGCAGACGGCCTGGCCGCTGGAGCGCAAGCCCCTGCCGCTGCCGGCGGACACCGCCGGGTGGCCGAGCATCGACATCTTCATCCCCACCTACAACGAGCCGCTGGGCGTGGTGCGGCCCACGGTGTTCGCCGCCCTGGCGATCGACTGGCCGCGCGAGAAGCTCAACATCTATGTGCTCGACGACGGGCGCCGCGCGGAGTTCGCCGAGTTCTGCGCCGCAGCCGGCGTGCGCCACCTCACGCGCGGCGACAACCGCCACGCCAAGGCCGGCAACATCAACGCGGCGCTGCAGTCGACGCACGGCGACTACATCGCCATCTTCGACTGCGACCACATCCCGACGCGCTCCTTCCTGCAGACCGCGATGGGCTGGTTCCTGCGCGACCCGAAGCTCGCGATGCTGCAGACGCCGCACCACTTCTTCTCGCCCGACCCCTTCGAGAAGAACCTGAGCACCTTCAAGCGCGTGCCCAACGAGGGCGAGCTGTTCTACGGGCTGGTGCAGGACGGCAACGACCTGTGGAACGCCACCTTCTTCTGCGGCTCCTGCGCCGTCATCAAGCGCGGCCCGCTGCTCGAGGTCGGCGGCGTGGCGGTGGAGACGGTCACCGAGGACGCGCACACCGCGCTGAAGCTGCACCGCCGCGGCTACGGCACCGCCTACCTCGCGCTGCCGCAGGCCGCGGGCCTCGCCACCGAGAGCCTGTCGGGCCACGTCGGGCAGCGCATCCGCTGGGCGCGCGGCATGGCGCAGATCTTCCGCGTCGACAACCCGCTGCTCGGGCCCGGCCTGACGCTCGGACAGCGGCTGTGCTACCTGAACGCGATGATGCACTTCTTCTACGGGCTGCCGCGGCTGGTGTTCCTCACCGCGCCGCTGGCCTACCTGTTCCTGGAGGCGCACGTGATCCAGGCCTCGGCGCTGCTGATCGCCGCCTACTCGCTGCCGCACCTGCTGCATTCGAACCTGACCAACACGCGCATGCAGGGGCGCTTCCGCCACTCGTTCTGGAACGAGGTCTACGAGTCGGTGCTCGCCTGGTACATCCTGCGCCCGACGCTGCTGGCGGTGATCAATCCCAGGCTCGGCAAGTTCAACGTCACGCCCAAGGGCGGCGTGATCGAGAGCGAGTACTTCGACTACTCGATCGCCCGGCCCTACCTGATCCTGCTGGCGCTCAACAGCGCCGGCCTGGCGGTGGGGGTGGGCCGGCTGCTGCACTGGAACACGCACGAGGCCCTGACCGTGGTGCTCAACCTGATCTGGACCGTCTACAACCTCGTCATCATCGGCGCGAGCATCGCGGTGGCGCTGGAGGTGCGGCAACTGCGCCAGAACCCGCGGGTGACGATGAGGACGCGGGCGGCGCTGCGCTTCGAGGACGGGCGCACGCTGGTGTGCGAGACGAGCGACTTCTCGCTCACCGGCGTCGGCCTGCGCCTGCCGGGCGGCCCGCCGGCGCCGCCCGGCACGCCGGTGCAGCTCACGCTGTTCCAGGACGATCAGGAATGCGTGGTGCCGGCGCGCATCGCGCACTGGTCGGGCCCGTCGGTCGCGGTGGCGCTGGAGCCGCTCGACGTCGCGCAGGAATTCGACTACGTGCGCTTCACCTTCTCGCGTGCCGACGCCTGGGTCGCGTCGTGGGGCACGGCGCAGCAGGACGTGCCGGCGCGGGCGCTGCGCGATGTGCTGGGCGCCGGCATGCGCGGCATCTCGAAGATCGTGCATTACGTCGGCGCCGACCTGCGCCGGCACCTGTCGCGCGACAGGAACCGGCTGCGCCCGGCCAAGCAGGAGTGACTCCGATGACAGCAGCAATCCCGACGCGCCGCCGGGCGGCGCGCCACCGCCTGTGCGCCGTCGCGCTGGCCGCCGCCGCCGCCTGGCTCAGCCCGGCCGGCTTCGCGCAGCCCGCGGGCTCCTCCGGCCCGATCCCGGCACCGGCCGCCGCGCAGGTGAAGACGCTGACGCTGCGCCAGCTCGGCGCGCTCGCGCCGCTGGAGCTGCGCGGCGCCGACGGCAGCCAGAGCGTGCCCTTCAACATCCGCGCCGACGAGGTGGTGACCAGCGCGCGGCTGAGCCTCACCTTCACGCATTCGCCGGCGCTGCTCGAGCAGCTCTCGCACCTCAACGTGCGCGTCAACGACGAGGTGATCGCCACGCTGCCGCTGCCGCGCGCGCAGGCCGGCACGCCGCAGCAGCGGGTGGTGACGATCGACCCGCGGCTGCTCGGCGAGTACAACCGCCTGACGCTGCAGCTGATCGGCCACTACACGACGGAGTGCGAGGACCCGATGCACTCGAGCCTGTGGGCCAACGTCGGCAACACCGACAGCGTGCTCGAGCTCGGCATCTCGCCGCTGCCGCTGGCCAACGAGCTGAGGCTGCTGCCCGCGCCCTTCCTCGACCTGCGCGACGCCTCGCAGCTGCGCCTGCCCTTCGTGCTGCCGGTGGCCGACTCCGCGGCCGTGCTCGAGGCGGCCGGCATCCTCGCGTCCTGGTTCGGCGCCGCCGCCGACTACCGCGGCGCGGTCTTCCCCACCTCGGTCGGCTCGCTGCCTGCGCAGGGGCACGCCGTCGTGCTGCTGCTGGGCAACGCGCGCCTGCCCGGCGTCGAGGTGCCGCGCATCGCCGGCCCGACGCTGTCGGTGCAGAGCCATCCGGGCGACCCGCTCGGCAAGCTGCTGCTGGTGATGGGCCGCGACGAGGAGGAGCTCAAGACCGCGGCGACCGCGCTCGCGCTGGGTCGCCAGGCGCTGTCGGGAACCACCGCCGTGGTGGGAAGGCTCGACGGCCTCGCGCCGCGCCGGCCCTACGACGCGCCGCGCTGGATCGCCTCGGACCGGCCGGTCAAGCTCGGCGAGCTGGCGCTCGATCCGCGCGAGCTGCAGGCCGCCGGCCAGCGCGACGCCTACGTGAAGCTGCCGGTGCGCTTCCCGCCGGCGCTCACGAGCTGGCGCGGCGCCGCCGCGTCGATGGAGCTGAAGTACCACCACACGCCGCGCACGAGGCTGGACGACTCGATGCTCAACATCAGCCTCAACGAGCATCACGTCCGCGCGCTGCCGCTCGCGCCCGGCGCGCTGGAGGATTTCAGCACGCTGCGCAGGGCGGTGCTGCAGAAGGCGGGCCTCGGCGACACGGTCGCCGCCGAGGCGCGGCTGATGCTGCCGGTGCACCAGCTGCCGCCCTCGGGCCAGCTGAGCTTCCACTTCGCGTTCGACCTGCACAAGGAGGGCGCCTGCAAGGACGTGATGCTCGAGAACGTCCGTGGCGCGATCCACCCGGACTCGACCATCGACCTGTCGGGCCTGCACCACTTCATCGCGATGCCCGACCTGGCGGCCTTCGCCAACCAGGGCTTCCCGTTCACCCGGCTGGCCGACCTGGCGGAGACCGCGGTCGTGCTGCCCGACGCGCCCTCGCCCGCCGACCTCTCGACCTACCTCGCGCTGATGGGCCGCTTCGGCGGCGCCACCGGCCACCCGGCGGTGCGCGTCGCGGTGCACACCGCCGCCGGCTCGCCCACGCTCGAGGGCAAGGACCTGCTGCTGATCGGCGCACCGGCGCAGCTGCCGCTGCTGCAGCAGTGGGAGGGCCGGCTGCCGGCCTCGCTCTCGCCGGCCGGCAGCCGCTACACGCTGTCCGACGCGTGGGCGCGGCTGCTGTCCTGGGTGCGCGGCGATCCGCAGCGGCCCGCCGCACGGCGCACCGCCGAGCTGACGCTGCTCAACCCCGGCCCGCAGGCGCTCGTCGCCGGCTTCGAGTCGCCGCTGTCGCGCGGCCGCAGCGTGGTTGCGGTGATGGCCGAGCGCCCGCAGTCGCTCGACGCCCTCGTCGATGCGATGCTGTCGCCGGCGCTCGTCGGCCGCTTCCGCGGCAGCCTGGTATCGGTGCGCGAGCACCAGGTCGAGACGCTCGACGACGAGGCCCGCTACCACGTCGGCTCGCTCGGCCTCGTCGGGGACGTGCACTGGTTCCTGTCGCGCCACCCGCTCGCGCTGTTCGGGCTGCTGGCCCTGGGCTCGCTGCTGATGGCCCTGCCCGCCTACCTGTTCCTGCGTCGCAAGGCGCGGCGCCGGCTGGCCGGCGCGCAGTGAGCCCTGCACTCCCGACCGAGATGAAGGCCCCCGCCCGCCCCGCCCCGCCCCGCCGCCGCATGCTGCGGCTCGCGGGCGCGCTGCCGCTGACGCTGCTGCTGCCGCCGCGCGTGCAGGCCGAGCCGCGCCCCTGGCCGATGTGGCAGCGCTTCGTGCAGCGCTTCGTGCAGGACGACGGCCGTGTCGTCGACCACGACACGGCCGAGAAGCACTCCACCTCCGAGGGCCAGTCCTACGCGATGTTCTTCGCGCTGCTTGCCGGGGACCGGGCGCTGTTCGAGCGGCTGTGGCAATGGAGCCTGGCCAACCTCTGCCCGGGCGGCCTCGCGCGGCAGCTGCCCGCTTGGCGCTGGGGCCGCCGGCCGGACGGCAGCTGGGGTGTGCTCGACGCGAACGCCGCGGCGGACGCGGACATGTGGTTCGCCTACGCGCTGCTCGAGGCGCACCGGCGCTGGGGCGAGGCGCGCCACCTCGCCGACGCCGAGCTGCTGCTGGATCACGTCGAGCGCAGCGAGATCGCGAACCTGCCCGGCTTCGGCGCGATGGTGCTGCCCGGCCCGGCCGGCTTCACGCCCGACGCCGACACCTGGCGGCTCAACCCCAGCTACCTGCCGCTGCCGCTGCTGCGCCGCTTCGCGCAGCACCGCCCGTCTGGCCCCTGGGCCGAGATCGCGCGCAACACGCCGCGGCTGATCGGGGCCGCGGCGCCGCGCGGCTTCGCGCCGGACTGGATCGCCTACCGCCGCGGCAGCGGCTTCCAGCGCGATCCCCTGCACCCGGACCTCGGCAGCTACGACGCGATCCGCGTCTACCTGTGGGCCGGCCTCACCGCCGCGGCGGACCCGCTGGCGCGGCCGCTGCTGCGCAGCCTCGACGGCATGCGGCAGGCGCTGCGCCGCGACGGCGTCCCGCCCGAGCGCGTCGACGTCGCCAGCGGCGGTGTCGCGGGCCGCGCGCCGGCGGGCTTCCATGCCGCGGTGCTGCCCTTCCTGCACGCCTGCGGCGAGACCGCGCTCCATGCCCGCGTCCTGGCGCTGCTCGACCCGGCGCAGGGCCCGTTGCGCGAGCAGCCCGCGCAGCCCTGGCCCTACTACGACCAGATGCTCGCGCTGTTCGGGCTCGGCGCGACCCAGGGCCGCTATCGCTTCGGCGCCGACGGGCGGCTGCAGGGCCTGCGCCGCTGAGCCTGCCCGCCCTCCCTTCCGCAACCTCCGCCCCCCCGAAGAATCATGTCCAAGAACCGGGCCCTCGCTCTCGGCATCGCGATCGCACTCGGCGCCGGCGCCGCCACGGCCCAGGACGCGGCGATCCGCCCGCTGATCGAGCAGGCGCAGTACTGGCAGCAGCGCGGCCGCGGCGACCGCGCCGCCGAGGCCTGGCAGAAGCTGCTGCGCGTCGTGCCGGACCATCCCGACGCGCTCCTCGGCCTGGCGCAGGTCGAGCTGCAGGCGGGCAACGCGGCCGGCGCGAACGAGCGGCTCGCGCGGCTGAAGGCAGCGCACCCGCAGGACCCGCGCATCGCCCGGCTCGAGGCGCAGATCCGCACCGGCAGCCCGGGCGCGCAGGCGCAGCTCGCGCAGGCGCGCGACCTGGCCCGCGCCGGCAAGGCCGAGGAGGCGGCATTGCGCTACAAGGAGGCGATCGGCGCCCGGCCGCCGGCCGACCCCGGGCTCGCGCTGGAGTACTACCAGACGCTCGGCGGCACCGCGCAGGGCTGGGAGGAGGCGCGCGCCGGCCTCGAGCGCCTCGCGCGCGAGCGGCCCGACGACGTGCGGGCGGCGCTCGCGCTCGCCGAGCACCTGAGCTACCGCGAGGCGACGCGCCCTGCCGGCATCGAGGCGCTGGCGCGGCTCGCCGGCCGCCCCGAGGTGGCCGCGCAGGCCCAGCGCAGCTGGCGCCGCGCGCTGGAGTGGCTCGGCACGCGGGCCGCCGACGCCCCTCTCTACCAGGCCTACCTGCGTGCCCATCCGGGCGACGCCGGTATCGCGGCGCGGCTGGAGCAGATCGCCCGGCGCCAGCAGGACGAGCAGCGCCGGGCCGCGGGCGAGCGCGCCGCGGGCGAGGCCGCGGCGGCGCGCGGCCAGGCGATCGACGCCGCGTTCGCGCTGCTCGACCAGGGCGCGCTGGAGCAGGCCGAGCAGCGCTTCGGCGAGCTGCTGTCCTCGCGGCCCGGCGACAGCTCCGCGCTCGGGGGCCTGGGCATCCTGCGGCTGAAGCAGTCGCGCTACGCCGAGGCGCGGCAGCTGCTGGAGAGCGCCTCGAAGAGCGGCGCGCAGCGCTGGAGCAAGGCGCTCGCGAGCGCGCGCTACTGGTCGGCCTTCGAGCTGGCCGAGCAGGCACGCGCCGCCGGCGACAGCCGCCGCGCGCTCGAGCTGCTGCAGCAGGCGGTGCGGCTCGATGCCGCCGAGCCTGCGGCGCAGCGCGCGCTCGCCGACGTGCTGGCCGAGCTCGACCGCGCGCCGGAAGCCGAGGCGCAGTACCGCAAGGTGCTCGCGCTGCACCCCGGCGACGCGCCGGCGCTGCAGGGCCTGATCGGGCTGCTGGCGCGCCAGGAGCGCGCCGGCGAGGCGCTCGCGCTCGCCGCGAGCGTGCCGCCGCCGCAGCGCGCGCAGCTCGCCCCGCTCGGCCGCCTGCGCGCCGAGCAGCTGCGCCGCGACGCCACGGCCGCCGAGCAGCGCGGCGACGCGGCGACGGCGCGCGCCGCGCTGGAGGAGGCGCTGCAGGCCGACCCGGACCATGTCTGGGTGCGCCTCGACCTCACGCGCAACTACCTGCGCGCCAAGGCGCTGCCCGAGGCACGCAGCCTGGTGGAGGGGCTGCTGCTGACGCAGCCCTCGCAGCCCGAGGCCCTGTTCGCCAGCGCGCTGCTGTCGGCGGAGACGGGCGACTGGGCGCAGGCCGTGCAGATGCTCGAACGCGTGCGCCCGGAGCAGCGCACGCGCGAGATGTCGGCGCTCTACACCCGCGCCTGGGTGCAGCAGCAGCTCGCACGGGTCCGCTCGCTCGCGCAGGGCGGTCAGGCCGCGGCGGCGCGCTCGCTGCTCGCCCGGGTCGAGCCGCACGCGCAGGGCGACGCCGACCTGCAGACCGCGCTCGCCACCGCCCATGCCGACCTCGGTGACGCCCCGCGCGCGCTCGGCATGATGCGGCGCCTGATGTCGCAGTCCGCGACGCCCGAGACCGGGCTGCAGCTGCGCTACGCGGGCCTGCTGCTCGCCGCGCGACAGCATGTCGAGCTCGCCGGGCTGATGCGCCGCCTGCAGGGGATGCCGCTCGACGAGGCACAGCGCGGGCAGTACGAGCGACTGCGCAGCGCCTACCTGGTTCAGCAGGCCGACCTGCTGCGCGAGGCCGGCAACCTCGAGGGCGCCTACGAGATGATCGCGCCGCTGCTGGCCGGGCAGCCGCCGGACCCGGCCGCGCTCGGTGCGCTGGCGCGCCTGCACTCGGGCGCCGGCGAGCATGCCGAGGCGCTGGCGCTGTACGACGCCCTGCTGCGGCAGTCCCCCGAGGACCACGAGCTGCTGCTCGCCGCGGCCGGTGCCGCGCTCGGCGCGCGCCAGCTCGAGCGCGCGCAGAACCTGATCCTGACCGGGCTGGAGAGCCGTCCGCAGGACCCGCAGCTGCTCGCCGGCGCGGCGCGGCTGTTCCGCGCCCGTGGCCAGGCCCGCGAGGCCGAGCAGTACCTGCGGGCCGCCGTCGCCGCCGAGGAGGCGCAGCGCCTGGCGACCGCAGGCGCCGCTGCCGCCACCGCTGCGGGACCGGCCCCCGTGCGCGGCAGCAACCCCTTCCAGGGCCGCACCGGCACGTCCCGCACCTCGCTGCCGGCCGCCGCCATGCTGCCCGCCGGTGCCCCGGGAACCGGCAGCCCCGCCGACTACCGCGGGGTGCCGCCCGCCGCCCCCGCTGCCGCGGCGCCGCTCCCGGCGCGCAGCGGAGCGTCCGCCGAACGGCCGATGTCCCCGCAGCGTGCGAGCGCCGCCTCGCAGGCCCGTCCCGATGTTCCGGCGGCCGGCCCCGCCCGCACCGCACCCGGCGGCCTTCCCGACCCGGCACCCGTCGCGAGCGCGGTCGCGCCCGCCTGGGCGGCGCACCCGGCCTCACCGGCGGGAGCGCCACTGGCCGCCGCCGCGCCGCACAGGACGGCGCTGCGCGACGAGCTCGCGCAACTCGCGCAGGAACGCGCCACCAGCGTCAGCATCGGCAGCGAGCTGCGCCAGCGCGCCGGCGAACCCGGGCTCGGCGCCGTCTCGGAGCTCAAGCTGCCGATCGCGGCGAGCACCAGCGCCGGCAACGGCCGCGTGACGCTGGAAGCGGTGCCGACCGTGATCGAGGCCGGCACGCCCTCGGCGCAGTACGACACCGCCAGCCGCTTCGGCGGCGGCCCCGAGGCGAGCCTCGGCGGCAGCGGCCGCGCGGGCTCGCAAAGCGCCAGCGGCGTCGGCCTCGGCCTCGTCTACGACCGCGCGGGCTTTCAGGCGAGGATCGGCACCACGCCGCTCGGCTTCCCGCACGCGGAGCTGGTCGCGGGGCTGCGCTGGCAGGGCCCGGCCGGCGGCGGCCTGGCCTACACGCTGAACCTGTCGCGCCGCCCGCTCGACGACAGCCTGCTCGCGATCGCCGGCATGACGGACCGCCGCTACGGGCTGTCCTGGGGGGGCGTGATGGCCAGCGGCGTGCGGCTCGACCTCGCGCGCGAGGACGGCCCCTACCAGCTCTACGGCTGGGGCCTCTTCGACGCGCTCGACGGCCGCCAGGTGGCCTCCAACCGCCGCATCGAGGGCGGCGCCGGCATGAACTACCGGCTGCTCGGGAGCGAGACGGAAACGCTGCTCGCCGGCATCAACCTGACGCTGCTCGGCTACCAGCGCAACCTGCGCCACTACACCTACGGCCACGGCGGCTACTTCAGCCCGCAGTCCTTCGCGTCGCTGAGCGTACCGCTGGAGTGGAAGCTGCGCAGCGGCGCCACGAGCTACCAGATCGCCGGCGCGATCGGCCTGCAGGGCTTCCACGAGGACGCGGCCGACTACTTCCCCACCGACCCGCAGCGGCAGGCGCGCGCGGTCAACGCCGCGGGCACCGCCGGCCGGCTCGGCCTGACGACGCAGCCCGCCGCGGTCCACGAAGGCCAGACCAAGGTCGGCCTCGCCTACCGGGTGAGCGGCCGCGCGGAGTACCAGCTGACGCAGCAACTCCACCTCGGGGGTGTGCTCGGCTTCGACTCCGCCCGCAACTACCGCCAGCTCAATGCGGGCGTCTACATGCGCTACTCGGGCGCGCTGTCCGGCGACTCCGCCGCGCCGCCCGCCACGCTGCCGAGCCTGACGACACGCCCCTGACGGCGCCCGCCCCCTCAGCAGCCCCCCGCCGAAGAAAACAGAAAGGCCCCCGAATGAACGAGTCCATCGTCGAATACCTGAGCGAGCAGCAGTGCGCCCTGCAGTGGCGCTCCTTCCTGGCGACGCTCGGCCAGACGCTGCTGGAGCGGCTCGGCCCGGTCGAGCTGCGCGCGCTGATGCAGTGCGTCGGCGAACGCTTCGCCCGCGAGCACCCGCTGCGCGGCTGCGACACGCTCGACGACCTGGAGCTGGCCCTCAGCGAGGTGTGGGTGGGGCTGAACTGGGGTTGGGCCACCGTCGAGGAGACCGAGGACTGCCTCGTCATCCGCCATCAGTGCGCGCCCCTGGCCGCCGCCTTCGGCGCCCCGGCGCTCGCCTGGAGCGCCGCCTTCCTGCAAGGCGCCTACCAGGCCTGGCTCGGCCAGCTCGGTGCCGGCAGCGAGCTGGCGGTGCACCCGGGCGCCAGCGATCCTCAGGGCCTGAGCCTCGAGTTCCAGCTGCGGCGCTGAGCCCCGGCCGGCGCGCGGCAGCGGCGCCGAGAAACTGCGGGTATTCCCTCAATACACGGCAAATCGAGCAGATCCTTTCCAGGAAGGAGGGCTGAGGGGTAGCCTATTCCCGCAATGGCGTCGCGCGAGGCAGCGAAAGCAAGGACATGCCGCGCGCGAATTCCTACACTGGACTCCATCCCGTCGTGCGGGCGCGGCCCGGCGTCACGAGCGCCGCGGCTGCCCGCCGCCACCGATTGCGAAGGAAGTCCCGCAATGAACGCCCCCCTCCCCGACTCGATCCGCCGCGCCCTCGAGAGCGTCACGCTCGAGGACAAGTACACCCTGGCCGGCGGCCGCGCCTTCATGAGCGGCATCCAGGCGCTGGTGCGCCTGCCGATGCTGCAGCGCCAGCGCGACGCGCTCGCGGGCCTCAACACCGCCGGCTTCGTCAGCGGCTACCGCGGCAGCCCGCTCGGCGGCTACGACCAGGCGCTGTGGCAGGCGAAGAAGCACCTCGCGAAGCAGAACGTCGTCTTCCAGCCCGGCGTCAACGAGGAGCTCGCCGCCACCGCCGTGTGGGGCACGCAGCAGCTCGACCTGTTCCCGCAGTCGAGGAAGTTCGACGGCGTGTTCGGCCTCTGGTACGGCAAGGGCCCGGGCGTGGACCGCTGCTCGGACGTGTTCAAGCACGCCAACATGGCCGGCACCGCGCGCCACGGCGGCGTGCTCGCGATCGCCGGCGACGACCACGTCGCCAAGAGCTCCACCGCCGCGCACCAGAGCGACCACATCTTCAAGGCCTGCGGGCTGCCGGTGTTCTTCCCGGCGAGCGTGCAGGAGATTCTCGACCTCGGGCTGCACGGCATCGCGATGAGCCGCTTCTCGGGGCTGTGGTGCGGCATGAAGACGATCCAGGAGATCGTCGAATCGTCGTCGAGCATCAGCGTCGACCCCGACCGCGTCGAGATCGTGCTGCCCGAGGACTTCCAGATGCCCGAGGGCGGGCTGCACATCCGCTGGCCCGACCCGCCGCTGGAGCAGGAAGCGCGGCTGATGGACTACAAGTGGTATGCGGCGCTCGCCTACGTGCGCGCCAACCGCCTCAACCGCACCGTGGTCGACTCGCCCAACGCGCGGCTCGGCATCATCGCCAGCGGCAAGGCCTGGAACGACATGCGCCAGGCGCTGCACGACCTCGGCATCGACGACGATCTCTGCCGCGCGCTCGGCATCCGGCTGCACAAGGTCGGCGTGGTCTGGCCGCTCGAGGCCAGCATCACGCGCGAGTTCGCCACCGGGCTCGAGGAGATCCTCGTCGTCGAGGAGAAGCGCCAGGTCATCGAGTACCAGCTCAAGGAGGAGCTCTACAACTGGCGCGAGGACGTGCGCCCGAACGTGCTGGGCAAGTTCAGCGAGCCCGAGGGCGACCACAGCGGCGGCGAGTGGTCGATGCCCAACCCGGCGCAGAACTGGCTGCTGCGCGCCAAGGCCGACCTGAACCCGGCGCTGATCGCGCGCGCCATCGCGCAGCGGCTCGAGAAGCTCGGCATGCTCGCGCGGCTCGACGCCGACCACCGCGCGCGCATCGCCGCGCGGCTCGCGGTGATCGACGCGAAGGAGCGCGCGCAGCAGGCGCCCTCGGTCGTCACCGACCGCGCGCCCTGGTTCTGCAGCGGCTGCCCGCACAACACCAGCACCCGCGTGCCCGAGGGCTCGCGCGCGGTCGCGGGCATCGGCTGCCACTACATGACGGTGTGGATGGACCGCCAGACCTTCACCTTCACGCAGATGGGCGGCGAGGGCGTGCCCTGGGTCGGGCAGGCGCCGTTCACGACCGACCAGCACATCTTCGCCAACCTCGGCGACGGCACCTACTACCACTCGGGGCTGCTCGCGGTGCGCCAGAGCATCGCCGCGGGCGTGAACATCACCTACAAGATCCTCTTCAACGGCGCGGTGGCGATGACGGGCGGCCAGCCGGTGGACGGGCAGCTCGACGTCGCGCAGATGACGCGCGAGCTCGAGGCCGAGGGTGCGAGGAAGATCGTCGTCGTCAGCGACGAGCCGCAGAAGTACGAGGGCGCGCAGGGGCTCGCGCCCGGCGTCACGGTGCACCACCGCGACGAGCTCGACGCGATCCAGAAGGAGCTGCGCGAGATCCCCGGCTGCACCATCCTGATCTACGACCAGACCTGCGCCACCGAGAAGCGCCGGCGCCGCAAGCGCGGCACGATGGCCGAGCCGGATCAGCGCGTGGTCATCAACGAGATGGTCTGCGAGGGCTGCGGCGACTGCTCGGTACAGAGCAACTGCCTGAGCGTCGAGCCGGTGGAAACCGAGTTCGGCCGCAAGCGCCGCATCAACCAGAGCAGCTGCAACAAGGACTTCTCCTGCCTGAAGGGCTTCTGCCCGAGCTTCGTCACCGTCGAGGGCGGCGCGTTGAGGAAGCCGAAGAAGGAGGACCGGCGCCACGACCCCTTCGCGCTGGCCGAGCTGCCCGAGCCGACGCTGCCGCTCGCCGAGGAGCCCTGGGGCATCGTCGTCGCCGGCGTCGGCGGCACCGGCGTGATCACCATCGGCCAGCTGCTCGGCATGGCCGCGCACCTCGAGGGCAAGGGCATCGTCACGCAGGACGCGGCGGGTCTCGCGCAGAAGGGCGGCAGCACCTGGAGCCACATCCAGATCGCCAACCGCCCCGAGGCGATCCTGACCACGCGCGTGCCAACGGCCGAGGCCGACCTCGTGATCGGCTGCGACCCGATCGTCGCCGCCGGCAAGGCCACGCTCGCACTGATGAGCGAGGGCCGCACGCACGTCGCGCTCAACGTGCACGCGTCGCCAACCGCCGCCTTCGTCGGCAACCCCGACTGGCAGCACCCGGGCGGGCAGTGCGAGCAGGTGATCGAGCAGTCGGTCGGCGGCGGGAACGTCGGCCGCTTCGACGCCGACCGGCTCGCGACCGCGCTGCTCGGCGACGCGATCTACGCCAACCCGATGATGCTCGGCTACGCCTGGCAGCGCGGCTGGGTGCCGCTGACGCGCGCGGCGCTGATGCGCGCGATCGAGCTCAACGGCGTGCAGGTCGAGAACAACCGCGCCGCCTTCGAGTGGGGCCGCCGCGCCGCGCACGACCTCAAGAGCGTGCAGGCGCTCGTCGCGCCGGCGCAGGTGGTGCAGTTCCACCGCAAGCCCGCCACCACGCTCGACGAGCTCGTCGAGCGCCGCGTCGAATTCCTCACCGGCTACCAGAACGCCGCCTACGCGGCCGAGTACCGCGCCTTCGTCGACAAGGTGCGCGCGGCCGAGGCGCCGCTCGGCTCCACGAGGCTCACCGAGGCGGTCGCGCAGTACCTGTCGAAGCTGATGGCCTACAAGGACGAGTACGAGGTCGCTCGGCTGCACACGGACCGGAGCTTCCATGACAAGGTCGCCGCGCAGTTCGAGGGCGACTACAAGCTCGCCTTCCACCTCGCGCCGCCCGCGCTCGGCAGGAAGAACGCGCGCGGCGAGCCGGTCAAGCAGCGCTTCGGGCCGTGGATGCTGACCGGATTCCGGCTGCTCGCGAAGCTCAAGGGCCTGCGCGGCACCGCGCTCGACCCCTTCGGCCGCACCGAGGAGCGGCGCTCCGAGCGGGCGCTGATCCGCGAGTACCGCGAGACGGTCGAGGAGCTGCTGCAGGGCCTGACCGCGCAGAACCTCGCGCAGGCGGTCGAGATCGCGCGGCTGCCCGAGGAGATCCGCGGCTATGGCCACGTGCGGGCACGCCACCTCGGCCCGGCACGCGAGAAGTGGGCCCGCCTGATGGCCGCTTGGCGTCAGCAGGGCACCCAGCGCTCGGCGGCCTGAAGCCGAGGCTGCGCCGCCCGGCGCAGCCTGCCGCTCCGGGACGCAAGGGGACGGGCTCCCGCTCCCCGATTCATTCCCTCCCTCCCCCTTTCCTCAGCGCCGTCCCTTCCCTCCCAGGGGAAGGGACGCGCGCTCGTGCGCGACGCCACCGAGAAGCCGCTCGCGCCCTTGCCGGTAGCCTGCCCGACGCGTCTTCCTTCCGAAGCGGAGCCGTGTTTCCGGGAGCGGGCCGGCATTTTTTCGTCGCCGGGTTTTCCTCCTTTCTCTACCCACGATTCCAAGTTTCAAGGTAGTGGTCGTAGTAGCTGTCCCCAGCCTCCTGTGGACAAGTCAGTTTTCGAGTTGCCATCCAAGGGTTTCCGCCCCCCCGAAACCTGTGCATGGAGGGGTTTGTTTCCCCGTCCCGGGGATACAACAACTTTCCGCGGAGGGTCCGGCCTGTGGATAAGCCTCCGGTTGTTCCAGACTTACCCCCAGCCTTGCTCCTTGACAGGCCTCCCGCCGGCGCCGCGGGGATCGGCGAGGGGTGCCGCTCAGCCGCCGAAGGGCAGTCGCTCGCTCAGCACGAAGGGCTCGCCGGGTGCGGCCTGCTCGAACAGGCACAGCGAACGGCAGACGAGCGGCTCGGCCAGCGCCGCGGCGAAATGCGCGCGCGCGAGCTGCCGCAGCCGCGCGTGCACGCCGAGCTGCTGCGGCGGCAGCTCATCGCTCAGCGTGATGTGGAAGCGCCAGGCGTCGAGCACCCAGGGATAGCCCCAGCGCTCGAACAGCGCCTGCTGGCGCGGCGCCAGGCCCTTGCCCTGCTGGCGTGCCCGCTCCTCGGGGCTCGGCGGCGCGCGGAAGGCGTCGAGCCCGGTGACCACGCCGTCGGCGAGCCGGTGCAGCGGGTGGTGGCGCGACAGCGGCGCCAGCGGCTGCAGTGCGAGGAAGCCGCGGTGCAGCGCGATGCCCAGCGCCGGCACGCGAAAGGGCATGTGCGCGCGCGCCAGCCGCGCGGCGGCCTGCACCAGCGCGCCGCGCGCCGCCGGGTCGCGCAGCCGCATCGGCGCCTTCAGCGTGGCGTGGAAGCCGTAGCGGCGCGGCGCCTCGATCCAGTCGCGCTGCGGCACGCCGTCCTCGGCGAAGCGCCGCTCGGGCCGCGAGGGGTCGCGCAGCAGCCAGGTGCAGCCGGCCTCCCACAGCGGGTGCCCGGGCTCGGGGGCGAAGTAGAAGGCGTAGCGCGCGGCCGGCTCGGCCGGTGGGGAGGGTGACATCGGGACCTCGTGCGGTGCGGCAGGCGGACAGGGGGGCAGGCGCCGCGCCGCCTCAGGCGGCGGCCGGCTGCTGCGGGGTTTCGGGGACGAGGCCGGCGGGCTGCTGCGCCAGGTAGCGCCGCACCTCCTCGCGGAACTCGCTCGGCGCGCGCCCGCTCTCGCGGGTGAAGAAGCGTGTGAAGTAGGCGGTGTCGGCGAAGCCGAGCGACAGCGCGATCTCCTTGATGCTCAGCGAGCTGTAGGCGAGGTCGCGCTCGGCCTCGCGCACGGTGCGGCGGTTGAGCACGCCGAGCGCCGACAGGCCGAGCGAGGCGCGGCACAGCCGGTTGAGCTGCGTCGGCGTGATGCCGAGCTGCGCCGCGTAGCCGGCGACGCTGCCGCGCTCGCGGAACTGCTGGTTCACGAGCGCGGTGAAGCGCTGCAGGTGGCGCTGCCCGCGCGAGGCCTCGCTGCCCGCGCCGCCCTGCGCCGAGGGCGCCGCCATGCGGCCGAGCGTCAGCAGCAGCAGCGACAGCCGCGCATCGAGCGCCGCGGCGCGCCAGGGCGCATGGCCGTGGAACTCGTCGAGCAGCGCGGCGAGCGCCTGCTCGAGCGCACCGAAGGCGGCGGCGTCCTGCGCCGGGCGCAGCACGCGCGGCTCGGCGAGCGCCTGCGGCAGCAGCGGCTGCCCGCCGGCGAGCGCGCGCGCGTGCGCGGCCCCCACCGTCACCACCGAGCCGTCCACCCCGGGCTCGAAGTCGAAGCCGTGCGGGCGCTCCGGCGGCACGAACACGATGCAGGGCGCGCTCAAGTCGATGTTCGATCCGTCCAGCAGCCCGCGCCCGCCGCCGCTGCGCACGTGCAGCAGCTGCAGGAACAGCTCATGGCGGTGAGGCCGGATCTCCCAGTCGTAGAGCGCGCTGCGCTGCGGGATCGATTCGCAGTGGAGATGGTCGGGCAGCGGGCCCGTGCCCAGCTCGCCGTAAAGCGCGTAGGTGGGCACGGACGGGGCAAGCCCTTTGGCGTGCGGCAAGGACATGGTTTTCCCGAGGGGCCGATCGAATGTTCGGATTGTCCAAGCACTGGTGCGATCCGTCCATTCTCCGACACGGGGGGTGCCGATACGCTGCGAACCGTTCCATACCCGGCATCGGGCGCGGCACTTGCCGCGCTTGTCACGCATCCAGGAGACCTCCATGCGCACCCAAGTCGCGATCATCGGCGCCGGCCCGGCGGGCCTGCTGCTCGGCCAGCTGCTGCACAAGGCCGGCATCGACAACGTCATCGTCGAGCAGCGCAGCGGCGAGTACGTGCTCGGCCGCATCCGCGCCGGCATCATCGAGCAGATCTGCCAGGACCTGCTCGACGAGGCGGGCGTGGGCGAGCGCATGCACCGCGAGGGCATCGTGCACCACGGCATCGAGCTGTGCTTCGGCGGCCAGCGCCACCGCATCGACCTGAGGCAGCTCACCGGCGGCAAGTCGGTGATGGTCTACGGCCAGACCGAGGTCACGCGCGACCTGATGGACGCGCGCGCCGCCGCAGGCCTGCCCACCGTCTACGAGGCGGCCAACGTGCAGGTGCACGACTTCGACGGGACCTCGCCGCGCGTGAGCTGGCAGAAGGACGGCGCCACGCACGAGCTGCAGTGCGACTTCATCGCCGGCTGCGACGGCTTCCACGGCGTGTGCCGCGCGAGCGTGCCGGCCGACCGCATCCAGACCTTCGAGCGCGTCTACCCCTTCGGCTGGCTCGGCATCCTCGCCGACACGCCGCCGGTGTCCGACGAGCTGATCTACTCGAACCACGAGCGCGGCTTCGCGCTGTGCAGCATGCGCAGCCACACCCGCAGCCGCCACTACGTGCAGGTGCCGCTGACCGACAAGGTGGAGAGCTGGAGCGACGAGGCCTTCTGGGACGAGCTGCGCCGACGCCTGGACCCCGAGGCCGCGGAAAGTCTCGTGACCGGCCCCTCGATCGAGAAGAGCATCGCGCCGCTGCGCAGCTTCGTCGCCGAGCCGATGCGCTTCGGCCGCATGTTCCTCGCCGGCGACGCGGCGCACATCGTGCCGCCCACCGGCGCCAAGGGCCTGAACCTCGCGGCGTCGGACGTGCGCTACCTGTCGCGCGCCTTCGTCGAGTACTACAGGGACAAGACCGAGGCCGGCATCGACGACTACTCGCGCAAGGCGCTGCGCCGCGTCTGGAAGGCCGAGCGCTTCAGCTGGTTCATGACGAGCCTGCTGCACAAGTTCCCGGACGACGCGGGCTTCGGCTTCAAGATCCAGCAGGCCGAGCTCGACTACCTCGTGAGCTCGGCCGCCGCGTCCACGTCACTCGCCGAGAACTACGTCGGGCTGCCCTTCGAGGACTGAAGCCCGGAGGAGGCCACCGGCGGCGGCGCCTCGCGCCCCGCGGCCGGCGCTGCCGGCTCGGGCGGTGGCGGCACAGTGGCGCGCTGGCGCCGCCGCTGCTGCCACGCGAGCAGCTCGCCGACGAAGCCGCGGCGGAAGGCCACCACGCAGACGACGAAGATCGCGCCGATGATCACCGTCACCCAGGAGCCGACGCGGTCGGCGAGGAAGTTCTGCAGCCCGACGATCGTGAAGGCGCCGATCACCGGGCCGGCGAAGGTGCCCATGCCGCCCAGCAGCGTCATCAGCACCACCTCGCCCGACAGCGACCAGTGCACGTCCGACAGCGTCGCGAAGCCGAGCACCAGCGTCTTGAGCGAGCCGGCCAGCCCCGCGAGCGCCGTGGACAGCACGAAGGCGAGCAGCTTGTACCGGTCCACGTCGTAGCCGAGCGAGACCGCGCGCGGCTCGTTCTCGCGGATCGCCTTGAGCACCTGACCGAAGGGCGAGTGCACGATGCGGATGATGCCGAGGAAGACCGCGACGAAGACCGCGAGCACGACGAAGTACATCACCCGGTCGTCGGCGAGCGGCAGCACGCCGAAGAGCCTGCCCCGCGGCACGCCCTGCAGCCCGTCCTCGCCGCCGGTGAAGGGCGCCTGCAGGCAGACGAAGAACACCATCTGCGCCAGCGCCAGCGTGATCATCGCGAAGTAGATGCCCTGGCGGCGGATCGCGATCGCGCCGACCACCAGCCCGATCGCCGCGGCGATCGCGACGCCGGCGAGCACGGCGAGCTCGGGCGACCAGCCCGCGCTCCTCACCAGCCAGCCGGTGGCGTAGGCGGCCGAGCCGAGGTAGGCGGCGTGGCCGAAGGACAGCAGCCCGGTGAAGCCCAGCAGCAGGTTGAAGGCGCAGGCGAAGATCGCGAAGCACAGCGCCTTCATCAGGAACACCGGGTAGAGCCCGATGAAGGGCGCGGCCACCAGCAGCGCCAGCACCGCGAGCCACGCGATGCGGGCCTGCCGGGCCTGCAGGGATGCACTGCTGCTCATCTCACTTCTCCTTGCCGAACAGGCCCGCGGGCCGGATCATCAGCACGATCGCCATGATCACGAACACGACGATGCTGGAGGCCTCGGGGTAGAACACCTTGGTCAGGCCCTCGACCAGCCCGAGCCCGAGGCCGGTGAGGATGGAGCCGAGGATCGAGCCCATGCCGCCGATCACCACCACCGCGAACACGACGATGATCAGGTTGCTGCCCATCAGCGGCGTCACCTGGATCACCGGCGCGGCCAGCACGCCCGCGAAGGCCGCGAGCGCCGCGCCGCCCGCGTAGGTCAGCATCACCATGCGCGGCACGTTGATGCCGAAGGCCTGCACCAGCGCCGGGTTCTCGGTGCCGGCGCGCAGCGTCGCGCCGAGGCGCGTCTTCTCGATCACGAACCAGGTGCCGAGGCAGACGACGAGCGAGGCGAGCACCACCCAGGCGCGGTAGTTCGGCAGGATCATGAAGCCGAGGTTGGTGGCGCCCTGCAGCGCCTCGGGCACCGGGTAGGTCTGGCCCGAGACGCCGAACTCGTGGCGGAACAGGCCCTCGAAGATCAGCGCGAGGCCGAAGGTCAGCAGCAGCCCGTAGAGCGGGTCGAGCTTGTAGAGCCGCTTGAGCAGCGTGCGCTCGATCGCGAGGCCGAGCGCGCCGACCAGCAGCGGCGCGAGCACGAGCGAGACCCAGTAGTTGATGCCGAAGCGCTCCAGCGCGTACCAGGCCACGTAGGCGCCGATCATGTAGAGCGCGCCGTGCGCGAAGTTGACGATGCCGAGCAGGCCGAAGATGACCGCCAGCCCCAGGCTCAGCAGCGCGTAGAAGGAGCCGTTGACCAGCCCGAGCAGCAACTGCCCGAGGAAGGCCTGCAGCGGAATGCCGAAGATCTCGTTCATGGAGGCTCCGAGGGGACGACGGGGCGGTCCGGGAAGGAAGCGGGCCGGCGGGCCGGCCTCAGCCCGCCTGCCCGGGCCGGGCGCGGCGCGCGGCGCGCGCCGGCGCCGCGCTCGGCCTCACTGCTTCCAGAGGGCGCACTTGCTTTCTTCCTTGGTCGTCCATGCCGCCGGGCCGCGGATCGTCTCGACCACCTTCAGGTAGTCCCACGGGCCCTTCGACTCCGCGGGCGTCTTCACCTGCATCAGGTACATGTCGTGCACCATGCGCCCGTCCTGGCGGATGAAGCCCTCCTTCGCGAACACGTCATTGATCTTCGCCTTGCGCAGCTGCTCGAGCACCTTGTCGCCGTCGTCGGTGCCGGCGGCCTTCACGGCGTTGAGGTACTGCGTCGCGGCGGAGTAGTCGGCCGCCTGCAGCGACGAGGGCATGCGCTTGACGCGCTCCTGGAAGCGCTTGGCCCAGGCGCGGGTCTCGTCGTTGAGGTCCCAGTACCAGCTGTCGGTGAGGTACATGCCCTGCGTCGCCTTGAGGCCCAGCGAGTGGATGTCGTTGATGAACATCAGCAGCCCGGCGAGCTTCATCGTCTGCGTGATGCCGAACTCGTTGGCGGCCTTGATCGAGTTGATCGTGTCGCCGCCCGCGTTGGCCAGGCCCAGGATCTGCGCCTTGCTCGACTGCGCCTGCAGCAGGAAGGACGAGAAGTCGCTCGCCGACAGCGGGTGCTTGACCGAGCCGAGCACCTTGCCGCCGGCCTCCTGGATGACCTTGGTGGTGTCGTTCTGCAGCGAGGCGCCGAAGGCGTAGTCGGCGGTGAGGAAGTACCAGGTCTTGCCGCCGTTCTTCACCACCGCGCCGCCGGTGCCCTTGGCCAGCGCCACCGTGTCGTAGGCCCAGTGCACGGTGTAGGGGCTGCACTGCTCGTTGGTGAGCTGCGCGGTGGCGGCGCCCACCGCGATGAAGGGCTTCTTCTTCTCCTGCGCGACCTTGGCCATCGCGAGGCTGGTGCCGGAGTTGGTGCCGCCGATCAGCAGGTCCAGCCCCTGCTGGTCGAACCACTCGCGCGCCTTCGACGCGGCAACGTCGGCCTTGTTCTGGTGGTCGGCGAACAGCACCTCGACCTTCTTGCCGGCGATCGCGCCGCCGGCGTCGGCCACCGCCATGCGGATCGCCTCGACGCCGCCCTGCCCGTCGATGTCGGCATAGAGCCCGGACAGGTCGGTGATGATGCCGATGCGGATCACGTCGCCGGAGAACTGGGCGTGCGCGGGGGCCGCGGCGCCGAACGCGAGGCCGGCGGCAATGCCGCAGGCGGCGGCGATTCTCTTCAGCTTCCTCATCTCGTTGTCTCCTTCGTGGGGGTCGGGAAGGCGGGGCGGACGCGGGCGCGCGCGGCGCTCACACGCCGAGGTACTCGTGCAGCTGCCCGATGTGCGCGGGCAGCTCTGCCTGGGTGAACTGCTGGATGATGCGGCCGTGCTCCATCACGAGGAAGCGGTCGGCCAGCGGCGCGGCGAAGCGGAAGTTCTGCTCCACCATCACCACCGTGTAGCCCTGGCGGCGCAGCGTCGCGACGGTCTCGGCGAGCTTCTGCACGATCACCGGCGCGAGCCCCTCGGAGATCTCGTCGAGCAGCAGCAGCCGCGCGCCCGTGCGCAGGATGCGCGCCACCGCCAGCATCTGCTGCTCGCCGCCCGACAGCCGCGTGCCCTGGCTGCCGGCGCGCTCGCGCAGGTTCGGGAACATCGCGTAGATCTGCTGCACGTCCATGCCGCCGGCCGACAGCCGCGGCGGCAGCAGCAGGTTCTCCTCGGCCGACAGGCTCGAGAAGATGCCGCGCTCCTCGGGGCAGTAGCCGATGCCCAGCCGCGCGATGCGGTGCGTGGGCAGCTCGATCGTCTCGGTGCCGCGCACCCGCACCGAGCCGCGGCGGCTGCCGGTCAGCCCCATGATCGCGCGCAGCGTGCTGGTGCGCCCGGCGCCGTTGCGCCCGAGCAGCGAGACCACCTCGCCCTCGTCGACATGGAAGTCCACGCCGTGCAGCACGTGCGACTCGCCGTACCAGGCGTGCAGGTCGCGCACCTCGAGAAAGCGTTGCGCCATGTCAGTGGGCTCCCTGGAGTTCGGTCTGCGCGCTGCCCATGTAGGCCTCGATCACCGCGGGGTTCCTCGACACCTCGGCGTAGGGCCCCTCGGCGAGCGTGGCGCCGCGCTGCAGCACGGTGATCGTGTCGGCGATGCTCGCGACCACGCTCATGTTGTGCTCGACCATCAGCACGGTGCGGTCCGCGGCGACCTTCTTGATCAGGCGCCGGATGCGGTCCACGTCCTCGATGCCCATGCCCTGCGTCGGCTCGTCGAGCAGCATCAGCTCGGGCTCCATCGCCAGCGTCGTCGCGATCTCGAGCGCGCGCTTGCGGCCGTAGCTCAGCTCCACCGCGAGCGCGCCCGCGTCGGCCTCCAGCCCCACCTCGCGCAGCAGCTCGAGCGCGCGCGCGTCGAGCCGCGAGAGCGTGCGCTCGGAGCGCCAGAAGTGGAAGGAGGTGCCCAGGCGGCGCTGCAGCGCCACGCGCACGTTCTCCAGCACCGTCAGGTGCGGGAACACCGCCGAGATCTGGAACGAGCGCACGATGCCGCGGCGCGCGATGTGCGCCGGCTTCTCGTGCGTGATGTCCGTGCCGTTGAAGAGGATCTGCCCCGAGCTCGGCGCGAGGAACTTCGTCAGCAGGTTGAAGCAGGTGGTCTTGCCGGCGCCGTTGGGGCCGATGAGCGCGTGGATGGTGCCGCGGCGCACCTTCAGGTCCACCGCGCTGACGGCGACGAAGCCCTTGAACTCCTTCGTCAGCCGCCGCGTCTCGAGAATGATGCCGTCGGGCTTCATGCCGCTGCCCCTCCGATGGTCGTGATGCCCGGCTCGCTGCCGCCGAGCCGTTGCGTGAGCCGGCGCGCGACGCGCAGCACGGTGTCGCGCTGGCGCTCGGCGCCGCCGCCCTGCCCGTCCGTCGCGAGCGAGGCCTTGTGGATGCACACGCCGACGCCGGCCACCGCGCGGCCGCTGGCGTCGAACACCGGCGCGCCGAGGCAGTACACGCCCTCGCGCACCGTCTCGTCGTCGATGCTGTAGCCGCGCGCGCGCACCGCGTCGAGCTCCTGCAGCAGCTGCACGCGCGTGGCGGGGCCGTGCTGCGTGAGGCGCGCGAGCTCCTCGCGCGGCAGCAGCCGGCGCAGCTGCGCCTCGTCCTGGTAGGCGAGCATCGCGCGGCCAGTGGCCGCGAGGTGCGCCGGCAGCCGCATCCCGGCGCTGAAGGCGAGCCCGAGCGGGCGGCGGCCCTGGCGCGCCGCGAGGTAGACCACGTCCGTGCCGTCGAGCACCGACAGCACCAGCGTCTCGTCGGGCGGCGCCGCGAGCTCCTGCTCGAGGGCCGCGCCGAACTCCTGCGTCACGTCGGTGCGCGCGATGAAGGCCTGGCCGAGCGACATCACCCGCGGGCCGAGGAAGTAGCTGCCGTCGATGCAGCGGCGCAGGTAGCCGCGCACCGCCAGCGTGTGGCACAGCCCGTGGGTGCTGCTCTTCGGCAAGCCGAGCCGCGCCGCGATGCGCGCCACGTTCATCGGCTCGCGTCCGTCGGCCAGCAGGTCGAGCACCGCCAGCGCCCGCGACACCGCCGGCACCAGCACCGGCGCGCGCCGGCCTGCCGCGGCGTCCCCGCCCGCGGGCACGGCGCCGTCCGGCCCGTCCCTCGACACGCTCTCGTCCATCGGCTTGCCTCCTCCGAAGACTGGCGGGATCGGCGGGCGGTGCGGGAGGCTGGATCGAGCGCCTCGGCTTGTGCTCTGGCACGCCTGCCGGGTTCAGAAAACGGAACTGCATCCAGTCCGCTGAACCAGTCTAGGCAGATCGAGCGCGATCAAAACCCTAGCGTTTCACGGGTCCAGGGAAAGTCCTGAGAGGG
This sequence comes from Caldimonas tepidiphila, assembly GCF_003569765.1. Taxonomy (GTDB): domain Bacteria; phylum Pseudomonadota; class Gammaproteobacteria; order Burkholderiales; family Burkholderiaceae_C; genus Caldimonas; species Caldimonas tepidiphila. The sequence continues at coordinate 8,372 of NZ_KZ983962.1, read as the reverse complement.
AAAGCGCGAGTCGGCCGGCGAGCAGTTGCTGCACCCTGCGGCCCTCGTCCGGCGGTCCGGGCACTTTTCCTGCCCCGGCGAGGGTTTGCCCATTCCGGAAAGGACGAACTTGCAGCCCCCGCCCTCCCCGATGGAACGCCGCCGGGCCGCCGCACGCCGCGCCCGGCGGCCCGCGACGGCATGAGGCCGCGCGACAGCGGCATCGTGCCCGGCATGGGCCGCCCGCACTCCGGGCCCGCGGGCCGCGGCTCGCCCTGGCCGGCGGCGCTGAGCGCGGCGCTGGTCTATTTCGCCCTGGTGCTCGGCGGCATCGTGCTGTCGCGCCAGCCGGGCAGCGTCGCGACGCTCTGGTACGCGAACGCGGTCGGCGTCGTCGCCCTGCTCGGCCGCCACCCGCGCGACTGGCCGCTGCTGCTCGGGGCGCTGGCGCTGGCGAGCCTGGCGGCGAACCGCTCCTACGGCGACGCCTGGCCGCTCGCGCTGAGCTACCTCGCCGGCAACGCGGTGGACATGACGCTCGCCGCCTGGCTGCTCAAGCGTCGCGGCGCCTGGGTCGGCGCAACACGCGACCCGGGGCGGCTGATGCGGGTGTTCGTGCTCGGGGGCGTGGTGCCGGCCTCCGTCACCGCGCTGCTGGCGGCGGCGCTGCTCGGCGCGCAGGGCGTGGGCGGCTCCTTCGCGGGCCTGGCGATCTCCTGGTTCCAGGCGCGGCTCGTCGGCGCGATGACGGTGCTGCCGCTCGGGCTCTTCCTGCTGGAGCGGGGCTGGCGCGGCTGCGTGCAGGGCTTCGCGCGCGCCGAGGCCTGGCTGCTGCTGCTCGCGAGCCTGGCGATGGCGGTGCTCGCGCCGCTGCACCTGCCCTTCCCGCTCGTCTTCGTCGCGCTGCCGCTGGTGGTGACCGCGGCACGCGCCGGCTTCGCGGTGACGGCGATCGCCGCGCTGCTGGCCTCCGCGTGCGTGGGCGGCCTGATGGCCTCGGGCGCCTTCGTGCCGCCGCCGCAGGCGCTGGCGCAGTCGCGCGCGCTGCTCTACCTCGCGCTGCTGGCCACGCTCGCGCCGCCGCTGCTGCTCGCGGCCTCGGTGGAGGCGCAGCGCCAGCGCTACCGCGAGCAGTTCCTGCGCGCGCCGGCGATGCTGCACTCGCTCGCGCCCGACGGCCGGCTGCTCGGCGCGAGCCGGCACTGGCTGCACAAGCTCGGCTATGCCGAGGAGCACGAGGTGCTGGGCCGCCACATCGAGGAGTTCCTCGCGCCGGAGTCGGTGTCGCGCATGCGCCGCGAGGTGGTCCCGGCGCTGTTCGAGCTCGGCCTGTGCCACGACGCCGAGCTGCGCATGGTGGCGCGCCGCGGCGAGGTGCTCGACGTGCTGGTGTCGGCGGTGCTCGAGCGCGACGAGCGCGGCCAGCCGCTGCGCGTGGTCGGCTTCGTCGAGGACGTGACCGAGAAGCGCGCGCTGTCGGCGGCGCTCGCCGCCGAGCAGGAGCTCAGCGAGGTGACGCTGCACTCGATCGGCGACGGCGTGGTGTCGACCGACGCCGACGGGCGGGTGCGCTACCTGAACCCGGTGGCCGAGTCGCTGGTGGGCTGGACGCGCGGCGACGCGGCCGGTCGTCCCTTCGCCGAGGTGGTGAGGCTGATCGACCAGGCCACGCGCGAGCCGCTCGACGACCCGGTGCGGCGCTGCCTGGCCGAGCACCACCGCACCGCGGTGCCGGAGAACACGCTGCTCGTGGCGCGCGACGGGCGCGAGCACGCGATCCAGGACTCGGTGTCGCCGATCCGCGACCGCGCCGGCACGGTGATCGGCGCGGTGATGGTGTTCCAGGACGTGAGCGAGTCGCGCGCGCTCGCGCAGCGCATGAGCTTCCTCGCGCAGCACGACGCGCTCACCGGGCTGCCCAACCGCGTGCTGCTCTACGACCGCGTGCGCCAGACCTGCCTGATCCACGCGCGCGACGGCGGCAGCTTCGCCGTGGTCTTCCTCGACCTCGACAACTTCAAGCACGTCAACGACTCGCTCGGGCACGCGGCCGGCGACGAGCTGCTGCGGCTGGTCGCGCAGCGCCTCAAGGGCGTGCTGCGCTCGTCCGACACCGTCAGCCGCATGGGCGGCGACGAGTTCGTGATCGTGCTGAGCATGCTCGCGTCGAAGGACGACATCGCCCGCGTCGCGCAGGCGGTGCTCGCCGAGATCGCGCGGCCGTGCATGATCGGGCGCACCGAGGTCACGGTCGGTGCGAGCCTGGGCATCGCGGTCTTCCCCGAGGACGGCGCGGACGCCGAGACGCTGCTCAAGCACGCCGACACCGCGATGTACCGCGCCAAGCGCGACGGCCGCAACCGCCACCACTTCTTCTCGCGCACGATGGACGAGGCGGCGGCCAAGCGCCTGTCGCTCGAGGGCGACATGCGCCGCGGCATCGGCGCGCGCGAGTTCCACCTGCACTACCAGCCGCTGGTGGACTGCGCGAGCGGGCGCATCGTCGGGGTCGAGGCGCTGGTGCGCTGGCGTCGCGACATGCAGGGCGAGCAGCCGCCCGGCGTCTTCATCCCGGTGGCCGAGGAGAGCGGCCTGATCGTGCCGCTCGGCCGCTGGATCCTCGAGGAGGCCTGCCGGCAGCAGCGGCGCTGGCTCGACGAGGGCTTCGAGCTCGACAAGGTCTCGGTCAACATCTCGCCGATCCAGTTCGCCGCGCCGGGCTTCGCCGGCTCGGTCGCCGAGGCGCTGCGCCAGGCGGGGCTCGACGGCCGCCAGCTCGAGCTCGAGATCACCGAGTCGACGCTGATGCAGGAGCCGCAGGCGACGCTGCCGCTGCTGGCCGAGCTGCGCGCGCTCGGCGTGCGCGTGGCCATCGACGACTTCGGCACCGGCTACTCGAGCCTCGCCTACCTGCGCCGCTTCCCCGTCGACACGCTGAAGGTCGACCAGTCCTTCGTGCGCGAGATCGCCGCCGCGCCCGAGGACCGCAAGATCGTCGACGCGATCATCGCGCTCGCGCGCAGCCTGAACCTGCACGTGATCGCCGAGGGCGTCGAGCAGCAGGCGCAGGCCGACGTGCTGATGGAGCTCGGCTGCCACGCGATGCAGGGCTACCTGTTCGCGCGCCCGGCCGGCAGCGAGCACATCACGCAGGCGCTGCGCTCGGACAGCGCCAGTGCGCGCGCCTGGCGCTCGCCGGCGCCGCCCTGGCGGCACTGAGCCGCGTCCCTCGCCTCTCGCGGATCGGAACCGCCCTGCCGCGGGCCGGCTGCGAGACCGGTGCCTCGCAGCCCGACGGCGCGGCGCCCCGCGGGCATGCTGTCGCCCCGAAGCGTGTCGCAGTCGACGCGGGGGCCGGTCCGCGCGTCGCCGCGGCCCGGCCCCGGCCCTACACTCGCGCCCCATGAAGGGCGACCCGGTGCCGGCGGACCGCTTCCTCGACGAGGAAGCGCGCCGGGCCGTCGCCGCGACGCTGGAGTGCTCGGAGCTGGTGGCGGGGCTCTACGACGCGCAGGACCGGCTGCGCTGGGCCAGCGCGAGCTTCGAGCGCGTGTTCCTGCGCGGCTTGGCGATGCCGGTGGATTTCCCCGATCTCCTGCGCCACGGCTTCCGGCACGGCTTTGGCGTGCAGATCGACTGCGGCGACGTCGAGCAGTTCCTCGCCGACATCCTGCCGCGCCGCCGCAGCACGCCCTTTCGCGCCTTCGCGGTCGACATCGTCGGCGGGCAGTGGCTGTGGATGACCGAGACGCTGCGGCCCGACGGCTGGCTGCTGTCGGTGGCGAGCGACATCACCGCGCTGAAGACGCGCGAGCTGTCGCTGCAGCAGGCGCACGAGGACATGCTGACGGTGGCGCGCACCGACGCGCTGACCGGGCTGTGGTCGCGGCGCCGCATCCTCGAGCTCGGCGAGGCGGCGCTGCGCGGCTGCGCCGAATCCGGCCGGCCCTTCAGCCTGGCGCTGATCGACCTCGACCACTTCAAGCGCATCAACGACACGCAGGGGCACGACCGGGGCGACGAGGTGCTGCGCCACTTCGGCGCGCACTGCCGCGCGCTGCTGCGCCCCGTCGACGCGCTGGGGCGGCTCGGCGGCGAGGAGTTCCTGCTGCTGCTGCCGGGTGCGCCGCTCGAGGCGGCGCAGGCCATCGTCGAGCGGCTGCGGGCCGCCCTGCCGGGAACCCATGCGCTGCCCTACACCTTCTCGGCCGGGCTCGCGCAGGCGCTCGGGCGCGAGCCGCTCGAGGCGGCGATCCGGCGCGCCGACGGCGCGCTCTACGAGGCCAAGCGGCTCGGCCGCGACCGCAGCGTGTGCGCGCCGGGCGGCTGAAGGGCGCGCGGCCTCAGGTGGCGCCCGCGCCCGCTCCGGCAGCGGGCTGCGCCGGCGGCAGCGCCTGGCGCAGGGCGCCGACGAGGGATTCCAGCGCGTCGACGAGGCGGCGCAACTGCCGCTCGCGCGAGCCGGCATCGGCCTCGTCGCGGATCGCGGCCTCCAGCGCCTGCGCCGCGTCCTGCACCGCGCCCGCGCCCATGTAGCTCGCGCCGCCGCGCAGCTTGTGCGCGAGCCGGCCCACCTCGTCCCAGCGCCCGGCGGCGGCGTGCTGCGCGAGCTGCGCCCCGTCCTGGCCGTGCAGCTCGACGAACAGGCGCAGCAGGTCGTGGTAGCGGCCGACCTTGCCGCTGCAGATCGCGAGTCCGCGCCGGGCGTCCAGCCCCGGGATCGGCGGCAACCCGGCCGCGGGCTCCGACTCCTCCGGGGCCTCGGCCGGCGGCTCGGCCGCCTGCTGCACGGGGGCCGGCGGCTCGGGCAGCCAGCGCAGCAGCGCCGAGAACAGCACGTCCGGGTCGACCGGCTTGCCGACGAAGTCGTCCATGCCGGCCTCGGCGCAGGCACGGCGCTCCTCGGTGAAGACGTTGGCCGTCAGCGCGATGACGGGCAGCCGCGCGAACTGCGGCATGCGGCGCAACTCCCGCGTCGCCGTGAGCCCGTCCATCTCGGGCATCTGGATGTCCATCAGCACCAGGTCGAAGCGCCCGGCGCGCAGCCGCTCGAGCACCTCGCGGCCGCTGCCCGCGGCCACGCCCTCGATGCCGACGCCGCGCAGCAGGTCGAGCAGCACCTCGCGGTTGATCGCGTTGTCCTCGGCGAGCAGCACGCGCGCGCCGCCCGGACGCTGCTGCAGCGCCTGCTCGGCGCGCACGCCGGAGGGCGTCACCGCCTGCGGCACCGTCTCGCGGCCGCGCTCGAGCCGCGCGGTGAACCAGAAGGTGCTGCCGCGCCCGGGCTCGCTGTCGAGGCCCGCCTCGCCGCCCATCAGCCGTGCCAGGCGCCGCGTGATCGCGAGGCCGAGCCCGGTGCCGCCGTAGCGGCGCGTGGTGGAGGGGTCGGCCTGCTCGAAGGCCTCGAAGAGCTGCGCCTGCTTCTCGGGCGCGATGCCGATGCCGCTGTCCTGCACCTCGAAGCGCAGCCGCAGCGCGTCGCCCGCCTCCCCGAGCAGCCGCACGCGCAGCGTGATGCCGCCCTGCTCGGTGAACTTGATCGCGTTGCCGGCGTAGTTCAGCAGCGCCTGCTGCAGCCGCGTCGGGTCGCCGCGCAGCCAGGTCGGCACGCCCGCGGAGTCCACCTCGATGCGCAGGCCGCGCGCCTCGGCCTCGGGCCCGATCAGCGAGGCGACGTGGTCGAGCACGGCGTCGAGCGCGAAGTCGGTGTGCTCCAGCTCCAGCCGCCCGGCCTCGATCTTCGACAGGTCCAGGACGTCGTTGATGATCGACAGCAGGTGGCGGCCCGCATCCTCGATGCGGGAGAGCCGCTCGGCCTGCCTCGGCAGCACGCCGTCGCGGCGCAGCAGGTGCGTGAGGCCCAGGATCGCGTTGAGCGGCGTGCGGATCTCGTGGCTCATGTTCGCGAGGAAGGCGCTCTTGGCGCGGTTGGCCGCCTCGGCGCGCTCGCGCGCCTCGGCCAGCTGCGCGGTGCGGCTCGCGACCAGCTCCTCCAGGTGGTGGCGGTGGCGGTCGAGCTCGCGGCCGATGCGCTTCTTCTCGGTCACGTCCTCCATCACCGCGAGGTAGTGGGTGATGGCGCCGTCGGGCTGGCGCACCGGCGAGACGATCGCGAACTGCACGTAGTCGCTGCCGTCCTTGCGCCGGTTGACGAACTCGCCCTTCCACGACTCGCCGCTCAGCAGCGCCTGCCACATGCGCGCGTAGGTGTCGTGCGGCGTGCGGCCCGAGCCCAGCAGCTTCGGGTTGCGCCCCATCACCTCGCCGCGCGCGTAGCCGGTGATGCGCTCGAAGGCCTGGTTGACGTACTCGATGCGCGCCTCGCGGTCGGTGATGACGACGATCTCCGGGCTCTGCTCGACCGCGAGCAGCAGCTTGCGCAGCTGGTCCTCGGTGCGCTGGCGCTCGGTGATGTCGCGCGCGATGCCGTAGACGCCGATGACGCGGCCCTCGGCGTCGCGCAGCGGCCCCTTGGTCGAGAGGAAGACGCGCTCGCCCCCCGGCGTCGTCACCCGCTCCTCGACGGTGCGCTCGGCGGCGTCGTCCATCACCTGCTGCTCGAACGCGATCAGCCGCTGCGCCTGCTCCTGCGGGAACAGCGCGTGGTCGTCGCGCCCGAGCACCTCGTCGCGCGGCCGGCCGGCGAAGCGCTCGGCCGCCGGGTTGAAGAGCAGGTAGCGGCCCTCCCGGTCCTTCGCGAAGATCGCGTCCTCGGAGCTGTCGGCGATCGCCTGCAGCAGCTGCAGCGCGCGCAGCCGCTCGGCCTGCGCCTCGCGCTCGCTCAGCGAGGCGGCGAGCTGCCGGCGCCGGCGCGCCTCGGCGGCCGCGCTGGCCGCCGCCGCGAAGGCCAGCAGCCCGGCCAGCAGGATCCATGGCGCATCGGTGAGCACGCCCTGGTGCACCTGCGAACCATCGGTCTCGGAGCGCAGCACCCAGTCCGTGCCGGGCACCAGGTGCTCGACCGCGAGCACGCGGCCGCGGGCCGGCCGGTCCTCGGCGCCCTCCTGCAGCACGAACTCCAGCCCCTGGTGGCGCAGCAGCGCGCGACCGCCTTGCACGCCGTCGATCATCGCGCTGAAGAAGCGGTCGGACGAGCGCACGCGCAGCACCACGACCGCGACCGGGCCGCTGTCCGGGGCGGCCAGCGGGACGACGAAATCGAGCCGACCCTCGCCCCCGGGCCCCCGGTAGAAGCCGATCGAGTGCACCTGCCGCTGCGCCACGCTCTGCCGCGCGGCGCCCGCGAGGCCGGGTTCGGGCGGCGGCGGCCCGCCCGAGGAGCTCCACAGCGGCGTGCCCCGCGCGTCGAGCAGCAGCACGTTCGCGAAGCCCACGGCCTGGCCGAAATCCGCGAGCCGCTGGCGCAGCCGCTCGCCGCTGGCCGCATCGCCCTCGCCCTGCCAGCGCCGGTAGAGCTCGCCGAGCGCGAGGCTGCGCTGCAGGAAGCCGACATTGGCCAGCCGCTCGCCGTACCACTGGCCGAGGCGCTGCGCATGCAGGCCGGCCAGGCTCTCCAGCTGCGCCGTCTCGGCCTCGCGATGCCGGTGCACGCTGTAGGCGAGCCCGGCGGCGGTCAGGGCCGCCGCCGCGGCGCCGATGACGAGCAGCGTCGGCGCCAGGCTGCGCTGCGGCCCCGCGGGCAGCGCCGCGGCCGTTCCTGCCGGGCGCGAAAGCCGGCCCCGCATCAGGCCGTAGAGCAGCAGCGAGGTGACGCCGACGAACAGCCAGCCCTTGAGCAGGTGCGCCAGCCTCAGCTGCCCGGAATCGCCGAAGGCCCATTCCACGGCCCGGTCCGACAGCAGGACCCACAGCGACGCGAAGGCCGCATACACCAGCACGACGCCCAGCACACCGCGCCGCCCGGCCTCGGGGACCGGTCGTGCGGAGGGCGGCGCAGGCGACTTCATGGCCTGCCTCCCGGGCAACCCGCCTGCCCGGCCCCTGCGCCCGAGCACCCCCGCCCGTCACGCCCCATCGCGGCGCCCTCTGCAGCGTTCATGTTCTTCGAATGATCCGGACAAGCGATGTGAACTTCCTTGGCTGAAGTCCCTTCTAGCATCGCCGCATCCCCATCGATTCGCGGGCCCCGGATGCCCCCATCGCTTCAAATGCTTTTAACGGAACCCCCGCGGCCGCCCGCCCCCGCACCGCGCTACGGCGTCCCGGCC
>NZ_KZ983962.1:0-215 GCF_003569765.1 Caldimonas tepidiphila | reverse complement strand
CGGCTGCAGCTCTACAACTGGCACAAGTGGGCCGGCGTGGCGATCCTGGCGCTGTCGGCGCTGCGCCTGCTGTGGCGCCTGCTTCGCCGCCCGCCGCCGCCCGTGCCCGCGCCGCGCTGGCAGCTCGCCGCCGCGCACGCCACGCACGCGCTGCTCTACCTGCTGTTCTTCGCCGTGCCGCTGGCCGGCTGGGCCTACAGCTCCGCCGCGGGCTT
>NZ_QXMG01000041.1 GCF_003569765.1 Caldimonas tepidiphila | reverse complement strand
TCCTTGCAGCCGTGCTCGGCCAGCAACTCCCTGCTGGCTCGGCGGTCGTAGCCACGGTCCGCGTACAGCCGCGCGGCGGTGTTGGATGCGTCGATGACCTCCGGGAGGGTATTGCCATCATCCACATTAGCGGGCGTGACCTTGTAGCGCCGGATGAGCTTGTAGCGCGCATCGACGTTGGCGTGCAGCTTGTTGTCCAGCGCGCCTCGCAGTCCTTGTGGCTGCTCTTCTTCGCGCCCCACTCCAGCGGCACGGCGCCCTGCTGGACGAGAGCCTTCTCTTCCTTGTCGAGGTGCTGGATGGGCGCACGCACGATGGTGGCGTCCACGATCTGACCGCCCCTCGGGATGTAGCCCTGGGCCTGCAACTGCTGCTGCACCGCATCGAAGATCGCCTGCGCGCCAAGCCCGCCCTGCGCGAGCCGCTGCTTGAACAGCCAGACCGTGCGCGCGTCCGGGATGCGCAGCTCGTCGGCCAGGCCGCAGAAGCGCTGGAAGCTGCGTGTCGGATACGGAGGCCGCCCGCCCTTGCTGCGATCGGGCCTGGGGCAGGCCGCATCCACTGCAGCCGCCACCTGCTCGAAGTCCACCAGCTCGCCCATGCGCTCCAGGCTATCGGTGTACTGTGTCTTCTTGCTGCTCATCCCCGCATCATGCCGCAGGGGCGGTTTCTAGAAGCTCCCTTGGGCAGTACCTGCACCAGCCTGCCGGATGCTAGATACCGGTTCACATCCCACTCGGCGCGCATGACGATGCCCAGTCCGTCCAAGGCCCAGTTGACCGCGATCTCGCCGTCGTTGGTCGTGACGTTCCCGCGCGTCTTGATCGACTCCGTGTGCTCCTTGGCCCCGCGCCCGGTGGTCAGCCTCCACAGTCCGTAGGCCTCGTCGCCTTGCCGGATGCCGATGCAGTTGTGGCTCATCAGGTCGCGCGGCTCCTTCGGATGGCCGTGGCGGGCCAGGTAGTCGGGCGAGGCGCACAGCACGCGCCGGTTGGGGGCGACGCGCCGCGCGATCACCCGGGCATCCGGCGGCTCGCCAAAGCGGATGCAGACGTCAAAGGCATCGTCACTGAGCGGTGGCGGATTGACGGAGAGCTGGAGCTGCACGTCGACGTCCGGGTACTGCTGCACAAAGCGTGAGACGACCGGCGAGACATGCGATCGGCCGAAGCCGAGCGTCGCGTTCACGCGCAACAGGCCCTTGGGCGTGCCCTTCTGTGAGCTCAGCAGTTCCTGCAGGTCGTCGATCTCGCGCAAGATGCGCCGCGCATGCTCCACGAGCACCTCGCCCTCCGGCGTCAAGCTCATGCGCCGCGTGGTGCGGTTCACCAACGCCACGCCCAGGCGCTTCTCCATCTGCGCCAGGTGCTTGCTGACGGCGGCGGTGGTGATCCCCATGTCGCGTCCGGCCGCGCTCAGGCTGGGGCTGCTGGCCAGCTGTGTGAAGAAGCCGAGTTCGGCGGGTTGGAGGGACGCAGACACGGCATCAACCTTTAAATCCAAGTTAATAGTGGATTCACTTTAGGCCTGCTTCTCGGGGGTGTCCAGTCCCTACAGTCCCACCTCATTCGCTCACCGACTTTGGAGACACCGAGATGAAGACCTACCAGATCGCAACGATTCCCGGCGACGGCATCGGCAAGGAAGTGATCCCCGCAGGCCGCCAGGTTCTGGAAGCCCTGGCGAAGGCTGACGGCTCCTTCGCGTTCGAATTCGAGAACTTCGGCTGGGGCGGTGACTGGTACCGCGAGCATGGCGAAATGATGCCCGCCGACGGCCTGGACGCGCTGCGCGGCAAGGACGCGATCCTGTTCGGCTTCGCGGGCGATCCGGACATCCCGGACCACATCACGCTGTGGGGCCTGCGCCTGAAGATCTGCCAGGGCTTCGACCAGTACGCCAACGTGCGCCCGACCCGGATCCTTCCCGGCATCGATGCGCCGCTCAAGCGCTGCGGGCCCGAGGACCTGAACTGGGTCATCGTGCGCGAGAACTCGGAAGGCGAGTACTCGGGCGTGGGCGGCCGCGTGCACCAGGGCCACCCGCTGGAGGCGGCCACCGACCTGTCGATGATGACCCGCGCCGGCGTCGAGCGCGTGATGCGCTTCGCGTTCAAGCTGGCCCAGTCCCGTCCGCGCAAGCTGCTGACCGTCGTCACCAAGAGCAATGCGCAGCGCCACGCCATGGTGATGTGGGACGAGATCGCGCTGCAGGTCTCCAAGGAGTTTCCGGACGTGACTTGGGGCAAGGAGTTGGTGGACGCCGCCACCGCGCGCATGGTCAACAAGCCCGCCACGCTCGACACCATCGTCGCGACCAACCTGCACGCCGACATCCTGAGCGACCTGGCGGCGGCGCTGGCCGGCAGCCTCGGTATCGCGCCCACCGGCAACATCGATCCCGAACGCCGCTACCCCTCGATGTTCGAGCCGATCCACGGCTCCGCCTTCGACATCATGGGCAAGGGCCTGGCCAATCCGGTCGGCACCTTCTGGTCGGTGGTCATGATGCTCGAGCACCTGGGCGAGCAGGCCGCGGCCGAGCGCGTGATGCGCGCCATCGAGAAGGTCACTGCCAACCCCGCGCTCCACACCGGTGACCTTGGCGGCCGGGCCACCACGGCCCAGGTGACGCAAGCCGTCTGCGAGCTGATTGCCGCGCCGGCACAGCGCCGCGCCGCCTGAACGCCTTCCCCCGCCCACCCCGGGCCGAGGTCCGCCGCAACACGGCGCGACCTCGGGGCCGCGCCCTGCGCGCCCGACCCGGACTGCAAGGACCACCGACCATGAACCAGGACGACGCGCAGCGCCTGCTGCGGCGCATGTTCGACGCCGCGATCGCCTCGGCCCAGCCGCGGCTGCGGATCCCGGACTTCCTGCCGGCGCCGCCCCGGGGCCGCCTGATCGTCATCGGCGCGGGCAAGGCTTCCGCCGCAATGGCCCAGGCCTTCGAGAGTCACTGGCCAGGGCCGCTGGAAGGGCTCGTCGTGACCCGCTACGGCTACGCAGTCCCTTGCGAGCGCATCGAGATCGTCGAGGCCGCGCACCCAGTGCCGGACGCAGCCGGCGAGCGCGCCGCGCGCCGCATGCTGGAGTTAGTGAGAGGCCTCACGGCCGACGACCTGGTGCTGTGCCTCCTCTCCGGCGGCGGTTCCTCGCTGCTGCCCCTGCCGCTGCCGGGCCTGACGCTACAGGACAAGCAGGCGGTCAACCGCGCGCTGCTCAGGAGCGGCGCGACCATCGCCGAGATGAACTGCGTGCGCCGCCACCTGTCGGCCATCAAGGGTGGCCGTCTGGCCGCGGCCTGCAGCCCGGCGCGTGTGCTCAACCTGCTCATCTCCGACGTGCCCGGGGACGACCCGATCGACATCGCCTCCGGCCCCACGGTGCCCGACCCGACCACCTGCGCCGATGCGCTGGATATCCTGCGCCGTTACGGCATCGAGGTGCCGCCGCGGGTGCTCGAGATCCTGCACAGCGGCGAGGGCGAAACGCTGAAGCCCGGCGACCCGCGACTGCCGGAGATCGAGACCCGCTTCATCGCCACGCCGCAGCAGGCGCTGGAAGCCGCGGCCGCCGTAGCGCGCGAAGGAGGCATCGCGGCCCACATCCTCGGCGACGCGATCGAGGGCGAGGCGCGCGACGTGGGCAAGGTCCTAGCCGGAATCGCGCTGCAGGCGGCCGGCCGGGGCCAGCCCTTCGAGCTACCCTGCGTGCTGCTGTCCGGTGGCGAGACCACCGTGACGGTGCGCGGGAGCGGCCGGGACGGGCGCAACGTGGAATGCCTGCTGGCCCTGGGCCTCGCGCTCGACGGCGCCCCGACGGTCCACGCCCTCGCAGGCGACACCGACGGCGTCGATGGCCAGGAGGAGACCGCCGACGCGCTCTGGGCCCCCGACTCCCTCACACGCGCCTGGGCCCTCGGCCTGCGGCCCCGCGACGCGCTCGCCGACAACGACGCCCACGCCTTCTTCGAGGCCCTGGGAGACGCCGTCATCACCGGCCCGACCCTCACGAACGTCAACGACTTCCGTGCCGTTCTCGTCACCGGCCCTGCAGGCCCTTTCCGGAGACCCTGACATGCGACGCCATCGCAATGCAAAGATAGTCGCTACGCTGGGCCCTGCCAGCAGCACCCGTTCCGTCATCGAGGCGCTGTTCGACGCGGGCGCGGACGTGTTCCGGCTCAACTTCAGCCACGGCAGCCATGATGACCACCAGCGCCGCCTGGACCTGATCCGCGCGATCGAGCGCGAGCGGGGCCGCCCGATCGGCGTGCTGCTCGACCTGCAGGGACCGAAGCTGCGCATCGGCACCTTCGCGCAAGGGCCGATCCAGCTGGCCGAGGGTGCGGGCTTCCGGCTCGACCTGGACACGAAGACGCCCGGGGACGCGACGCGTGTGCCGCTGCCGCATCCCGAGATCTTCGCCGCGCTGGAACCGGGCGCCGACCTGCTGCTGGACGACGGGCGCGTGCACCTGCGCGTCGAGCGCCACGGCCGGGACTTCGCTGAGACGCGCGTCGTGACCGGCGGCCATCTCTCCGAGCGCAAGGGCGTTAACGTGCCCGGCGTGGTGCTGCCGCTCTCGGCGCTGACCGAGAAGGACCGTTGCGATCTCGACTTCGGCCTCACGCTCGGCGTGGACTGGATCGCCCTGTCCTTCGTTCAGCGGCCCGAGGACATCGCCGAGATCAAGGAGATCGTCCAGGGCCGCGCTTCCATCGTCGCCAAGCTGGAGAAGCCCTCGGCGATCCAGAGCCTCGCGGCCATCGTCGAGGCGTCGGACGCGGTGATGGTCGCCCGCGGCGACCTGGGCGTGGAGATGCCGGCCGAGCAGGTGCCCTCGCTGCAGAAGCTCATCGTGCGCACCTGCCGGCAGGCCGGCAAGCCGGTCATCGTCGCGACGCAGATGCTGGAGTCTATGGTCAGCGCGCCGGTGCCCACGCGGGCCGAGGCCTCGGACGTGGCCACCGCGGTCTACGACGGCGCCGACGCCGTAATGCTCTCGGCCGAGTCCGCCTCGGGCAAGTACCCCGTCGAGGCGGTGCGCATGATGGACGGCATCATCGCCCGCACCGAGGCCGACGAGCACTACCACCAAGCCATCCAGGCCTCGCACACCGCCCCTCGCGCGGAGGCCGCCGATGCCATCGGCTATGCCGTTCGCCATGTTGCCCGGCTACTCAAGGTCCCGGCCACCGTGGCCTACACCAGCTCAGGCTATTCCGCACTGCGCATGGCCCGCGAGCGGCCCCAGGTGCCCATCCTCGGCATGACGCCGCGCGTGGCCACCGCGCGCCGGCTCGCGCTGGTCTGGGGCGTGCACTCGGTGCTCTGCCACGAGGTGGTGGACGTGCCCGAGATGACTGATCTTGCGGGCCTCACCGCGCGCCGCGAGGGCTTCGGCGAAGTGGGCCAGCCGATCGTCATCTCCGCCGGCCTGCCCTTCGCGGTGGCGGGAACGACCAACCTGCTGCGCATCGCGCAGGTGCAGTGAGGCGGTGAACGGCATGCCCGAGCGCCGGTCCCCGCCCGTGCGCGAGTGGAACGTTCTCGCGCCCACGTCCCCCGCCGGCTTCCCCCATGAACCCTGGCCGCCCGCCGGGTTGTGCTTTCTAGATCCCGGGGCGCTCCGCGCCCCGCTCCCAGAGGAGACAACGATGACTGCACCTTCCACCCACGGTCGCCTCGCGACCCGCAACACGACCCGCCGCACCGTCCTGGCCCTTGGCATCGCCGGGCTGTGTGCCCTGAGCGGGACCTCCGCCCTGGCGCAGGCCTGGCCCGCGCGGCCCATCACCCTGGTCGTGCCCTTCGCGGCCGGCGGCACGACCGACGTGCTGGCCCGCGCGCTGGGCGACAAGCTGCGCCAGTCGCTGGGCCAGCCCGTCATCATCGAGAACAAGCCGGGCGCCGGCGCGACCCTGGGCGCGGCCGGAGTGGCCAAGGCCCGGCCGGACGGCCACACGCTGCTGATGGGCGCGGTCCACCACACGATCGCCACCAGCGTCTACAAGACCCTCCCCTACGATTTCGAGAAGAGCTTCGCGCCGATCACCACGGTGGCCCTCGTGCCCAACGTGCTCACGGTCAACACGAGCACGCCCGCGAAGACCGCCCAGGAGCTGATCGCCTCGGCCAAGACTTCCTCGGGCGGGCTGACCTACGGCTCCAACGGCGCGGGCACGCTCCAGCACCTGATCGGCACGCAGTTCTCGGCCGAGACCGGCGTCGATCTCGTGCATGTGCCCTATAAGGGCAGCGGCCCGCTGGTTACGGACCTGATGGGCGGCCAGGTCACGATGTCCTTCGACACCGTCACGCCCGTGCTGCCGCACATCAAGGCCGGCAAGCTGCGCGCGCTGGCCGTCACCACCGCGAAGCGCTCCTCCGCGCTGCCGGACGTGCCGACGCTGGAGGAGAGCGGGCTCAAGGGCTTCGACCTGGGCACCTGGTTCGGCGTGCTGGCCCCGGCCGGAACGCCCCCGGAGGTCGTCGCCCGGCTGAACGCGGAGATGGTCAAGATCATCCAGTCGCCGGACTTCCGCAAGCGCATGGAGGAGATCGGGGCCGAGCCGATCGGCAACACCTCGGAGCAGATGCGGCAGCAGATCGCTGCCGACACGACGCGATTCGCCCGCTTGGTTAAGGAGCACCAGATCAAGAACGATTGAGAGCGGTACCCGCGGGCTTGCTCGGTCGGCGAGCGCGGCTCCGCGGTTCCAGCCCCCTTTGAATCCCGGATCCAAGCAAGGACGGCGGCTGTCTTTCCTCAAGGCTGCCGCCGTCGAAACGACAGTTGTTGGAGTTGGACAACCTGGCCCAGGGAGGGGCACGGACTATAGCGATTTGCAGGCAGGCCTTGGGGTCGAAAGGCCACCTACAGGTCCGCGGACCGCGCTGCTGCCCTCTGAGGAGGCCGACATAATTTTTCATAAAAGTGCATAAAAGCTGTGGCGCCCTCCACAAGCGCCAGTGAGCCCCAGGCCGCGCGAACGATGTGCGACATGGGAAGCAAGGGAGTGCTCTCCAGGATGGATGCAGGCCCGTCCACCTCAAAACATGCGTGAAATGCCTCACGAGACAGACAGCGCCCTCCTGCCGGAAGGCCCGGGATGCCGCTCCAGTTCTGCTGCCGCGGCTGATCCGGCGGGGCTGCTGTCAGTACGATGGGGGAGGTACACATTGAGGTGCCATCCTTTTGCGTGGGCCGCTCCCTGGGCAGCCGACGCAAGTTGTTGACACTAAAAGGTTTTTTCTTGGTGGAGCAAGAGCCAGGGGCATCTCAGTAACAACGCCCCCTTCGTCTCGACCTAGAGGCGGCGCACCCTACTTCTTGAACGACTGCCGGAACCGCTCGACGAACTCGGCGGGACGCTTGTTGTAGTACCGGTTCAACATCCGCCGGTCCGTATGCCCGGTCACCCAGCCGATCTCGGCTTCGCGCAAGTCGGTGCGCTCGAACAGCCGGCTGGTGCCCTCATGGCGCAGGTCGTGCATCCGCAGATCCTGGCATTGCGCTCGCTTCAGCGCACGCCGGAAGGCGAGCTTGACGGTGTTGACGTTCGTGTCGAAGACGAGCTCGCCCGCGCGCGGCTGGGTCGCCAGGATGCGCCGCGCGCGCAGCGTCAGCGGCACCATGCGGGGCCGCCGGTTCTTCGTGATGGCGCCCGGCAGCTCCAGGTAGCCCTCGTCGAGCCGCACATGGCTCCAGCGCAGCTTCACCATCTCGCCCCGGCGCATCGCGGTCTCGATCGCGAAGCTCACGACCGCCCACAACCGCAACCCACCGCGCATCCGCGCCTTCACAGGCGCCTCGGCAGAGCGCCTCTCGCGGGCTTCTCGCGTGGCCTCGGTCACGTTCGCCTTGCGCTGCACGTACCAGTGCGGATAGCGGCAGGCGCGCAGCAGCGCCTGCTGCTCGGTCTGAGGCATCTCCAGCAACGCCGCGGCCTCCGGATCGTGCACATAGAGCTCACCGGCCTGCTTGCGCCGGCTCGCCGCCCTGCCCTGACCCGGCTCGGGGACGCCGTCGATCATCACGACGTGCCGCTCCGCCAGGCGGCGGTCGCGCTCGTCACCGGGCTCCGGATCGGGTCGTCGCACGAGCCGCCCCGAGGCCGGGTTCTGGACCAGTTGCACGCCCCACTCGGCGCGCGCAACGCTGATGACACGGGCGATCAGCTCGAGCTCCTTCTTGACCGTTGCTCCCTTGACCACCTGCCGGCGCTCGTCCCGATAGCCGGCCACGTCCGCGGGCTTGAGCAGTGACATGCGGATCGCGGCGAGCGGATGCTCGCAGAGCCGGGCGATGCGCACGCAGTCCGCATCGTGCCTGTCGCGCCCGGCGAGCCGCTCGGTGCGGTAACGGCGCAGCAGGTCGCCGAGCGTGTTGCGCTCGGCCTCCCTGTAATCGACGAACTCCCGCTTGACGATCTCGCCTTCGCGCGCGGCCGCCCACTCCTCGGCGAGGTCCTTGCGCGGGAAGGTCTTGACGAGCGCGGGGGCGCCCTGACGACGGATGCGCACCTCCCAGCTGCCACCGGGCGCACGCGAGCAGCGCACGTCCGCATGGCCGGCGGCCGCGAGCCGGGCGGCAGTGGCCTGGGCCTGCTTCTGCGTGGAATGGACGGAGGCAAGCTCGGGCTTGCCGGCGACAATGACGCGCCACGCGCTGCGGCGGCGGATGCTGGCCATCGGAGGAGCTCCTTGTACGTTTGAGGTCCAGGAGTCCAGTGGCGCAAATTTGGCGCAAACGCACCAGCGCGCCGGCCCAATGGGCTGGTGCGGGAACGTTCGGGAAGAGGAGCGGAAAGGAAAAAGCCCCGTAAATCAATGACTTACGGGGCTTCTCTGTTTGGTGGGTGGTACAGGGATTGAACCTGTGACCCCTGCCGTGTGAAGGCAGTGCTCTACCGCTGAGCTAACCACCCGGGAATCCGGTCTTCGCTGCGTCTGTCTTCGTCAGCAGCGAAGAACGCTATTGTGGCACAGTTTCCTGGCGCCACAAGGTCTTTCCCCCAGAATTTTTGTCAACTTCTGCAAGGACCGCCTCGTGGGCCGCCAGTTCCTCGGCGGTGGCGCACAGCACCGGCAGCGTGAACTGGCCGAAGTCGATGCGCTCGAGCTCCAGCGTCTCGGTCCGCTCCTCGCCCGCGTCGATAACCAGGGACTCCTGGCCGCGCGTCATCTGGATGTAGACCTCGGCCAGCAGCCCCGCGTCGAGCAGCGCGCCGTGGAAGGTGCGGTTGGAGTTGTCGACCTCCAGGCGGCGGCACAGCGCGTCGAGCGAGTTGGCCTTGCCGGGGAACATCTCGCGCGCCATCTGCAGCGAGTCGGTGATCTGCGCCACCTGCTCGACGAAGCGCGGCCGGCCGAGCCGGCGCAGCTCGGCATCCAGGAAGCCGACGTCGAAGGCGGCGTTGTGGATGATGATCTCGGCGCCCGCGAGCCAGTCCATCAGCTCGTCGGCGACCGCCGCGAACACCGGCTTGTCGGCGAGGAACTCGTCGGTCAGGCCGTGGATGCGCACCGCGTCCGGATGGCTCGACCGCTCGGGGTTCAGGTAGAAGTGCTTGACCTCGCCGGTGAGGCGGCGATTCACCATCTCCACGCAGCCGATCTCGACGAGGCGGTCGCCGCCCTCGGCGCTCAGGCCCGTGGTCTCGGTGTCGAGGAAGATCTGTCGGCTCATGCGCGGCTCAGTGGTTCTCGCGGGCGTGGTTGATCGTGTACTTCGGGATCTCGATCGTCACGTCCTGCTGCGCGAGGATGGCCTGGCAGCTCAGGCGCGACTGCGCCTCCAGCCCCCAGGCGCGGTCGAGCAGGTCCTCCTCGCACTCGTCGAGCTCGTTGAGCGAGTTGAAGCCCTCGCGCACGATGACGTGGCAGGTGGTGCAGGCGCAGCTCAGGTCGCAGGCATGCTCGATCTCGACACCGTTGTCGAGCAGCGCCTCGCAGATCGAGGTGCCCGCCGGGGCCTCGATCTGCTTGCCCTCGGGGCAGTATTCGGCGTGGGGCAGGATCTTGATGATGGGCATGGGTTCACATCTCCTCGACGCGGCGTCCGGACAGGGCGTCGCGGATGCTGCGGTTCATACGTTCTGCGGCGAAGGCCTCGGTGCCCTTGGCCAGCGCCTCGACGGCGGCCTCGATCGCGTGGTGGTCCTCGCCGCGCGCGGCCTCGCGCACCTGCGCGAGCAGCGCGTCGATGCTTGCCCGCTCCTCGGCCGACAGCAGGTCGCCGTCGCGCTCGAGCGCGGCCAGCGTCGCGAGGTCCATGCGCTCGGCCTCGACGCGCGCCTCGCGCAGCGCGCGCTGGCGCATGTCCTCCTCGGCGGTCGTGAAGCTCTCGGCCAGCATGCGCGCGATGTCCTCGTCGGCGAGGCCGTAGCTCGGCTTGACGGCGACGTTCGCCTCGACGCCGGAGGTCTCCTCGCGCGCCGTGACGTTCAGCAGCCCGTCGGCGTCGACCTGGAAGGTGACGCGAATGCGCGCCGCGCCGGCGGCCATCGGCGGGATGCCGCGCAGCTCGAAGCGCGCGAGCGAGCGGCAGTCGCTCACGAGCTCGCGCTCGCCCTGCAGCACGTGGATGGCCATCGCGGTCTGGCCGTCCTTGAAGGTGGTGAAGTCCTGCGCGCGCGCGGTCGGGATGGTGCTGTTGCGCGGGATGATGCGCTCGACCAGGCCACCCATCGTCTCGAGGCCGAGCGACAGCGGGATCACGTCGAGCAGCAGCAGGTCGGTGCTGTCGCGGTTGCCGGCAAGCGCGTGGGCCTGGATCGCCGCGCCGAGCGCGACGACCTCGTCGGGGTTCAGGTTCGTCAGCGGCTCGCGCCCGAAGAAGGCGCCGACCGCGGCCTGCACGGCCGGAATGCGCGTGGAGCCGCCGACCATCACGATGCCCTGCACCTCGCCGCGATCGACCTTGCCGTCGCGCAGCACCTTGCGCACCGCGGCGAGCGTGCGGTCCACGAGCGGCCGGGTCAGCAGGTCGAACTGCGCGCGGTCGATCTCGACCGCGATCTCGCGCCCGCCCTGCGTGCAGCGCAGCGTGGCCTGCGGCTGGGACGAGAGCTGTTCCTTGGCGGCGCGCGCGGCGACGAGCACGGCGCGCTTGTCCTGGGCGCTGTCGGCGAGCACGCCGGCCTGCTCGAGCGCCCAGTCGGCGAGCAGGTGGTCGAAGTCGTCGCCGCCGAGGGCCGAGTCGCCGCCGGTCGCGACCACCTCGAACACGCCCTTCGAGAGGCGCAGCAGCGAGATGTCGAAGGTGCCGCCGCCAAGGTCGTAGACCGCGTACAGGCCCTCGGAGCCGTTCTCCAGCCCATAGGCGATCGCTGCGGCGGTGGGCTCGTTGATCAGGCGCAGCACGTTCAGGCCGGCGAGCTTCGCGGCGTCCTTGGTCGCCTGACGCTGCGCGTCGTCGAAGTAGGCCGGCACCGTGATGACGGCGCCGAAGATGTCGTCGTTGAAGGTGTCCTCGGCGCGGTAGCGCAGCGTCGCGAGGATCTCGGCCGAGACCTCCACCGGCGACTTCACGCCGTCGCGCGTCTGCAGCATCACCATGCCGGGCGCCTCGACGAACTGATAGGGCAGCTTGTCGCGGTCGACGATGTCGGCGAGGCCCCGGCCCATGAAGCGCTTGACCGAGACGACGGTGTTCTCGGGGTCGCGGGCCTGCTCGGCGAGCGCCTCGTGGCCGATCTGGCGCCGGCCTTCGCCGAGGTAGCGCACGGCCGAGGGCAGGATCACGCGCCCCTGGTCGTCGGGCAGGCACTCGGGCACGCCGTTGCGCACCGAGGCGACGAGCGAGTGCGTGGTGCCGAGGTCGATGCCGACCGCGATGCGCCGCTCGTGCGGATCGGGCGATTGCCCGGGTTCTGAGATCTGTAGAAGGGCCATGGCTCGCAGATGAAGCCCGGCGACCGTGCGGCCGTGCGGGCGATTGTCGTTATTGTTCCAGCGCTTCCAGCCGGCGCTCGACGTCCTCGGCAAAGCGCTCGACGAACATGAGGGCTCTGACCTGCTGGGCCGCCGCGGAAAAGTCCTGCCGCTCGTCTAGCAGCGACTGCAGCGCCTCGAGCATCGCGCGGCGACGCGCGGCCACCTCGTCGGCGAGCGCCTCGACGGCCTCGGGCGAGCGCGCCTCCTCGAGCGACTCGCGCCACTCCATCTGCTGCATCAGGAAGGCCGGCGGCATCGCGGTGTTGCTCTCGCTCTGCACCGCCACGCCGCCGAGCTCGCACAGGTAGGCGGCGCGCTTGACCGGGTCCTTCAGCCGCTGGTAGGCCTCGTTGACGCGCACCGCCCACTGCATCGCGACGCGCTGCGAGGCCGCCCCGTCCGAGGCGAAACGGTCCGGGTGCACCTCCGCCTGCAGCGCGCGCCAGCGCGCGTCGAGGGCGGCGCGGTCCTGCGCGAAGCGGCGCGGGAGGCCGAACAGTTCGAAGTCGTCGTCGTCGAGTTTCATGGCGTGCCGGGTGGTGGTCGGAAGGTCGGACGGGGCGGGCACAAGCACGCTCGATGCCACGACCGCGAGAACCGATGCGATCCCTGCCCTCGCACCCCTCGCAATGCCCCCGGCCGGGGCGCGATCATAAAGAAAACGCCCGACCGAAGCCGGGCGTCCTTCAGCAGACGGGCGGAATGCGGGACAAGTTCAGATCCGGAACGACTCGCCGCAACCGCAGCGGTCCTTCTCGCGAGGATTGTTGAAGCGGAAGCCCTCGTTGAGGCCCTCGCGCACGAAGTCGAGCTGCGTGCCGTCGAGGTAGGGCAGGCTCTTCGGGTCGATCAGCACCTTCACGCCGTGGTCCTCGAACACATGGTCCTCGGGCGCCACCTCGTCGGCGTACTCCAGCTTGTAGGCCAGTCCCGAGCAGCCCGTGGTCTTCACGCCCAGGCGCACGCCCACGCCCTTGCCGCGCCGGCTGAGGTAGCGCGACACGTGCCGTGCCGCGGCTTCGGTCAAGGTCACCGACATCCTGTCATCTCCCCTTGTCGCCGCCCGGCTCAGCCGGTGTGGCGTGCCTTGTAGTCCTGCACCGCCGCCTTGATCGCGTCCTCGGCCAGGATCGAGCAGTGGATCTTCACCGGGGGCAGCGCCAGTTCCTCGGCGATCTGGCTGTTCTTGATCGCCATCGCCTCGTCGAGCGTGCGGCCCTTGACCCACTCGGTCACGAGCGAGCTCGACGCGATCGCCGAGCCGCAGCCATAGGTCTTGAAGCGCGCATCCTCGATCACGCCGGTGCTCGGGTTGACCTTGATCTGCAGCTTCATCACGTCGCCGCAGGCGGGCGCACCCACCATGCCGGTGCCGACCGTCTCGTCACCCTTCTCGAAGGAGCCGACGTTGCGGGGGTTCTCGTAGTGGTCGACAACTTTTTCGCTGTATGCCATGACTGCTTCTCCAATCTCGTCAATGGGCGGCCCACTGGATCGTGCTCAGATCCACGCCGTCCTTGTACATCTCCCACAGCGGAGACAGCTCGCGCAGCTTGGCGACGCGCTCGCGCAGCGTGGAGACCGCGTAGTCGATCTCTTCCTCGGTCGTGAAGCGGCCGATCGTCATGCGCAGCGAGGAGTGCGCGAGCTCGTCGCTGCGGCCCAGCGCGCGCAGCACGTAGCTCGGCTCGAGGCTCGCCGAGGTGCAGGCCGAGCCCGAGGACACCGCGATGCCCTTGATGCCCATGATGAGCGACTCGCCTTCCACGAAGTTGAACGAGATGTTCAGGTTGTGCGGAACGCGACGCTCCATGTCGCCGTTGATGAAGACCTGCTCGATGTCCTTCAGGCCGTCGAGCAGGCGCTGCTGCAGGCCGCGGATGCGCTCGCGCTCGCTGTCCATTTCCTCCTGCGCGATGCGGAAGGCCTCGCCCATGCCGACGATCTGGTGCGTCGGCAAGGTGCCCGAGCGCATGCCGCGCTCGTGGCCGCCGCCGTGCATCTGCGCTTCCAGGCGCACGCGCGGCTTGCGGCGCACGTACAGCGCGCCGATGCCCTTGGGCCCGTAGGTCTTGTGCGAGGCCAGGCTCATCAGGTCGACCGGCAGCGCCTGCAGGTCGATCTTCACCTTGCCGGTGGCCTGGGCCGCGTCGGTATGGAAGATGATGCCGCGCTCGCGGCAGATCGCGCCGAGCGTCGGGATGTCCTGGATCACGCCGATCTCGTTGTTCACGTACATCACCGACGCGAGGATCGTGTCGGGACGCAGCGCGGCCTTGAACTGCTCCAGGTCGAGCAGGCCGTCGGGCTGCACGTCGAGGTAGGTCACCTCGAAGCCCTGGCGCTCGAGCTCGCGCATCGTGTCGAGCACCGCCTTGTGCTCGGTCTTCACCGTGACGAGGTGCTTGCCCTTGGTCTTGTAGAAGTGCGCGGCGCCCTTGAGCGCGAGGTTGTTCGACTCGGTGGCGCCCGAGGTCCAGACGATCTCGCGCGGGTCGGCGTGGATCAGCGAGGCGACCTGCGCACGCGCCTTCTCCACCGCCTCCTCCGCCTCCCAGCCCCAGGCGTGGCTGCGCGACGCCGGGTTGCCGAAGTGCTCGCGCAGCCAGGGCACCATCGCGTCCACCACGCGCGGATCGACCGGCGTCGTCGCGCCGTAATCCATGTAGATCGGGAAGTGCGGGGTCATGTCCATTTTGACGTTCTCACAGGGCGCCCCGGCACCCCCGGGGCGACTGAAGGATTACTTGTTGAAGGCGTTGCCGAGCGCGAACACCGAATTCGGCGCGTTCACCTTGATCGGCTTGACGACCGGCTGGCTGGAGATCGCGCGCTTGACCGGCTGCTCCTCGATCGAGATGCCGCGGGCGAGCTGGTCCTCGACCAGCTTCTTCAGCGAGATCGAGTCGAGGTACTCGATCATCTTCGCGTTCAGGCTGGCCCACAGGTCGTGCGTCATGCAGCGGCCCTGGTCGCCCAGGCAGTTCTCCTTGCCGGCGCAGCCGGTGGCGTCGATCGGCTCGTCGACTGCGACGATGATGTCGGCAACCGTGATCTCCTCGGCCTTGCGGCCGAGCGAATAGCCGCCGCCAGGGCCGCGCGTGCTCTCGACGAGCTCGTGGCGGCGCAGCTTGCCGAACAGCTGCTCGAGGTAGGACAGCGAGATTTGCTGGCGCTGGCTGATCGCCGCCAGTGCAACCGGCCCCGTGTGCTCGCGCAGGGCCAGATCGATCATGGCGGTGACGGCGAAACGACCTTTGGTAGTGAGGCGCATGGAAGACTCTCCTTGTGCTCCGTGATTCCGGAAGCGATTGACCCAAGACGGCTTGTGACCGGGGTTTTCCCTCGACTTAACCTGAGCAATTTAGTCGAATTCTACCCGTAACTCAGTTTTTTGGTCAAGTTTGCGTGAGGAAGTTCCTATGGCCACGATTGCAGTTTCTGTGCCCGCCATCACGCTCGGACACCCTAGCATGGCACGCCAAGCTTACGCCACGCGATCGCCGCCGGAAGCCCCGAACGCCTGCTCCTTGAGCAGCGCGAGCTGGTCGCGCACGCGCGCGGCCTTCTCGAACTCGAGGTTGCGCGCGTGCTCGAGCATCTCCTTCTCGAGCTGCTTGATGCGCTTGCCGAGGTCCTTCTCGCTGAGCGCGTCGAAGGCGAGCGCCGCGGCCTGGCCGCCCACCAGCTCGATGCGGTCGGGCTGGTTGGAGAACACCCCGTCGATCAGCTCGCGCACCTGTTTCTGGATGCCGCGCGGCGTGATGCCGTGCGCCTCGTTGTAGGCGATCTGCTTGGCGCGGCGGCGCTCGGTCTCGTCGATCGCGCGGCGCATCGAGTCGGTGATGCGGTCGGCATAGAGGATGGCGCGGCCGTTGACGTTGCGCGCCGCGCGCCCGATGGTCTGGATCAGGCTGCGCTCGGCGCGCAGGAAGCCTTCCTTGTCGGCGTCGAGGATCGCGACGAGCGACACCTCGGGGATGTCCAGGCCTTCCCTGAGCAGGTTGATGCCGACCAGCACGTCGAAGGTGCCGAGGCGCAGGTCGCGGATGATCTCGACGCGCTCGACGGTGTCGATGTCGGAGTGCAGGTAGCGCACCTTGACGCCGTTGTCGCTCAGGTAGTCGGTGAGCTGCTCGGCCATGCGCTTGGTCAGCGTCGTGATCAGCACGCGCTCGCCGATCTCGACGCGCTGGCGGATCTCCTGCAGCACGTCGTCGACCTGATGCGTCGCAGGCCGCACCTCGACCACCGGATCGATGAGGCCGGTGGGCCGCACCACCTGCTCGACCACCTGCCCGGCGTTGCGCTTCTCGTAGTCCGCGGGCGTGGCCGAGACGAACACCGTCTGGCGCATCTTGCGCTCGAACTCCTCGAACTTCAGCGGCCGGTTGTCCAGCGCCGAGGGCAGCCGGAAGCCGTATTCCACGAGGGTCGTCTTGCGCGCGCGGTCGCCGTTGTACATGCCGCCGAACTGGCCGATCAGCACGTGGCTCTCGTCGAAGAACATCAGCGCGTCCTTCGGGAGGTAGTCCACGAGGGTCGAGGGCGGCTCGCCGGGCGCGGAGCCGGAGAGGTGGCGGGTGTAGTTCTCGATGCCCTTGCAATGGCCGACCTCCTGCAGCATCTCCAGATCGAACCGGGTGCGCTGCTCGAGGCGCTGCGCCTCGACGAGCTTGCCCGCCTTGACGAACTCGTCGAGGCGCTGGCGCAGCTCGTCCTTGATGCCGTCGATCGCCGCGAGCACGCGCTCGCGCGGCGTCACGTAGTGGCTGCTCGGGTAGACGGTGAAGCGCGGGATCTTCTGCCGCACGCGGCCGGTGAGCGGGTCGAACAGCTGCAGCGACTCGATCTCGTCGTCGAAGAGCTCGATGCGGATCGCGAGCTCCGAGTGCTCGGCGGGGAAGACGTCGATCGTGTCGCCGCGCACGCGGAAGGTGCCGCGCCCGAAGTCGGTGTCGTTGCGCGTGTACTGCATGCGGATGAGCTGCGCAATCACGTCGCGCTGGCCCGCCTTGTCGCCCACCCGCATCGTCATCACCATCTGGTGGTAGTCGCTCGGGTTGCCGATGCCGTAGATCGCCGAGACGGACGCGACGATCACCACGTCGCGGCGCTCCATCAGGCTCTTGGTCGCCGACAGCCGCATCTGCTCGATGTGCTCGTTGATTGCGCTGTCCTTCTCGATGAACAGGTCGCGCTGCGGCACGTAGGCCTCGGGCTGGTAGTAGTCGTAGTAGCTGACGAAGTACTCGACCGCGTTCTTTGGGAAGAACTCGCGGAACTCGCTGTAGAGCTGCGCGGCGAGCGTCTTGTTCGGCGCGAACACGATCGCCGGGCGGCCGAGCCGCGCGATCGTGTTGGCCATCGTGTAGGTCTTGCCCGAGCCGGTCACGCCCAGCAGCGTCTGGAAGCTCAGGCCGTCCTCGACGCCCCCGACGAGCTGCTCGATCGCGGCGGGCTGGTCGCCCGCAGGCGGATAGGGCTGGTACAGCAGGAAGGGCGAGCCCTCGAAGCGCACGAAGCGCTCGTCGTCGGTCGCGGGAACTTCGGTCAGGGCTGGGCTCATGGGATGGGTGCGGGACGGTGGAGAAGCCGGGAACGGCGCGGCGGCAGTGCCGCCAGCCTTAAAATGGAGGGCTGCCCTGCCCTTTGCAAGGCCGAGAGCTGTAAAGCGTAGCCCAAACGGGCACGCACCGCTTCCCCACCGCCGACATCCAAGGACACCCTTCATGGCATCGCTTTTCGCCGCCGTCGAAATGGCCCCCCGCGACCCGATCCTGGGCCTCAACGAGCAATTCGCCGCCGACCCCAACCCGGCCAAGGTCAACCTGGGCGTGGGCGTCTACTACGACGACAACGGCAAGCTGCCGCTGCTGGCCTGCGTGGCCGCGGCCGAGAAGCAGCTGATCGAGGCCGCCAAGCCGAAGGGCTACCTGCCGATCGACGGCATCGCGGCCTACGACAAGGCCGTGCAGGGCCTGGTCTTCGGCGACGAGGCAGTGCAGAGCGGCCGCATCGCCACCGTGCAGGGCCTCGGCGGCACCGGCGGCCTGAAGATCGGCGCCGACTTCCTCAAGCGCCTGAACCCGGGCGCGCAGGTGCTGATCAGCGACCCGAGCTGGGAGAACCACCGCGCGCTGTTCGAGAGCGCGGGCTTCCCCGTCGGCACCTACCCCTACTACGACGCCGACAAGCGTGGCATCAACTTCGACGGCATGCTCGCGGCGCTCCAGGCCGCGCCGGCCGGCACCGTCGTGGTGCTGCACGCCTGCTGCCACAACCCGACCGGCTACGACCTGACGGCCGAGCAGTGGGGCCAGGTGATCGACGCGGTCAAGGCGGCCGGCCTCGTCGCCTTCCTCGACATGGCCTACCAGGGCTTCGGCGAGGGCATCGCCGAGGACGGCGCGGTGGTCAAGCGCTTCCTCGACGCGGGCCTGAACTTCTTCGTCGCGACCTCGTTCTCCAAGAGCTTCTCGATGTACGGCGAGCGCGTCGGCGCGCTGAGCGTGGTCTGCGAGAGCAAGGAGGAGGCCGGCCGCGTGCTGAGCCAGCTCAAGCGCGTGATCCGCACCAACTACTCCAACCCGCCGACGCACGGCGCGCAGGTGGTCACCACCGTGCTGAGCACGCCCGAGCTGCGCCAGCAGTGGGAGGACGAGCTCGCCGCGATGCGCGTGCGCATCAAGCAGATGCGCGAGGCGCTGGTCGAGAAGCTCAAGGCCGCGGGCGTGCAGCAGGACCTGAGCTTCATCACGCGCCAGAAGGGCATGTTCAGCTACTCGGGCCTGAACAAGGAGCAGATGCAGCGCCTGCGCAGCGAGTTCGGCGTCTACGGCGTCGACTCGGGCCGCATCTGCGTCGCCGCGCTCAACAGCAAGAACATCGACGCGGTCGCCGCCGCGATCGCCAAGGTGGTCTGAGCGCCGCCCGCTGCCGGCCGGACATCCCAAGGGGCTCTTCGAGCCCCTTTTTCTTTTCCTGCCATCCCGGCAATAGGAACGGAAATTGCCAAGAACCCCGTGTAATAACGCCGTCACTCCTGCAAGATAGCGTCCGGCGCCTGGAGGCCAGACTCCAGAAACATTTCGCGACAAGCTGTACCGTTGCACTTTTTGCCAGTTTCAGGCCGGACTCCCTGCCACCGGATCACAGACGACTCGGGACGGCCCCTGCGCCGCCCCTTCACGATGAGAGGCTGAAATGCTGTATCAGTTGTACGAAACCCACCGCGCGCTGCTGAGCCCGTTCTCGGAGTTCGCGAGCGCCTCCTCCAAGCTCTACAGCCATCCTCTGTCGCCCTTCACGCACGTGCCGATGGCGCAGCGCCTGTCGGCGGGCCTGGACCTGATGCACCGGCTGGCCAAGGAGTACGAGAAGCCGGAGTTCAACATCCGCAGCGTGGCCGTCGATGGCGTCGACGTCGCGGTGCAGGAGCAGGTCGCGCTCGCCAAGCCCTTCTGCCGGCTGCTGCGCTTCAAGCGCTTCACCGACGACGTCGCGGTGCTCGAGAAGATGAAGGACCACCCGACGGTGCTCGTCGTCGCGCCGCTGTCGGGCCACCACGCCACGCTGCTGCGCGACACGGTGCGCACGCTGCTGCAGGGCCACAAGGTCTACATCACCGACTGGATCGACGCGCGCATGGTGCCGCTGTCGGACGGCCCCTTCCACCTCGACGACTACGTCGAGTACGTGCAGGAGTTCATCCGCCACATCGGCGCCGACAACGTGCACGTGATCTCGGTCTGCCAGCCCACCGTGCCGGTGCTCGCCGCGATCTCGCTGATGGCGAGCCGCGGCGAGAAGACGCCGCGCAGCATGACGATGATGGGCGGGCCGATCGACGCGCGCAAGTCGCCGACCGCGGTCAACAACCTCGCGCTCAACAAGAGCTACTCCTGGTTCGAGAACAACGTGATCTACCGCGTGCCGCCGAACTACCCCGGCAGCGGCCGCCGCGTCTACCCCGGTTTCCTGCAGCATACCGGCTTCGTCGCGATGAACCCAGACCGGCACCTGAACTCGCACTACGACTACTTCCTCGACCTGGTGCGCGGCGACGAGGAAAGCGCCGAGGCCCACCGCGCCTTCTACGACGAGTACAACGCGGTGCTCGACATGCCGGCCGAGTACTACCTCGAGACGATCAGGACGGTGTTCCAGGACTTCGCGCTCGTCAACGGCACCTGGGTGGTCAAGGGCGAAACGGTGCGTCCGCAGGACATCAAGACCACCGCGCTGATGACGGTCGAGGGCGAGCTCGACGACATCTCGGGCGCCGGCCAGACCGAGGCCGCCCAGGCGCTGTGCAGCGGCATCCCCCAGGAGCATCGCCACCACTACACCGCGATCGGCGCCGGCCACTACGGCATCTTCTCGGGTCGCCGCTGGCGCGAGATGGTCTATCCGGAGATCCGCCAGTTCATCGCTCAGCACGACAGGTAAAGTCGCGGCTTTTCCTGTTCCCGACCGAGCCTTGACCCCGACCGACGACCAAGCCGCGCTGATCGACGCCCTGCTGCCGCAGACGCAGTGCACGCGTTGCGGCCAGCCCGACTGCGAAAGCTATGCCCGCGCGGTGGCCTCCGGCACCGCCGGCATCAACCAGTGCCCGCCCGGCGGCGCCGAGGGCGTGGTCCGCCTTGCGCGCGCCACCGGCCGGCCTGTGCTGCCGCTCGACCCGCGCCATGGGGCCGAGGGGCCGCGGCTGCTCGCGGTGATCGACGAGGACTGGTGCATCGGCTGCACGCTGTGCATCAAGGCCTGCCCGGTGGACGCGATCTTCGGCGCCTCCAAGCAGATGCACGTGGTCGTCGACGCGCAGTGCACCGGCTGCGAGCTGTGCCTGCCGGTCTGCCCGGTCGACTGCATCTCGCTCGTCGACGCGAGCGGCGGCGCCACCGGCTGGGCCGCGTGGTCGCCCGAACAGGCGGCCGAGGCACGCCGGCGCTACGACTTCCACCGCCTGCGCGTCGAGCGCGACAAGCGGGACAACGAGGCGCGGCTCGCCGCCAAGGCCGAGCACAAGCTCGCCCACCTCGAGACCGAGACCCGGCTGACGGATCCAGCGCAGATCGAGCGCAAGCGCAGCGTGATCGAGGCGGCGCTCGCCCGCGCGCGTGCCCGCCGCCCGCAGGACCGGGCGTGAAGGCGGCGCACATCGCGCCCTTCTTCGCGACGCTGAAGGCCGCCAATCCCGAACCCGCCACCGAGCTGGAGTACACCTCGGTGTTCGAGCTGCTCGTCGCGGTGCTGCTGTCGGCGCAGGCCACCGACGTCGGCGTCAACAAGGCCACGCGGCGCCTCTTCCCGGTCGCGAACACGCCGCAGGCGATCCTCGCGCTCGGCAACGAGCGGCTGTGCGAGTACATCCGCACGATCGGCCTCTACCGCAGCAAGGCCCGCCACCTGCTCGAGACCTGCCGCATGCTCGTCGAGCTGCACGGCGGCGAGGTGCCGCGCACGCGCGAGGCGCTCGAGGCGCTGCCCGGCGTCGGGCGCAAGACCGCCAACGTGGTGCTCAACGTCGCCTTCGGCCAGCCGACGATGGCCGTGGACACGCACATCTTCCGCGTCGGCAACCGCACCGGCCTCGCGCGGGGCAAGACGCCGCTGGCGGTCGAGCTGCAGCTTCTGAAGCGCGTGCCGCCCGCCTACGCGGTCGATGCGCACCACTGGCTGATCCTGCACGGCCGCTACGTCTGCCAGGCGCGCAAGCCGCTGTGCTGGAAATGCCAAGTGGCGCCGTATTGCGACTTCCGCCCGAAGACGCCGGCACCCGGCTGACGAAAGCCGACGAGAAGGTCCAGCGCCTACAATCGGCGCTCCTTGCCGCCCACCCTTCCACCGCCCGGTCGCGCCGATGTCACGATTCGAAGAACTCGCTGAACGCGTGGAGCGCCTGCTCGTGCGCCACGAGGAAATGCAACGCCGCTGCGCGGAGCTCGAGCGCCAGCTCGCGGAGGTCACGCAGGAGCGCGACGGTCTGCACGCGCGCCTGGTCGCGGCGCGGCAGCGCGTGGACGCGCTGCTCGAGCGCCTTCCGGTGGGCGACGGTTCCTCCGGGAGTTCCGCATGAAGCAGCTCGAGGTGACGATCATGGGGCAGAGCTACCTCCTCGGCTGCACCGAGGGAGGCGAGGCGGCGCTGCTCGATGCGGTGGAGAACGTGGACCGCGAGATGTGCGCGATCCGCGATGCCGGCAAGGTCAAGGCGCGCGAGCGCATCGCCGTGCTCGCCGCGCTCAACATCGCCTACGAACTCGCCGAGCGCAGCCGGCAGGCGCCGCCGGCGCCCGCGCAGGCCCCGGCATCGGCCGACAGCGACCCGGCCTCCGGCGCCCGCCTGGAAGCACTGCTGCGTCGTCTCGACGAGGCGCTGAGCGCCCAGGGCGGCACGACGCGCTGAGCTTGCTCGCGCGCCTGCACCCCGGCGCACCGCAATGCAAGCGGCGCCTGCGGTATCCCTGAGCCGAACAGGCCCGGCCTGCCGGGTCGATCGGGCCGGCCGCTTAGAATGGGTCCGTCCGTTGCGTTCGCGTGGGTTCTATATTTCCTTGAACCGATGCTCTCTGAGCAAGGGCTTGGAAAATGTCCGGCGGGTGTGATCGTCTCGCGTCAGACGAACCCGAAGCCCGACTGACCTCGCCCACCTGAATCCCCTGGGTTCAGGAATGCGGCTCACGGCTCGCGGCGGACACCCTCCTTCCCCCGGCCCTGCAGGCAAGCCAGCACTGCACGGCGCCTTCCCTCCCCCGCATTGCACGTTCCGGGCGCCTGCGCCTCGACGGCTGCGCGCCGATTGCGCGACACTTCAGCCCTTGTGCCCGCATGGAAGCGGGCGGAACGGATGGAGTCGTCTTGGATCTCGATTGGCTGTTGATCGCCGAGCTGCTGCTGCTCGGCTGCTGCACCGGATTTCTCGCGGGCCTGCTCGGCATCGGCGGCGGCATGCTGCTGGTGCCCTTCATGACGATGCTGCTGACCATCCAGGGCTTCCCGGCCGACCTGGTGGTCAAGACCGCGGTCGCCACCTCGCTCGCGACGATCTGCTTCACATCGGTGTCGTCGGTGCGCGCGCACCAGGCCCGCGGCGCGGTGCGCTGGGACATCTTCGCCCGGCTCGCCCCCGGCATCGTGATCGGCTCGATGCTCGGCGCGCAGATCGCGAAGGCGCTGCCGTCGAACGCGCTCGCGCTGCTGTTCGCCGGCTTCGTCGGCTTCTCGGCGACGCAGATGTTCCTCGACCGCAAGCCCAAGCCCTCGCGCCAGCTGCCCGCCACCGGCGGCATGCTTGCTGCGGGCAGCGGCATCGGTGCGCTGTCGGCGCTCGTCGGCGCGGGCGGCGGCTTCGTCTCGGTGCCCTTCATGACGTGGTGCAACGTCGTGATCCACCAGGCGGTGGGCACCTCGGCCGCGCTCGGCTTCCCGATCGCGCTGGCCGGCACGATCGGCTACATCTGGGCCGGCTGGGACCTGCCGCAGATGCCCCCCGGCGCGCTCGGCTTCCTCTACGTGCCGGCGCTGGTGGTGGTGTCGCTCGCGAGCGTGACCACCGCGCCGCTCGGCGCGCGCACCGCGCACCGCATGAACGTCAGGCAGCTCAAGCGCGCCTTCGCGGTGCTGCTCTACCTGCTGGCCGCCTACATGCTGTACCGCGGCCTGCGCGGCTGAGCCGCTTGCCGGCCGGCCCCTGCGGGGCCGGCGACGCTCAGAAGGACAGCGGCTCGTCGAGGCCGGCGGCCGGCGCATCGAAGGAGATGCTGGCCAGCGCGACCGTGTTGGCGCCCCGCTCGCGCGCCTGCGCCAGCGCCCGCTCGGCCGCCGGCAGCAGCGCGTCCGGCCGGGCGGTGGTGTGCGGGAAGCAGGCCACCCCCACCGAGACGGTGAAGCGGATCTCGCGCCCCTCGTGCATCACCGGCAGGGCCTCGCACTGGCGGCGCACGTTCTCCATGCGCGCATGCGCGGTGGCCAGGCCGATGCCTGACAGCAGCACCGCGAAGCGCTCGTCGCCGAGCCGGCAGGGCGCGTCCATCGCCCGCGTGCTCGCGCGCAGCTGCAGGCCGAGCGCCTGCAGCACGCGCTCGCCGGCCGCGACCCCGTGCTCCCCGATCAGCGCATCGAAGGCGTCGACCTCCACCGTGACGAGCGCGAACTCGCGATGCTCGCGCAGCGAGACCTCGATCTCGCGGCGCACCTGCTCCTCGAAGTGCCCGCGTGCATAGACGCCGGTCAGCGGGTCGCGCACCTGCCCGTCCGGGCCGCTCGCCCCGGCCGCAGCGTCGTGCTGCAACTGCGCGAGCGCCTGGCGCAACTGGTCCTGCGTGCGGCGCAGCTCGGTGATCTCGATCCAGATGCCGCACAGCGGCTGCAGCGGGTCGCTCTCGCGCTGCGAGACCGGCACGCGCACCGAGAAGAAGTCGCGCTCCAGCCCGGGCTGCCCCGGCGCCGGCAGCGCCTCCTCGCATTCCAGCGCGCGGCGCTGGCTGCGGGCGCTGCGGTCGAGCTCGACGATGCGGTGCGCGAGTTCGGCCGGGAAGATGTCGGTGTCGCGGCGACCCACGATCTGCGCGGCCGGCAGCCCGATCACGTCGGCCGCCGCCTGGTTCACGAACAGGTAGCGCCCTTGCGGATCCTTCGCGAACACCCCGGCGCGCAAGGGCTCGACCGCGAGTTGCAGGTGCTGCAGGAAGCGGTGGTCGTCGCAGCCGCGCGCGTGGGCCTGCCGGAGCATCTGCTCCAGGACGTCGGCGGAAAGGGTCTCTTCGGCTGAAATCATCTCGCCTGCATACAGGGGCCGAAGCCGCGTCATTCTCGTGAAAGCATTGTTATCCGATTGTGATCGTTTGCGCGACCTCGTTTCCAGGGGGAGAAAGAGGTCTTGCCGGAGCCGGACGGCCACGGTAGCGCTGCCCGCGCGTCGCGCTGCGGAAAGCGGCCTCAGCCGATCAGCGTCTGCATGCTGCGCTCGTAGCGCTCGGTGAGCCGGTCGAGCTGCTCCAGCAGCGCCTCGCTCGCCTCGGCCAGCAGCAGCCGCCCGGCCGGGCCGTGCACGCGCTGCACGCCGTCGAGCAGCCGGCGCCATTCCTGCAGGGCGAGCTCCTGCCCCTCCCGGATCTCGGCCGAGCTCAGCGGGATGCCAGCGAGATGGGTCATCGCCTGCTCGAAGCGCGCCTGCGTCTCGGCGGCGGCCTCGGCGATCGCGGCCGCCACGTCGCGCGGCAGCAGCGTCGTCAGCAGCGCCTGCTTGGCAAGCCGCTGCGACAGCATGCGCTGGCGCCCGCAGACGTTGATCACGTGCAGCGGCGGCGTGCTGCCGGCGGTCTCGAGGCTGAGCGTGAGCTGCTCGGCCTGCGTCATCAGCCGCTCGGCATGCTCGTCGAGCTCGCGCAGCCGCACGCGGCGCGGCTCCGCGTCGAGCTCGGCCTTCAGCTCGCGCCAGGTGCCCTTGACCGCGTCGACGAGGTCGCCGAAGGTGGGCCTGGACAGCGAGCGCTCGAGATGCGCGAGCGTCTGCTCGGCGCGCTGCACCGATTGCGCCAGCAGCCGGGTCGCGCCGGCCTCGTCGGCGTTGGCGCAGCGCAGCGCGTGCAGCTTCACGAGCCGCTGCGACAGCATGCGCAGCTGGCCCGCGCGGTTGACCGACTCGGCGTGGTGCGCCGCGTCGATGATCTGGCGCGAGACCTGCCCGACGCGCTGGTTGACGTGCATCGACGCGGTGCGCAGCACGCGGAAGGCCTCGTCCTCGGAGACCTGCGTCGCGCGCATCAGGATGCCCTTGGCGCGGTCGACGAGCTTGCGCTCCTCGAAGCGCTCGCCGAGCTCCTGCATCTCTCGACGCAGGCGCGACTCGCGCCGGAAGCGCAGCTGCGCCAGGTGCAGGGTCGGCCGCAGGCGCGCGAGGCCGTAGCCGCTGACGACGTAGGCATGCACGCCGCTGTCGAGCGCCCCCTCCATCAGCGTCACGTCCGCGTCGAGCGTGAACAGCGCCACCGGCAGCGGCGCGGTGTCGCGCAGCGCCGCGAGCGCCGCGAGCAGCGCCGCATCCGGGCTCGGCGTCCAGCACACCAGCACGTCGGGCACCTGGCGCGCCACCTCGCGCACCAGATTGACGCCGTCGCTCGCACCAAGGACGTGAATGCCGAGCGACGCGAGGTCGGCGGCGAGCGGCGGGGTCTGCGGCCCCTCGGTCACGAGCAGCAAGGCGGTGGTCATCGCGGCGGGTACTTTCTCTTCTTGGTTCTCTGGGCCCCGCATGGGCGCGGCAGGGCGAAAAAGTCCGCAAGCATAGAGCAGGCCGGGCTGCAGGGAGGCCACCGCCTCCTGCTGGCACGGCTGTTGCGAACAGAGCGCCCCGAGGTGTGACGCTGCACCTCGACCGTGCGACAGCACCGCCGGTCACGCGCACAGTGCCGTGCGCCGCCATGTGCCCTCCCCGCCCCCGGCCCGCGCCGGGCGCTGCAGTTTCCCTGGAGAGCGACATGCGCCACCGCGCCTTCCGAGCCGTCCCCGTCCCGCCCCCCCGGCCGCTGCCGCGCGGCGGCATGTCGCTGCGTCCGGCCCCGGGCCGTCCTTGCTGAGAACCGCGCCCGCACCTGCGAAAGACCCACGATGTCCAGCTACAAGACCTTCATGAAGGCGGGCCACTGGCCGACGCTCTTCGCCTCCTTCCTCTACTTCGACTTCTGCTTCGCGATCTGGGTGCTCAACGGCGCGATGGGCCCGTTCATCGGCGAAGCCTTCAACCTCACGCCGGCGCAGAAGGGCTTCATGATCTCGGTGCCGATCCTCGCCGGCGCGCTGATGCGCTTCCCGCTCGGCGTGCTGGCGCAGTACATCGGGCGCAAGAACGCCGCGATGGTCGAGATGGGCCTCGTGATCGCCGCGCTGGTGTTCGGCTACGTCGCGGTCGACAGCTACGACGACGTGCTGCTGATGGGCGTGCTGCTGGGCATCGCCGGCGCGAGCTTCGGCGTCGCGCTGTCGCTGGGCAGCGGCTGGTATCCGCCGCGCTACAAGGGCCTGGCGATGGGCATCGCCGGCGCCGGCAACTCCGGCACCGTGCTCGCGGTGCTGTTCGCGCCGCCGCTGGCCACCGCCTACGGCTGGCAGACCGTGTACGGCCTGGCCGCGCTGACGATGCTGGTGCCGATGGCGGTGATGTGGTTCTGCGCGAAGGAGCCGCCCGACCGCGAGCACCAGACCTTCCGCGAGCACGTCTCCTGCCTGTTCGAGAAGGACGGCTGGGCCTTCAGCCTGATCTACATCGTCACCTTCGGCGGCTTCATCGGCCTCGCGAGCTTCCTGCCCACCTACTTCTACGACCAGTTCAAGGTCACCAAGGTCGAGGCGGGGCAGTTGACGATGCTCGCGACGCTGATGGGCTCGGCGGTGCGCGTGCTCGGCGGCTACGTGTCCGACCGCATCGGCGGCATCAACACGCTCACCGGCGTGCTGCTCGCGGTGGCCGTGACCCTCGTGATGTGCGGCTTCGCCGGCGGCTCGGTGGTGGTGACGACGCTGCTGTTCATGCTGTGCTTCGCCGCCCTGGGCGCGGGCAACGGCGCGCTGTTCCAGCTCGTGCCGCTGCGCTGGCCGCTGACCACCGCGGTGGCCGGCTCGATGATCGGCGAGGTCGGCGCGCTCGGCGGCGGCTTCCTGCCCAACGCGATGGGCCTCTCGAAGCAGTACGCCGGCACCTACCTGTGGGGCTTCGTCGCCTTCGCCGCGCTCGCGCTGGCGATGCTCGCGATGCTGCGCCTCGTGCAGCTGCGCTGGACGCGCACCTGGGCCGAGAAGGGCGGGCGGGCCCGGCCCGGCACGCCCGCCGCGGCCCCGCGGCCCGGCACCTCGCGCGCCACGCGGAGCGCCTGATGCCACCCGCACCCCGCCGCACCGGCCGTGGCACGCGATATGCGTCGCCGCGCCGGTTCGGGCCCGCCGAACGGATCACTGACAAAACCGACATAGCCGACAGGGGACGACATGGATCAGGCCAGCTTGCAGAAGATCGCCCGGCTGCGCACGCTCGCGGCACGCCAGGGGAAGAATTTCGATGTGGTGCGGTTTGCGACAGACCGGGAGTTCGCGCTCCAGACCCTCACCGCCGTGATGGACACGACGGACGAGGAGCTGCTGATGGCGGGGCTCGAGCTGATGAACTCGCTCCGGATGATTCCCGAGCCGCAGCCAGCCGCACCGCCGGCCGCGGCGAAGCCAGCGGGTGCGCCGTCCGAGCCGAGCGGCGGTCGCTACGTCGGCCGCTTGCGCTGAGCCGCCCTGCCGCGCACCCGGCACCCGTCTCAGCGCGGCAGGAACAGCAGCCAGATCACGAGCAGCGCGTTGAAGAGCAGCGAGACCGCCAGGCCGATCTTCCACAGCGCGGCCGGGTCGCGCGCGACCAGCGGCGTGGCGCCCGGTGCGGGCAGCGCCCGCGAGGCGCCGCGCTGCAGCGCCAGCACGAGCTCCTCGGCGGTCTCGAAGCGGCGCGACCGCTCGCGCGCCACGGCCTTCAGCACCACGTGGTCGAGCCAGATCGGCACGTCCGGGCGCAGCCGCGACGGTGCGCGCGGATCGCGGCGGAAGCGCGCGGTCTGCCAGGGCTCGATCTCGCCGTAGGGCAGCCGGCCCGTCAGCCAGCGGTAGAGCGTGACGCCGAGGGCGTAGAGGTCGCTCATCGCGTCGGCACCCTCGCCCTCGCCCTGCGGTCCGCCGTCCCACTGCTCGGGGTTCATGTAGCTCGGCGTGCCGGCGTGCAGCTCGCGCTGCACCGCCGGCTCGCGGCCGGACAGCGCGACGCCGAGGTCGAGCAGCCGCCACTGGCCGTCCTCGCCGAGGTGCAGGTTGTCGGGCTTGACGTCGCGATGCACGACGCCCATGCGGTGCAGCCGGCCAAGCGCGCGGGCGACCGCGATCGCGCCGTCGACTACCTCGGCGACCTCGAAGCGCCGGCCCTGCGCGAGCAGCTCCTCGAGCGTGCGGCCGGCATGCCAGTCGAACACGACGTAGAAGGCGCTCGGGTCGCGCGGCTCGTGCACGCGCACCAGGCCCCGCGCGTCGCGCGCGGTCAGGCGCTGGCCGAGCCAGGCCTCGTGCGCGAGCATCGCGCGCTCCTCGGGGTCGCTCGCGCGCGCCTCGTGCAGCGCCTTGAGCACCACCTCGGCGCCGCTGCGCTCGTCGCGGGCCCGGTAGAGCCGGTGCACGCCGGTGTCGGCGAGCTGCGCGAGGACGGTGTAGCCGTCGAGGCTCTCGCCGGGCTTCAGCCGTGGTGGCGCCGGCAGCAGCCGGCTGCGGCGCAGCAGGTCGTCGAGCCGGCCGGGCGCGAGGCCGCGCACGCGCAGCACCATCGCGGTGACGTTGTCGCGGCTGCCGGCGGCCAGCGCCGCGTCGACCAGCGCCTCGGCCGCCTGCTGCGCGCCGCCCTCGCCCGCCAGCGCCGCGATGCGCTCGCGCCTGAGCACGCCGTGCACGCCGTCGCTCGTGAGCACGAAGGTGTCGCCCGGGCGCAGCTCGCCCTCGACGTAGTCGACGTGGACGTGCGCGTCGAGCCCGATCGCGCGCGTGAGCTGGCTGCGCAGGTCGGGATGGTCGAGGCAGTGGTCCTGCGTGAGCTGGAGGCACTCGCCGCCGCGCAGCAGCCAGCAGCGCGTGTCGCCCACGTGGGCGATCGCCCAGCCCTGGCCGCGCAGCACCAGCGCGGTGAGCGTGCACATCGCGGTGACCCCGCCGCCCGCGCTGCCCTGGCGGCGCCGGTTGTGGTCGGCGAGCCAGGCGTTCTGCGCGCCGATGAGCCGGTCGAGCGCGACCGTGGTGTCCCAGGTGGCGGGCGTGGCGTGGAAGTCCTGGAGCACGCTGCGCACGGTGCTGCGCGCGGCCTCCGCGCCCGCGCCGCCGCTCGACACGCCGTCGGCCACCGCGGCGATCAGCCCGCGCGCCTCATCCTGGGGCGCCGGATGCACCACCGCGGCGAAATCCTCGTTCGCCTCGCGCTGCCCGCTGCGGCTGCAGGCGCCGCTGTCCACGTCGTAGCTCACCGCCCGACGGCGCGCCCGGCGGCGCGATTCATGGTTCTCGACACGTTCTTTTCTACCCGTCGTGCCGCGCAGCAGGCCTGCTGCGGCGGCGTGGAACAACCCGGGCATGTCGCTTGCGTTGGCGACGCCCCGTTTCAGGAGTGCGCAGTATGAAGAAGATGAAGCTGGTGATGGTGGGCAACGGCATGGCGGGCGTGCGCACGCTCGAGGAACTGCTGAAGATCGCCCCGGACCTCTACGAGATCACGGTGTTCGGCGCCGAGCCGCACCCGAACTACAACCGCATCCTGCTATCGCCGGTGCTCGCCGGCGAGCAGACGCTCGAGGAGATCGTCCTCAACCCGCTGTCGTGGTACGAGGAGCACGGCATCACGCTGCACCTGGGCAAGAAGGTGGTCGAGATCGACCGGCGCCGTCGCGTCGTGCGCGCCGAGGACGGCACCGAGGCCGCCTACGACCGGCTGCTGCTGGCCACCGGCTCCAACCCTTTCATGCTGCCGGTGCCCGGCCGCGAGCTCGACGGCGTGATCGGCTACCGCGACATCGCCGACACGAACGCGATGATCGAGGCGGCGAAGACGTACAGGCACGCGGTCGTGATCGGCGGCGGCCTGCTCGGCCTGGAGGCCGCCAACGGCCTGATGCTGCGCGGCATGCAGGTGACGGTGGTGCACATCGGCGACTGGCTGATGGAGCGCCAGCTCGACTCGGTGGCCGGCGGCCTGCTGAGGAAGTCGCTCGAGGAGCGCGGCCTGAAGTTCCTGCTGCCGGCGCAGACCGCGGCGCTGGTCGGGGACCGCGACGGCGGCAAGGCCGGCCGGGTGAAGGCGGTGCAGTTCAAGGACGGCAGCGAGGTCCCCGCCGACCTCGTCGTGATGGCGGCCGGAATCCGCCCGAACGTGGAGCTCGCCGAGAAGGCCGGGCTGCTGTGCAACCGCGGCATCGTCGTGACCGACACGCTGCAGACCGTCACCGATCCGCGCATCTACGCGGTGGGCGAGTGCGCGGCGCACCGCGGCATCGCCTACGGGCTGGTCGCCCCGCTCTTCGAGCAGGGCAAGGTCTGCGCGACGCACCTGGCCGAGTTCGGCATCGGCCGCTACACCGGCAGCCAGGTCTCGACCAAGCTGAAGGTCACCGGCATCGACCTGTTCTCCGCCGGCGACTTCATGGGCGGCGAGGGCACCGAGGAGATCGTGCTGTCCGACCCCTGGGGCGGCGTCTACAAGAAGCTCGTGCTCAAGGACGACCGGCTCGTCGGCGCCTGCCTCTACGGCGACACGGTCGACGGCAGCTGGTACTTCAAGCTGGTGCGCGAGGGCAAGAACGTCGCCGAGCTGCGCGACAAGCTGATGTTCGGCGAATCGAACCTCGGCGACACGGGCCACCAGGGCCAGAGCAAGGCCGCCGCGATGGCGGACAGCGACGAGGTCTGCGGCTGCAACGGCGTCACCAAGGGCGCGGTCTGCAAGGCGATCAAGGAGAAGGGCCTGTTCACGCTCGAGGACGTGAGGAAGCACACCAAGGCGAGCGCCTCCTGCGGCTCCTGCACCGGCCTCGTCGAGCAGCTGCTGATGTTCACCGCCGGCGGCGACTACTCCGCCTCGCCGAAGAACAAGGCGATGTGCGGCTGCACCGAGCACAGCCACCAGGAGGTGCGCGACGCGATTCGCGAGCAGAAGTTGCTGACCATCGACGGCGTGTACCGGGCGCTCGACTGGCGCAGCCCGGACGGCTGCAGCTCCTGCCGCCCCGCGGTCAACTACTACCTGATCTCGACCTGGCCCAAGGAGGCGAAGGACGACCCGCAGAGCCGCTTCATCAACGAGCGCGCCCACGCCAACATCCAGAAGGACGGCACCTTCTCGGTGATCCCGCGCATGTTCGGCGGCGAGACCACCGCCGACGAGCTGCGCCGCATCGCCGGCGCGGTGGACAAGTACCGGATCCCAACCGTCAAGGTCACGGGCGGGCAGCGCATCGACCTGCTCGGCGTCAGGAAGGAGGACCTCGCCGGTGTCTGGAAGGACATCGGCATGCCCTGCGGCCACGCCTACGCGAAGGCGCTGCGCACCGTGAAGACCTGCGTCGGCAGCGAGTGGTGCCGCTTCGGCACGCAGGACAGCACGCAGATGGGCAAGGACATCGAGCGCGCGCTGTGGAAGATGTACGCGCCGCACAAGGTCAAGATCGCGGTGTCGGGCTGCCCGCGCAACTGCGCCGAGTCCGGCATCAAGGACGTGGGCATCATCGGCGTCGACTCCGGCTGGGAGATCTACGTCGCCGGCAACGGCGGCATCAAGACCGAGGTCGCCGAGTTCCTCGTGAAGGTCAGGACGCCCGAGGAGGTGATGGAGTACAGCGGCGCCTTCCTGCAGCTCTACCGCGAGGAGGGCTGGTACCTGGAGCGCACCTGCCACTGGGTCAAGCGCGTCGGCCTCGACCATGTGAGGAAGAAGGTGCTCGACGACGCCGGGAACCGGCGCGCGCTATGGGAGCGGCTGCAGTTCGCGCTCGACGGCGAGCCCGACCCCTGGTTCGAGCAGGAGAAGGCGGCGGTCGACGCACGCCAGTTCGCGCCGATCGAGATCTGAGGCCGCGCGCGCCGCCCCCTTGCCCGCACTCCCTTGCCACCGAGAACGAGAATGAGTCATCGCTTCGCCCCCGTGCCCGCCTCCCGCCGCCGCCTGATGCAGGCCGCCGGCGCCTGCCTCCTCGCCGCGGCCGTCCCGGCCGCGCGCGCCCAGATCCACAGCCTCAACGAGGCGATCAACAAGGCCGGCCGCCAGCGCATGCTGTCGCAGCGCATGGCCAAGGCCTGGCTCGCGATCGGCCAGGGCATCGACGTGCCGCGCGCCGAGCGCGTGCTGCACGACTCGATGGCGCTGTTCGACCGCCAGCTCGTCGAGCTGAAGCTCTTCGCGCCGACGCCCGAGATCCGCGGCACCTACGACGCGCTCGAGCCGGTGTGGGGGCAGTACAAGACCGCGCTCGTCGGCACCGCGCCCGCGCGCACCGCAACGCCGGAGCTGATCGCGCTCGACACGCGCGTGCTGCAGCTCGCGCAGCAGGGCACCGCGCAGCTCGAGAAGCACTCGGGCCAGCCGGTGGGCCGGCTCGTCAACATCGCCGGCCGCCAGCGCATGCTGTCGCAGCGCACCGCGAAGTTCTTCCTGGTGCAGTCCTGGAACGTGACGCTGCCCAATGCGCGGGCCGAGTTCGACGCCGCGCGCGCGGAGTTCGTGCGCGCGCTGCGCGAGCTCGACGCCGCGCCGCAGGCCACCGCGTCGATCCGCGGCGACCTCGAGC
Organism: Caldimonas tepidiphila; assembly: GCF_003569765.1. Lineage (GTDB taxonomy): Bacteria > Pseudomonadota > Gammaproteobacteria > Burkholderiales > Burkholderiaceae_C > Caldimonas > Caldimonas tepidiphila. The sequence continues at coordinate 19,986 of NZ_QXMG01000041.1, read as the reverse complement.
TCGCGCGGCAGCAATGGGTGTTCTTCGAGAACGCGCTCGAGCGCGGCGCGGAGGGCAGCGCCGGCGCCACGCGCGCCGCCCAGGTCTTCAGCACCAGCGAGAACATCCTCGACCTGATGGACCGCGTCACCGGCCAGTACGCGCGGCTCGCCGCCTGAGGCCCCGCTCCACACCTACCCCACATCCTTCGAGAGCCTCCCATGAGTCAATGGAAAACCGTCTGCCGCGTCGAGGACATCCCCCTCAAGGGCGCCCGCCAGGTGCGGCGCGCGCGCGGCCCCGCCATCGCCCTGTTCCGCACCGGCGGGGACAAGGTCTACGCGCTGCTCGACCGCTGCCCGCACCGCGGCGGCCCGCTGAGCCAGGGCATCGTGTTCGGCGAGAGCGTCGCCTGCCCGCTGCACAACTGGACGATCGGCCTGGAGGACGGCTGCGCCCGCGCGCCCGACGAGGGCCGCACGCCGCGCTTCTCGGTGCGCGTCGAGGACGGCTGCGTCGCGCTCGACGTCGACGAGCTCGACCGCCTCGCGCTCGACGAGCCGTCCCATGCCGAATGCGGACATTGCGACTGACAATCCCCCTCCCCAAGCCAGCAAGGAGTTGCGCTGTGCGTGAAACCAAGAGCACCTGCCCCTACTGCGGCGTCGGCTGCGGCGTCGTCATCGAGTCCGACGGCGCCCAGATCACCGGCGTGCGCGGCGACCCGGACCACCCGGCGAACTTCGGCAGACTGTGCACCAAGGGCAGCACGCTGCACCTGACCGCCGCCGCGCCGCTGACCCGCCACGCGCGGCTGCTGCACCCGATGCGGCGCGCCGCGCGCGGCGAGGCGCCGCAGCGCGTCGGCTGGGACGCCGCGCTCGACGAGGCCGCGGAGCGCTTCGCGGGCATCGTGCGCGCGCACGGCCCCGACGCGGTCGGCTTCTACATCTCGGGCCAGCTGCTGACCGAGGACTACTACGTCTTCAACAAGCTCGCCAAGGGCCTGATCGGCACCAACAACATCGACACCAACTCGCGCCTGTGCATGAGCAGCGCGGTGGCCGGCTACAAGCAGACGCTCGGCGCCGATGCGCCACCGGCCTGCTACGAGGACGTCGACCACAGCGAGCTGATCTTCATCGTCGGCTCCAACACCGCCTGGGCCCACCCGATCCTGTTCCGCCGCATCGAGGAGGCGCGCAAGGCCCGTCCCGGCATGAGGCTGGTGGTGGCCGACCCGCGGCGCACCGAGACCGCCGACGTGGCCGACCTCTTCCTGCCGCTGCTGCCCGGCACCGACGTCGCGCTCTTCCACGGCATGCTGCACGTGATGCTGTGGGAGGGCCTGGTCGACCGCGCCTGGATCGACGCGCACACCAGCGGCTTCGAGGCGCTGCGCGAGCTGGTGCGCGAGTTCACGCCGAAGGAGACCGCGCGCATCTGCGGGCTGGAGGAGGCCGACATCGTGAAGGCCGCGCACTGGTTCGCGCAGTCGAAGGCCACGCTGTCGCTCTACTGCCAGGGCCTGAACCAGAGCAGCAGCGGCACCGCGAAGAACGCCGCGCTCGTCAACCTGCATCTCGCCACCGGCCAGATCGGCCGCCCCGGCGCCGGCCCCTTTTCCTTGACAGGCCAGCCCAACGCGATGGGAGGCCGGGAGGTGGGCGGACTCGCCAACCTGCTGTCGGGGCACCGCGACCTCGGCAATCCCGAACACCGCGCCGAGGTGGCGCGCCTGTGGCGCGTGGCGGACGTGCCGTCCGTGCCGGGCCGCAGCGCGGTCGAGCTGTTCCAGGCCGCGGCCGACGGCGAGGTGAAGGCGCTGTGGATCGCCTGCACCAACCCGGCGCAGTCGATGCCCGACCAGGCCACGGTGCGCCGCGCGCTGGAGCGCTGCGAGTTCGTCGTCGTCCAGGAGGCGTTCAACAGCACCGCCACCTGCGCTTGGGCCGACCTGCTGCTGCCCGCCACCACCTGGGGCGAGAAGGACGGCACCGTCACGAACTCCGAGCGCCGCATCAGCCGCGTGCGCCCGGCAGTGGCGGCGCCCGGCGAGGCGCGGCACGACTGGTCGATGGTGGTCGACTTCGCGCGCCGCCTGGAGCGCCGCCTGCCGCAGCGCCTGAACGGGCAGGCCACGCTGTTCCCCTACGAGACGCCCGAGTCGGTCTGGAACGAGCACCGCGAGACCACGCGCGGGCGCGACCTCGACATCACCGGCCTGAGCTACGCGCTGATCGAGCGCGACGGCCCGCAGCAGTGGCCCTGCCCGGAAGGCGCCGCGCCCGACGCGCAGGGCCGCTGGGGCCGCGCCCGCCTCTATGAGGACGGCGTCTTCCCGACGCCCGACGGCCGCGCCCGCTTCGTCGCCGCGCCCTACCGGCCGGTGGCCGAGCCGCGCGACGCGCGCTACCCCTTCAGCCTGACGACCGGCCGGCTGCGCGACCAGTGGCACGGCATGAGCCGCACCGGCCTGCTCGGGCGGCTGTTCGGCCACGTCCCGGAGCCCGCGATCCAGCTCAACCCGCAGGACCTCGCGCGGCGCGGGCTGAAGCCCGGCGAGCTGGTGCATGTCACCTCGCGCCGGGGCTCGATCGTGCTGCCGGTCGAGGGCAGCGAGCAGGTCCAGCCGGCGCAGGCCTTCATCGCGATGCACTGGGGCGAGGAGGTGCTCTCGGGACGCGGCAGCCAGGGCGAGCCGCTCGCCGGCGTCAATGCGCTGACCTCGCCCGCCTTCTGCCCCGGCTCGCGCCAGCCGGAGCTCAAGCACAGCGCGGTGAAGGTGCTGAAGGCCGAGATGCCGTGGACGCTGCTCGGCATGGCCTGGCTGCCCGAGGACGCCGCGCCGGCGGCGCGCGAGGCCCTGCGGGCGCTGATGCCGTCCTTCGCCTTCGCGAGCTGCGTGCCCTTCGGCCGCGAGCCGAGCCCGCGCGGCATGAGCGGCCTGCTGTTGCGCGCCGCCGACTACGAGCCGGCGAGCGAGGAGTTGATCGCGCGCATCGAGGGCCTGCTCGGGCTCGCCGGGCGCGAGGTGCTGCGCTACGAGGACCGCCGCCGCGGCCAGCGCCGCGCGATGCGCCTCGTGCGCGATGGCGCGGCGTCGCGGCTGGAGGCCTTCGTGCTGGCGGGCGACACCAGCGCCGAGGGCTGGATCCGGGCGCTGCTGCAGGACGAGCTGCCGGCCGACGCCTACGGGCGCGCGCTGCTCGCGCCCGGCGGCAGGCCGCCCGTCGCGGTCGCGGCGCGCGGGCGGCAGGTCTGCACCTGCTTCAACGTCACCGAGCCGCAGATCGCCGAGACCTTGATCGGCTGCGCGGGCTCGGCCGACGAGCAGCTCGCGCAGCTGCAGGGCCGGCTCAAGTGCGGCACCAACTGCGGCTCCTGCATCCCGGAGCTGAAGAAGCTGGTGCGGGGGCAGATGGCCGCGGCCTGACACGGCGGGGCGGGCGCGCTACAGTGCCCGCCTACGATGGACAACAGCCTTCCCTGCCCCGATCCGCTGCCGCTGTGGCAGGACGCCGACTACGTCGCCGTCCACAAGCCGCCCGGGCTGCTCGTGCACCGCAGCCCGATCGCGAACCGCGACGAGCGCTTCGCGCTGCAGCTCGTGCGCGACCTGCTCGGGCGCCACGTCTTTCCGGTGCACCGGCTCGACCGCGGCACCTCCGGCGTGCTGCTGATGGCGCTCAGCAGCGAGGCGGCGCGCGCCGCGGCGGAGCGCTTCGAGGCCGGCGAGGTGCGCAAGCGCTACGTCGCCTTCGTGCGCGGCTGGCCGGCCGACGAGGGCCGCATCGACCACCCGCTGCGGCGCATCGAGGAGGAGCTGCCGCGCACCGACCGCGGCGTAAACGCCGAGGCCCAGCCCGCGCTGACGCACTACCGGCGGCTGCGCCGCATGGAGTGCCCGCTCGCCGGGTTGCCCGGGACGCTGCCCGCGGGCCTCGCCGCGCCGGGACACGCCAGCCTGCGCTATGCGCTGATGGCGCTGCAACCTCAGACCGGGCGGCAGCACCAGCTGCGCCGCCACCTGAAGCACATCGCCCACCCGATCGTCGGCGACGCGAGCTACGGCAAGGGCGTGCACAACCGCTGGTGGGCCGCTCGCCTGGGCCTGCAGCGCCTGTGGCTGCATGCCGAGGCGCTGGAGCTGCCGCACCCGCGCGACGGCACGCCGCTGCGCCTGGAATCGCCGCTGGCGGCCCCCTTCAACATGGATTGGCAGCGGCTGCTCGAGCAGCCCGACTGGCTGCCACCGGCGCCGCGCTGAGCCGCAGCGAGCGGGGAGGCGGAATCAGCCCGCGTCGTCCGGCAGCCAGGTCACCGAGAGCTGCGGCACGCCCGGCGGCGCCCAGGCGCGCGCATCGATGCCGAGCCCCGGCACGTAGAGGAGTTGCCCGCCCTGCCACAGCAGGGGGCCGCCGCGCAGCCAGGCCGGCACGCCGAGCGCCTGGTACTGCTTCTTCAGCGAACGGGCCGGTCGCGCGGGTGCGAACTGGAACTGCTCGCCGCCCTGCCGTGGCGCGAGGCGCACCGCCGCGAGCCGCGCGGGCTCGATCCCCTTCTCCGCGACCGGCTCGACCCGCAGCACGCCCGGCCAGCCGCGCGCGCGGTGGTCGCCGGGCCGGTCCAGGCGCAGCAGCGGCCTTGCAGACTCGTCCGGCGTGCCGTCGTCCGTGAACGCCTCCGGGGCGGCAGGCCCCGTACTTCCGCTTCCCGGTCGTGGCGCCGCCCGCCAGGACAAGCCCCCCCGGTAGCACTCGAGCGCGCCGTCGGCCATCGGCCAGCGCGCGGCGCGGCCGCCCGGCAGCTCCATCATCAGCCGCTCGCAGAGCGTCGCCGGCAGCGCCCGGCCGGCGGCGGAACGAAACCAGGCACGCAGCGCGTTGCGGGCACGATGCGCCGGCAGCGCCAGCAGCCCGGCCACGTCGAGGCCCTGAGGCGTGCGCAGTCCCTGCAGGTCGATGCCGGCCAGGTCGGCCAGGCAGGCGCGCACCTCCTGGGCGCGGCGCGCGCTGTCGGCGAGCGTCGCCTCGGCACTCGGGAAGGCCGTGGCGAGCGCCGGCCAGACCGCGTGCCGCAGCCGGTTGCGCGCAAGCCGCGTGTCGGCATTGCTGCCGTCGTCCACGTAGGGGAGCGCGTGCTGCGCGACGTAGGCCTCGATCGCCTCGCGCGGCCGCTCGAGCCAGGGCCGCACCCAGAGGATGCCGTCGCGCCCGATCGCGCGCGGCATCGCGGCGAGGCCGGCGGCGCCGGCGCCGCGCAGCGCCTGCAGCAGGAAGGTCTCGGCCTGGTCGCGGCGGTGATGCGCCAGCCAGACCTCGGCGGCGCCGTGCCCCAGCGCCATCTCGCGCAACGCGGCATAGCGCGCGCGCCGCGCCTCGGCCTCGACGCTGTCGCCCGCACGCAGCCGTAGCGCGAGGCGGCGGTGCTCGAAGCGCAGCGGCAGGCCCTCGTGCCGCCAGCGCGCCGCGAGCCGCTCGCAGTGTGCGAGCCAGTCGTCGGCGTCCGGCTGCAGGCCGTGGTGGACGTGCAGCGCGAGGACCTCGGGGTATCCGAGCGAATGCGCCGCGTGGACGGTCGCATGCAGCAAGGCGGTGGAGTCCCGCCCTCCGCTCCAGGCCACCGCCACCACGCCCGGCGCGGCGGCGGCGTCCCGGCTCATCAGCGTTCTTTGGTGTCGGTGAAGCGGCCGTAGCCCTGCAGCCGCTCGTAGCGCGCCTGCAGCAGCTCCTTCGGCTTGAGGTCGCTGACCTGGCGCAGCGCGTCATTGAGCGCGCGCTTCAGGTAGGCCGCCATCTGCTTCGGGTCGCGGTGCGCACCGCCGACCGGCTCGTTGACGATCTTGTCCACGAGGCCCAGCGCCTTGAGGCGGTGCGCGGTGATGCCGAGCGCCTCGGCGGCGTCCGACGCGCGCTCGGCGGTCTTCCACAGGATCGACGCGCAGCCCTCGGGGGAGATCACCGAGTAGACGGAGTACTGCAGCATCAGCACCTGGTCCCCGACGCTGATCGCCAGCGCCCCGCCCGAGCCGCCCTCGCCGATGATGGTGGCGATGATCGGCACCTCCAGCTGCGCCATCTCGAAGATGTTGCGGCCGATCGCCTCGGACTGGCCGCGCTCCTCGGCGCCGATGCCGGGATAGGCGCCCGGCGTGTCGACGAAGGTGAACACCGGCAGGCCGAACTTCTCGGCCAGCTTCATCAGGCGCAGCGCCTTGCGGTAGCCCTCGGGGCGCGACATGCCGAAGTTGCGCGCGGCGCGTTCCTTGGTGTCACGGCCCTTCTGGTGGCCGATCACCATGCAGGGCTGGCCGTTGAAGCGCGCGATGCCGCCGACGATGGACTTGTCGTCCGCGAAGGCGCGGTCGCCGTGCAACTCCTCGAACTCGGTGAAGATCTCGGCCACGTAGTCCAGCGTGTAGGGACGCTGCGCATGGCGCGCGATCTGCGTCACCTGCCAGGGCGTGAGGCGCGAGTAGATGTCCTTCGTGAGCTGCTGGCTCTTCTTGCTGAGGCGGTCGATCTCCTCGGAGATGTCGACCGCGGACTCGCTCTGCACGTAGCGCAGCTCGTCGATCTTGGATTCGAGCTCGGCAATCGGCTGCTCGAACTCGAGGAAGTGTTTCTTGCTCATCCACTGATCCCGTCGTCAGACGAAAATCCGCCCGACCCGCGTCGCCGGTGGCAAGGCGAGGTTCGGACGACAGAAAGCCGGTCGCGCAGGGACCGGGCGCCTTTCAGTACTCCACCGGCAGGGGGTCGAGGCTGCGCCAAATGTACCATGTCGCAACCGAGCGAAACGGCGCCCAGGCCTCGCCGACCTCGCGCGCCTCGGCGCGCGACACCGGCTCGCCGCTGAAGTAGTTCTGGCTGATGCCCTTGAGCAGCCCCACGTCGTCGAGCGGCAGCACGTTCGGCCGCATCAGGTGGAAGATCAGGAACATCTCGGCAGTCCAGCGGCCGATGCCGCGGATCGCCACCAGCTCATCGATGATCGCCTCGTCGTCCATCGACTTCCACGAGCGCACATGCACCGCGCCCGACTCGAAGTGGCTCGCGAGGTCGAGCAGGTACTCCACCTTGCGCGCCGACAGCCCGGCCGCGCGCATCGTCTCGGGCGCGAGCGCGAGCAGCGCCGCCGGCGCGATGCGGCTCGCCGGCCCGGGCAGCAGCGCGGTGAAGCGCTCCCACACCGCCTGCGCAGCCTTCACCGAGATCTGCTGGCCGACGATTGAGCGCGCCAGCGTCGTGAAGGCGTCGCCGCGGCTCTGCAGCCGGGCTTCGCCGAACTGCGGGATCAGCTTGGCCATCACGCGGTCTCGCTCCGCGAGATGCCCGCAGGCCTCGTCCCAATAATCAGGCGTGACGACCTTGACCATCCGGGCGCTCAGGCCTTGACCCAGGTGGTGCCCTGCGGGCCGTCCTTCAGCACGATGCCCTGCGCCGCGAGCTGCTCGCGGATGCGGTCGGCCTCGGCGAAGTTCCTCGCCTTCTTGGCCTCGGCGCGCGCGGCGATCAGGGCCTCGATCTCCGAGGCGTCCTCCGACGCCGCCCCGCCCTGCAGGTACTCGCGCGGCGCGCGCTGCAGGATGCCGAGCGTGCCGCCCAGCGCCTTCAGCAGGCCCGAGAGCTCGGCCGAGCGGCTGCGGTTGACCTCGGAGGCGAGCTCGAACAGCACCGCCAGCGCCTCGGGCGTGTTGAAGTCCTCGCACATCACCGCGCGCAGGCGCGCAGCGTGGGGCTGAGACCAGTCGATCCGGCTGGGCGGCGCGGGCGGCACCGCGTCGAGCGCGGTGTAGAGCCGGCGCAGCGCCTGGCGCGCGTCGTCGATGTGCGCGTCGCTGAAGTTGAACTGGCTGCGGTAGTGCGTGCGCAGCATGAAGAAGCGCAGCGTCTCGCCGTCGTAGCGCGCGAGCACGTCGCGGATCGTGAAGAAGTTGCCGAGCGACTTCGACATCTTCTCGTTGTCGACGTTGACGAAGCCGTTGTGCATCCAGACGTTGACGAAAGGACGGCCGCTCGCGCCCTCGCTCTGCGCGATCTCGTTCTCGTGGTGCGGGAACTGCAGGTCCATGCCGCCGCCGTGGATGTCGAAGTGCTCGCCGAGCAGCGCGCAGCTCATCGCCGAGCACTCGATGTGCCAGCCCGGGCGTCCGCGGCCGTAGGGGGCGTCCCACTTCGCGTCCTCGGGCTCGCTCTCCTTGGCGGACTTCCACAGCACGAAGTCGAGCGGATCCTCCTTGCCGTCGGCCACCGCCACGCGCTCGCCGGCGCGCAGCTGGTCGAGCGACTTGCCCGAGAGCTTGCCGTAGCCGGGGAAACGCCGCACCGCGTAGTTCACGTCGCCGTTGGAGGCCCGGTAGGCCAGCCCCTTGCGCTCGAGCGTGCCGATCAGGTCGAGCATCTGCGGCACGTAGTCGGTGGCGCGCGGCTCGTGCGTCGGGGGCTCGATGCCGAGCGCGCCGATGTCGGCATGCATCGCCGCCGTCATCTCGTCGGTGAGCTGGCGGATCGGGATGTCGCGCTCGAGCGCGCGGCGGATGATCTTGTCGTCGATGTCGGTGATGTTGCGCACGTAGGTGACGCGGTATCCCATCACCTTCAGCCAGCGCTGCACCACGTCGAACGCCATCATCATGCGCGCGTGACCCACATGGCACAGGTCGTAGATCGTCATGCCGCACACGTACATGCGGACGTGACCCGGCTCGATCGGCTCGAAGGGCTCGATGCGGCGGGAAAGCGTGTTGTAGATCGACAGCGTCATGGGTGCAGGGTTCGTCGGCGGGCGCCTCGTCCGCGTCCGCGACGAGCGCGCCCGGGACACCGGACGCGCAAGGCAGGGCCGGGCGCGCTGCCGCGGGGCAGCCGGCGAGGCTCGGGGGGAGAGGCGGGGGAAGGAAGCCGCAAAGGGCTACGATACAATCAGTCGAGTATACCGGCAGGGGCGGCCGGGTGTCGGCGGGTGCCGCGTCAGGCCCTCGCATTCCGTCGAACGCTGCACGCCCGCCCCCGTCGCACGCGGCTTGCCGGGGACGCCCTGGCGGCGCCTGCGACGGCCTGCCGCACCGCGTCCCGCCCCGTGAGGCAGGACCGCCGATCGGCGCTGCCGCGCCGGGCCTGCCGCGCTCGAACCCCCACCACCACACCGACCCGCATGAAGCCACGCACCGTCCGTTTCGCCGCCGCCCTGCTGCTGTCCGCCCTGGCCGCCGCCGCGCAGGCGCAGACCGTGAAGATGAGCACCTCGGCCGGCGACATCGTCGTCGAGCTCGACGCGGCCCGCGCGCCGAAGACCGTCGAGAACTTCCTGCACTACGTCAAGGAAGGCCACTACAACGGCACCATCTTCCACCGCGTGATCGACGGCTTCATGATCCAGGGCGGCGGCTTCACGCCGGACATGAGCGAGAAGCCGGCATCGCGCGCCGCGATCCCGCTCGAGAGCCGCAACGGCCTGGCCAACAGGCGCGGCACGATCGCGATGGCGCGCACGATGGATCCGAACTCCGCGCGCGCGCAGTTCTTCATCAACGTGTCCGACAACGCCTTCCTCGACGCCGCCAACTCGCGCGACGGCAACGGCTATGCGGTGTTCGGGCGCGTCACCAGCGGCATGGACGTGGTCGATCGCATCAAGTCCGTCAAGACCGGCCGCCGCGGCCCGCACGGCGACGTGCCGGTCGAGCCGGTCCTCATCAAGCAAATCTCCCTGGAGAAGTAAATGGCTGTCGAACTCCACACCAACCTCGGCGTGATCCGCATCGAACTCGACGCGGAGAAGGCCCCGCTGTCCGCGCAGAACTTCCTGAACTACGTGCGCAAGGGCCACTACGACAATACGGTGTTCCACCGCGTCATCAACGGCTTCATGGTCCAGGGCGGCGGCTTCGAGCCCGGCATGCAGCAGAAGCCCACCGACGCGCCGATCCAGAACGAGGCCAACAACGGGCTGAAGAACGACAAGTACACGCTGGCGATGGCGCGCACCAACGCGCCGCACTCCGCCACCGCGCAGTTCTTCATCAACGTCGCCGACAACGACTTCCTGAACTTCCGCTCCGAGACGCCGCAGGGCTGGGGCTACGCGGTGTTCGGCAAGGTCGTCGCCGGCCAGGACGTGGTCGACCAGATCCGTGGCGTGAAGACCGGCCGCAAGGGCTTCCACGACGACGTGCCGCTCGAGGACGTCGTGATCCAGAAGGCCGTCGAGGTCTGATCCCGCGGATGGCCTCGTTCCCGCCTGTGCCCGCGCCCGGCGCAGCGCCGTTCGCGCCGCAGGTCCTCGAGGCCCCGGCGCACTGGCGCTGCATCGACTTCCTGTCGGACCTGCACCTGCAGGGGGCGCAGCCGCGCACCTTCGCGGCGCTGCGCGCGCACCTGCTGGCCACCCCGGCCGACGCGGTCTTCATGCTCGGCGACCTGTTCGAGGCCTGGGTCGGCGACGACGCGGCCGACGAGGGCTTCGAGCGCGAGTGCGCCGAGCTGTTCGCGCAGCTGTCGCGCCGGCTCACGCTGGCCTTCCTGCCGGGCAACCGCGACTTCCTGGTCGGCCCGGCCTTCCTGGCGCGCAGCGGGGTGGTCGGCCTCGCCGATCCGACGCTGCTGCGCGCCTTCGGGCGCTCGCTGCTGCTGACGCACGGCGACGCGCTCTGCCTGGAGGACCGCGACTACCAGCGCTTTCGCGCCACGGTGCGCAATCCGCGCTGGCAGGCGGAGTTCCTCGCGCAGCCGCTGGCGCGGCGCCGCGAAATCGCGGCCGCGCTGCGTGCCGAGAGCCGGCAGCGCCAGGGCGGCCCGGCGCCGGACGCGGCCAGGCAGCCGGACGGGCTGGGCGCCGACGTCGACGCGCAGGCCGCGCTCGCTTGGCTGCAGGCCTGCGACGCGCCGGCGATGATCCACGGCCACACCCACCGCCCCGCCGATCATGCCCTCGCGGACGGTTGCTGGCGCCACGTGCTGAGCGACTGGGAGTTCGACGTCGCACCGGACCGCATCCGCGGCGACGTGCTGCGCCTGACCGGGGACGGCCTGCAGCGCCTGCCCGTCGCACCCTCCCCCGCCTGACGCGACGCGATGCTGGGACGCTGGTGGCGACAACTGCGGCAGGCCCGCGAGCAGCGCGTGCTGCAGCGGCGCGCGATTCCCGAGCCGCTGTGGCAGCTGACGCTCGCGCGCTTTCCCTTCCTCAACTGGCGCGACGAGGCCGACATGCTGGAGCTGCGCCGGCTCTCGACGCTGTTCCTCGACCGCAAGGAGTTCCAGGGCGCCGGCGGCTTCGAGGTCAGCGACGAGGCGGCGGTCGCGGTCGCCGCCCAGGCCTGCCTGCCGGTGCTCAAGCTCGGCATCGAGCTCTACGACGGCTTCGTCGGCATCGTGATGCACGCCGACGAGGTGCTGGCGCGCCGCGAGGTGGTCGACGAGGACGGCGTGGTGCACCAGTACGAGGAGCGGCTGGCCGGCGAGGCGATGGACGGCGGGCCGGTCATGCTGTCCTGGCGTGACGTCTGCGAGGCCGGCGACAGCGCCGGGCTCGGCTACAACGTCGTGGTGCACGAGTTCGCCCACGTCCTCGACCTGCTCGACGGCGAGGCCGACGGCATGCCGCCGTTGCCGACGCAGGCGCAGCGCGAGGCCTGGGCCGGGACGATCGACGCCGCCTACGAGCGCTTCTGCGAGGAGGTGGACGCCGGCCTCGACACCTTCCTCGATCCCTATGGCGCCGAAGGCATCGACGAGTTCTTCGCCGTCGCGTCCGAATCCTTCTTCGTCAGCCCGCGCGGTTTCGCCCGGGAGCACCCCGAGCTCTACCGGCTGCTGGCCGGCTACTTCCGTCAGGACCCGGCCGCGTTCGCCGACGCATGAAAAAACCCGGCACGGGGCCGGGTTCAGGGATCGGGAGGCGGCGGCCCTCGGGGGCCGCCCCTTCGCTCGCCGTCAGGCGGTGGCGGGCTCCGCCTTCGGCTTGTCGCTGCGGCGGGCCGGCTGGATGTCCAGCACCACCTCCTCCTTGTCGTCGAGGTCCACCGTGAGGCGACCGCCGTCGACCAGGCGGCCGAACAGCAGCTCGTCGGCCAGCGCGCGACGGATCGTGTCCTGGATCAGGCGCTGCATCGGGCGCGCGCCCATCAGCGGATCGAAGCCCTTGCGCGCCAGGTGCTTGCGCAGCGCGTCGGAGAAGGCGACCTCGACCTTCTTCTCGGCCAGCTGCGTCTCGAGCTGGAGCAGGAACTTGTCCACCACCCGCAGGATGATCTCCTCGTCGAGCGCACGGAAGTTGATGATCGCGTCGAGCCGGTTGCGGAACTCGGGCGTGAACAGCCGCTTGATGTCGGCCATCTCGTCGCCCTGCTCGCGGCTGTTGGTGAAGCCGATCACCGCCTTCTGCATCGTCTCGGCGCCCGCGTTGGTCGTCATGATGATCACGACGTTGCGGAAGTCGGCCTTGCGCCCGTTGTTGTCGGTCAGCGAGCCGTGGTCCATCACCTGCAGCAGCACGTTGAAGACGTCCGGATGCGCCTTCTCGATCTCGTCGAGCAGCAGCACCGCGTGCGGCTTCTTCGTGATCGCCTCGGTCAGCAGGCCGCCCTGGTCGAAGCCGACATAGCCCGGAGGCGCGCCGATCAGGCGGCTGACCGCGTGGCGCTCCATGTACTCCGACATGTCGAAGCGGATCAGGTCGATGCCCAGGATGTAGGCGAGCTGCTTCGCGACCTCGGTCTTGCCGACGCCGGTCGGGCCGCTGAACAGGAAGGAGCCGATCGGCTTGTCCGGCTTGCCCAGGCCCGAGCGCGCCATCTTGATGGCGGCCGCCAGCGCGTCGATCGCGGCGTCCTGGCCGAACACCACGCTGCGCAGGTCGCGGTCGAGGTTGCGCAGCTTCGAGCGGTCGTCGTTGGAGACGCTCGCCGGCGGAATGCGCGCGATCTTGGCGACGATCTCCTCGACCTCGGCGCGCGTGATGGTCTTCTTCTGCTTGCTCTTGGGCAGGATGCGCTGCGCCGCGCCCGCCTCGTCGATCACGTCGATCGCCTTGTCGGGAAGGTGACGGTCGTTGATGAATTTGGCGGAAAGCTCCGCCGCCGCCTGCAGCGCGCCCATCGCGTACTTGACGCTGTGGTGCTCCTCGAAGCGCGACTTCAGGCCCTTGAGGATCTCCACGGTCTGCTCGACCGAGGGCTCGACCACGTCGATCTTCTGGAAGCGCCGCGACAGCGCCGCGTCCTTCTCGAAGATGCCGCGGTACTCGCTGAAGGTGGTCGCGCCGATGCACTTCATCTGGCCCGAGCTGAGCGCGGGCTTGAGCAGGTTGCTCGCGTCGAGCGTGCCGCCCGATGCGGCGCCGGCGCCGATCAGCGTGTGGATCTCGTCGATGAACAGCACCGCGCCCGGCTGGTCCTTCAGCGCCTTGAGCACCGCCTTCAGGCGCTGCTCGAAGTCGCCGCGGTACTTGGTACCGGCCAGCAGCGCGCCCATGTCGAGCGCGTAGACGGTCGAGTCGGCGAGCACCTCGGGCACGTCGTTCTCGGTGATGCGCCAGGCCAGGCCCTCGGCGATCGCGGTCTTGCCGACACCGGCCTCGCCGACCAGCAGCGGGTTGTTCTTGCGCCGGCGGCACAGCACCTGGATCACGCGCTCGACCTCGTGCTCGCGGCCGATCAGGGGATCGATCTTGCCCTCGCGCGCCAGCTGGTTCAGGTTCTGGGTGAACTGCTCCAGCGGCGAGCCCTTGCCGTCGGACTCCTCCTTCTCGGCCTCGGGCGCGGCACCGTCGCTCGGACGCGGGGTCTCGGGCGGATCGGACTTCTTGATGCCGTGCGCGATGTAGTTGACGACGTCGAGGCGCGTCACGCCCTGCTGATGCAGGTAGTAGACCGCGTGCGAGTCCTTCTCGCCGAAGATCGCCACCAGCACGTTCGCGCCGGTCACTTCCTTCTTGCCGCTGCCGGTCGACTGGACGTGCATGATCGCGCGCTGGATCACGCGCTGGAATCCCAGCGTCGGCTGGGTATCGACCTCGTCGGAGCCACCCACCGTGGGCGTGTTCTCCTTGATGAACTGCGTCAAGCTCTTGCGCAGATCCTCGATGCTGGCCGAGCAGGCGCGCAGCACCTCCGCGGCCGACGGGTTGTCCAGCAGGGCAAGCAACAAGTGCTCCACCGTGATGAACTCATGACGCTGCTGGCGTGCCTCGACGAACGCCATATGCAGGCTGACTTCAAGTTCCTGAGCAATCATGCTGCCTCCATAATGCACTGCAAAGGATGCCCCGCGCGACGCGCGGCGGCAAGCACCAATTCAACCTTTGTGGCCGCGACGTCCTTGGTGTAGACGCCGCAGACACCCCGCCCTTCATGGTGGATCTTCAACATGATCTGAGTCGCGGCTTCCAGGTCGCGCTGGAAGAACTGCTGCAGCACCATGACGACAAACTCCATCGGCGTGTAATCGTCGTTGAGCATCACCACCTGGTACATCGGCGGTGGCTGCGTCTTGGCGCTCTGGCGCTCTGCAACGACGGAACCCTGGCCCTCGTCTGGAACGGGGCCGGGGGGGACGCGGGGCTTGTCGGGTGGGCTGGACATGATGAAGTTCATTCTAGCGAGAGCCTCTCGCAAAGAGCGTGCCTTCCATTTGACGCCAGCGCGCCCAAGGTCAAGCGCCCCCGCGAATGTGTTACAACTTCGGCTGGAGCCCCTCCCCTGGGGGTAGGACCCTTACATGGGAGGCCATATGCTGTGCCTGCACTGGGCGCTGGCTTGACACCCCTTCGCCCGCGCCCGGAGAATGACTAGCACATTAGAGTATCCAGGGAGGTGTTATGGGATTCGGCAAAGTGAAATGGTTCAACGATGCCAAGGGGTTCGGTTTCATCGAACCGGACGGGGGGGGCGATGATGTCTTCGCGCACTTCTCCGCCATCCAGATGGAAGGTTTCCGCACCCTGAAGCAGGGTGGCCGGGTGAGCTTCGATCTCGTCGAGGGCCCCAAGGGACGACTGGCGAAGAACATTCGCCCGGTCGAGGCAGTCCGCGCTCCCGCCAGCACCTTGTCGAGCAGCGACGGAACCCAGGCCGCGCTGACCGACTGACCAACGGGAAGTCCAGCCCCGCTCGGTATCTTGCGCTCAAAAGAAAAAGCCCGCTGAAGCGGGCTTTTTTGCGATTCGGATCGGCGGGATCACATGTGGTCGATCATGACCTGGCCGAAGCCCGAGCAGCTCACCTGGGTGGCGCCTTCGAGCAGGCGCGCGAAGTCGTAGGTGACCTTCTTCGACAGGATCGCCTTCTCCATGGAGCTGATGATCAGGTCGGCCGCCTCGGTCCAGCCCATGTGGCGCAGCATCATCTCGGCCGACAGGATCTCGGAGCCCGGGTTCACGTAGTCCTTGCCGGCGTACTTCGGCGCGGTGCCGTGGGTGGCTTCGAACATCGCGATCGAGTCGCTCAGGTTGGCGCCCGGAGCGATGCCGATGCCACCGACCTGTGCCGCCAGCGCGTCGGAGATGTAGTCGCCATTCAGGTTCAGCGTCGCGATCACCGAGTACTCGGCCGGGCGCAGCAGGATTTGCTGCAGGAAGGCGTCCGCGATGGAATCCTTGACGATGATGTCCTTGCCCGTCTTCGGATTCTTGAACTTGCACCACGGGCCGCCGTCGATCGGCTCGGCGCCGAACTCCTTCTGCGCCAGCGCGTAGGCCCAGTCGCGGAAGCCGCCCTCGGTGAACTTCATGATGTTGCCCTTGTGCACGATCGTCACGGAGGGCTTGTCGTTGTCGATCGCGTACTGCACCGCCTTGCGCATCAGGCGCTCGGTGCCCTCGCGCGACACCGGCTTGATGCCGATGCCGGAGGTCTCCGGGAAGCGGATCTTCTTGACGCCGAACTCGTTGGTCAGGAAGTCGATCAGCATCTTCGCCTTGTCGCTCTGCGCCTCGTACTCGATGCCGGCGTAGATGTCCTCCGAGTTCTCGCGGAAGATGACCATGTCGGTCTTCTGGGGCTCCTTTAGCGGCGAGGGCACCCCGTTGAAGTAGCGCACCGGCCGCAGGCAGACGTAGAGATCGAGTTCCTGGCGCAGCGCGACGTTGAGCGAGCGGATGCCACCGCCGACAGGTGTCGTCAGCGGCCCCTTGATCGAAACCACGTACTCCTTGAGCACCTGCAGCGTCTCTTCAGGAAGCCAGACATCCGGACCGTAGACCTTGGTGGATTTCTCACCGGCATAGATCTCCATCCAGTGGATCTTGCGCCGGCCCGCGTAGGCCTTGGCCACCGCCGCATCCACCACCTTGATCATCACCGGGGTGATGTCGAAGCCGGTGCCATCACCTTCGATGTACGGAATGATCGGCTGATCGGGAACGTTGAGCGAGAAGTCGGCGTTGACGGTGATCTTCTGCCCGCCCTCGGGCACCTTGATGTGCTGGTACATGTGAGATTGCTCCGCGCGATACGGGGTTAGGGGGATGCGTTCCGGTGTGAAAGATTTTACGGCAGGCAAGCTGTCTGCCCACTTGCATGCCGGCGACGAGTACCTCCCGGACAAAATGGCGGCACCGCGCCGGGCGGGCCGCCCCTGCCGCAAGGCGCCGGCTCAGCGACAGACCCGGGCCCCGTACTCCAGCCAGAGCGCATGACCCACCGCCCAGAACGAGGCGGAGGCTAGCGCGAGGCCGGCCACCCGGACCGCCGCCGCCCCGGAGATCGTGTTCTGCGAGGCCGCCGCCGCTGCTCCCCGTCCGCGCCACCAGAGCCAGAAGGCGGGCACGAGATGCAAGGCCAGGCCCGAGCCCGCCGCGAAGGCGGCCATCACGGCCGCGCCGCCTAGCGGGGAAGGAGCGAGCGCCGCGACCATCAGCGCGGAATACAGCAGCCCGCAGGGCAAGAAGGCCCAGAGCCCGCCCGCCGTCGCAGCGCGAAGCGCTCCCGGCCAGCGCTGCCCCGCGACCTCCAGGCGCGTCCAGCGCAGCCGCTCCCAGACCCGGCGCGCCCATCCGTCGAGCCAAGCCGGTTGTCGTCCGCTCCAGAGCAGCCAGAGCCCGAGCAATGCCACCGAGAGATGGAACATGCCCCAGAAGGGCTTGAGCAACGCGCTGTTCGCGGCGCCCCACTGGAGGGCTTGCGCCGACGCGGCGACGATCGCGCCGAGCAGGCCGTAGCCGAAGACCCGTCCGCCCTGGAAGGCGAGCAATCCCTGCTGCCGCCGAACGCCGCATCCGCTGACGACGCCCGCGGAGGCTGCGCCACACATGGCAATGCAATGAGGCCCGCCGGCGAGCCCCATCAGCAGTGCGGTGAGCAGCAGACTGGAAAGCATCAGATGATCTTGGAGAACTTCTCGCGCGTCCGATCCGCCTGCAGGTACTTGTCAAAGACCATCGCGATCGCGCGCACGAAGTACCAGCCCGTTGGCGTGACCTCGACGCCGTCCTCCGCGATCTCGACAAGTCCCATCTCGGCGAAAGGCTCGAGCCGCTCGAGCTCGGCCGCGAACTGCGCGCGGAAATCCACGAGGTAGGACAGCTCGATCGACTCGAACACCACGTGGCCCTGGCACATCAGCGCCATGATGACCGCGCGCCGCACGAGGTCGTCGCGGCTGAGCGCCAGCCCCCGCACGACCGGAAGCTGCCCTTGCCGCAGCGCGTCGTAGTACTCCGGCAAGGTCTTCGCGTTCTGGCTGTAAGTGACGCCGACCCTTCCGATGGCCGATACGCCGAGCCCGAGCAGGTCGCAGTCCGGCTGCGTGCTGTAGCCCTGGAAGTTGCGATGCAGCCGTCCCTGACGCTTCGCAACGGACAATGCATCGTCCTGCAGCGCGAAATGATCCATGCCGATGTAGTCGTAGCCGTGCTCCAGGAAACCCGAGATCGCCTGCGACAGCATGGCGATCTTGGCAGCCGCCCCCGGGAGTTGCGTGGCGTCGATGCGCCGCTGCGGCTTGAACCGCTGCGGCAGATGGGCGTAGGCATACAGCGCGATGCGGTCGGGCCGTAACTCCCCGACCTGCCGCACCGTTTCGGCAAACGACTCCGGCGTCTGGCGTGGCAGACCGTAGATCAGGTCCACGTTGATCGACTCGAAGCCGATCTCGCGCGCAGCCTGCACCAGCGAGACCACGGCCTCGCGGGACTGCACCCGATGAACCGCCTTCTGCACTTCGGCGTCGAAGTCCTGCACGCCGAAGCTCAGGCGGTTGAAGCCGAGGCTCCAGAGATGGGCCAGCCGGCTCGGCGTCACGGTCCGAGGATCCACCTCGATCGAGTACTCGCCGCCCGCGGCCAATCGGAACGACCTGCGCAAGGTGTCCATCACGCGGGCGAGTTCCGTGTCGCTGAGGAAGGTGGGCGAGCCACCGCCGAAGTGCAACTGCGACACCGGCTGCTCAGGGCCGAGCAGCGCAACGTTGAGCCCGATCTCCGTCTCCAGCGCCGCGAGGTAATCCGCCGCACGTTCGTGATGACGGGTAATGACCTTGTTGCAGGCGCAGTAGTAGCACACCGACTCGCAGAACGGGATGTGCACGTAGAGGGACAAGGGAGACAGCCGCCCGCCCACGGTTCCGACACCGCTGGCCCGCTGTTGGAGGGCTTGTGCGTAATGCGCCGAAGTGAAGGCCTCGACGAAGCGATCGGCCGTCGGATAGGAGGTGTAGCGCGGCCCGGGCACGTCGAAGCGCCGCAGCAACTCTTCGGAGAGGGGACTTTGGGAGGGGACCATGGACGCCGACTGTGCCAGAGACAGCCGCCCTTGCCTTGACATTCCTCAAGTGCGCGCGGCCCCTTCAAGGAAACAATATTGCCAGAACTTGAGGTCCATCATGCTCCAGAAAAACCAGGTCCCATCGCTAGAAACGCCTGCGTGCGGCACGGCCGAGGAAGCCGCGCCCCTTCGCGAGCGCTCGCGTTTCCCGGCCGGCCCGGCTGCTGGCTCCATAATGAGCAAGGATGAGGGTGCCCGAAAAATGAAACTGGATTCTTTCAAAGTCGCCTGCTCGAGTTGCAGCCTGCGCGAGCTCTGCCTTCCGGTGGGCCTGTCCGCACAGCAACTCGAACGGCTCGATTCCCTGATTGCCACACGCCGCTCGGTTCATCGAGGTGACGCCCTCTTCCATGTCGGGGACGCATTCCAGTCGCTCTACGCCGTGCGTACCGGCTTCTTCAAGACCTGCGTCTCGGCAGAGGATGGGCGGGACCAGGTGACCGGATTCCAGATGGCGGGCGAGCTCCTCGGCCTCGACGGCATCAGCAACGATCGGCACACCTGCGACGCGGTCGCGCTGGAAGACTCCCAGGTCTGCGTCATTCCGTACTCGCAGCTCGAAGACCTTTCACGCGAGTTCACCGACCTGCAGCATCAGTTCCACAAGATCATGAGTCGGGAGATCGTCCGGGACCACGGCGTCATGCTGCTGCTCGGAAGCATGCGTGCCGAAGAACGGCTCGCCGCCTTCCTTCTCAATCTGACGCAACGCCTGCAGGCGCGGGGCTTTTCTCCGTCCGCACTGATCTTGCGCATGACACGGGAGGAGATCGGCAGCTACCTGGGCCTCAAGCTGGAGACAGTGAGCCGCACTTTCTCCAAATTCCAGGACGACGGCTTGCTCGAGGTAAAGCAGCGGCAGATCCGCATCCTCAACGAGGACGGCCTGCGCCGGCTGGTGAACAACACAAGTTGCTGAAGACCGGGTTCGCGGCTTGATGAGTCGTGGCACGATCAGGGGCGCCTACGGGCGCCCTCTTGCATTTCGGGTTCAAGCTGTCCGATTGTCTCTAGGAGAGCACTCGTTTTCCGGAAGGGGTTCGAAGGCAGCAAAAGAGTTGGATCCGACGGCAAGGCATGTGCATCCGCGGCAGCAACGCAATCCTGCTGCAGAGTTGCGTGCCAGAGTTGGTGGCAAACACCAGCCCCGATCCGCTGGTTCAGCAAAGCAGCGAATCTTCGCCCGATTCTGCGGCCCCAAAAGCAAAACCCCCGACCGCTGCATAGCGACCGGGGGTTTG
>NZ_KZ983961.1:2143-58019 GCF_003569765.1 Caldimonas tepidiphila | reverse complement strand
ACCGAGGCTGTCAAGCGCCGCGCCCTAACCGACAGCACCGCCATTTGTGCAACAGAGCCATTTTTCCGACCCTTCTTGGTTGTGATCTCGCCCGACTCGCTGCCGTCGCGGGGCACCGAAGCAGACAAAGCCTGTCCGGGTTTTAGGGAGCCAATCAGGTCAGCAAGCTCTAGCAAGCCGCTGACGTGCCGAACTTCGTAGCCCCCGGCCCACAACTCCCCCAGTGTCGTTTTCTTGAGTTGACCCGCCTCCAGTTCGTACCGCTTGCCGATGGAGTGCGATGCCGTGATAACAGTTATCGGCGCCCTCATCGCTGGCCCCCCTCGGATACACTGTCATCCTTTATGCGATCTGCTGAGGGGCCTTCTTGCCGGGAGGCCCTTTCTTTTTTGGTGGTGTCTACCAGACCCAGGAGGGTCAGGAAGTCATCGATTCGGCCTTGCAGCGCTTGCCCTTGGAGCAGTTCGTCGGGGTTGCCGCCTGCCTCCAAGAGGCCAAGCTCTGCAAGATCGGCAGTCAGCCGGTTTATGGCTCTGCGAGCCGACTTCTTGTCCTTCAGGTCGTTCAGGCTGATTCCCAGCACTGCCAGTGCTACGGCATCTTCAATCGTGATGTGCGGGCGCTTGCTCATTGCTGGCCCTCCTGCTGCTGCTGCGCCGCCGCATTTAGGCCATCGAGCCAGCGTTGCACGTCCTCAGCGCGCCATGCGATGCGCCGGGCGCCGATCTTGAGCGGCGCAGGGAACTTGCCGGCCGCGATGTCGCGGCGCAGCGTCGAGGATGACTTCCGGGTGATCTCGCAGGTTTCGGCCTGCGTCAGGAGTTGAGGCATGGTGCCCGTCCGGTTTGAGGGGCGGGCATCCTTGCGGACAGGCGCGCGCCCCTCGGGGTTGAGGGGCGCCACCAAGTGCGGTCGCTCGATACCGCTGAAACAGCTATTGCAGGATTGCCCTGCGGGCGCTTCCGCCCTCTGAGTCATGTCCGGGCGGCTAAATACGTCCCGGCGACAGCCGCACAGGTCGTCTAGCCAAAGTGGCGTAACCGCTAGACTTGCTGCACGAGCGTCCCCTCCGATACGTTGCCATCAGGAGGTAACGAGATTTTACCCTCGTGCGTATTGTTTTAGAAAGGCATAACGCGCCGTTCGGCGGCAAGGCGCGTCGTTACCTATCACTCCACCATCAATGGGCACTCGTCTGCCTACTCGCCCATGCGCGCCACGGCGGTCCGTGCCCTGTCCACCACGGCCCACGCCCAGGCATCGCGGTCTGTGTCGTCCGTCGTGCCTCTCAGGGACCACTCCGAACGCCGGAACCACTCCAAGAATTTCGTGGTGGGCGCATTCAGGGCGATCAACAGACCGGAGCCTGTGAGGGCTTCGCTGCGCACCTCCACCGCATCGGGCGAACTGTTGGTCACGCCCCGCAGCGCCAGCCAGCGCTGCGCCGTGGACTCGCGCGCCTCCCGTTCAAGGGCAATGCCACTTACCAGCGGCACGTCGTCCCATTCGTCCATCGGCCACGTCAGGCACTTAGCAAGAGTGAACCGCTGGCGCCATGCGCCGCTGGGGGTCTTGTCGTTGTTCATGTTGTCGTCTTGATGCGGCGGCCCCTCCAACCGCCAGTTGATGAAAGCGTGGGCTCCGCTATGGTCGCGCCCATTGTCGTTGCTCAGGCTGCGAGCTTCGCGAGCTTGCCCGCCAGCGCCGTGGCGCTCATGTGTGCGTACCGCGTCAGCATTCGGGGCGTCTTATGCCCACTGATTGCCATCAGTTCCGGCAGCGACAGCGCCCCCTTGCTGGCCCAATGCGACACGGCTTGGTGGCGCAGGTCATGTAACCTCACATCGAAGAGCAGCGTAGGCGACGGCTTGCGCCCCTCCCGGGCGCACTCTTGTTCATACGTCGCACGAGCCCGGCGCACTGTCCGCATGAATGTCATGCTGATACTTTCTACGTGGCCCAAGGGCAGCAGCGCACTGCGTCCCTCCTGTTCCGCCATGCGGTCAAGCTCGCGCAGCGCCACTAAGGCTTCAGGGCAAAGTGGAACGTCCCGGGCGCTCCCGTTCTTGCTGTCGGCCAAGTGCGCCACGGCACGGCTGTAATCGACATCCAAACGCTTGAGCCCGAAAAGCTCACCCCGGCGCATCGCCGAACGGCCCAGCACGGTCAACGTAGGCGCCAACCATCGGGCCTTGCTGGTGCTGGCCTCCTTCAGCAGCCAGCCCCACTCCTCCTGTGTCAGCGTACGAGATCGACCATCGGCCACCCGGGGCTTGCGCACCAGCGCCAAAGGATTGGACGTGATAAGTCCGCGCTCCTTCATGGCCCAAGTGAACACGCCAGACAGCAGCGCCAGCACCCGCACCACGGTTGCCGGCTTGCGGGTCTGCGCCAAGTCGTCACGCCACTGCGACAGATCGAAAGGTGTGATGTCGTTGATCGGCTTGGCCGCGAAGTTGGTCGCTGCGATGAAGTCAAAGCGGTAGACGTAATCTTTGGCGCCCTTCATCTTCACTGCCACCGTGGCGCGGTACTCCGCCAGCGCCTCGCGCAGTGTCGGGACTGCTGGCACTGCTGGGACGGCTTCTACCCAGCGCCCAGCCTCCATGTCAGCCTCTACGCGTCGTGCCCACGCCATCGCATCCGACTTGCGGGTAAAGGTCTTGGCAACCAGCTTGAAGCCGTCGCGCCGCACGCGGGCCAAGTAGCGTCCGCCACGCTCTGTGATCGAAGCCATGAGTATTCCTTTTGAGCTTGTTGGAACACACGTGGAACAGCGCCCTGTCCGTCGCACCCTTCGCTGTGCCTTATCGCCTTATGTATCAAGCACTTAGCGCGTCGTGCCTGCTGACGATCTACGACATGTGCAAGGCGGTCGATCGCGGCATGGTCATTACCGACGTGCAGGTGCTGGAAAAACACGGCGGCAAGTCGGGGTCGTGGGTTGCCGGGGCTCAGCGAGCAGAAGCTTGAAAGTCCCGGAAGGAGAGTCGGACCGGCGTCCTCTCGCACTGGAACGGGGCGGCCGTACCGGGCGCTTGTGGCGCCTCGCAAGCCGAGAAAAACTTCTCTCCCAGGGGGTGACGGAATTCGCGCAGGCGCTGCGCGACATACACCGCCTTGTCGCGTTCGCCGCGCTCGTCAAGCGCGCGGGCGTAAGCGATCATCAACCGGGCGTCGATCAGGCGGTGTAGCGGTCGCTCGAAGGCCTCGAACACCTCCGAAGGCCGCGCCGCCATGGTCACTGCAGCATAATCGGCGGAAGCACCGAACAGCATACTACGGCGCCCCTCGTCGATTCGCTCGGCGAGCGGTCGTGCACCGGCCTCACCGCGCGGGGTGAAGATTTGCGTAATGCGCTGGTAGTCCCATACTGCATAGAGAGTAACAAGTAGCGTCGTGGCGCCCGCCCCAATAAGTAGCACCCCCGGGGCTGGGCTACAAATTGCCGGCATTGCCCTGGAGGGCTTCCTCTTGCAGCCTAACCCCAGGTAAATACCCCAAAGGAAAGCGGACGGCAGCAGAAAATAGGCATACCATAGTGGATATTCGAGCAGGCTGTGGAACAGTACTGCGGCGAGCATCACTAGCGTGGTACGAGCCAGGCCGGCTTGGCTAGGATCGGACAGCACCAGCGCGCCACGCGCGCGCCAGTTCAGCCACAGGAATACGGTGCAGATCGCCATGGCTGCCGGCACGCCTAGTTCCACCGCGAGCTGCAGCGGCAGGTTGTGCGTGTGGTCGAAGAACGCGACCGGCCTGTTCTCGAACGCCGTCAGCGTCCAAGCGAAGTTGAAGTTGCCCCATCCGACGCCAGTCCAGGGCTGGGCACGGATCAAATCCAAGGTGTTGGACCAGATCGCGAAGCGCGAACTGCTGATGTCACTGCCGGATTGCGCTCGTGCCTCGGCGAAGTAGCTGCCACCGCTGTACCAGGTCCACCAAGACAAGACCTTCATGCTTGCTGCCAGCAGCAGGGGCGAGAGGGCTAGCATCACCCGGACAGCAGTCGGCAGCAGTCGGTCGCAGATGCCCCACAGCATCAGCAATCCGCTTAGGAGCATTCCAGTGCGCGAGCCAGTCAGCGCCACGGTGAACATCGCCCCTGTTAACAGCAAGGGGAAGGAGCGGCGCCAGCCGGCATGCCGGGAACCCAGCCATGCAGCAGCGATGGCACCCCACACCAGCAACGTCGCCTGAAGATTGGGTTGTCGAAGATTGCCGACTGCGCGACCCGGCGTCTGTGAGGAAGTAATCCACGTGTTGCCTGCCCACTCGGGCACGAAGAATTGCACAACGCAAACTGCCAGTGCAATCCCTACAGCCCAGGCGTAGCCGGCGAACAGACCAGCAAGCACCCCTTGTGGGGAATCTAACTTAGCAACAAGCGAGAGGCCCAACAGGAAACACGCAGCGCTGCCCATCATCCCGTGCAACACCCCCCCCCCTACCCAAATCGCACTAAACCATACCGGGACCAGGAAAGTGAGCCACAACCCCACATAGATACCCCTACTTGCCGCTCTCCCGCCCACAAGTAGCATCGTGCTCCATGCAAGCCAAGCTGCCGCTTCATTGTAGAGCGCAGGCTCAGGCGAAGTCGTAAGTGCAAAGGATACGGGAAGGAGCGCGGCCGAGAATCCGATCCCAAACTGCACTGCATGGACGGCAAGAAGATTCATGAAGGGCTCTATCGCAACAAAACTGCAGGCTAAGCAGATCGGTCGTGGTTGGCTGAGTATATGTTTTGGATCATCGGGATCATCGAGAAAGCCATCAAGCGTGGGCATTACAAGCTCGATGAGAAGTGGGGACTCGACTTTTGGGGTAGGTATGCCAAGCAGGTGGTGAGCTCCGACCCAGCGAGATCCCGAACGCTCAGAACCTATTCCAGTAGGTCAACTTCAATGTCATGTTGGTACGACAGGAGACGACCATATGGTTGGTAAAGAAGGACGATGGCCGGCGCATCCCAAAGGAGTTGCAGGCACAGATGGCGCTACTGCTACCGCCCCGGCCCGGCCCGGCCCGGCCCGCTCATCCGCTGGTATACCAGAACCATCGTGTCTCGGACCGGGCAGCCATGAACGCGATCTAGTTAGTGCTGCGCATCGCCCTGCGGTGGAACGCTCTGAACACCAGGGGCGCCTGCTAGTGCAACTCGGCCTACCCGAGTCCCGCGCCTTCAAAACCGTGTTGTACTGCGCCCTGTTCGTTGTCTTGTCGCGTCGCCCCACCTTGCCGTCTTGCTTTGTCACGCCTTCTGGCTAACGAGACTCGCAAACGCTGCGTTGCAAACCTGCCCTCCGTCATTTGTGCGCTAATGCCAACAGAGTCCCTTCAAAAAGAATAAAATCCTCGTGAAAACCCAGACATCAAAACATCGAGCCAAGAATTTTAATTTTTGGCAGGAGACAGCCCTTCATCGGAACTTGAAGAGGATTCGCGCCCTTTATAAACCTCCTCATGATAATCATCCCCAATATTGACACTCCATATTTTTGACTTTTCAAAATCACCGCGCAAAATAGATTCGACGGCATATTTCGCTGACAACATCGAGTGATCTTGGTTATTGTACCTATGCATTCCATTGCGCCCAATTAAGTAAATATTCTGTATGCTATCGAGGAAATCTTTAACCACGTTAAATCTTTTATATGCC
This sequence comes from Caldimonas tepidiphila, assembly GCF_003569765.1. GTDB lineage: Bacteria > Pseudomonadota > Gammaproteobacteria > Burkholderiales > Burkholderiaceae_C > Caldimonas > Caldimonas tepidiphila. The sequence continues at coordinate 52,354 of NZ_KZ983961.1, read as the reverse complement.
CCCCCGAAATATCCAGGGTAAGCTTTAGGAACACGAATTACTGTAGCGTCGAGTACATCACGCTCGCTTGCCAACCCCAAAAAACTCATTTCTCTTACGGCAAGCGACTTTAAATCCTCATCCCCCATGCCCCACAATTCATCATCCTCACGGGCAAAAAACTCCAATCCCACCCACACCGTTTCTGGATCAGCCACCATATATGGGCTCCAATTATTAAATATTTGCAAGCGACCAACCTTTACTCCAGGCTCCTGAATATAAATCCAGTTGTCAGGCAGAGAAATATAATTCTTAGTCCCCGCATTATTTTTAATCCTTTTGTAAAGCAATCCGACCGTGATGAAATCACGATACTGCAGTCCACCAGCTACACCCCTCACTTCTGCAGCGGGAGCAGGTCTTAGCGCCTCCATTAAATCTTTAATAGGCATAGTAGAAACCACATGGCGCGCATCGAACTCCATCTGCCCGCCACCTTCCTTAAATGCCTTCACGGTTGAAATTATATTTTCGTTGCGCTCAATTATGTGGACCTTAGCACCCAGGATAAGACGCCCCCCCATCGCCTGAAATTTCCTCGCAACCTCTTCCCACATCTGCCCCGGACCATACTTGGGGTACAGAAACCGCTCAATGAGAGATGTTTGCTCCACAGCTTGATGCCGCCACACCCCCTGTTTAAGACCGTGGATCAAGGCCTTCCCTACCGAGAGGCTTTTAATGCGCTGCGCCCCCCAATCAGCACTGATTTGATTGCAAGGGACACCCCACACCTTTTCTGTATACTCCTTAAAAAACTGACGATAAAGCCTAGAACCAAATCTGTTGATAAAAAAGTCTTCCAGACTTTTTTCCGGCGAAATAGGGCGCGCCATTGCTGCAGCATAACTCAAACCAAACTGAGCGGACCTACCCAAACCCAACTTCCTCAGCATTCCCACGCTAGGCTTTAATGGGTAGTCAAAAAACTCCCCCCCATAATATATTCTAGACAATCTATTCCGCAGAAGCATAACTAGATTGCCACTTTCGCGACCACTTAATACCCCAGCCCCCATCAGTCGCTCCGAACCTTTATATGCCAAACGGAAGTCTTTTCCATCCATCCCCTCGCTTGGCATAGCAACCGGCATAATTTCCCGCCACCAGTCCATCACCCAGTCAGATTTTGAAAAAAAGCGATGCCCTCCAATATCAATCCTATTTCCCTTGTAATTTACAGTCCTAGAAATCCCTCCGATTTCCTGTGTTGACTCTAAGATCACTACCTCTTGACAACCTGCCCTAACAAGCTCCAGTCCTGCCGTAAGCCCTGCAGGCCCCGCGCCAATTATCACCACTTTATTCAATTTAAAATCCTTCAATTATATTTTCAAAAATTTATTTACTAAAATTAAAACTAAATTTCTTAAATCTATTTGACGTCTTTCAAAATAAAGCCATTTTTCTTTAAAATACTTTGGCGAAAAATATAGCTTAAGAAGAAAACAATAATTGTTGCCACGAATTTTGCCTCAAAAATGCTCCTATCAAAGCTCTGAATTAAGAAAAACATGACAATTTGCGTGGCAAACAGACCAAGAATACCTATCATTAAATAAACAGAGATGAAAATAGGAGTCACAAAATTTTGTTTATAAAAATCAAAGCCAAGAGTACAAATAAAATTTACAACAATCCCGGCAAAAAACGCCCCCCCCCAGCAAACCACCAACCCCAAGATAAAAGAATAAAAAACATAATATAATCGACGCCCATAGCTGCTAAGCTCGCAAAAAAATAGCGAAAAGCAAATTCTTTTTTATTCAAAACAACTCCATGGATAAAATTTATGAATTTCGCCGTTTTCCGCAGTCAAAAACAGAAACCACCCCCCCCTTGCTCAATATAAATTGAGTATCTGAATAATCAGACTTGCCTCTCAAAATAACAAAATCCAAAATCTCATCCTCGCAAAGAAATTCAACTCCAGATAACATCAAAGATTTGTTTGGAAAATATTCCTTTGCCAAAAATAAAGGATTTTTTGAACCCCTTGCAACTTGAAGGCGAGTCAGTCTTCTTTTGAGCTCCAGCGACATATCTCTGTCAAATAGAGCGCTTGCCCCCTGCAAGGGCGAGGCATAAATTGCACGCCCAAGATAAAGCCAAGAATCAACCGCCTCGCCGTCCCAGTGGACAACTGAGCCGACTGGAATGAACGACTTAAGTGCGCCAACCCCCAAATCTTGAGGAAACTCATTCTTTTTATTGCAAAAGGAAAAAATTCCTGCTGCCGCGAAAAATACACCTATCGCATTTAATACGCACCTAGCTCTTGCAGGGAAATAAACTCTACGCAACGCAACCGCCACAATAAAGCCTCCGCCAAATATAATAATCAGGGATGAGGCAAAGAAAGATATGAATCCGGCCTCAGACGCCAACAGCCTAAGGCTCTGAAAATTATATTGCGTCTCCGAGAGAGCATGAACTATGGCAACGAAAAAAATGCCTTTAATAAGCAAATTTTCCGCCTTAAAAAATTGCTGCGGACTCGTACCTTTCCACACCAAAGACATTGCAACCGCCACCAAAGCCAAAACAAGGGAAGTTGTCTCACCCCCAAATAGAAACATTGCTGCAGCTAGAATAAAAAAATTCTTTCTATTTTCAGCAGAAGTAGAGTCGGAAGTAATGCCACCAACGACAGACAATATGGCTGCTATCTTTACAATCCAAAGAACGCGCCAAAGCTGCAATTGAGTTAGCAGCACATTGTTCAAACCATCCCCTATTACCCAAGCCACTAGCAATAAAGCACCGACGCAAGCTAAAGCCCAGCAGAGTTTCTTTAAACGATCATGCCCGCCCCCCCAAACCTGAGCACCTAGGAGTAATACCAACCAAAAGAATGCCTGCGCCACATCTTCTATAGGCCAAGCTCTAAAGAGAACATATGCATTTCGCGCCTCAACAACGGAAAGCCACTCCTTATCAAAAAACGAGGAAATTCGAAAAAAGGGGTCTAGACGTGCAATCCACAGCCCCAAGAATATAAATACTCCCCCGACTATCGCCTTGTTGCGTCGAGACGGGGATAAAAGAAAAACCCCCACCATCGGTCCTGGCAGTGCCATAAGGGGATGCAAGGAAAAAGCGACTAAAGACGCCCCCCATCCTTTAATTGCGTTACCACCAACAAAGAAGGACAAGGAAAGCAAAGAAGCCGCTTCCGCCCATATACGAGGCGTTACAAACGGCTCTCCATAAGAAAATATTTTATATGCGCCATAGTAAGGATGGATAATTAAAATAGAAGAAAACGCTATTACCGCCCGCTCCCAGGAAAACAATGCTAAGCATAAATACAGCAAAGACCCAAGCCAAACAAGTTTTCCAAGGATTGCCAATAAGAGAGTCGCCCCATCTAATCCGCACACCTCAATCAGATAAGAATACGCCCATCCAAATATCGAGTAATCTCCCTGTGTTCCATAGGAAAAAAATAGATCTTGCTTAAAATTTTCTCGGCTCAAATGATTTAGAGCATCTGCTGCGTAAAAAATCGCATCATGCACCATTCCCTCATAGGGACGGGCCAAAAACCAAATGGCGACAGACATGCATGCCCAAAACAAGCCAAAGTCTTTTAAAATGCAGGATGAATAAAAATTTTTCACGGAACATTTATGCATAGACAAATCCAAACAGCAAAATCTCACACCAATTAAAAGTGAGAGATTTAATAGAGAGTCACATCACATTAGAAATGTGTTATGCACTTCATCCCATTACCCACATTTTTTCAACGGTCCTGCGCGCCCCACGTAGGGCCTTTGTAAATCAACAACTTATCAACGCCGCTCAGCGTCCACTTCCAGCACGTCATTGACACCGTGGAGCGCGACTACGTCCGCCGAGTTCAAGAAGAATCTGGTGCTCGACAACGCCAGCATCCACAAGACGCCGCGCATTCACCGTTGGTTGGTACGCCATCCACTCGCACCTCCGCACTTCACACCAAACTCGGCCTCCGAGCTGAATCTGGGGGAGTACAGGTTCTCCGTCCTCATGGCCCGCCAACTCAAGCGAGGCCGATCCCGCTTGACACCTGCACTCGAATCTTCTGTCCATGCCTACATCGTCGAAAACAACGCCCCTCTCAAGTCGTTTGCTTGGATCAGTACAGTACAGCCAACAAAATATTTTCTTCGGTTGCCTCTTTCTTCGAATGAATTTCTAACTCACACCACTAGAGCGTGTTGTGCACTTTCTCCCAAGGCCCAGAATGTCACCGCGTTAGGCAGCATGAGCATGGCGAAGACGACGAAATGCAGCGCTGCGAGCACCTGAGGCATGCGCTCGAAGTCGCGCGATAGACGCCGGAATCACGCCAGCCAGGCAGAGCTGCGCTCCACCACCCAGCGCCGGGGCAGCAGCGCGAACCCCTTCTTTGCCTCGGACAGCCAGCCTGACAACCTCCAACTCGATCCCCGGCGCCTGGGCGTCCTCGCGGGCTTGCTCGCCTGTATAGCCTTGGTCGGCCCAGGCCAGCTTCACCGTTTCGCCCGTGGCCTTATGCACCGCCTCGCACAACTACCTGACTTGCGCACGCTCCTGCTCGCTGGCATCAGTGATCGTCAGCGCGGCCAACTGCCCCAGCGTGTCCACGGCCATGTGCACGTTCTTGTAGCCGTCATAGCTCGCTCGCGGGCCGCTCTCGCAACTGCTTTGTAGCGTGCGCCCGTCGAGCGCCACGGCCCTGAGCTGGCCCTTGCGACCTGCGGCCTCACGGATGATCGAGCCCATGTCGCTGACCAGCGCCTCAAAGCAGCCCCCCTCGCTCCCGCGGCGAAACTTCTGATATACCGCGGGCCAGGGCGGGAAGTCGTTGGGCAGCATGCGCCACGGCGCTCCGCGCCCTTGCCAGCGCAGCGCGTTGAAGTTTCTATCAATCTTCTAGACGCCAATCACCGCAGGCTCTACCTAAAAAAAGCGAGCGCAGCACAGGCTGCGCTCGCTTTTTGGCGATCCCGCTTGGTACGGGCAGGGGTAACGAGACTCAGGCCAGATTAGCTGGCAGCGCCCTTGCAAGCGGTCGGAACATACTTGGCGGGCATGGGGGTGGTGGAACCGGTACGGCACACGTAGACGAACGGAGCACCCCCGTTTGCGGCGAGGTTCAGTGCCAGAGCAGTCGGCGCCTCCAGACGAGCCGTGGCTTGGGTAGCGGGGATATAACGCAGCGTTGCGCCGTTGGCAACCGTGCTGTCGTAGGTGATGGTGATGACGCCATCAGCTGCGGACTGTACGCTGGCCACATTCTTGGTGGCGGCCGGCGGCGTAGCGTTGATCGCGTCGCAGTCCGTGTCGGTGGTCGTGCCGCAGATCATCGAGCGCGGACCGGACGTCGTGAACGTCTCAGAGATGGCCGTCTTCAGACCCGAAGCCAGCGACAGGCCTTCGGTCACGCGTGCACGGACAGTGTAGTCCTGATAAGCCGGCAGCGCGACAGCTGCGAGAATGCCAATGATCGCCACGACGATCATCAGTTCAATGAGGGTAAAACCTTGCTGGATGCGCTTCATGGATCTCTCCTGAGTGGTTGGTGGAAGCGCAGAAAGAAACGCAGAAGCCGTGCCACACGGCGCTTGTGCCAACTATCGTGAGATAGTTGGCATTCCAGCCTGTCCAGCCCCACCTGCAGAGACAAGTTCTGTCTCCCCCTCAACCAGCAGGTGACAAATTGCGTCAGTCATGACAGAACTTGAAGTCCTTACAGGGGCAGCACCTGCCCTGCTTGGAGATGGCCGATGGCGTGATCCAGGCGCAGGGCCCGGACCTCCGCCGCCACGCTTGCCATCTCGTCCGGCTTGGTATGGGTGATGAACACGGGCACGCCGGGGGGCAGTTCTCCAAGGCCCTGCGCCAGCGTGCATGGCGAGAGGTGGCGGCTGAGGCGCGCGAGTTCCTGCTCGCGGTCGCTGAAGGCGGTCTCGATCACGAGCGCGCCGATCCGCCGCCCGGCCAGCAGCGGCCACAGCGCCGGGTTGGGCCCGGTGTCGCCGGTGTAGACCCACCAGGGCGCGTCCTCCCGCGCCTGCCGCACCGCATAGCCGACCGCCGGCACCGTGTGCTCGGCCGGCAGCACCTCGATCTCATGGTTTCCCAGCCGCAGGCGCTGGCCGACCCGCAGCGGCTCGAAGCGCAGCACCGGCCGCTCGGAGCTCGGCAGCCGGGTGAAGTCGGGCCAGATCACGTTGTTGAAGACATGCGCGCGCAGCGCCGCGAGCGTCTCCGGCAGCCCGTGCACGACGATCGGCTGCTTGCGCCGGCTGATCACGCTGTCGGCCATCAGCGGGATCGACAGGACGTGGTCGAGGTGCGAGTGGCTCAGCAGGATGTGGTCGATGCGCTCGAGTTCCTCGAGCGTGAGGTCGCCCACGCCGGTGCCGGCGTCGACGAGCAGGTCCTCGTCGACGAGAAAGGATGTGGTCTTGCTGCCGGCGGCGATCGCGCCCGAACAGCCGAGGACGCGGACGTTCATGTCGGCGCGGCTTTCAGATCAGGATAGGGGCTTGCTTGCTGTCTCGACCGCACCGGGGTGCATGCCGCGCCGACACTGTACGCGCAGCAGGCGGCGCGATGCGGCAAGACCCGGCCGGCATCGCGCAGCAGTGCACGCCGGGCCCGGTTTCCCGAGCTGCCGCGCCTTCAGCCGAGGACGAACTGCATGCGGGTGCCGGCGAGCTCGATGATGTCGCCGTTGCTCAGCGGCACCGGGTCGGCCTCGACCGGCACGCCGTTGACGGTGGGGCGCGTCGGCCCCTCGACATGCGCCAGCACGTAGCCGCCGGGGCGGCGGCTGATCGAGCCGACCTGCACGCCCGGCTTGCCGATGGTGGTGACGACCTTGGTGAGCAGGACCTGGCGGCCGGCGGCCGCGCCGTTGAGGACCTTGATCGAGGCCGACGGCGGCTGGGATGAGCCGAGGCCGCCGAAGCCCGAGGGCCCGCCCATGTACGGCGCGGTGTGGGCGAAGCCCGCGGGCGCCGTGCTGCTGTCGCGCAGCGATTCGTGCAGGTCCGGCGGGTCGTCGCTGACGTAGCAGAGCTTGTACTTGCCGATCTCGACGGTGTCGCTCGGCGTGAGCAGCTGCTTGCGGATGGGCTTGCCGTTGACGTAGGTGCCGTTGGTGCTGTTGATGTCCTCGATGAAGACATCCCGCCCGACGACCTGCAGCACCGCGTGCTCCCCGCTCACGGCGAGGTTGTCGATCACGATGTCGTTGTAGGGGCGGCGGCCGAGCGTGGTCTTGTCCTTCGTGAGCTGGACTTCCTTGATGACCACGCCGTCGAGCGAGACAACGAGCTTTCCCATGCTGGTCCCTCTTGTCCTGAATCTGGGTGTCTTGTGGCAGCGCCGGCGGCTCCGCCGCTCAGCGCCTGAAAGGCCACCATGAACGGCCACCGGCATCGCGGCCCGTGGCGCGCACCAGCACCACGGCGATATTATCCCTGCCTCCGGCAGCGTTGGCTGCGGCGACCAGCGCCGTTCCCGCCTCGCCGAGGCCGACCGGCTCCTGCAGCAGCGACGCGATCTGCTCGTCGTCGAGCATGTCGGTGAGTCCGTCCGAGCACAGCAGCACCGTGTCGCCGGCACGCAAGTCGTGCTGGTGCGTCTCGAGCAGCACCGTGTCCTGCACGCCCATCGCGCGCGTGACGAGGTTGCGGTGGGCGGCGAAGACGGCCTGGTCGGGGCTGATGAGGCCGGCGTCGATCTGCTCCTGCAGCAGCGAGTGGTCGCGGGTCATGCGCAGCAGCCTTCCGCCGCGCATGCGGTAGGCACGCGAGTCGCCGATGTGGCCGAGCAGCAGGCGGTTGTGGCGGAAGACGGCCACCACGAGCGTGGTGCCCATGCCGGCGTAGTGCGGGTTGGCCTGCGCCGCGGCGTGCAGCGCCTGGTTGGCGTTCTCGACGCAGATGTCCATCGCGCGGCGCACGTCGGTGTCGCTCGCGATGCCGGCGGACTCGCCGAGCCAGCGGCCCAGTTCGGCCTTCAGGAAGGCGGTGACCATGCCGCTGGCGACCTCGCCGGCGTTGTAGCCGCCCATGCCGTCGGCCAGTACCGCGAGGCGGGCCGATTCGTCGACGGCGACCGCGTCCTCGTTGTTCTCACGCAGGCGCCCGGTGTCGGTGAGGCAGAAGAACTCGAGCGACAGGGGCGCGGCGGAGAACAAGGGCAGGACCTGGGGCGGCAGCGAAGTCGACCGATTGTGCCCTGCCCGGGAGAAGGGCGGGCCGGGGTTCCCCCTCGAACGGGGGAACGACCGGCTCGCCGGCCTCATGCGGGAGTCGCGTTCAGCCCGCTTCGGAGGGGGTGGGCTGCTGGCGGCTGGCCATCCACTTGCCGAGCGCCAGCACCAGCAGCGCGCCGCCGACGCCCATCGCGTACTTCACCGTGTCGGTCTGCGGCAGGAAGCCCGTCACCGCCGGGTCGCTCACCGCCATCGTGCCGGCGATCCAGCCCAGCAGCATGCCGCCGAGCGTGATGATCAGCGGGAAGCGGTCCATCAGCTTGATGACGAGCTGGCTGCCCCAGATGATGATCGGGATGCTCACGAGCAGGCCGAAGATCACCAGCGGCAGCTGGTGGCCGGGGCTCGCGCCCTCGGCGGCGCCGGCGATCGCGATGACGTTGTCCAGGCTCATCACGAAGTCGGCGACGATGACGGTCTTGACCGCCGCCCACAGCTTGTCGCTCGCCTGGATGTTGGCGTGCTCGTCCTCGTCGTGCGGCGCGAGTAGCTTCACGCCGATCCAGATCAGCAGCAGCGCGCCGACGATCTTCAGGAAGGAAATCTTCAGCAGGGTCAGCGCGAAGAAGATCAGGATAACGCGCAGCACGATGGCGCCGGCCGTTCCCCACAGGATGCCGAGCCGGCGCTGGTTCGGCGGCAGCTTGCGGCAGGCGAGCGCGATGACGACGGCGTTGTCGCCGCCCAGCAGGATGTCGATCATGATGATCGACACGATGGCCGAGAGGGTCTCGGCGGTGAAGAAGTCCATAAATGCTCCGATGACTGACGAGTGCGGGCCAGGTCGGAATGGCAGGGCTCGCAGTGCACACTGCGCCTTCGAGCGCTGCCATCCATGCTGGCATGCATCGAAGGTCTTGCCCGAACCCGCGCGCTCACTGCATCGCAGGCTCCTCGACGGCCGGGAGCATGCTGCTCCGTCCTGACGACCGTTGAGATCCGGACTCGCCACGGGTCGTGGACGCGCCGGACAGGCTACTCCCCTTCAAAGGGCCTTGATTCTGATCAAAAAATCAGGCCGCCACCTCACAGTGTAGGCGACGGCCCGGTGCTCGGCTCTACGTAGGATTGCGCAGTCCGCGCCACGCGGGCGCGGACCGGCGCCGCCTTACAGCAGGCCCTTGAGCAGCTTGCCCATCTCGGACGGGTTGCGCGTCACGGTGAAGCCGCACTCCTCCATGATGGCGAGCTTGGCATCGGCGGTGTCGGCGCCGCCCGAGATCAGCGCACCGGCGTGGCCCATGCGCTTGCCCGGAGGGGCGGTGACGCCGGCGATGAAGCCGACCACCGGCTTCTTCATGTTCGCCTTGCACCACTGCGCGGCCTCGGCCTCGTCCGGGCCGCCGATCTCGCCGATCATGATCACGGCGTCGGTGTCCGGATCGTCGTTGAACATGCGCATCACGTCGATGTGCTTGAGGCCGTTGATCGGGTCGCCGCCGATGCCGACCGCCGAGGACTGGCCCAGGCCGATCTCGGTGAGCTGGGCGACCGCCTCATAGGTCAGCGTGCCCGAGCGCGACACGACGCCGATGCGGCCCTTGCGGTGGATGTGGCCGGGCATGATGCCGATCTTGATCTCGTCGGGCGTGATCAGGCCGGGGCAGTTGGGGCCCAGCAGCAGCGTCTTCTTGCCGCCGGCGGCCTCCTTGGCCTTCATCCGGTTGCGCACTTCGAGCATGTCCTTGACGGGGATGCCTTCGGTGATGCAGATCGCGAGGTCCAGGTCGGCCTCGACCGCTTCCCAGATCGCCGCGGCGGCGCCCGCGGGCGGCACGTAGATCACGGAGACGGTGGCACCCGTCTCGGCCTTGGCTTCCTTGACCGAGGCGTAGATGGGGATGTCGGAGAACTTCTCGCCGGCCTTCTTCGGGTTCACGCCCGCGACGAAGCATTCCTTGCCGTTGGCGTAGGCCTGGCAGCCCAGCGTGTGGAACTGGCCGGTCTTGCCGGTGATGCCCTGCGTGATGACGCGGGTGTCCTTGTTGATCAGGATGCTCATTTGCTTGCTCTTTCCTTCAGGGCTTACTTGACGGCGGCGACGATGGCGGTCGCGGCCTCGGCCATGGTGTCGGCGGCGATGATCGGCAGGCCGGACTCGGCCAGCATCTTCTTGCCCAGGTCCTCGTTGGTGCCCTTCATGCGCACCACCAGCGGCACGGACAGGTTCACGGCCTTGCAGGCGGTGATGACGCCGTCGGCGATGGTGTCGCACTTCATGATGCCGCCGAAGATGTTGACCAGGATGCCCTTGACGTCCGGGTTCTTCAGCATGATCTTGAAGGCCTCGGTGACCTTCTCGGCCGTGGCGCCGCCGCCAACGTCCAGGAAGTTGGCCGGCTCGCCGCCGAAGAGCTTGATGGTGTCCATCGTCGCCATCGCCAGGCCTGCGCCGTTGACCAGGCAGCCGATGTTGCCGTCGAGCTGGATGTAGGCGAGGTCGAACTTGGACGCCTCGATCTCGTTGGGGTCCTCTTCATCCAGGTCGCGGTAGGCGACGATCTCGGGATGGCGGAACAGCGCGTTGGAGTCGAAGTTGAACTTGGCGTCCAGCGCGATCAGGTTGTTCTTGCTGTCGCGGTTGAGCGGGTTGATCTCGACCAGCGACGCGTCGGTGTCCATGTAGCACTTGTAGAGCTTCTGGAACAGGTCGACTGCCTGCTCGGTCGACTCGGCGGGCAGGCCGATGCCGGAGGCGAGCTCCTTGGCCTGGCCTTCGGTCAGGCCGGTGAGCGGGTCGACGAAGATCTTGATGATCTTCTCGGGCGTGGCGTGCGCCACTTCCTCGATGTCCATGCCGCCTTCGCTGGAGGCGATGAACGCGACCTTCTGCGTGGCGCGGTCTGTCACGACGGAGACGTAGTACTCCTTCTGGATGTCCGCACCGTCCTCGATGTAGAGGCGGCGCACCTTCTGGCCCTCGGGGCCGGTCTGGTGGGTCTTGAGCTGCATGCCCAGGATCTCGCCGGCCAGGCGCTTGACGTCGTCGAGGCTCTTGGCCACCTTGACGCCGCCGCCCTTGCCACGGCCGCCGGCATGGATCTGCGCCTTGACGACCCACACCGGGCCGCCGAGCTTCTGCGCGGCCTCGACCGCTTCCTGCACGGTGAAGGCGGGATAGCCGCGCGGCACCGGCACACCGAAGTTGCGCAAGATTTCCTTGCCTTGGTACTCGTGGATCTTCATGGGGGGCTCTCTCTCTGGGGCTGTTCTACAGAGGGTTGCGGGAAACGGTAGCGTCCTCGTCGCCGGGTGGTGCGGGTCGATACCAGTGCGGGTAAAACAGGCGCGCCACCTCGCCGTCGGCGCGCAGTGCATGGCAGCGGTCGAGCTGGAACGGGCGCTCGCCGTCCGGGTCGCCCGCCTCGGGCTTGATCACGGTGCCGGCGAAGGCCTGCAGCACCGCGGTGGGCAGCACCTGCGTCAGCTCGGTGATGTGGGTGCAGGCCGCGGTGCCGCCGAGGCGGCTCTTCACGTCGCGGCGGAAGTTCTGCATCAGGTTGAGTCCCACCAGGCGCGCATAGACGTCGCCGTAGGCGTCGCACTGGCCCGGGTAGGGCATCCATTCGGTGCGGGCGCCCGCCTGCAGGATCCGGAATTGCTCGTCGATCACGAGCCGCAGCGTCATGTCGTGCACCGGCTCGCCGGCACGGCGCACGCCGCCGCCGAGCGGCACGTCGTGCGACTTGACGTCCGCGAGCCGGGCGTCGACCTCCCAAAGCCCGTCCTCCCGCGCATAGACGGCGACGTCGATGCTGCGGCGATGCATGAGCTGGCGCTGGGGGGCGGCCGGAGGAAGGGACATGGTGCCGGTTGCGGGCAGGCAGGTCAGCGAAAACGCCGGACTTTAGCATGCTGCCTTGCATCAAAGCTTTCACCCGGCTGTCGTGGCAGCCCGGATGTCAAGCGCCGGAACCGGGGAGGCGGGCGGCGCTGGCGCGCAGGGAACATCGCTTGCCCCTCGAGGGAGGGGGTGCCGCGCCGCGCGCGGACGCCCTCTTCCCCATCTCGCCAGGAAAGGACGGACCATGAACAGGGACCCTCTCGACGCCAGCATCGAGCAGGCCAAGGGCAAGGTCAGGGAAGCCACCGGCAAGGCGATGAGCGACGACGACCTGCACACCGAGGGCCGCATCGACCAGGTCTCGGGCAAGGCGCCGCCCGAGTACGGCGACGCCAAGGAGCGGGCCAAGGACAACCTCGACCGGCTGTGAGCGCCGGGGCGGCGCCCGCGCGCTTCAGCCGAGCGCCGGATAGTCGGTGTAGCCCTCGGCCCCGCCGCCGTAGAGCAGTTGCTGGCGCAGCGGGTTCAGCGGCGCCCCCTCGCGCAGCCGGCGGCCGAGGTCCGGGTTGGAGATGAAGGGCTTGCCGAAGGCGACCAGGTCGCCCCGGCCGCGGGCGATCACCTCGTCGGCGAGCGCGCGGTCGTAGCCGTTGTTGACCATCCACGGCCCCTCGAAGCGGCGGCGCAGCGCCTCCCAGTCGAAGGGCGCGAAGTCGCGCGCAGCGCCCGTGGCGCCCTCGATCACGTGGCAGTACATCAGTCCCAGCGGCGAGAGCTGCTCGACCACGTGGTTGAAGAGCGTCTGCGGATCGCTGTCGGAGGCGTCGTTGGCGGGCGTCACCGGCGACAGGCGGATGCCGGTGCGCACCGCGCCGATCTCGGCGGTGACGGCGCGCATCACCTCCATCAGCAGCCGCGCGCGGTTCTCCACCGGGCCGCCGTAGGCGTCGGTGCGGCGATTGCTGCCGTCGCGCAGGAACTGGTCGAGCAGGTAGCCGTTGGCCGCGTGCACCTCGACGCCGTCGAAGCCGGCGGCGATCGCGTTGCGCGCCGCGATGCGGTAGTCCTCGACGATGCCGGGCAGTTCGTCGGCGGCCAGCGCGCGCGGTTCGGACACGTCGACGAAACCGTCCTTCACGAAGGTCTTGGCCCGGGCGCGGATCGCCGAGGGCGCGAGCGGCGCCGCGCCGCCCGGCAGCAGCGAGACGTGGCTGATGCGGCCGACGTGCCAGAGCTGGATCACGATGCGGCCGCCCTGCGCGTGCACCGCGTCGGTGACGGCACGCCAGCCGGCGATCTGCGCGGCCGTGTGGATGCCGGGGGTGTCGAGGTAGCCCTGGCCCATCGGGCTGATCTGGCTCGCCTCGGTGATGATCAGGCCGGCGCCGGTGGCCGGGTTGGCGCGCTGGCGGTAGTACTCGACCATCAGCGGCGTCGGCGTCTGGCCGGCCCCGGCGCGGTTGCGGGTGAGCGGCGCCATCACGATGCGGTTGGGCAGCAGCAGGTCGCCCAGGCGGATCGGATCGAACAAGGTCGTCATGCGGGTGGTTTCTCCGTGGGGCGTGGAGGGACGGGAGCGGGAATGCGGCGGCCCGGCCCGAGCGGGCCGGCCGCCTGCCTCGAAGGAAAGCGAAGAAGGCGCGGGGGCGCTGCGGCCCCCACGGGGACGCTCAGCCCGCCAGGCCCTCGGCGCGCAGCGCCTCGAGCACCGCGGGACGCGCGGCGGCGCGCTTGACGAAGGCCGAGAGGCCGGGCCAGCGCGGCAGCTCGATGCCGACGAAGTTGCACCAGTTCAGCACCGTGAACAGGTAGCCGTCGGCGACGGTGAAGGTCTCGCCCATCAGCCAGGGGCCCTCGCCGAGGCGCGCCTCGACGTGGTCGAAGCACTTCGCGAGCCGCTCGCGCGCGAGCTGCTTGGCCTCCTCGGGCATCGCCGGGTTGAACAGCGGCGAGAAGGACTTGTGGATCTCGGTGCCGATGAAGTTCAGCCACTCGGCGAGCCGGTAGCGCGCCATCGTGCCCGGCGCGGGCGCGAGCTGCCGGTCGGGCACGCGGTCGGCGATGTACTGCACGATCGCCGGGCCCTCGGTGAGGCGGTCGCCGCCGTCGAGCTCGAGCAGCGGCACCGAGCCCATCGGGTTGATCGTGCGGTAGTCGCGGCCGTCCTCGGTGACCTTGCTGCGCAGGTCCACCTTGACCAGCTCCACCGGCAGCCCAGCCTCGCGCAGCGCGATGTGCGGCGACAGCGAGCAGGCACCCGGCTTGTAGTACAGCTTCATCAGACTCCTCCTTGCGATAGGGACGGGCCATGCTAGCGCAGCCGCGCCGGGCTTGCAGGACGGCGCCGCCGCACCCCGCCCCTCGCATCGGGACGGCCGAGCGCCGGGCAGGCGCCCCCGGCGCTCACGCCTTGCGTTGGCGCAGCAGCAGGTGCAGCAGGATCGCGCCGAAGGTCGCGGTGCCGATGCCGCCGAGCGCGAAGTCGCCGATCTTCAGCGTGTAGTCGCCGGTGCCGAGGATCAGCGTGATCGCCGCGACGATCAGGTTGGTGTTGTCGGAGAAGTCCACCCGGTTGTCGACCCAGATCTTCGCGCCCGCGACCGTGATCAGGCCGAACACGACGATCGACACGCCGCCCATCACCGCCAGCGGCACGGTCTGGATCAGCGCGCCGAACTTCGGGCTGAAGCCGAGCAGCACCGCGATCAGCGCCGCGACGACGAACATCGCGGTCGAGTAGATGCGGGTGGCGGCCATCACGCCGATGTTCTCGGCGTAGGTGGTGACGCCGGTGCCGCCGCTCGCGCCCGAGACCATCGTCGCGATGCCGTCGCCGATGAAGGCGCGGCCCATGTAGGGGTCGAGGTTGCGGCCGGTCATCGCGCTGACCGCCTTGATGTGGCCGAGGTTCTCGGCGACGAGGATCACCGCCACCGGCGCGATCAGCAGCATCGCGCCCGGATCGAACACCGGCGCGGCGAAGTTGGGCATGCCGAACCAGGCCGCCTCGGCGATGCGGCTGGCGTCGATCGGCGTGCCCAGGCCGAGCCCGTTGGTGAGCAGCGCGTAGATCAGCGTCGCGACGATCAGGCCGACGAGGATCAGCAGGCGCTGCACCATGCCGCGCGTGAACACCGCGACCGCGCCGACCGAGAGGAAGGTCACCGCCTGCATCCACGCGTCGAAGGCGGTGGGCGCCATGTTCTTGATCGGCACCTGCGCGAGGTTCAGCCCGATCACCGCGACGATCGCGCCGGTGACCACCGGCGGCATCAGCCGCTCGATCCAGCCGGTGCCCACCGCCATCACCACCGCGCCGATCGCCACGTAGAGCGCGCCGCAGGCGATGATGCCGCCGAGCGCGGCGCCGAGGTTGGGGTTGACGCCCTTGCCGGCATAGCCGGTCGCGGCGATGACGACGCCGATGAAGGCGAAGCTCGAGCCGAGGTAGCTCGGCACGCGGCCGCCGACGATGAAGAAGAAGATCAGCGTGCCGATGCCGCTCATCAGGATCGCGACGTTCGGGTCGAACCCCATCAGCAGCGGCGCGAGCACCGTCGCGCCGAACATCGCCACGACGTGCTGCACGCCCATCGCCACGGTCTGCGGCCACGGCAGCCGCTCGTCGGGGGCGATCACGCCCTCGCGCTTCTCGCGCCACTGGAACATCCCGCTCATCGAAACTCCTGTTCTTGTTCGTGCCGCCCCTTGCGGCCGGGCGCAAGTGTAGGAGCGCGCGGGCAAGTCGTGCACCCGGGCAGTGCGTATCGCCCCGGGCATCGGGCTTGCTGCACTGCCGCAGGCGGCGGCGACGTGCCGCCCATCGAGGAGGCCTAGATGCCCGAGGTGGATTCAGGAAGCTCGCAACTGTGGTGGGTGCTCGGCCTGGCGATGATGGGGCTGGGCGTGCTCGGCACCGTGCTGCCGGTGCTGCCCGGCACCGTGCTGGTGTTCTTCGGCGCGCTCGCGGCGGCCTGGGCCGACGACTTCGCGCGCGTCTCGGGCTGGACGATCGCGGTGCTGGCGGTGCTGGCCGTGATCGGCACCCTCGCCGACGAGGCCGCGGTGCTGCTCGGCGCCAAGCGCGCCGGCGCGAGCCGCCCGGCGATGATCGGTGCGGCGATCGGCACCGTGCTCGGCATCTTCGCCGGGCTGTGGGCGCTGATCTTCCTGCCGCTGGCCGGCGCGATGGCCGGCGAGGCCTGGGCGCGGCGGCGCGAGTCGCAGGTGATGGGCCCGGCGTCGCGCGTCGGCCTCGCGACCTGGGTCGGCCTGCTGGTGGCCGCCGTCGTCAAGCTCGCGATCGGGCTGACGATGGTCGGGATCTTCGCGCTCGCCTACTGGCGCTGAGCCCCGAGCGCCTCGCGCGGCGGCGCTGCCGCCGGCCCGGGCCGCCCGGCATGGCCGCGCGGCACCGCGCCGAGCAGGCGCCGCGTGTAGTCCTGCTGCGGCGCGGCCAGCAGCGAGCGCACGTCGTTGCGCTCGACCACGCGCCCGTCCTTCATCACCAGCACCTCGTCGGCCATGAAGCGCACCACCGCGAGGTCGTGGCTGATGAAGACGTAGGCGAGGCCGAGTTCGTCCTGCAGGTCCTTGAGCAGGTTGAGCACCTGCGCCTGCACCGACACGTCGAGCGCCGACACCGCCTCGTCGAGCACCAGCACCTCCGGGTCGAGCGTCAGACAGCGCGCGATCGCGATGCGCTGGCGCTGCCCGCCCGAGAACTCGTGCGGGTACTTGTGCATCGCCGCGGCGTCGAGCCCGACGCGCTCGAGCAGCGCGCGCGCGCGTCGCTCGCGCTCGGCGCCGTCGGCGCCGATGCGGTGGATCTCCATCGGCTCGCGCAGCGTCTGCCCGATCGTGAAGCGCGGGTTCAGCGAGGCATAGGGATTCTGGAACACGATCTGGATGCGCCGGCGCAGGCCCTGCCACTCGCTTTTTCCCAGCTTAAGCAGGTCGCGGCCCTCGAACAGCACCTCGCCGCGCAGCGGGCCGCTGTGCGGCTCGTGCAGCCGCAGCAGGCTCAGCCCCATCGTCGTCTTGCCCGAGCCCGACTCGCCGACGACGCCGAGCGTGTGGCCGCGGCGCAGCCGGAAGCTCACGTCCTCCACCGCCCTGAACTCGCGCTTGCGGAACACGCCGTCGCGCAGCAGGAAGCTTTTCGAGAGCGAGCGCACCTCGAGCAGCACCGGCGCGTCGGGGTCCTTCGCGGCGGCGGCCGGCCCGCCCGCGGTGGTGCCCCCGGCCATGTGCTCGTCGATCACCATCAGGCGCCGCGCGCTGCCGTCGAGCGTCGGGCGGCAGGCGAGCAGCGCCTTCGTGTAGGCGTCCTGCGGCGCGGCGAAGATGCGCGCCACCGGCCCCTGCTCGCGCACCTGGCCGGCGCGCATCACCACCACCTGGTCGGCGATCTCGCCGACGACGCCGAGGTCGTGGCTGATGAAGAGCATGCTCATGCGGTGCCGCTCCTTGAGCCGGGCGAGCAGCTCGAGGATCTGGCGCTGGATCGTCACGTCCAGCGCCGTGGTCGGCTCGTCGGCGATCAGCAGCTTGGGCTCGCAGGCGAGCGCCATCGCGATCATCACGCGCTGCTGCTGCCCGCCCGAGAGCTGGTGCGGATAGCTGTGCAGCCGCCGCTTCGGCTCGGGCAGGCCGACCTCGGCGAGCAGCTCCTCGGCGCGCGCCAGCGCCTGGCGCCCCGACAGGCCCAGGTGCTGCGCGAGCGGCTCGACGATCTGCTCGCCGATCGTGAACACCGGGTTGAGCGAGCTCATCGGGTCCTGGAACACGCAGGCGATCTCGCGCCCGCGCAGGCGCTGCAGCTCGGGCAGCGAGGCCTGCAGCAGCTCCCGCCCCTCGAAGCGGATCGAGCCGCTGCGCTCGGCGTTCTCGGGCAGCAGGTTCAGGATCGACATCGCGGTGACGCTCTTGCCCGAGCCCGATTCGCCCACCAGCGCGACGGTGGTGTTCTCGGGCACGTCGAAGCTCACGCCGCGCACCGCGTCGACGCGCTGCATCGCGCCGCCGACCTTGCCGGTGCGGAAGGCGACGCGCAGGTCCTGGAGGCTCAGCAGCATGGGGTTCCCTTTCTTCGCCGTCATTCGAGGCCGCGCAGCTTCGGGTCGAGCGCGTCGCGCAGCGCGTCGGTCATCAGCGAGAAGGCGGTGACGAACACCGCCATGAAGAGCGTGGCGGCGGCGAGCTGCCACCAGCGGCCGAGGATCAGCTCGCTCTGCGCCTCGGCGAGCATCGTGCCCCAGGAGACCTGGTCGATCGGCACGCCCAGGCCCAGGTAGGACAGGATCACCTCGGCCTTGATGAAGCCGACCGTGAGGATCGACAGCTGCACCAGCACCACGTGGCTGACGTTGGGCAGGATGTGGCGGAACATGCGCGATGCGGCGCTCGCGCCGATCGCCTCGGCCGATCTCACGTACTCGCGCACCGCGTGCTTCATGAACTCGGCGCGCACCTGCCGGTAGATGCCGGTCCAGCCGGTGAGCCCGAGGATGTAGACCACGGTGTCGATGCCGCGCCCGAGCACCGCCGCGAAGGCGAAGATCAGCAGGATCCCGGGGATGGACGTGAAGACGTTGTAGACCCACTCGAGGAAGTCGCCGAGCCGCCCGCCGAAGAAGCCGCCGAGCGCGCCGAGCACGGTGCCGATCGCGGTGGCGAGCAGGGCGGCCAGCACGCCGACGAAGACCGAGATCTGCGCGCCCTTGATCGCCTTCGAGAGGACATCGCGGCCGAGCCGGTCGCCGCCGAAGGGCAGCGTCTCGCGCCGCTCGGGCTCGCTCGCCTCGTACTGCTTCGCGCGCTGCTCCCACTCCCCGTAGCGGGGCGCGAGCGGGTCGACGTCCGACAGGTCCACCGGCGGGCCGTCCGGCACCGGGATCGCTTCCTGCTGCGAGGGCGGCGCGGCGCCGAGGAAGGTCGGGTTCGCGTAGGGCAGGCCGACCTCGCGCTGCCAGTCCTTCGCGACGAGGCCGAGCGCGGCCAGCGCGATCAGCACCAGGAAGGCGCCGACGATCGCCATCGAGACCATGCCGACGCGGTCGGCGCGGAAGCGCCGCCAGGCCAGGCCCCAGACGCCTTCGGAGCGGGCGGCGGGCTGCGCCGCCGCCGGGTTCGCGATGACCGTGCTCATTTCAGCACCACCCGCGGGTCGACGACCTTGTAGAGCAGGTCGGTGAGCAGGTTGATCAGCATCGTGATGACCGCCAGGTAGATCGTCACCGCCTGGATGACGGGATAGTCGCTGCGGTTGACCGCCAGCAGCACCTCGCGCCCGAGGCCCGGGATCGAGAAGAAGACCTCGATCAGGAAGGAGCCGACGAAGATGCCGGGCAGGCCGGTGGCGACGTTGGTGAGGATCGGGATCATCGCGTTGCGCAGCACGTGCTTGAGCAGCACGGTGCGCTCGGACAGGCCCTTGGCGCGCGCGGTGCGCACGTAGTCCTGGCCGATCTCGTCGAGGAAGAAGGTGCGGTAGAGCCGCGTCTGCGGCGCCAGGCTCACCAGCACCGCCAGCAGCACCGGCAGCGGCGCGTAGGTCAGCAGGTTGGTGGCGAACGAGTCGCTCCAGCCCTGCACCGGGAACCAGCCGAGCCGGAAGCCGAACAGCCACTGGCCGACGATCACGTAGACGAGGAAGGAGATGGAGAGCGCCACCGTCGTCACCACCATGATCGTGCGGTCCACCAGCGAGCCGCGCACGTAGGCGACCGCGAGCGCGAGCGGGATCGCCAGCAGCACCTCGAGCACCAGGATCGGCACCATCACGGTGAGCGTCGCGGGCAGCCGCGAGGCGAACATCTGCGCCACCGGCTCCTGCGTGGCCCAGCTCGTGCCCCAGTCGAAGGTCAGGATCTGCCAGACGAAGATGCCGAGCTGCTCCCACACCGGCCGGTCGAGGCCGAGCTGCTGGCGGATCGCGGCGATCTGCTCCGGGTTGGCGTTCAGGCCGCCCAGGATCTCCGCCGGATCGCCTCCGAAGTACTTGAACAGGAAGAACACCAGCAGCACGACGCCGACGAGTGTCGGCACCATCTGCCAGAGGCGTCGTATCAGATAGGCCGCCATGAAGTCCCCTCCCTCCCCTGCTGCGAAGAATCCTGCCCGCTTCCGCGTCGCGCGCGGGCGCTACGGCGCAGTCTAGTGCCAGCCGCGGCCTGCCGCTCGTGCCGGACCCGCCGCGCCGCGCGCCCGCCCCCCGCCCGGGTTGCCAAGGGGGCGAGCTTGCGGCAAGGTGCCGGTCGGATCCCGAGCAAGCGGACCGAAACCCGAGAAGGAGGAGACATGACCTTTCGAGCCATCCTGCTGAACCGAGACGAGCAGACCAAGGCGACGCGCGCGGAGCTGACCGGGCTCGACGAGAGCCGGCTGCCCGACGGCGACGTGGACGTGCGCGTCGAGTACTCGACGCTGAACTACAAGGACGCGCTCGCGATCACCGGGCGCGGCGCGATCGTGCGGCAGTGGCCGATGGTGCCGGGGATCGATCTCGCCGGCGTCGTGGAGGACAGCCGCCACCCGGACTGGAAGCCGGGCGACCGCGTCGTCGTCACCGGCTGGGGCCTGGGCGAGACGCGCTGGGGGGGCCTGACCGAGCGCCAGCGCCTGCCGGCCTCGATGCTGCTGGCGCTGCCCGCGCCCTACACGACGCGCGACGCGATGGCGATCGCCACCGCTGGCTTCACCGCGGCGCTGAGCGTGATGCGGCTGCGCCGGCACGGCGTGCGGCCCGGGGACGGCGAGATCCTCGTCACCGGCGCGGCCGGCGGCGTCGGCTCGATCGCGGTGGCGCTGCTCGCGGGCCTCGGCTACCGGGTGGTGGCCTCGACCGGGCGGCCGCAGGAGGCCGACTACCTGCGGTTCCTCGGCGCGGCCGACACGCTCGATCGCGCGACGCTCGCGCAGCCGGGCAAGCCGCTCGCGAGCGAGCGCTGGGCCGGCGTCGTGGACTCGGTCGGCAGCCACACGCTCGTGAACGCCTGCGCCGCCACGCGCGCCGACGGCGCGGTGGCCGCCTGCGGGCTGGCGCAGGGCGCGGACTTCCCTGGCACCGTGATGCCCTTCATCCTGCGCGGCGTCACGCTCTACGGCATCAACAGCGTCCTCACGCCCAACGAGCAGCGCCGCGAGGCCTGGCGGCTGCTCGCGGATCACGTGGCGCCCGAGAAGCTGGCGCAGATGACGAGCGAGATCGGCCTGTCCGAGGTGATCGGCTTCGCGCCGCGCTTCCTCGACGGCCAGGTGCGCGGCCGCACGGTGGTCGACGTGAGCCGGTGAGCACGCCCTGCCCGGACCTGCCGCCAAGGCGGGTCCTGGCCTTCAGCTGCCCCGCCGCGGGCCCGCAGCAGAAGGAGATGGCGCGCGGAAAACGAAAAGGCCCTGCATCTTTCGATGCAGGGCCTTCGTGTCTGGTGCCCAGGAGAGGACTCGAACCTCCACGGAGTTACCCGCTAGTACCTGAAACTAGTGCGTCTACCAATTCCGCCACCTGGGCTAGGTGTCGAGTCCATGACTTTAGCACAGCTTTTGAAAAAGGCGCAAGCTGTCCGCGCCATTTTTTCTGCTGCGATTCTCAGAGCACCGCGAGCAGCTTGTCGCGCAGCTCCTCGGCGCGCAGCTTGCCGGCGCGCGTAGCGCTGACCGCGCGGAACCAGTCCTCGTACAGCTCGCGCAGCTCCTGCTGGCGGCGGCACTGCTGGATGCTGGTCTTCAGGCTGAGTTTCTCGTGCGGGCCGTAGAGCGCCATCAGCGAGTTGAGCATGAAGTTGCGAGCCATCTCGACGCGCTTCGGGTCCTCGTGCGGCGCGTCGCTCGCCACGGGCCCGGAGGCCGGGGCGATCGGCTCCGCGGCTTGCGGCGGCGCCGGAAGCGTGGCCGGCGGCGGCGCCAGCGGCTGCGCGAAACCCTGCTCGACGAGTTGCGCGAGCGTCTGCTCGAAGTCCGAGTCGCTCACCAGCGCGGCGACCTCCCGCCGCGCGCGCTTGCCGTCGAGCAGGATCAGCAGGCGCCGCGCGCGCAGCGACAGCCCGGCGCTGCGCTGCTCGACTTCCTGCTGCCCCTTCGCGGTCTTTGCATAGATCGTGGTCATGGTGTCTCCTCCGTCCGCACCCGGGGCGGCCGCGGGTTTCCGCGCCGCCTCCGGTTCCCTGGGGTTAAGGTGGGAGCTTGTAAATTAGTCCAGAGAAACCGGCCTGTCACCCCCGGGGCTTCCCCGCCCCGGCCGGGCCGGGCCGGAGGAGAGGGCCCGCGATGACCGTTCACCTGCCCGCCGCCGCTGTGCTGCGCCACCGCCTCTGCGCCGCCGTGCTGGCGCTCGCGCTGCCGCTGGCCGCCGGCGCGCAGGGCGCCGCGCCCGCGCCGAAAGTGCTGCGCTACGCCTTCCCGGTCGCCGAGACCGGGTTCGACCCGGCGCAGATCTCGGACCTGTACTCGCGCGTCATCACCGCCAACATCCTCGAGGCGCCGCTGACCTACGACTACCTGTCGCGCCCGGCGCGCGTGAAGCCGCAGACGGCCGCGGCGCTGCCCGAGGTCTCGGACGACTTCCGCACCTTCACCTTCCGCATCCGCCCCGGCATCCACTTCGCCGACGACCCGGCCTTCGGCGGCAGCAAGCGCGAGCTGACCGCGCAGGACTACGTCTACTCGGTCAAGCGCCACTACGACCCGCGCTACAACAGCGCCAGCCTCTTCCTGCTCGAGAACGCCGGCGTGCTCGGCCTGTCGGAGCTGAGGAAGAAGGCGATGGCCGAGCGAGCGCCCTTCCCCTACGACACCGAGGTCGAGGGCCTGCGCGCGCTCGACCGCTACACCTTCCAGGTGCGACTCGCGAGGTCCTCGCCGCGCTTCCACTACGTCTTCGCCGACGGCGGCATCACCGGCGCGGTGGCGCGCGAGGTGGTCGAGGCCGCGCCCGGGCGCACGATGGAGCGCCCGGTCGGCACCGGCCCCTTCCGCCTCGCGCAGTGGAAGCGCTCGTCGCGCATCGTGCTCGAGCGCAACCCGAACTACCGCGAGCATCACTACGACGAGCAGCCGCCCGCGGACGACCCGCGTTCGCAGGAGATCGCGCGCCGGCTCAAGGGTCGGCGGCTGCCGATGATCGACCGCGTCGAGGTCTACGTCGTCGAGGAGGCGCAGCCGCGCTGGCTCGGCTTCCTCAACGAGGAGCACGACCTGCTCGAGCGGCTGCCGGCGGACTTCACGACCCTCGCGATCCCGAACAACGAGCTCGCGCCGCACCTCGCGCGCCGCGGCATCGGGATGGACCGCGCGCCGCAGGTCGACGTCACGAAGAGCTACTTCAACATGGAGGACCCGGTGGTCGGCGGCTACGCGCCGGAGAAGGTCGCGCTGCGCCGCGCGATCGGCCTCGCCTACGACGTGAACGCCGAGATCCTGCTGGTGCGCAAGAGCCAGGCGATTCCGGCGCAGGGCCTGATCGCGCCGATGCTCTCGGGCTACGACCCCGACTTCCGCAGCGAGATGAGCGAGTTCAACCGCGCCAAGGCCAAGGCCCTGCTCGAGCTCTACGGCTGGCGCGACCGCGACGGCGACGGCTGGCGCGAGCAGCCCGACGGCAGCCCGCTCGTGCTGCGCTATGCGACGCAGAGCGACCAGTCCTCGCGCCAGCTCAGCGAGCTGTGGAAGAAGGCCATGGACGCGGTGGGCATCCGCATCGAGTTCCAGGTCGCGCAGTGGCCCGAGAACCTGAAGGCCTCGCGCGCGGGCCGGCTGATGATGTGGGGCGTGGCCTGGGGCGCGGCGACGCCCGACGGCAGCTACTTCCTCGACCTCGCCTACGGGCCGAACAAGGGCCAGGCGAACCACGCGCGCTTCGAACTTCCGGCCTTCGACCGGCTCTACGAGCGTCAGGCGGTGATGCCCGACGGCCCCGAGCGCGACGCGGTGATGCGCGAGGCGCAGAAAATCGCGGTCGCCTACATGCCCTACAAGGCCACCGGCCACCGCCTCGCCACCGACCTGATGCACCCGTGGGTGGTGGGCTACCGGCGCCACCCCTTCATGGGCGACTTCTGGCGCTACATCGACATCGACCCGACCCTGAAGGAGAAACGGCCTTGATCAAGCGCCGCGACGCCCTGCTCGGCACCGCCGGCACGCTGCTGGCCGCCGCCCTGCCCCACTCCGCCGTGCTGGCGCAGAACGCCGGCGGCAGCGCCGCAGGCGGCGCGCGCGTGATGCGCTACTGCTTCCCGGTGCCGGAGACCGGCTTCGACCCCGCGCAGGTCAGCGACATCTACTCGCTCACCGTCTGCGCGCACATCTTCGAGTCGCTCTACACCTACGACCACCTGGCGCGCCCGTTCAAGATCAAGCCGCTGACCGCGGTGGGCATGCCTGAGGTCGCGGACGAGTACCGGACCTGGACGGTGCGCATCCGCCCCGGCATCTTCTTCGCCGACGACCCGGCCTTCAAGGGCCAGAAGCGCGAGCTCACCGCGCACGACTACGTCTTCAGCTTCAAGCGCTACTTCGACCCGGCCACCAAGAGCCCGGCCTACAGCAGCCTCAAGGAGGAGGGCTTCGAGGGACTGGACGAGCTGCGCCAGCAGGCGCTCAAGGAGCGCCGCCCCTTCGACTACGAGCGCGAGGTGCCGGGCGTGCGCGCGCTCGACCGCTACACGCTGCAGTTCCGGCTCGCGCAGCCGCGCCCGCGCTTCCTCTACTCGCTCGCCGGCGGTGTCGGCGCGATGGCGCGCGAGGTGGTGCAGGCGCGCGGCGAGCGCATCATGGAGTACCCGGTGGGCACCGGGCCGTTCCGCCTCGCGCAGTGGCGGCGCAGCTCGCTGCTGGTGCTCGAGCGCAACCCGAACTTCCGCGAGATGTTCTACGACGCCGAGCCCAACGCCGACGACGCGGAAGGGCAGGCGATGGCGGCGCGCTTCCGCGGGCGGCGCCTGCCGATGCTCGACCGCGTCGAGATCAGCATCATCGAGGAGAACCAGCCGCGCTGGCTGTCCTTCCTCAACGAGCAGCTCGACCTGATGAACGGCATCCCGCTCGACTTCGTGCACATGGCCGTGCCCAACGGCGAGCTCGCGCCGAACCTGGCCAAGCGCGGCATCCGCATGCAGCGCACGATCGGCTCGGACTCGACGATGACCTACTTCAACATGGAGGACCCGGTCGTCGGCGGCTACACGCCGGAGAAGGTCGCGCTGCGCCGCGCGATCAGCCTCGCCACCGACGTCGAGCGCGAGATCCGCCTCGTGCGCCGCGGCCAGGCGGTGCCGGCGCAGAGCGCGATCGCGCCGCACACCTGGGGCTACGACCCGGAGCTCGTCACCGCCAACAGCGAGTTCAGCGTCGCGCGCGCGAAGGCGCTGCTCGAGCTCTACGGCTACGTGGACCGCAACGGCGACGGCTGGCGCGAGCGGCCCGACGGCAGCCCGCTGGTGCTCGAGTACGCGACGCAGCCCGACCAGATCTCGCGCCAGTTCGACGAGCTGTGGAAGCGCAACATGGACGCGGTGGGGCTTCGGCTGGTGTTCAAGCCGGGCAAGTGGCCGGAGCAGCTCAAGGCGGCGCGCGCCGGCAAGCTGATGATGTGGGGCCTGGGCTCGAGCTCCGGCTCGCCCGACGGCCAGGGCGCCTTCGAGCGCTGCTTCGGGCCGGCCGCCGGCGGCGGCAACCTCTCGCGCTTCTCGATGCCGGAGTTCGACGCGATGTACCGGCGCATGTCGGTGCTGCCCGACGGCCCCGAGCGCCTGGCCCTGTTCCGCGAGGCCAACAAGCTCGTCACCGCCTACGCGCCCTACAAGTACCACGTGCACCGCATCGCCACCGACCTCTCGCACCCGTGGCTCGACGGCTTCCGCCGCCCGATCTTCTGGCTGACCTTCTGGCAGTACCTGGACGTCGACCCGGCCAGGCGCCCGCGGGCCTGAGCACGCGCGGCGGCCCGCTCAGGGGCCCGGCTGCCAGAAGGGGTCGGCACGCGGATCGTCCCCGAAGCGCTGCGACAGCGCCTCGACGAACACGCGCAGCCGCGCCGGGTGGTGGCGGCGCTGCGGATACAGCACGTGCACGCCGAGCGTGCCGCACTCCCAGTCGGTAAGCACCGGCACCAGCGCGCCGCGGCGCAGGTCGGCACCGATCTGGAAGGTCGGCAGCAGCGTGATGCCCGCCCCCTGGCAGGCGGCGACGCGCAGCGCCTCCGAACTGGTCGAGCGGACCCGCCCGCGCACCTTGACATGCTGCGGGCGGCCCTCGCGCGAGAAGGGCCAGCTGTCCCAGCCCCCCACCGCGAAGCACAGCGCCTCGTGCCGCGCAAGCGCGTCGGGCGAGTCGGGCATGCCGTGGCGCGACAGGTAGTCGGGCGAGGCGACCACCAGCAGCCGCGAGCTCGCCAGGCGCCGGCCGGCCAGCGCCGTGTCGAGCCGCGCCGACACGCGCACCGCCACGTCGACGCCCTCATCCGCCAGGTCCACCACGCGGTTGGTGAAGTCCAGCGCGATCGACAGCTCGGGATGCGCCGCGAGCAGCGGCGCCACCAGCGGCGCGATGTGCTGCTGGCCGAACTCCACCGGCGCCGTCACGCGCAGCGTGCCGCTCGGCGCCTGCGCCTGGCGGCCGACCTGGCTCTCCGCCTCGTCGAGTGCCCGCAGCAGCTCGACGCAGTGCGCGTGGTAGCGCGTGCCGGCCTCGGTCGGCGTAACGCGGCGCGTGGTGCGCGTCAGCAGCGACACGCCGAGCCGGCGTTCCAGGTGGGCGATGTGCTTGCTGACCATGGCCGGCGACAGCCGCAGGCTGCGGGCCGCGGCGGCGAAGCCCGCCAGGTCGATGACGCGCACGAAGGCGCGCATGCTGCTCAAGGTGTCCACGGCACCGATCCTCCCGCCCTGCCGGCTCTCCGCCCAGGAGCGCCTGATTCGACACCGCTGGTGAACGGTGCATCAACGATCCGGTGGATTATCGACTCGCAGTGTGCGGCCTACAGTAAATCCCGTGGTTCGCGAATCCCACGCCCTCATCCACCCCTGCCACGGAGAACGCCATGAGCACTGCGACCCGCCCGATCCTCGTCCACATCGACTTCCCCCATGCCGGCCCCTGGGGCGCGGCACTGGCGGACGCCTGCGCCGGGCTGGCGCGCAGCATCGCCACCGAACCCGGCTTGCGCTGGAAAGCCTGGCTGGAGGACGAGGCGGCCGGCCGCGCCGGCGGCGCCTACCTGTTCGACTCGCGCGAGGCCGCCGAGCGCTACCTCGCGATGCACCGCGAGCGCCTGGCGCAGTGGGGCATCACCGGGCTGCGCGTCGTGATCTCGGAAGTGAACCTGCCGCTGAGCGGGATCACCGGACTGCCGCTGCCCGGAACCGCCGTCGCCGCCTGAATTCCACCCGAGGAGCCAACCCCATGTTCACGACACTTGCCAAGGTCTCGATCGAGGACTTCGAGCGCTTCCTCGCGGTCTTCTCCGCCGCCGGGCTCGAGGCCCGCCGCTCGCACGGCAGCCTCGCGGCCGAGGCCTTCCGCGTCGCGGACGACCCGCACACCGCCTGGGTGCTGATCGACTGGCGCGATCGCGACAGCTTCGAGCGCTTCGTCGCCGACCCGCAGGTCAAGGCCACGATGCGCTCGGGGGGCGCGACGCGGCCGCCCGAATTCGTGTTCGTCGAGCGCGCCGGGCAGTTCCCCGGCTGAGGTCGCACCTTCAGCGCCGGTTCACGAGCCAGATGCCGCCCGCGACGCCAGCGAGCGCCATCAGCAGCTGCGGCGTGACCGGCTCGTCGAGCAGCGCCCAGCCGAACAGCAACCCGAACAGCGGCGTCAGGAAGGTGAAGCTCGACAGCAGCGTCGCCGGGTAGTGGCGCACCAGCCAGAACCAGGCGAGGTAGCTCGCGAAGGCCACCACCACCGACTGGAAGAACATCGAGCCGAGCGCGAAGCCGCTCCACGCGGCCGGCCAGGCCTCGCCGCGCAGCACGGACGCCGCCCCGAGCACCAGCGCCGAGACGGCGAGCTGGTAGAAGAGCGTCTTCTCGGCCGAGGCGGTGGCGAGCCGCGTCGCGCGCACCGCCAGCGTCGTCGCGCCCCACAGCACCGCGGCGACCACCGCCAGCGCATCGCCGATCCAGCGCGTGCCGTGCGCGGCGCCCGCGAGCGCGTCGCCGAAGGCGAAGGCCACCGCGAGGAAGCCGAGCGCGAGCCCCGCCCACTGGCGCGGGCGCAGGCTCTCGCTCGACGAGATGAAGGGCATGCCGATCGCGACGACGAAGGGCGCGAGGTAGACCAGCACGACGAGCCGCGACGCGCTGGTGTGGCCGAGCCCGATGTAGATGCAGACGAACTCGACGGCGAACAGCGCGCCCGCGAGCAGGCCGGCCGGCAGCGTGCCGTCGCGCCTGAAGAGCGCGATGCCGCGCGAGCGCGCCCAGGCCCAGACCAGCAGCGCGGCGACGGCCGAGCGCAGCGCCGCCTGCAGCAGCGGCGGCACCTGCGGCAGCGTCGCCTTCGCGACGATCTGCTGCAGGCCCCACAGCAGGCAGCAACCGAGCAGCAGCCCGGCGGCCGTCGCGTCGAGGCGGAGCTTGCGCTCAGGGGCGGGGGGCGGCGACATGGCGGCCAGGGCAGGAGTGCGCGACATCGGGGCATTCTGCAATGCGCCGTGGCCGGCCGCTGCACGCGGCGCAGGTGCCCGGCTGCGGGGGCGAAGCCCGGCTGCGCCCGTTTTCCGCGCAATCTCGCCGTTTGCGCAGTTTTTGCGTCCCTTCTGGCACCTTCGTGCCCGCCGGCCCGAAACTACACTGCGCGGCAGTCCCGCCGGTCCCGGCGGCCCCCGCCCGCGGCCTCCCCGGCTCGCCGGGGCCCGCCGCCCGGCCATCGATCCCCCTCAGCCCTGGACAAGAGGCCCCAAGCATGATTCTCGTCACCGGCGGCGCCGGCTTCATCGGCAGCAACTTCGTGCTGGACTGGCTGGAGAGCGGCGACGAGCCGGTGCTCAACCTCGACGCGCTGACCTATGCGGGCAACCTGCGCAACCTCGAGAGCCTGCGCGGCGATGCGCGGCACGTGTTCGTGCACGGCGACATTTGCGACCGCGCGCTGCTAGCACGCCTCTTCGCCGAGCACCGCCCGCGCGCGGTGGTGCACTTCGCCGCCGAGAGCCACGTCGACCGCAGCATCCACGGCCCCGGCGCCTTCGTGCGCACCAACGTCGAGGGCACCTTCGCGCTGCTGGAGGCCGCGCGCGCGCACTGGAACACGCTCGAGGGCGAGGCGAAGGCCGCCTTCCGCTTCCACCATGTCTCCACCGACGAGGTCTACGGCTCGCTCGGCCCCGCGGACGCGCCCTTCTCCGAGACGCATCCCTACCAGCCCAACAGCCCCTACTCGGCGAGCAAGGCCGCGAGCGACCACCTCGTGCGCGCCTGGCACCACACCTACGGGCTGCCGGTGGTGACGAGCAACTGCTCGAACAACTACGGCCCCTACCACTTCCCGGAGAAGCTGATCCCGCTCGTGATCGTCAATGCGCTCGCCGGGCGGCCCCTGCCGATCTACGGCGACGGTCTGAACGTGCGCGACTGGCTCTACGTGCGCGACCACTGCAGCGCGGTGCGCGCGGTGCTCGGGTGCGGGCGCCCGGGCGAGACCTACAACATCGGCGGCTGGAACGAGAAGACGAACATCGAGATCGTGCGCACGATCTGCGCGCTGCTCGACGAGCTCAGGCCCGATCCCGCCGGCTCCCACGCCCGGCTCATCACCTTCGTCACCGACCGCCCGGGGCACGATCGCCGTTACGCGATCGACGCGCGCAAGATCGAGCGCGAGCTGGGCTGGCGCCCGGCCGAGACCTTCGACAGCGGCATCCGCAAGACGGTGCAGTGGTATCTGGAAAACGCCGCCTGGGTCGCGGAGGTGCAGAGCGGCGCCTACCGCGACTGGGTGGCGACGAACTACGACGCGCGGCGCGAGGCGGCGCGGTGAGGATCCTGCTGCTGGGCAAGAACGGCCAGGTGGGCTGGGAGCTGCAGCGCGCGCTCGGCGTCCTGGGCGAGCTCGTCGCGCTCGACCGCGCGGGCGCGCCGGGGCTGTGCGGCGACCTCTCGAACCCCGAGGGCGTCGCCGCCACCGTGCGCGAGCTGCGCCCCCAGGTGATCGTCAATGCCGCCGCGCACACCGCGGTGGACAAGGCGGAGAGCGAGCCGGAGCTCGCGCGGCTGCTCAACGCGACCACACCCGGCGTGATTGCGCGCGAGGCCGCGGCGCTCGGCGCCTGGCTGGTGCACTACGGCACCGACTACGTCTTCGACGGCTCGGGCAGCGCGCCGAGGAGCGAGGACGCGCCCACCCACCCCCTCAACGTCTACGGCGCGACCAAGCTCGAGGGCGAGGCGCTGATCCGCGAGAGCGGCTGCCGCCACCTGATCCTGCGCACGAGCTGGGTCTACGCGGCGCGCGGCGACAACTTCGCCAGGACGATGCTGCGCCTGGCCGCCGAGCGCGAGCGGCTCACCGTGATCGACGACCAGGTGGGCGCACCCACTGGCGCAGAGCTGCTGGCCGACGTGACGGCGCACGCGCTGCGCGCCGTGCAGCAGCGCCCGGAGCTCGGCGGCACCTATCACGCCGCAGCCAGCGGCGAGACGAGCTGGCATGCCTACGCGCGCTTCGTCATCGAGTGGGCGCGCCGCCAGGGCTGGCCGGTGAGGGTCGCGCCCGAGGCGATCGAGCCGGTGCTCACCAGCGCCTACCCGACGCCGGCGCGCCGCCCGCTGAATTCGCGGCTCGACACCACCCGGCTGCAGCAGGCCTTCGGAGTGAGGCTGCCGCATTGGCAGGCGGGGGTCGAGCGCATGCTCGCCGAGCTGCCCGGTGGCTGAGACAGAGGAGGAATCGCACATGAACACGAAACCCCGCAAGGGCCTGATCCTCGCCGGCGGCTCCGGCACGCGGCTGCACCCGGCGACGCTCGCCATCAGCAAGCAGCTGCTGCCGGTGTACGACAAGCCGATGGTCTACTACCCGCTGAGCACGCTGATGCTCGCCGGCATCCGCGACATCCTCGTCATCAGCACGCCGCAGGACACGCCGCGCTTCGAGGCGCTGCTGGGCGACGGCAGCCAGTGGGGCCTGAACCTGAGCTATTGCGTGCAGCCCCGCCCCGAGGGCCTCGCGCAGGCCTTCGTGCTCGGGCGCGAGTTCGTCGGCGGGCACCCGAGCGCGCTGGTGCTAGGCGACAACATCTTCCATGGCCACGACCTGCAGGCGCAGCTCAGGGACGCGGCGCAGCGCGAAACGGGTGCCACCGTGTTCGCCTACCACGTGCACGACCCCGAGCGCTACGGCGTGGTCGAGTTCGACGCCGAGCGCCGCGCGGTGAGCATCGAGGAGAAGCCCAGGGCGCCCAAGAGCAGCTACGCGGTCACCGGCCTGTACTTCTACGACGAGCAGGTCTGCGACATCGCCGCCGGGCTGCGTCCCTCGGCGCGCGGCGAGCTCGAGATCACCGACGTCAACGCGCAGTACCTCGCGCGGCAACAACTGCGCGTGGAGATCATGGGCCGCGGCTACGCCTGGCTCGACACCGGCACGCACGACAGCCTGCTCGACGCCGGCCAGTTCATCGCGACGCTCGAGAAGCGCCAGGGCCTGAAGGTGGCCTGCCCCGAGGAGATCGCGTGGCGCAGCGGCTGGATCGACGCCGCGCAGCTCGAGCGGCTCGCGTCGCCGATGCTCAAGAACGGCTACGGCCAGTACCTGCTGAAGGTGCTGCGCGAGCAGGTGTTCTGAGATGAAGGCAATCCCCACCCCGCTGCCCGGCGTGCTGGTGCTCGAGCCGCAGGTCTTCGGCGACGCGCGCGGCTTCTTCATGGAGAGCTTCAGCCAGCGGCGCTTCGACGAGCTCACCGGCACCCGCCACACCTTCGTGCAGGACAACCACAGCCGCTCGGCCCGCGGCGTGCTGCGCGGGCTGCACTACCAGCTGCCGCCGCACGCGCAGGGCAAGCTCGTGCGCGTCACGCAGGGCCGCGTGTTCGACGTCGCGGTCGACGTGCGCCGCGGCAGCGCGACCTTCGGGAAATGGACCGGCGCCGAGCTCAGCGGCGACAACCACCGCCAGCTGTGGATCCCGCCGGGCTTCGCGCACGGCTTCCTCGTGCTCAGCGACAGCGCCGACTTCCTCTACAAGACCACCGGCTACTACGCGCCCGAGTGCGAGGCGGCGGTGCGCTGGGACGACCCCGCGCTCGCGATCGAGTGGCCGGACCCCGGCGTGGCGCTGGCGCTGTCGGCCAAGGACGCCGCCGCGCCGCTGCTGCAGGACGCCAAGCCCTTCGAGTGAGCCCGCGGCCGCCACCGCCGCGGCTCAGCCCCCCGTCGCCCAGCGCACCAGCTCGCGCGCCGGCATCGCGCCGCTGACGCGCCTGACCTCCTCGCCGCGGTGCAGCAGCAGCAGCGTCGGGATGCTGCGGATGCGAAAGCGCACCGAGGTCTTCGGGTTGTCATCGCTGTTGACCTTCGCGAACAGCACGCGGCCCTTGAGCTCGCGCGCCGCCGTCTCGAACTGCGGCGCCATCGCGCGGCAGGGGCCGCACCAGGGCGCCCAGAAGTCGACCAGCACCGGCAGCTCGGTGCGCCCGGCCACCGCGGCGAAGTCCGCGTCGCCGAGCTCGACCGGCGCGCCCGGCAGCAGCGCGGCCTTGCAGTGGCCGCAGTTCGGGTCCTCGGCGAGACGCTCGTCGGGCACGCGGTTGAGCGTCTGGCAGTGCGGGCAGGCGATCAGCATGGGGGAAACCTCCGGTCCTGCCACTGCAATTGGTGCTCCCGCGGCGGACTTCAAGCGCCGGCGCGCAGCCGCTGCGCGAGCGCGTCGCCGACCTGCTGCATGAAGAGCCGGATGCGCGCGGTCGAGCGCAGGTCCGGATGCGTCAGCAGCCACAGCGGCGTGTCGATCTCCTCGATCGGCGCGGACACCGCGACGAGATCGGGCTCGTCGGCCTCGACGAAGCTCGGCAGCAGCCCGATGCCGAGCCCCGTGCGCAGCATCGCCACCATCGAATGGAACAGGTCCACGCGCAGCCGGATGCGCTCGTCGGGCACCTGCGCGCGCATCCAGCGCTCGAAGAAGGTGGTCGAGCGGTCGCGCTCGTAGCCGATCCATGGGAACTCGAGCAGCTGCGCGAGCGGCCGCGGCGACTGCGGCAGCCCGGAGGCGCCGCGGCACGCGTAGATGCGGAAGCGCACGTCGCCGAGACGGCGCCCCACCAGGTGCTCGGGCACCGCGCGGCTCAGGCGCAGCGCCAGGTCGGCGTCGCGCCGCGACAGGTCCGCCAGCCCCGAGGCCTCGACCACCTCGACCTCGATGCCCGGGTGCGCGCGCGAGAAGGCCGCCAGCGGCGCGGGCAGCAGGTAGAGCATCGCGATGTAGGAGGTGTTGAGCCGCACGCTGCCGGCGAGCGCCAGGTCGCGCCCGCGGAGGCGGCGCGCGAGCTCGTCGATGCCCGGCTGCATCTGCCGCGCCTGCGCGACGAGCAGCTCGCCGGCCTCGGTCGGCAGGTAGCCGCTGCGCTGCCGCTCGAACAGCCGCGCGCCGAGCCGCCGCTCGAGCGCCCCCAGCCGCCTCAGCACCGTCGAATGCTGCACCTCCAGCGCCCGCGCCGCGCCGGCGAGCGAGCCGGCGTCGGCGATCGCCAGCGCGTAGCGCAGATCGTCCCAGTTCAGTCCGGGACGTGCGGACGGGGCGGCGGGTGCGGAGGAGCGGGGTGGCATGACCGTGCATTTTTGCAAAGTCCGGATGCATCGGGCGGGATTGGCGGAGCTTTTTCGCAAACCTAGAGTGGCGTCATCCCCTCTCCACGAAGGAGCCCGCGATGAACCTCCCGCTCGAAGCCCGGCCCTCGCCCGCCCCATCGTGCCCCCCGGCGCGACCGCGCCTCGTGCCGGCGCCCGCCGACCGCCCGGACACCCCGCACTCCGACACCGGGTGGCCCGAGAGCCTGCTCGACCGCTGGTTCGACGCCTGGGCGCGGCGCGCCGAGGCTCGCTGGGTCCGGGAGGCCTCCCGGATCCCGACCCCTTATTACTGACACGGATGCACTGACGCGGAAGGACCGGCAGCCTTCCTGCGATGTCCCCCGAAAAAGGAGCCGCCATGCCCTTCGCCCACCTGATGTTCACCACCCCGCCCTCCCCCGCCCTTCGCGAGGCTGCTGCGGACACGCTGCGAAACGGAATCGCGGGTGCGCTGAGCGCGCTGATCGCGACGCGGCTGCGCAAGCGCTCCGACCTCGTCGCGCTGCGCGTCGAGCCGGTCCCCGCAGCGCAGTGGACGATCGGCGGCACCCCGCTGCAGGACGCCGCGCAGGCCGGCGCACACCTGCAGGTGCAGGTCAGCGCCGGCACCAACACGGCCGCCGAGATGGAGGCCTTCGTCGCCGAGGCCTTCGCGCTGCTGGAGAGCCGCCTCGGGCCGCTGCATCCGGCGAGCTACGTCGTGGTGCAGGAGCTCCCGGCGACGGCCTGGGGCTGGGGCGGCCGCACGCAGCACGGCCGGCGGCTCGAGCAGGGCGCGACGGCGCCCGCCGGCCGGTGATGAGGTCCCGCTGCGGCATGCCCCTCAGGGCAGCGACGCGGGCGGCGGCGCGCGAGCCGAGCCCGGCCCGCCGCCGGCTCAGAGCGGCATCTCGGTGTAGAAGCGCCCGCCGTGGAAGATCAGCGGCGCGGCGCCGGGCGTGTGCGTGCAGCGCTCGACCTCGCCGACGAAGATGACGTGGTCGCCCTCCTCGTAGCGGCTGCGGTTGAAGCACTCGAACACCGCCATCGCGCCCTCGAGCACCGGCGCGCCGGCCACGCCCTCCTTCCAGGCGACGCCGGCCCAGCGGTCCTCGCCCTTGCGCGCGAAGCGCTCGGCGAGCTCGCGCTGGTCCGCCGCGAGGATGTTGATCGCGTAGTGCGAGCCGCGCTGGAACACCGGCATCGAGCCGGCGCGCATCGACAGGCTCCACAGCACCAGCGGCGGGTCGAGCGAGACCGAGTTGAAGGAGTTGGCGGTCAGCCCGATCAGCGTGCCGTCCGCGTCGCGCGCGGTGACGATCGTCACGCCGGTGGCGAAGGTGCCGAGCGCGGCGCGGAACTCCAGCGAGGAAAAGGACGGCGCGGCGGCGTGGCGGGGCGGGGTCAAGGGATGGTCCGGCAGCAGGGGAAAGACCATGCATTATTCCCTGCGCGCCGAAATCGCAGCGAGGACAGGGTGTTGCGGCAGTCGCGCCCCTTGCCGGGGAATTGCACCCGCTGCCAAATTTGCCCTCGACCGCCCGCATGCGTCCCGGGGGGCGCTGCCTAGAATCACCCGCATGAGCATCCCGCCCGCGGCCGAGTCCGCCTCCTCCGCCGCCGTCGCCCCGCCGCACACGCCTCCTGCCTACCGCCGCAAGCTGTTCTGGGTCGCGCTGCTGTACTTCAGCGAGGGCCTGCCGCTCGGAGTGTTCTTCGACATCTTCCCGGTCTACTTCCGCCAGCAGGGCGTCAACCTCGCCGACATCGGGCTGCTGAGCCTGCTCGGGCTGGCGTGGACGGTGAAGTTCCTGTGGGCGCCGGCGGTGGACTGGGCGCGGCGCCACCGCTGGTGGGTCGCGGGCGCCAACCTCGGCATGGCGGCGGTGATGGCGCTGTTCGCCTCGCAGGCCGGCGTGCCGGGCACGCCCGGCATCGTCAGCCCCTGGGTGTGGATCGCGATCGGCGCGTTCACGATGCTGTCGGCCACCAACGACATCGCCACCGACGGCTACACGATCGAGCTGCTCGACAAGCGCGAGTACGGCATGGCCAACGGCTTCCGCATCGGCTTCTACCGCGTCGGCATGCTGACCGCGGGCGCGGTGCTGATGATCTCGGGCTGGTTCGGCTGGGCGCTGGCCTACCTGCTCGGCACCGCGGTGTTCCTGCTCAACGCGGGCCTGGTGCTGCTGGCGCCGCGCGAGCCGCGGCGCCCGGGCGCGGCCCCGGGCAGCGTCGCTCGCGAGCTCTCGCTGCTGCGCGAGCAGCCGCTGTGGATCGCGGCGCTGGCGCTGGTGCTCGTCGGGCTGCTGTGGCCGGCGCTGCCGCCGGTGGCGCGGGCCGCCGGCTGGGAGGCGGTGGGGCGCTGGAACCAGCTGTGGTGGTTCAAGGGACTGCTGCCGGTGTCGCTGATGTTCGCCGGCGCGTCGCTGATGGTGGTCGCCGCGCGCGGTCCGCGCGCGAACCTGATGCGCGAGGGCCCGGTGTTCGGCGCCTGGGTCGAGCTGCTGTCGCGCCCGGGGATGATCGCGATCCTGGTCTTCATCCTCACCTTCAAGCTCGGCGACGCGGCGATGGGCTTCATGGTCAAGCCCTTCTGGGTCGACGCGGGCTTCTCGAACCAGCAGATCGGCCTGGTCAGCGTCAACCTGGGGCTGGCGCTGTCGATCGCGGGCGGACTGATCGGCGGCTGGTACGTTGACCGGCGCGGCATCTTCCGCGGCCTGTGGGTGCTGGGGCTGTGGCAGGCGCTGTCCAACCTCGGCTACGCGGCCGCGGCCTGGTACGTGCCGCGCGTCGTGCCCGGCGCCGACGGCACGATCGCCGCCGCCGACATCGCGCTGCACCACCAGCTCGCGGTCTACGCGGCCAGCGGCCTCGAGAGCTTCACCGGGGGCCTGGGCACCGGCGCGTTTCTTGCCTTCCTGATGGCAATCACGAGCCGTGCCAAGGCCACCACCGAATACGCGATCCTGTCGTCGATCTTCGCCTTCAGCCGCGCGGTGGCGGGCTGGGCCGGCGGCATCGGCGCGCAGGAGATGGGCTTCGCGGCCTACTTCTTCCTGACCTTCTGGCTGTCCTTCCCGGCCTACCTGCTGCTGCCGCCGGTGCGCCGCATGCTGGAACGCAGTGCCGCGGAGTGACTCGAACCCCGGGAACCCCATCTGGAGATGAGCGCATGAAACTCGCATCCCGCCTCAGCGGCCTGGCCCTGGCACTGGCCGTCGCGCTGCCCGGTGCGGTGCTGGCGCAGCAGACGCGCGAAGGCATCGATGTCGGCAAGCAGTCCTCCTGGTCCAAGCTCGTGCCCGCCGAGCAGATCGAGCAGGCCGCCGCGCAGCAGTACGCGCAGATGCTGCAGGAGGCGCGCGCGCAGAACGCGCTCGCGCCGGACAACCACCCGCAGCTGCGCCGCCTGCGCGCGATCGCGCAGCGCATCATCCCGCACGCCGAGAACTGGAACCCGCGCGCGAAGCAGTGGCGCTGGGAGGTGAACCTGATCGGCTCCAAGCAGCTCAACGCCTTCTGCATGCCCGGCGGCAAGATCGCCTTCTACACCGGCATCCTCGAGCAGCTGCAGCTCACCGACGACGAGGTGGCGATGATCATGGGCCACGAGATGGCGCATGCGCTGCGCGAGCACGCGCGCGAGCGCATCGGCAAGACGGCGGCGACCCGGCTCGGCGCCAACCTCGTCTCCGGCCTGTTCGGGCTCGGCGCGGTCGGCGACACGCTGTTGAACATGGGCGGTCAGCTGCTGACGATGCGCTTCAGCCGCGAGGACGAGAGCGAGTCCGACCTCGTCGGCATGGAGCTCGCCGCGCGCGCCGGCTACGACCCGCGTGCCGGCGTCACGCTGTGGCAGAAGATGGGCGCGGCGAACAAGGGCGCGCCGCCGCAGTGGCTGTCCACGCACCCGGCGGGCACGGCGCGCATCCAGCAGATCGAGGCTAACCTGCCGAAGGTGATGCCCCTGTACGAGCGGGCGCGGCGCGGCTGAGTCCCGCTCCGGGACGACCGCCCCCGGGAGGCCTCAGGTTCCCCGCACGTAGGGATTGCTGCGCCGTTCCTCGCCGAAGCGGCTCTCCGGACCGTGACCGGGGATGAACACCACGTCGTCGCCCATCGGCCACAGCCGCTGCGCGATCGAATCGATCAGCGTCGCGTGGTCGCCGCCGGGGAAGTCGGTGCGGCCGATGCTGCCGGCGAACAGCACGTCGCCGACGAAGCAGCGCCGCGCGTCGGGCGCGAAGAACACCACGTGACCCGGCGTGTGGCCGGGCGTGTGGCGCACCTCGAGCTGGCTGCGCCCCACCGCCACCGTGTCGCCGTCGCGCAGCCAGCGCGCCGGCTCGAAGGGCTCGGCCTCGGGAAAGCCGAACATGCGGCTCTGCTGCGCCAGCCCCTCGATCCAGAACCGGTCGCCCTCGTGCGGGCCGACGATTGGCAGGTCCCGCTCGCGCGCGAGCCGGCCGGCGCCGCCCGCATGGTCGATGTGCGCGTGCGTGAGCAGGATCTGGCGCAGCGTCACGCCGAGACGGTCGGCCGCCTCGAGCAGCCGCGGCAGCTCGCCGCCGGGGTCGATCACCGCGCCCTCCATCGTCTCGTCGCACCAGACGATGGAGCAGTTCTGCTGGAAGGGCGTGACGGGGACGGTTTCGTAGCGCAGCATCGTTGTCGTCGGAAATCCATGAAAAAAGGCGCCTGCCATTGTGCATGGCGGCGCCCTTCGTGCTGCGGGGGCGCCGGGCGCCCCCGCCCTCTCAGAAGCGGTAGTTCAGGCCGATGCTGATCTGGGGAATGACCCTGATCTTGCCCACGCCGTCGCTCAGCTCCTGGCGCTCGCGCTCGATGTCGCGCTGGGCCTCGGCACTGTCGTCCCAGTCGCCGCTGGTGCTGACGCTCACCTTGGCCTTGCCGAGCGAGGCGCCCAGGTCGAACACGAAGCCCAGGCCCTTGGCGAGCTGGTGCCCGTAGCCAATGCCGAGATACGGCGTGGTGCGCGGGAAGCTGATCTCGACGTCGAAGCGG
Source organism: Caldimonas tepidiphila (assembly GCF_003569765.1). Classification (GTDB taxonomy): domain Bacteria; phylum Pseudomonadota; class Gammaproteobacteria; order Burkholderiales; family Burkholderiaceae_C; genus Caldimonas; species Caldimonas tepidiphila. The sequence continues at coordinate 13,469 of NZ_KZ983961.1, read as the reverse complement.
TCGTCGGCATCCAGCCGGTAGTCGGTGTCGCCGATGCGCTGGAAGCTGCCGTCGCCCCGGGCGCTCAGACTGGCCTTGATGTCGTTGAAGGTCATGCCGCCGGTGAGACGGAAACCGCCCTGGAACGGGAACCAGTCGGCGAACACGCCGGTGCGCTGCACCTTGATCTTGCCGGTGTAGTCCACGCCCTCCTCCTTGCCCGACTTCTCGTGGCTGCCGAGCGTGGCGACGTCGGCGCGAACCGTGAGGCTGCTGCTCAGGGGCTGCGCATAGCCCAGCATCACGCCGGGCAGGCCGACGTTGCCATAGATCTCGCCGGCCTGTGCACCGACGCTGAGGACGCACAGCGCGCCGAGCGCCGCGAGGGATTTCTTCATGCCTGTTCTCCGGAAAACGCCGCGCCTCCCGTGGGGCGGCTGCGCGGCGCAGTCTAGGGGTAACGTTTTATTGCAACAAGGAAGAAGTTCCGCGTTGGCAACCTTTGTGGGAGCGACGCGACATCCGCCTCACATCGGGTAGTCGTAGTCGATCGTCAGCGGCGCATGGTCACTGAAGCGCTGGTCCTTGTAGACCGCCACGGCATGCGCGGTGGCGGCGACGGCGGGCGTGGCGATCTGGTAGTCGATGCGCCAGCCGACGTTCTTCGCCCAGGCCTGGCCGCGGTTGCTCCACCAGGTGTAGGCCTCGCCGCCGTCGGCGGGGCGCAGCGTGCGGTGCACGTCGACGAGCCCGAGGCCGAGCATGCGCGTGAACCAGTCGCGCTCCTCGGGCAGGAAGCCGCTGTTCTTGAGGTTGCCCTTCCAGTTCTTCAGGTCGAGCGCCTGGTGCGCGATGTTGATGTCGCCGCACAGCACGAACTCGCGCCCGGCCTTCAGGTGCTCGAGCTGCGGCATGAACTCCGCGAGGAAGCGGAACTTGGCCTGCTGGCGCTCCTCGGAGCTCGAGCCGCTCGGGAAGTAGCAGCTGATGACGCTGAAGCGCCGCGACGGCGTGTCGAAGCGGGCCTCCACGTAGCGGCCCTCGGCGTCGAATTCGGCGCAGCCGAAGCCGACCCGCACGTCGCTCGGCTCGTGCCGCGAGTAGACGCCGACGCCCGAGTAGCCCTTCTTCTCGGCGTGGTGGAAATGGCCTCGCAGTCCCGCCACCTGCTCGAAGCGCCCGATCACGTCGGGCGCCTGGCACTTCAGTTCCTGGAGGCAGCAGAAATCGGCGCGCTGCTGTTCGAGCCATGCCGGCCAGCCCTTGGTGGCGGCCGAGCGGATGCCGTTGGCGTTGAGGGAGATGATGCGCATGGGGCGCGATGGTAGCGGGGCCGCCCGCGGCCCGCAGGGCGCCGACGCCTCAGGCGCGCTGCAGCGGCTCGGGGGCCTCCAGCGCCTCGAGCGCCTCGAGCGCCGGGCTGCCCTCCGTATCGAGCTCGAGCGCCGGCACCTCGCCGTAGAAGCTGGCATTGAGCTGGCTCTGCGCGATCACGTGAGCCTTGAAGCGGCTGAACAGCGCCGCATCGACCTCGCCCGGCTGCGTCCAGAAGCTCTGCAGCGGCCCTGGATGCACGAGGCCGCGCACCGCGTAGAAGGCCTCGCCGAGCGTGACCACCGGGCAGCGATGGTAGAGCGCCTGCAGCCCCACGGTGGAGTTGATCGTCACCACGCCGCGCGCATGCTGCAGCAGCGTCGGCAGGTGCGCGTCGTGAAGGTAGCGCACCCGCGCACCGATGCCGAGCGCGTCGGCCGCGCGGGCGATCAGGCGGCCGTAGTCGCGGTAGGCCCGGTCCATCGGATGGTGCTTGATCACCAGCAGCGTGTCCTGCGGCGCATGCGCGGCGAAGGACGCGAGCACCTGCTCGATGAAATTCTCGACCCTGCCGAACGGCGAGTGGTGCGTCACCTGGCTGTCGTTGTGCACCTGCAGCGGCACGAGGAACCAGCGCCCGCTCAGCGGCGCCTCGCACAGGCTCGCGTGGCCGCGCTCCTTCAAGCGGAACCACAGCTTGCGCCAGCCCCCGCGCACCCAGCGCAGGCCCTCGGCGACAGGACTGATCGGACGGTGGTGGCTGTAGTGGGCGTAGCGGCGGCTCCTGGCGACCGTGGCCATGTAGTAGGACACCGCCTGCCAGGCCATGCGGCCGAAGCGCTGGTTCGTGGCGCGCGGCGATGCGGGTTCCTGCGACGACCGGCCCCGGTAGGCCTGCGGGTTGCGCGGCAGCGGCGAGTCCGCGTTCACGCCGCCGCGCTCCAGCGTCACGTAGTGCGGCCGGAAGTAGCCTTCCTCGAACACGTAGACCGGCACGCCCAGCTCGCGCGCCACCGCGCGCGCGCGCAGGTGCAGCGAGCGCGTCTGCCCGAACAGCACCAGCGCATCGACGGCGTGCGAGCGCAGGTACTGCCGCAGCCAGTGCGGCCAGTCCTTCAGCGTGCCGGTGTAGGGCTCGGCGGGTGTGGCCGAATAGAACAGCTCGTCGCCGCCGTTGAAATGCACCTTGCGCACCTGCTTGCCCTGCGCCAGCAGGAAGCGGGCGAGCTGGTCGAAGAAGGGGCCCATCGGCCCCTGCAGCAGGAGCGGGCGCTGATGGCCGAGCAGCGCGCGAAACGATTCCGGCGGCGGCGGGATGGCCGGCAGGGAGTCGGTGCGAAACGAGCCGGTCATGGGAAGGCGTGGCGAACGAGAGGCGACAAAAAGGAACAACTGTTCCCTGATTGTTGTCGTTGCAACCTATCGTCGCCAGCGGCCTACTGCCGCTTTTTGCCTACAAGAGCGGAATTTCTGCTCTTTTTTCCCATTTATGTGACGTATTCACGACACCTCGGCGCCCAGGCTCAGCGCTTGCGCCAGCCCAGGACCCATCGCAGCAACCGCCGCCGCCACGATAGCCTCGACGCACCCTGGGCTCGCCAGGCCAGCAACTCGTCGAGGGCTCGCTCCGGGGTGGTGAAGGCGCCGCTGCTGCGGCTGACGTAGGCCGGGTAGAGGATCAGCACCCCCGCCACCAGCTCGTCGAGCGTCAGGCGCCGGGTGCGCCGGGGATGCGGCTGCGCATCCTGCGTCAGGCCCCAGCCGGCGTAGAAGGGCTGGCCGTGGCAGACGACGCGCTTGCCGCGCAGCAGCGCCTCGAAGCCGGCCAGCGAGGTGAGCACGTGCACCTCGTCGGCGGCGTCGAGCATCGCGTGCATCGGCGCGTCGACCACCAGCTCGTCGCAGAAGCGCCGCGCCTCGCCCTCGCCGCGTCCCGGCTGGCGCAGCCGGGCCACCACGTCCGGGTGGGGCTTGTAGATCAGGTGTGCCTGCGGCGCCGCCTCGCGCGCCGCACGCAGCAGCCCGAAGTTGGTGCGCAGCCCCGGGGCACCGTAGGCGAGCGAGGCGTCGCTCTCGACCTGTCCGGGCACCAGCACCACGCGCACGTCCTGTGCCGGCCGCGACCAGCCGCCCTGCCCGACGTTGTACTTCGTGAGGCCGGTGGCGACGATGCGCTCGCGCAGCGCGCGTGCGCGAGCGAGCAGCGCGGCGTCGAACTCGGCCGTCTGCAGCAGCGTCTCCAGGTCGGAGGGCCGCGTCGCGTCGTAGTAGATGCCGCTGCGGTCCATCACCCAGGACAGCGGCCGCACCAGATCCGCGCCGAGGCCGACCGAGCGCAGGAAGCCGTCCTCGAGGCGGACGACGGACGCGGCAGCGGCCGGGCCCCGGACGGCAGGCGTGCCGCCTCCGGGTTCGCGGCGGCCCCAGACGGCCAGCGTGGCGCCGGGCGGCGCCGATTCCGCCCGCTTGAGGAAATCCACTTCGCTGCCGGAGAAGAAGGCATGCACGATCGGCTTCTTCCAGCGCGAGAAGCCGAGCGCGTGCACCCGGGGCGGAAAGCGCTCGCGCATGCGGCGCTGCAGCGCCATCCACTCGATGAGGCGTTCGGGCTCGCAGCGCTGCATCGTTTCGGGGTCGATGTAGCGCGGGTAGTCGACCAGTGCCGCGTGCACCAGGTTCTCGAACGGCACGGGGCGCCGGCGCTCGGGTGCCGGCAGCTCGTCCTGCGTCAGGCCCCAGCCGGCGTAGAAGGGCATGCCGAAGGTGCGCACCGGCTTGCCCCACAGCAGGGCCTCGAAGCCCATCTGCGAGGTCACCGCGTACACCGCCCGGGACGACGCGAGCAGTGCGGGCGGGTGCATGTCATCGGCCAGCAGCACGACCCGCCCGGCCTGACCGGCCGTGAGGGACTCGAAGTGCCCGCGCTTGCGGCCGGCAATCACGTCCGGATGCACCTTCAGCACGACCGGCACGCCCGGGTTCTCGTCGAGGGCGGCCTCCAGCATGCGCGCGAAGCTGCGGGCGTCGGCCAGCCCGCATCGGATCGAGGCGTCACCGAAGGTCTGGTCCACCGCCAGCACGAACGCGCCCGCCGGCAGCGCAGCCGACTCGCGCGCATGGTTGTACTTGGAGAGGCGGGCGGCCTGCCACATCGCGCGCAGCCGGTCGGCCCGCTGCCGCTGTGCCTCGTCCAGCCCGGCGGCGATCCGGGATTCGAGGCGGCTCGGGCCGGTCGCGTCGTAATAGATGCCCTGGTCGTCGACCACCAGCGACCAGGGCGGCTCGCAAGCGCCCAGTCCGACGGAGCGCAGGAAGCCGTCCTCGATGCGGAGCAGCGGCAGTCCGCGCCGCCGCGCCGCCCGCTCGGCGCGGCGCGCGACCGGCTTGCGCCCCCAGGCCAGTACGCCATCGAGCGGATCCCACAGCGCGGCGGGCATGTCCACGACCTGCAGGTCGTCGAGCAGGCGCGGCAGCGTCTGCAGCCGGCTCAGGCCCAGCGTGAAGACGCCGTAGCGCGGCCGCTTCTCGGCAGACATCGCGCTCGCTTCCACGGGACTCACAGGCCCGGCTCCGGCACAGGCCGGGCCGCCTCGAGAGCCCGGCGGCGTGCCGCGGCCGCCATGCGCTCGCGGCGCGGCGCGTCCTCGACCAGCGCGACGATGTGCCGCACCCAGGTCTGCGGCTCGTGGTCGAGCAGCAGTCCGTCCTCCTCGTGCCGCACCCAGCCCGCGTAGGGCTCGCCGTCGGCATACAGGCCGACGGCTCCCATGCGGGCGAAATCGAAGAACTTCACCGCGCCGCGGGCCGCGTTGAAGCGGCTCGGGCGCAGCGGAGCAAGCCCGATGTCGCGCGGGCACGCGGCGCTGTAGTCGAGGTAGCCGGGCCAGGACAGCTGGTGCACCACCGAAACCCGGGGCAGGCCTCGGTAGAGCCGCTGCACGGAGACGTCGCCGAAGAGTTCCACATGAGTGTGGGCACAGCGTCGCTGCACCGCCTCGATCACCGGCCGCAGCCACTCCAGCTCACGCCGGTGGGTGGGCAGGCTGCCGTGGTAGCAGATGCGCACTGGTGCGGGCGCGGCCTGCAGCAGTTCCTGTGCGGGACGCAGGGGCAGCACCTCCGGTCGCAGCGCCGCGTAGCGCCGCGCCAGCGCAGGCGTCGAGACCCAGAAGGCGTCGCAATGGCGCTCCAGCCAGCGCCGGTGCATCGTAGCGCCGCGAAAGACCTTGAGCGCGTAGCGCCAGGGCAGCTCCCGCAGAACGCCCGCGTCGAGCAGGTCGTCGTCCATGAAATAGACCACGCCCGCGAGTTGCGACCGCAGCCGCCCGAGCAGCGTCCGCCACGGCAGCGACAGGTAGCGGCAGATCACTACTGCGTCGCCGGGACGCGGGACCGCTGCCGCGCCGCGAGGCGGCAGCCGCGGGTCGGCGTGGACGACCGGCAGCCCCTGGCACGCCAGGCGCTGCTGGAGCAGGTAGGCCCAGGACGCGTTGTCGCCCTGCGACAGCACGACGATGCGCTGCGGCGGCGAACGCCAGTCCCCGCGGCCCGTCATCGACGCGCCACGCGCGTTGCGGCGCGCGCTCCCCGTCCTGCCTGTGCGCTGCCGCGATGCGGACGACTCATCGCAGCAGGCCGAGCAGCCCGCGCGCGGCCAGCACGGCGACGATCTGGGCGGCCGCCTCCTCGGCGGAAAGCCGGGTCGTGTCGACGCGGATCTCAGGGTTCTCGGGCGGCTCGTACGGCGAGTCGATGCCGGTGAAGTTGCGCAGCTCGCCGCGGCGCGCCTTGCGGTACAGGCCCTTCGGGTCGCGGTGTTCCGCGACCTCCAGCGGCGTGTCGACGAAGACCTCGAGGAACTCGCCCTCGTCGACCAGCCCGCGCGCCATCTGGCGCTCGGCGCGGAAGGGCGAGATGAAGGCGGTCAGCACGATCAGCCCCGCGTCCACCATCAGGCGCGCGACCTCGCCGACGCGGCGGATGTTCTCCACCCGGTCCTCGTCGGTGAAGCCGAGGTCCTTGTTCAGCCCGTGCCGCACGTTGTCGCCATCGAGCAGATAGGTGTGGCGGCCCAGCGCGCAGAGCTTCTTCTCGACCAGGTTGGCGATCGAGGACTTGCCAGCCCCCGACAGACCGGTGAACCAGAGAACGCAGGACTGCTGGTTCTTCATCGCCGAACGCGACGCCTTGTCCACGTCGAGGTGCTGCAGATGGATGTTGTGCGAGCGCCGCAGCGCGAAATGCAGCATCCCGGCACCGACGGTGTTGTTGCCGAGGCGGTCCATCAGGATGAAGCCGCCCGTGTCGCGGTTGTCGCGGTACGCGTCGAAGGCCAGAGGCCGGTCCACGCTCAGGTTGCACACCGCGATCGCGTTGAGCTCCAGCTTCTTCGCCGCGAGGTGCTCGAGCGTGTTCACGTTGACCTGGTACTTGATCTCGGTGACTGTGGCAGAGACGGTGCAGGCGCCGAGTTTGAGCAGGTAGGGCCGGCCCGGCAGCATCGGCTCGTCGTGCATCCAGACCAGCGTGACCTCGAACTGGTCGGCCACCTCGGCCGGCGCCTCGGCGGTCGAGATCATGTCGCCGCGCGAGATGTCGATCTCCTCGCTCAGCGTCAGCGTCACCGACTGGCCTGCGACGGCCTGCTCCAGGTCGCCATCGGCAGTGACGATGCGCTCGATGCGGGCCTCCTTGCCGGAAGGCTGCACCCGGATGCGCTCGCCGCGCCGCGCGACGCCGCTGGCGAGCGTGCCGGCGAAGCCGCGGAAATGCATGTCCGGCCGGTTCACCCACTGCACCGGCATGCGCAGCGGCTGCTTCTGCAGGTGCGTGGCGTCGATCTCCACCGCCTCCAGGTAGCCCATCAGCGTCGTGCCGCGGTACCAGGGCATGCGCGTGCTGCGCTCCAGGATGTTGTCGCCCTTGAGCGCCGACATCGGGATGGCGGTCACCTGCTCGAGGCCGACCTGCCGGGCGAAGGTCAGGTAGTCGTCGACGATGCGCCGGAACACCGGCTCCGCGTAGTCCACGGCGTCCATCTTGTTGACGGCGAGCACGACGTGGCGGATGCCCACCAGCGATGCGAGGTAGCTGTGGCGGCGGGTCTGCGTCAGCACGCCCTTGCGCGCATCGATCAGGATCACCGCGACGTCGGCGGTGGACGCGCCCGTGATCATGTTGCGGGTGTACTGCTCGTGACCGGGCGTGTCGGCGACGATGAACTTGCGCCGCTCGGTCGAGAAGAAGCGGTAGGCGACGTCGATGGTGATGCCCTGCTCGCGCTCGGCGGCCAGGCCGTCAACCAGCAGGGCGAAGTCGATCTCGCCGCCTTGCGTGCCCCACTTGCGGGAGTCCGCGGCAACAGCGGCGAGCTGGTCCTCGAACAGCATCTTCGACTCGTACAGCAGGCGGCCGATCAGCGTGCTCTTGCCGTCGTCGACGCTGCCGCAGGTGATGAAGCGCAGCAGGCTCTTGCGCTCGTGCCGGCGCAGGTACTCTTCGATGTCGCTGGCGATCAGGTCGGATTGGTGGGCCATGGAAGTCAGTCTTTTCAGTGGGAGGCGGCGGAAAGTCGGGAAGGCAGGCGCGGCTGCGCGCTCAGAAATAGCCTTCCTGCTTCTTCTTCTCCATCGACGCGGCCGAGTCGTGATCGATCATCCGGCCCTGGCGCTCCGAGGTGCGCGTCAGCAGCATCTCCTGGATCACCGCGGTGAGGCTCTGCGCTTCGGACTCCACCGCTCCCGACAGCGGGTAGCAGCCCAGGGTGCGGAAGCGCACCCTGCGCATCACCGGTACTTCGCCGGGGCGCAGCGGCATGCGCTCGTCGTCCACCATGATCAGCGTGCCGTCGCGCTCGACCACGGGGCGCTCCTTGGCGAAGTACAGCGGCACGATCGGGATGTTCTCCAGCAGGATGTACTGCCAGATGTCGAGCTCGGTCCAGTTCGACAGCGGGAAGACGCGGATCGACTCGCCCTTGTGCTTGCGCGCGTTGTAGAGCCGCCAGAGCTCCGGCCGCTGGCTCTTCGGATCCCAGCGGTGCTGCGCGGTGCGGAAGGAGAAGATGCGCTCCTTCGCGCGCGACTTCTCCTCGTCGCGCCGCGCGCCGCCGAAGGCGACATCGAAACCGTGCTTGTCCAGCGCCTGCTTCAGCGCCTGGGTCTTCATCACGTCGGTGTGGATCTGCGAGCCGTGCGTGAACGGGTTGATGCCGCGCGCGACGCCCTCCTCGTTGACGTGCACCAGCAGTTCCATCCCCGACTCGCGGGCCATGCGCTCGCGCATCGCGTACATGTCGCGGAACTTCCACGTCGTGTCCACGTGCAGCAGCGGGAAGGGCGGTACCGCCGGGAAGAAGGCCTTGCGCGCCAGGTGCAGCATCACCGCGCTGTCCTTGCCGATCGAATACAGCATCACCGGGTTGTCGCTCTCGGCCACCACTTCTCGCATGATGTGGATGCTTTCGGCCTCGAGCCGCTGCAGATGGGTCAGGTTCATGGAAATCTCTTCCTGCGGTTTCGGAACGGGCGTCGCCGCCCGAGTCTCTCGGTGTCGGAGGGGGGCAGCCGGCCCGACCGGGTGAATCCATTGCATGTCGGTGGGCTCGACGGCGAGCCCCGGACATGCGGCCAGCCACGCGGCGAGGCCCTTGTCGGCTTCGACAGCCTGCTCGACCCGCATGCCGTGCAGCAGCAGCGTGGTCCCGCGGCTCCAGCCGCGGCGCAGCAGCGCGTGCAGCGCCCGGGCGTTCTCGCCGCTGCGCACCGGCAGCCAGTGCAGCCGGCCGCGCGCGGTGACGAGAAACAGCGCCCGGCCTCGGCACTGCGTCGAGGGGCCGCCGGCCACCTCGCCGCACCAGGCAAGGCGGTGCGCAGCCGCCGACGCCCGCGGCACGGCGTTCGCCACGCAACCCCAGCGCTTCAGATAGCGAGCCAAGGCCTGCCTGGAAATCTGCATGCCGAAGCGCTGCTCGGCCAGCCGCTGCACCAGCGCCGGGGTCCAGGCCTCGGCCGGCAGACCGTGGTCCTCGGGCCACTCCCGCCATACGATGGCGGCGAGCTGCATTTCCTGCTCGCTGTCCAGACGCCGTCCGAAGCCCGCAGGCCGACCTGCGGGCCGGGCCGCCACCGCGTTCCACCCCCCCTGCTGGAATGCCCGGAACGCCGCGACGATCGTCGGCGAGCTCAGCCCTGTGCGCTCGCGCACCTGTGCCAGGGTCAGGCCCTGCAGGCGCAGCTGTACGGCGAGCCGGCGGCGCTCGGAAGCGGCTTCTGCAAGGGTGGAAATCTTTGGCAACAAAATTGTTTACACCCACATATGGGGTTGGCAAGTGTAATGGGGCGATACACTGGTGAACCCACCGCTCACTCCAGCAACTCCCGTTTCGGAGAATTCCTTTGCATCCTGAAAGCCTCGATGCCACGGCAGCCGCCGAGTTGCAAGCCTTGCTGGCCCCCGTCTGCGACATCGCCCGTATTGCCGGGCGCGCGATCCTGGAGATCTACGGGCGGGAGATCGTCGTGCAGCACAAGCAGGACGCCTCCCCGGTCACTGAGGCCGACGCGCGCGCCGAGGCGCTGATCCTGGAAGCGCTCGGCGCCCTGTTGCCGGGCGTGCCGGTGGTCGCCGAGGAAAGCGTGTCACAGGGCCGCATCCCTGCGGTGGGGGACAGCTTCTGGCTCGTGGACCCGCTCGACGGCACCAAGGAGTTCATCAACCGCAACGGGGAGTTCACCGTGAACATCGCGCTGGTGCGGCAAGGCGTGCCGGTCCTCGGCGTCGTCCTCGCGCCGGCGCTCGGCCGGCTGTTCGCCGGCATGGCCGGGGCGGGTGCAACCCTGGAAGACGCCGCGGGGTGCCGCTCGATTCGCGTGCGCGAGCCAGGCGCCGACGGCTTGGTCGTGGTCGGCAGCCGCTCGCACGGCGACGCCGCGGCGATGGACGCCTTCCTTGGGGGCACCCGGGTCGCGGCGCTGCGCGGTGCGGGCTCATCGCTGAAGTTCTGCCTCGTGGCTGCCGCCGAGGCCGACCTGTACCCGCGCCTCGGCCGCACGATGGAGTGGGACACTGCGGCCGGACACGCGGTGCTGCTCGCCGCCGGCGGTCGGGTGCTGACGCGCGAAGGGCAGGCGCTGCGCTACGGCAAGGCGGGCTTCGAGAACCCGCACTTCGTCGCCGCCGGCTTCGACTGGCAGTTCAGCAGCTAAGAGCCTATTCCAGTAGGCCAGTAGCGCGCCAAGTGATGAGCCCACAAGCCAGGTGCAGCATGGCGAGATAGGTATCAGCGCGCTTTTCCCAGCGTACGAGGATGCGACGGCAGCGGTTGAGCCAGCTGTGCGTGCGCTCTACCACCCAGCGTCGCGCCTTGTCGCCCGCCTCGCGCTTGATGGCCGCGGCCTCTTCGCCGCGGGTCCGGATGTGGGCGGTGAAGCCGAACGCGGCCACAAGCGCTCGGACCTCGTCGTAGTCATAGCCCTTGTCCAGGCACAGTCCCTGAGGGGCCTCGCGCCGCAGATCGGGCCGCTTGACCACGATGCCGGCCAAGGTGGCAGCGGTGAGCTTCATGTCGTGCCGGTTGGCACCCGCCACCTCAATGGCCAGCGGGATGCCGGCTGCGTCCGTGAGCGTGCTGCGCTTGGTGCCCCCTTTGCCGCGATCCGTAGGGTTGGGGCCCGTTTTCCCCCCCACCCAGCGGCGCCTTCGTCATTGCGCCGTCCATTGCCAGCCAGCTCCAGTCGATGCCCTTCAACGCATCGTAGGCCAACAGGCCCTGCTGCCAGAACTCCAGGAACACCCCGGCGTCGCACCACTCGCGAAAGCGCCGGTAGGCCGAGCTGCTCGAGCACACCCCGGTGGCCTTCAAGGCGTTCCACTGCATGCCCGTGCGCAGCACCAGCAAGATGGCGTTCATGGCTGCACGATCCGACACGCGCGGGTTGTGGCACCCCAGTGGATGCTGGGGACGGGGCAGCAGCAGTGGCTCCATCTGGGCCCACAGCTCTTCCGGGATGCGCCAGCCATCGTCCTTGCTCAC
>NZ_KZ983961.1:0-2133 GCF_003569765.1 Caldimonas tepidiphila | reverse complement strand
CGGGGTTGCGGCGGATGCGGCTGGCATCCTCGGCCAGCGTCACATCGAGCACATGGTGCAGCCGGTTCTCGATTGCCCAGTGCTCGCGCACGAGGCGCGCGAATTCACGGGGCGCAACCTCGGCGGTGCCGAGCGTGCTGAGGTAGTACGCGGGCGTCTCGCGCCGCGCGACGAAGCGGCGCCGTGTGGTATCGAAGACCTCGGTGGTGCGGCGCACCTCGATGAGGCTGAGGAAGTGAACCGCCCCGAGAATTCCGGAGGCTCATTGGCTTGAGTCAGGCCGACATGGCTGACTCGGCAAGTTGACGATAGTAGTGAGCTTCGGCCTCGGCGGGCGGGATGTGGCCGATAGGCTCCAGCAACCGATGGTGGTTGAACCAGGCGACCCACTGCAGCGTGGCGAGCTCGACCGCCTCCCGGGTCTTCCAGGAGGGCCTCCGGTGGATCACCTCAGCCTTGTACAGCCCGTTGATCGTCTCGGCCAGCGCGTTGTCGTAGGAGTCCCCGACGCTGCCTACCGAGGGCTCGATGCCAGCCTCGGCCAGTCGCTCGCTGTAGCGGATGCAGACGTACTGGGTGAATTCAACCGGTCGTCGCAACACGTCCTGATTGGAGGTGTTGATGAAAGCGAAGAAGTTGAAGTCGGATCGATCGCTGCGCGCGAAGCTGCGCTCGCCAGGGCGGCCGCCAGTGCTGCATCGCGCAGAGCGATGGCCATTCTGGAAGGCAATCGCTCGTGGGCACACCAGCGAGGACGCGGCCCGCATCGCCGGCGTGTCGGCGGCGGTCGGCAACCGCTGGTTCCGACAATGCGGCGGTATGCCACCATCGAACCTCGCCGCTTCAGCAGCAGAGCCTACAGGCCGGTACCTTTCCTTCGCTGAGCGCGAACAGATCGCGCTGGCGCGCGCTCGTGGAGAAGGAGTTCGAGAGATCGCCAGACAGCTTGGTCGAGCGGCGTCGACGATCTCACGCGAGTTGCGACGCAACGCTGCCACGCGCGGAGGAGGCCTTGAGTACCGTGCTCACACGGCGCAGTGGCATGCCGACCGCGCCGCCATGCGGCCCAAGCCTGCCAAACTCCTGACGAATCCGTCATTGCACAAGTATGTGCAGGATCGATTGGCCGGCAACATCGCGACTCCAGGCGGGCGAACGATTGCTGGGCCTCAGGTGCAATGGAAGGGGCGCCGACTTGGGCGCAGACAAGCCCGCCGGTGGTCACAGGCTTGGAGCCCGGAGCAGATCGCAAACCGCCTGCTGATTGATTTTTCCCGGAAGACGCTTCGATGCGCATCAGCCATGAAGCGATCTACCAGGCGCTGTACGTGCAGAGCCGCGGAGCACTTCGCCGGGAATTGACTGCTTGCCTGCGGACCGGCCGAGCCCTACGACTTCCCCGGGAGCGGGCGCGTAATCGTGGGAAGTCGTTCGTGACCCCTGAGGTCCTCATAAGCGAGCGGCCGGCCTGCGTCGAGGATCGCGCTGCACCCGGTCACTGGGAGGGCGATCTGATCCTGGGGCTGGCGAGCTCGGCCATCGGCACCTTGGTCGAGAGATCGACGCGCTTCACGATGCTGCTGCACCTTCCGCCCCATCCTGAGCACCGCCAGCAGCCCCGAGACAAGCGTGGTCCTGCGTTGGCCGGTCACGGAGCAGAGGCCGTGCGTAACGCGATCACGAAGGCGATGGCTTCGCTGCCCGAACAGCTCCGAAAGTCACTAACCTGGGATCAGGGCGCCGAAATGAGCCAACACGCGATGCTCTCGCTCGACACAGGCATGGACGTGTACTTCTGCGATCCACAGAGCCCCTGGCAAAGAGGGACCAACGAGAACACCAACGGGTTGCTGCGGCAATACTTCCCAAAGGGAACGGACCTCAGTGCACACAGGGTCAGCGAGCTGAACGCGGTGGCCCTTGCATTGAACACGAGACCGCGCAAGACACTCGGGTGGCGGACACCGGCAGAAGCATTCAATGAGCTGCTACGCTTGGCTCAGCAAAGCAGTGTTGCGACGACCAGTTGAATCTGGGCTGCGAGCCGCGGTCCGAGTGATGGATGAGCCGGTCCTCCTCGCTCGGTCGTCGCTCGTACAGCGCCTGCTCCAGTGCGTCGAGCACGAAGTCTGC
>NZ_QXMG01000038.1 GCF_003569765.1 Caldimonas tepidiphila | reverse complement strand
GCGCCGAGCCCGCCCTGCACGAGCCGCTGCTTGAACAGCCAGACAGTGCGTGCGTCCGGGATGCGCAACTCGTCAGCCAAGCCGCAGAAGCGCTGGAAGCTGCGCCGGTCCAGCAACTGGTGCTCGGCCTGCTCGTCCGTGGCCGCCCGCCCTTGCTGCGATCGGGCCTGGGGCAGGCCGCATCCACCGCAGCCGCCACTTGCGCAAAGTCCACCAACTCGCCCATGCGCTCCAGGCTATCGGTGTACTGCTGCAGCTTCACGTCCCTGTGGTGCTTTTGGTCTTCTTGCTGCTCATCCCCGCATCATGCCGCAGGGGCGGTTTCTAGAAGCTCCCACAAGGCGCAGGGCGGCGAGTGGGACACGGTGGTGGGCAACTTCACCGATGCCGGGGGAGACCCGCGCCACCAGCAGTTCTTCCGCCGGACCTGCACCTCCATCACCCGTGCCCGCAGCAGGCTGCTGCTGATCGACCCGCAAGGCTTCAAGCCGTTGTCGCGCATCCGGTTCGATACCTTGCCGACGCCCGTTACGCAGTCGGTCGGCTTCAACGGCGAGGTTCATGCGGCCGTGGACTGGAACCGGTTCTGCTTCAACCAGGGACAGGAGGCGCTGTTCTGCCGTCACCGCCGGATCCGCGATGCCTCGTCCGGTCTCGGCATCGAGAACCTCCATGTGCAGCACGGCCAGTTCTTCGAACGCTATGTGCTCGGCCACGATGGCGCGAGCGCCACAGTGCAGTATTCCTGCAAGGGCGACAACCGGGTGTCGGACGTAGTGGCTGCGTCAGGTGCACGGTCGGAGCCGAAGTTGCTGCAAGCGTCTCTCGCGTGCACGAGGCCGGTGCTGCTGAAGTCGGGGTTCTCTCCTGATGTGAAACCGCCCCCTTTCTCGCGGACTTCAAGAGTCACGTCGAGCAGGCCACTGCCGATACGGGCCTGCGCATCGTGGCAATGAAACCCGACAACTACAGGCTCTGGCTCACCTTCGAGCAGGAGGGTCGACGGGAACGGGTCGATTTATGCATCGACCAATGGACCAGCCAAGCCTTGGGGGTGACGCAATGAGCCACTACGCCAGCGAGATCACCCGGCTTCGCAAGGAAGGGAAGCTGCCCGAGGCTCTGGAGCGGGCACGCGCATGCCATGACGCCGTCCCGGGTGACATTCATATCCAGCGCGCCTACGGCTTGGTGCTGTACGGCATCCTCAAGCAGGAGCTCGAGGACCTCGAGAGCCTGCGCATGTCCAGAAGCCATTTCGCGCACCGCTTTGAGCTGTGGCTGGCGGAGTACCAAGTGTTCGGCGGCAAGGAACGGCCTGATCTCCTACATTCTTGTATGCTGAACCTGGCCCTCAAGGCCAGCCGGTCCTGGCCCGGCTTCCTCCAGTTCGCACGGTGGTGGGGGCCGCAACACCTGAGAGCTGAGGACCGGGAACCGTACACCCCGCCGGGCGGCAAGCCGATCCCCAGCGTCGAGATGCGCCTGTACTACGCCATCGGGCGCGGGCTCCTGGAGCAGGCCCAAGACGCTGATCCGGAGCTGCGACGCTGGGCCGGGGAGCAGCTGCTCGCAGCGCTCGAACGGTATCCGGACGACCTGTGGCTCAACCACTACCGCAGCAAATGGCTGCTGGACCAGGGCGAGATCGATCAGGCTCGCAAGTGCACGGCTTCCGTGGTGCGCCGCCAGCGCAAGGCCACCTGGCCCTGGGCCCTGCCGGGCCAGACCTTCGAGGCGCATGATTCCGGGAGCGCGATCACCTGCTACTTCCATGCGGTGCAGCTGGCGAGGGAGCCGATGGAGCTGGCCAACACTCGGGTTTCCCTTGCGCGGCTCCTCGCGCAACGACAACGCTTCGATGAGGCCGCTGTCCAAGTGCATCAGGCCTTGGGATACCGGGCCAGGAATGGGTTCAAGGTCCCGCAGGACTTGCAGCAACTGGCTTCCTCGGGCTGGTTCAGGCAACGGCCCGACCTCGCTGCCCTCCCCTTCGAGCCCGATGTGGCGCTCGCGGCGCATGAGCTGCTGAGGAGCCAGGACGACCGGCCGCTCGTGTTCCGACCAGGAGTCGTCGACCATCAGAACCCGCACAAGTCGCTCGCGCATGTTGCGTTCTCGGCAGACGAGGGAAGCATTCTCCCCTATGGGAAGTTTGCAGGCGCGGAGCAGCTACAGCCTGGGCAGGTGGTGGAAGTCGGCTATGTGCAGGGCCACAAGGCCCCGGTCTGCTTCAAGGTCTCGACGGCAGCCGAGATCGAGGACTTCTGCCGCCGGATGTCCAGGGGAGGTCAGTCGACGCGAAGGGCAGGAATTCGGCTTTCTGAGGACAGTGCAGGGCGAGCACGTGTTCATCCCTCCTGCCCTCTTGACGAAGCTTCCATCCAGCCCATCCAACGAAGCGATCGGATGCATTGCCTCCATGTCCAGAGACAAGCAGGGCAAGGCGGGCTGGCGGGCACTCAGCTGGGCATGAGCAGGCAGGAAGTGCGGGAGGCCTGCGGCCGAAAGCACTCCGGTTTTCATGCAAAGACGGAAACCCAAGGTTCCCCTTCTGCTCGAGGGCCAAGGCAAGCAGGCGCAGCCCATTTCACCTGTCATCCGAAATGCTCAAGCTGCTCACGGGAAATGACGACAACCATCGTCGATCCTGCCGGAAACGCACGTTCAAGAATGGTGCCGATACGTTTGTTCCCGGAGCGCAGAGTGCGTTGAAACCGCCCTCTCGCGCACCTCGTCATGCGCAATTCCTGGATTTCACCAACTCGTTCACGCTGTCCGCCTACAGCAGCAGCCGACAACGTTGGGGAACCCTGTAAATTACTCGGGGTTACATTAAGCTACCCCTAGCAACGAAGAAGGGAGAGCAGAGAGTGAGCCTTGATCCGAACCGTCCCCACGACTACCCGCGCCGCGCCTTGGTGTGCATGGTGGGCTTGTCGCCTGCGGTTGTGACAGAGACGCTGTACGCGCTCGTCAAGCAGCAGGAGCCGGCCTTCGTGCCGACCGAGCTGCATGTGATCACCACCACGCGCGGCGCCGAGGGCGTGCACCGGCAGCTCCTGGCCGGCGGCGAGGGCCACTTCCACCAACTGCTGGCCGAGCACCTGCCGGGTCATGCGGTGAGCTTTGATCCTCACCGCAACGTGCATCTGGTGTGCGATGGCGACATACCACTGCCCGACATCGTCGAGCCCGCGCACCAGTGCCTGATGGCCGACACCATCCTGCGCGTGCTGCGCGAGCTCGCCGCCGACCCGCAGTGCGCGATCCACGCCTCGATCGCCGGCGGGCGCAAGAGCATGAGCTTCTACATGGGCTACGCAATGTCGCTGCTCGCCCGGGCCCAGGACCGCATGTCGCACGTGCTGGTGATGCCGGAGGACTTCGAGCATCCCGAGTTCTTCTACCCGCCACGCGTGCCGCGCGAGCTGTGCACGCGCGACAACAGGACGGTCAATACCCGCGACGCGCGCCTCGCGCTCGCGCCGGTGAGCTTCGTGCGCCTGGCTGATGGCGGCGCCGACTGGCTGCGCCAGACGCGCAGCAGCTTCGACGAGGCCGTGGCCTTCGCGCAGCTCGCGCTCACGCCGCAGCCAGTGACGCTGCACCTGCAGAGCGGCACGGTCGAGTCCGGCGGCTGCAGCGCGCGGCTCGAACCCGTGGAAATGGCCTGGTACAGCTACCTGGCTCGCCGTCGGCAGGCTGGCTTGCAGGAAGATGGCCTGCCCTTCGAGGGGGCGGTGAAGCTGCGCCGCGCCTTCGAAGACTGCGCAGGGCTGGAACTAGCCGCAGTGTGCAAGGCCTTCGCGGACTGTGGCTGCCGGGGCGTGCCCAGGTACGACGAGACTCATTC
Organism: Caldimonas tepidiphila; assembly: GCF_003569765.1. Lineage (GTDB taxonomy): Bacteria > Pseudomonadota > Gammaproteobacteria > Burkholderiales > Burkholderiaceae_C > Caldimonas > Caldimonas tepidiphila. The sequence continues at coordinate 55,110 of NZ_QXMG01000038.1, read as the reverse complement.
GCGCCGCTCCGATCTGGACCTCGCCTCCGAGGTGCGTGAGGTGGTCTCGCACATCAACCGCAAGCTCGCCGCCGCCTTCGGGCCGCAAGCGGCGCAGCGACTGATGGTGGCCGGCCCCGGCGAGCGCAAGAAGCGCGACGGCGTCTACGGACTGATGAATCTTGCGCCCGAGCTGCTCACTATCAATGCCCGGATCGCTGCCGATGCGCGCTGAGTCTGCGCTGCCGCCTGCGCGCAGCAAGGAATTGGAACGCCAGCTCGAAGGCCTGCAATGGCTGCAGATCGCCTTCGTGCACGAGGTGCAGGGTGACCTGTCTTGGCACGGCTTTGCTGGCAGCCTCTGGCACGGGGTGCTGGGCGCGGCGCTGCATGACATCGACGCCGGCGCCTATGCCGCCCTCTACGGCGCGCAGGACGACGACACGCGGCTGTGGTCGCTTGTGCCCCCCCTCGTCGAGGACGAGTGGGTGCCGGCGGGAGCATGCATGACGAGCCAGTTGCGTCTGGTCGGCCCGCTGATGCCACTGGCCGGCGCTTGCGTCGCCGCATTCGCAGCTTTCGGGCACCGGGGCCTGGGCAGCGAGCGTGTACCGGCCCGGCTGGTGGACGTGCAGCTTCACGGCCCCTGGGGCCCCTGCACGCTCAGCGACACTCCAGCCGCCGTCTGGTGTGGGCTCGACGTCTGGGACGACGCGCAGCATGGCGCCACCGACACGGCACTGGAGTTGCGCTGCCATACGCCACTGCGCTTCAAGCATCGGGGCGAAGTTTGCACAGAAGTGCCCGCGTTCGAGGACCTGCTGCGTCGCGCCATTGCACGAGTCGCTCGGCTGCTGAGCGCACAAGGTCTAGAGCAGCGTTTCATGGCCGAGGGCGAGAAGGCGGGCTGGCTTGACTGGGCAGGCCTGGTACCGCTGCTGCACAGCGAGGCCGTACCGGTGCGGGTGCCGCGCTACTCGGCCCGGCAACGCCGGGAGATGGTGTTCGAGGGCCTGGGTGGACGCTGGCTCTACGGCGCCCCGGCGACCCGGGCCCTGCCTTGGCTGAGGCTGGCGCAGTGCCTGCAGCTCGGCGCCAAGACGACCTTCGGCTTCGGTGTCATCGAGTGCGTCGCGGTGCAGGAGCCGGTATGAGGCGCGGCGGCATCCCGACAACGTTGCCGCGGAGCGAGTGCCGCATCCGGCCCGCACACACTGGAGGCCGCACCGGGACAGGGCCGGCACGTCAGGCCGGCGGCCTCTTTCAAGAGCATTCATCAGGACGCATCCGACAAGAATGAACAAGACCTGCCATTGCTGGGCTTTCGAGGCCGGCTCCATCCAGGGCTACCTGCACGAGACAGGGCGCTTGGTGGACGCAGTCGGCGCAAGCCAGCTCATCGACAAGCTCTGCGGCACGCTCGGCGCGCCGCAGCCCGGCGACGACCTGCTGAGCCTCGTGCTCGAAGCTGCCGGCATAGCGTCCCGCGACGTGAGCTTCTCGCGCCGCGGCGGCGGCTCCTTCATCGCCTTCTTCGGCTCGGGCGAGGCGCGCGAGCGCGCGCGGCGGCTCTGGACGCTCGCGCTGCAGGAAAACGCACCGGGCTTGCGCTGGTCCGAGGGACTGGCCGAACACGAGAGCCACCAGGAAGCCGCCCGCCTCGCGCTCGAGCGCAGCAAGGTCGCGGGCAACTTCGACGCGCCGCGCCTGCCCGAGGCCGGCCCGGGGGTGGCGCGCGTGCCGCGCACCGGACTCGCCGCGGTGGAGTTGCGCCGCTTCGGCCCGCGCGGCGAGGAGCTGCTCGACGCGGCCACCGTGGCGCGGCGCCGCCACGCCCGAGGCAACTCGCTTACGCAGAAGTTCTCGCCGGATCGCGAGCTCGTCTGGCCGCGCAACATGGAGCGCGACGAGGACGCGGAAGGCGACGCGGCGAGCTTCCCCTTCCTGGGCGACGACCGCGAGGTCGCCTTCCTGCATGCCGACGGCAACGGGCTGGGCGTGCTGCTGCGTCGGCTCGCCGACGCTGGCCGCGAGCGACCCGGGGCCTACGTGCAGCACTACGCCGCCTTCTCGCGCGCGGTGACGCTGGCGACCGAGCATGCGGCGCAGGCCGCCACGCGCGCGGTGCTGCTGCCGGCCACCGGCGCCTCGCGCGTGGTGCCAGCCCGCTCGCTCGTGCTCGGAGGCGACGACCTAAGCCTCATCGTGCGCGCCGACCTCGCGCTGCCATTCGCGCAGGCCTTCCTCGAGGCCTTCGAGCGCCACAGCCGCGAGGAGCTCAAGCGGCTGCCCGCCGAGCTCAGGCTCGGTCAGGGCCTCACGGCCGCCTGCGGGCTGGTCTTCGTCAAGGCGAGCCACCCCTTCATGGCAGCCGCGGCGCTGGCGGAGGATCTGTGCAAGCAGGCCAAGGACGAGATCAAGCGCGAGGCTCGCGAGCGCGGGCGCGACATGCCGCTGTCGGCGGTGGCCCTGCACCGCGTGACCACCGCACTGGCCGACGAGGCCGAGGGGCCGGGAATGCACTGGCAGGGCCGGATGGTGCGCGCCGGGCTGCCCGCCTACGTGCTCGGCGAGTCGCGCACCACGCTGCCGCGCCTGCCCGACCTGCAAGCCCTGGCCGCCGCGCTCGGCTCGGCCGCCGCGGCCCGCGGCCCCGCGCGTCGCATGCTGACGCAGATGCACCAGGAACCCTTCGTCGCACGCCGGACCTACGCGCGCTGGCGCCAGATGCTGCGGGACGACCCCGCCGGCGAGGGGCGGCAGCAGTTGCAGCGACTCGACGAGGCCCTTCAGCGCCTGGGCGTGCCTCCAGCCAGCGAACTGCCGCTGGTGCCACACGGCGAGGGTGCTTTCGCCACCCCCTGGCCGGACGCGCTGCTGCTGCGCGACCTGCTCGCTACGCCGCAAGGTCCCGCGGGTGAAGGAGCTTGAGATGAACGGACACAGAACCCTGGTGGTGGAATTCCTCGACACCTGGCATGTCGGCTCGGGCCGCGGGCGCGGCTCGCACCTCGACGCGGCGGTCGAGCGCGACGTGGACGGCCTGCCCTACCTGCCCGGGCGCTTGCTGCGCGGCGTGATCCGGGACGCAGCCGAGGCGCTGTGCGCCTGGGGGCACCTGCAGTCGCAGCAGGTCGCGGACCTGTTCGGCACCCTGCTTCCCGCCGAGGGCGCGAGCGGCCTCGCGCATGCCCGTCCCGGCCGGCTCCAGGTCTCCGACGCGCGCCTGCCGCCGGACGAGCGCGCTTGGCTGGGCAGCGCGGACGAGGAGGCGCAGGCCGCGCGCAGCGCCCTCTTCCTCGAGTCCTTCCAGACGGCGATCGACGAGCGCTACGGCACAGCGCGCAGCCGCACGCTGCGCGGCACCGAGCTGGTGGTGCCGCTGACGCTGCATGCCGAGCTCGGTGTGCAGGGCACGGCCGACGACATCGCACAGGGCTGGGCGCTGCTGGAGCGGTCGCTGCCGCTCGTGCGCGCGCTCGGTGCCCACAAGACGCGCGGCCACGGCCGCGTGCAACTGCGCTGGGGAGGCCAGGCATGACGATCCTCGAATATCCGCTGCGGCTCGAGCTGCTCGACGACGTGGTGTTCAGCCGCCGCAGCGCCACCGCGGGCGGCCACGAGTCGCTGGACAAGGTGCCGGGCTCGGCGCTGCTCGGCTGGGCGGCCGCGCAGCTCTACGAGCGCCTGGGCGAGCAGGCCTTCCTCGTCTTCCACTCGGGCGCGGTGCGCTTCCGTGACGGGCTGCCGTTGTCGCCCGCGGGCAAGCGCTGCGCGCCGGTGCCGCTGGCCTGGCACGAGAACAAGGCCGCGGCCGACGGCGGGGCCCGGCAGGACGGTCGCTGGTTGGCGGAGCGCATCTTCAACCTCGCCGCCGGCGGGCAGGAGCGGATGCCGCCGCTGTCGCAGCCGCGCCAGCTGCGCAGCGGCTATGTCGGCGGGGACGGCGCCTGCATGCGGCCGGCCACGCGCTACCGCATGATGACCGCCATCGGCGAGGCCGGCCGCGCCGCCGAGGGGCAGCTCTTCGGCTACGAGAGCCTCGTACGCGGCCAGCGCTTCGAGGCCCGCATCGGCTTCGAGGACTCGGTGCCCGAGGCGCTGCGCCGGCAGGTGCTCGACTGCTTCGAAGGCACGATCCGGCTCGGCCGCAGCCGCGCCTCGCAGTACGGCCGCGTGCGCGCCGAACTCGGGACGCCGCAGGCCGCCCCCGCCCCCACGGCCGGCGGCGAGCGCCTGCTGCTGTGGCTGATGAGCGATGCGTGGCTGCGCACGCCCGAGGGCCAGCCCGCGCTCGTGCCCGACGCCGAGGCGCTCGGCCTCGAGGACGCGCGGCTCGACCGCGCGGCGAGCTTCCTGCGCACGCGCAGCTACAGCCCCTGGAACGCGCACCGCCGCCGCCACGAGATCGAGCGCCAGGTGCTGTGCGCCGGCAGCGTGATCGCGCTGGAGCGCCCGGGCGGCTTCACCGCGCAGGAGCTGCAGCGGCTCGCCTCGGGCATCGGGCTCGGGCTGGCGCAGGGCCTGGGCGAGGTGCGACTGCAGTCGCCGCTGCTCGCGACGCCGCAGCCCGTCTTCACCGCGGTGTCCGTCCCGGCCGAGGCCGCGCCGACCGTGCCCGCCGCCCGACCCGCCAGCACGCTGATCGGCTTCCTCGCGCGCCGCTCCGGCGCGGCGCAGCGGGGCAGCAGCGCGCAGGACTTCGTTCGGCAGGCGCTGCGCAGCCTGGTCGAGGAGCTCGGCCGCATCCGCGCCTTCGTCGGCTGCGCCCCCGAGACGCCGCTCGGCCCGGGGCGCTCGCAGTGGGGGCAGCTCGCCACTTTCGCCCGCCAGGCCGACAGTCTTGCGGCGCTGCGGCCCCTGCTGCTCGACGAGGCCCACGGCGCCTGCCGCCGCGGCGACGAGACCTGGGACCGGCTGGGCTACCAGCGCGCGGGCGACCCGGCCCGCCGCTCGCTCGGCACCTGGATCGGGGAGCAGCTCGATGCACTCGGGGCCCACCCCGGCCTGCGGGGCGACGCTGAGCGGCTCTACGCCTGGCAGCTGCTGTGCGGCGAAGCCCGCAAGCTCGACCTGCACACCGGCGCCGCGGCGCTGGACACCGCCCGCGACACGCTGGGCGAATCAAGGAAGGAGACGGCCTGATGCGCGCTGCGACTCCCGTGCTGAACCTCTACCGCTGCGTGCTCGAAGCGGCCACCCCCTTGTCCATCGGTGCCGGTCGCGGCGACGGCGTGCAGGACCAGCTCCTCGCGCTCGACGCCAACGGCCTGCCATTCCTGCCCGCCAGCAGCCTCGCCGGCGTGATGCGCCAGGCGGTGGCGGACCTCGACGGCGCCGGGCCCGACGCGGCGCGCGAGCTCTTCGGCTACGCCGAGGGCTCGTTCGGCGCGGCCTCGCGGCTCGAGATCAGCCACGGCCACATCCACGACAGCCTCGACCGCCCGGTCGAGGCGCTGCTGGCCGAGGTGGACGACCCACTGCTGCGCCCGCTCGTCGAGCACAAGCCCCGGCTGCGCCAGCGCGTGCGCATCGGCCACCGCGGCGCGGCCGACCGCACCGGGCTCTTCAACCGCTCGGTACTGCCGGCCGGGCACCGCTTCTCGGTGGAGTTCGCGCTGTGGTCGGCCGAGCCCGCCCCGCGCGAGCACGCATGGCTCGTCGCGCTGCTGGGCGCGGGCCTGCTGCGCCTGGGCGGGCTTACGCGCAGCGGCCTCGGGCTGATGAAGCCCGTGCGGCTGCACCACCGCGAATGGCAGCTCGCTTCGGCCGCAGAACTCGCGGACTTCGCCGTGCTGCCGCGCAGCCTCGCCAGCACCGCGGGCCTACGGCCGCTCGCGATCGCTGCCGTCGACGGGCCGCACCGCCGCGCCGTGCTGGAGCTGGCGCCCGAGGCGGGTTTCCGCTTCGGCGACGGCGAGGTCTCGCTGCTGAAGAACCGCCGGCCCGGCGACAAGCCGGCGGACGACCTTCCCAAGACCGAGGCGCGCGTGCAGTGGAGCGAGGGCCGGGGACGGCTCGGCGAGCCGCAGCCGCTGGTGCCCGCGGCGAGCGTCAAGGGCGCGCTCGCGCACCGGGTGGCCTTCCATGCCGATCGGCTGGAGCGCCGCTGGGCCTCGCCCGCGCGGCTCAAGGATCACGACAAGGCGTTGCACAACCCGACCGTGCGGCGGCTCTTCGGCCATGCGGGCGACGAGACCGCGGACGAGCGGGGACAGGCCGGCGTGATCTGGATCGCCGACGCCTGGCTGCGGCCGCAGGACGTGGTCGCGCAGCGCCAGATGCACAACAGCATCGACCGCTTCACCGGCGGGGTGCGCGACGGGCTGCTCTTCACCGTCGAGAACCTGCATGGCGCCGCGCCCTGCGTGCTGCGCCTGGAGCTCGGCCTCGACCTGCGCCGCGCCCGCGCGCTCGGCGCGACCGCGCGCGACTTCGAGGCGTTGGAGCTGGCGCTCGAGGACCTGTGCCAGGGCCGGCTCGCGCTCGGCGCCGACAGCGCCGGCGGGCAGGGCTTCTTCAGCGGCACGCTGCGGTGGAACCACGCCAGCGCCCCGTCGGCGGAATTCGCCGCCGCCGAGGCGCAGAACCAGGAGGAACAACGATGAGCACCGTGCCGACACTGCTGGAAGACCTGCAGCGACTGCAGCAGGCGGTTGAGCGGGCGCAGGGCCCGTGGCTCGCGCCGCGCGTCGAGGCCTGCACGCTGAAGACCGAGACCGGCTGGGCGAGCTCGGCCGCGGAGGTGATGCAGCGCCTGCGCTCCTTCGGCGGCGAGGGCTGGATCGAGACCACCGCCGGGCTGGTGCTCGTCACGCGCGGCGAGGCGGCGGAGCCTGCTGCACCGGTGCTCGATGCCGAGCTCGCCGACGGCGCGCGCAGCCTGCACGTGCGCCAGGTGAACGCGCGCTGGCGCCTCACCTGGTTCGAGGAGACCGAAGGCGCCACGCACCTCGCCCGCACGCATACGCTGCTCGGCACCGAGCCCGCCGCCGCACGGCTGCGCTATCGCGTCTACCGGCCCGCCGATGCGCAGGCCGCGCCGACGCCCCTGGCCCGCCTCGCGGGCCTCGTCCAGGAGGGATGAGATGAACCAGTCCAGGATTCCCCCTTCGCACGGCGGCCGCTCGCGGGACGAGGGCCGGCCCGAGGCGCCCCGCAGCGGCGGCGCCGCCCCCCGCGTCACCTCGGCCTACAACTTCGCCCCGCTGGCGCGCCAAGTCGTGCTGCCGCACTGGCAGGACCGCGTCTCGCACGACGTGCCGCTGGAGGAGGGCCTCTCGGCCGAGCTCGTCGTGCAGCTCGAGGCGCACACGCCGCTGCTCGTCGGCGCCGAGCGCGCCGGCAGCGGGCCGCAGCACCCGGTGGAGTTCTTCGCGCACCCTGACGGCACGCCCGCGATTCCCGGCTCGGCGCTGCGCGGGATGCTGCGCAACGTGCTGGAGATCGCGAGCTTCAGCCGCCTGCAGCTGCTCGACGACCGGCTTCTGTCGATGCGCGACCTGCACGCGAAGGAGTACACATCACGCTTCGTGAAGCGTGCCGAACACGGCAGCGGTTACGCGGCCGCCTCACGTGCGGGCTGGCTGCGCTTCGACGGCGACAGGAAGCAGTGGGTCATCCACGAGTGCGAGGTCGGGCGCATCGAGCAGTCGGAGCTCGACTGGGCCAAGAGCGCGCTCGAGCCCGGCAAGACGCTGCATCAGCGCCTCGTCGAGGCCTGGGAGGCGGCCGGCCGCAGGGACAAGGACGCGCAGCGCTTCGCCCGTCTGAAGTACGAGGCCGTCGAGGGCAAGGTGGCCTTCACCTTCTACGGCGACCGCAAGCCCCAGCCCTACCGGCACCAGCAGGGCAAGCTGGAACTGCACTACCGCAAGCTGCGCCTGAAGAACGACTGTCCGGACAAAGTGCCCGGCTACCTCGTGCTGACCGGCCAGCCCGGCCGGCTCGACCGCAGCATCGACCCGAAGCAGCACCAGTCGGGCACCAAGCACATGGAGTTCGTGTTCATCCACGATCCGGCGAACACGCGGCAGCATGTCGTCGAGCCCGAGGTGATGCGCGGCTTCCTCTCGATCTACGAGCATTCCAGCGACCTGGAATATCTCCAGAGCCCCGCCTCGCCGCACGCCAAACGGGGCGTTCCGGTGTTCTTCCTGACCGAGCAGGACGCCAAGACCCGGCAGACGCGCGTCGCGAGCCTGGGGCTGTCGCAGATGTACCGGCTGCCGGCAGCGAGCTCGCTCGGCGCGATCGCCGCGCGCCAGCAGGCGCCGCGGCCGCAGGCCGGGCTGCGGCTCGATTTCGTCGAGACGCTCTTCGGCTACGCCACCGAGACCGACTCGCTCAAGGGCCGGCTGAGTTGCGGCGACCTGCGCCTGACGGGCACCGAGCGCGGCGACGCGCTGCTGGCCGAACCGCGCTTCATGGCCGAGACCGTGCTGGGCCAGCCCAAGCCGGGCTTCTACCCGAACTACCTGCAGCAGCCCGGCGCCGACGCGCGCGGCGACGTGGCCGGCGAGCAGCTGACGCCGCTGTCGCCGAACGCGGCGCTGCGCGGCTGGAAGCGTTACCCGGTGCGCCCGCTGGCCGAGGTGCGGCTGCAGCCCCCGCCCGGCCCTGGTCAGGCGGTGAACACCCGGCTGCGCCCGCTCAGGCCCGGCGTGCGCTTCGAGGGCGTGCTGCGCCTGCACAACGTGATGCCGGAGGAGCTCGGGGCGCTCGTCTGGGCGCTGGAGTGGGGCGGGCAGCCCGCGCTGCGCCACGCGCTCGGCCTGGGCAAGTCCTTCGGGCTGGGTCAGGTGAGCCTGAAGGTGGTGCGCGCGAACGTGCGCAGCAACGATCCCGGGCGGGAGCCTCCGCCGCTGGAGGCCTGCCGGGGCAGCTTCGAGCGCTACATGGAGGAGCAGGTGCCCGGCTGGCTCAGGAGCCCGTCGATGACGGAGCTGCTGGCGATGGCCGACCCGCGCCTGCCGCAGGCCAACCGCACCACGCTCGCGCCGCTGAAGCTGGAGATGCAGGGGGCGAACGGCTTCGCGGAGGTGAAGAAGCGCGACCAGCGAGCGGCGCTGCTGCCGTACTCCAAGCTCAGGGCCTGAGCGGGCGGGGCGCAGCGCCCGCCGGCCTGCGCCCTTCCTGCCAACAGGAGACCGTGAACGGGAACCGTTCGCATCGAGCTGTCAGCAGATTGATTTCAAAGGACTTTTCGGCATTTTTCGGGCGGTGCGACAGGGTCGATGCTGAAAAATGCGGCAAACCGGCCGCGCTGTCCGCAAACCCCTTGCAAGTGCTTGATTCCATAGGGGGTTACACGCTAGAGTTCTGGCTCCCCGATTTCCGAAGGGGATTGAGACGTTTGTCGCAGATAGTCGAGGTGCTCTTTTTCGTTCTGGCTCCCCGATTTCCGAAGGGGATTGAGACCAAATCACGGTGTTGGCCCAGCTTCTCATTCAGTTCTGGCTCCCCGATTTCCGAAGGGGATTGAGACGCCTCAAAGAAGCGCGTTGCACGCCTCTTCTGTTCTGGCTCCCCGATTTCCGAAGGGGATTGAGACAGCATCGCCCAGAACTGCGAGAACATCTTAAGTTCTGGCTCCCCGATTTCCGAAGGGGATTGAGACACTTTCTCTGTCTTTGGGAGTTCCGGCTCAGGGTTCTGGCTCCCCGATTTCCGAAGGGGATTGAGACTTGATGGTCAGCTCGCGGTTCTTGGCCGTGGTGTTCTGGCTCCCCGATTTCCGAAGGGGATTGAGACTTGCTGCGCTTCGGATAGGTGCCTTTCCTGGTTCTGGCTCCCCGATTTCCGAAGGGGATTGAGACTCCTCAAGGCGCTTCAGGCGCTCCTCGATCTTCGTTCTGGACCCCCGATTTCCGAAGGGGATTGAGATTTCTGCGGGTACGTTGCGGCTCCTGCCTTGGTCTTTCGCTGCCCGATTCACAAAGGAGAGGGAAACCGCGCAGTTCCCTCTCCGCACCGTACTCCTGACCCCATGGACGACATTCCGCCTCGCCCCGAATCGCCTCAGGAACTTCCCTTCCTGGAAATGAAAAATCCCCAAGTCAGAACCTTCGATGAGCTGCTCACGGCCGAGGAGCCAGCGCCCCTCGCGATCGACCAGTACCAGCGGGGATTCGTGTGGGGCGAGGACAAGGTCCGGCAGCTGATTGGCGACCTGAGGGACTACGTTGCCTCGGCGAGGAACACGCGCTACTACCTGGGCACGGTGCTGCTGCACCGCAAGGAAGGCCACCGCTACATCATCGACGGCCAGCAGCGCCTGACCGCGCTGTGCATCCTCCACTGGCATCTCCGCGGCGAACTGCCTCCCGGCACCGAGTTGAGCTACCGCTCGGTGGAGTCGCGGCACAACATCCACCGGGCGCTGGAATGCTTCCGCAAGGAAGCCGGTGCGCTGCAGCCTGACATCTTCCGCCACCTGTGCTTCACGGTCATCGAGGTCCCGACGCAGGATCTCGCCTTCGCGTTCTTCGACACGCAGAACCACCGGGGCGTGCGGCTGCATGCGACCGACCTGCTCAAGGCACATCACCTGCGGGCGATCCGGGCCGACGGCGGCGGCGACGCGCTCGAACTCGACGGCGCGCGGCGCTGGGAGCGCTTCCAGCAGCAGGACAAGCCGGTGCTCGACCTGCCGGGGGACTACGCGCCGGCGCTCTTCAACCTCTTCCTGTGGCGCGGGCGCCGCTGGGTGGGGCGCGACGTCGGGGGCGAGTCGCACGACGCGCTGCTGCACGAGTTCCAGGCCCGCGCGCGCAAGCCGCCGGAGGGCGCCGCCAGGGTGCCGCTGCATCTCGCGCGGCAACCGGCTGGGCAGCGCGCTGGTCTTCGGCGCCGGCGGCGGATGCACGCTGCAGACGCTGCCGCTGGCCCTCGACGGACGCGCGGCCGAGCTGCCCTTCGCGCTGCGCCAGCCGATCTCGCGCGGCCTCGGCTTCTTCCTGTACGCCGACAAGTACGCCGCGCTGATCCGCGAGCTGCTCGATGCGGACGCGCCGCAGACCGGCGGCTGGCGCGAGCTGTACCGGGCGGTCTTTCCCGAGATCTCGGTCTACCTGCGCGAGGCCTTCCTGCTGGCCTCGCTGATGTACGCGGACCGCTTCGGCTGCGAGCGGCTGCCGGAGTTCGGCCTGCGCCTGGAGCATGTGCTCGGCAGCATCCGCATCGAGCAGCGCTACGTGATGCGTGAGACCGCGCGCAACTTCTTCCGGGACGGCCGGCCCAACCTGCTCGACGTGATCGCCGCCGCCTTCACGCCCGACGAGGTGATGGAACACCTCGCCGCCGTCACCGGGGTCGAGGAGCGGTACGCGAGGCGCGACCGGGAGGTCGGCGTCGGCCGCGACGTGCGGGGCCGCTACAAGGCCGCCGTGTTGCGCTACTACGGGCAGCCGGACACGGCCGGCCTGCAGCACAAGCACCAGTGGATGAACGAACGCATCGAGGCCTCGAATGTCTGAACACCCCCTGCCCCCGGCTCCCCAGTCCGAGCTGCTGACGCTGAGCACGATCGTCGAGCGGGGCTGGCGCTTCCGGGTGCCGATCTACCAGCGCCTCTACGTCTGGGGCCGCGACCAGGTCCGCACGCTGATGACCGACCTGCTCGCGGCCTGCGAGCGAGGGGAGCCGATCTACTACCTCGGCGGCACGCTGGTCATGGACCGCGAGGGCGACCGCGGTGGCCGGGACTGCGTGCTCGAGCTAATCGACGGGCAGCAGCGCTTCACGACGCTCTGGCTGATCGCCCGGGTGTGGGGAGCGGGTCACGAGGAACTCGGGCGCTTCCTCCAGGTGAGCCGCGGCGACCGGCTGCTGCCGCGGCTGGAGTTCGCAATCCGCGATTCGGTCAACCGCTATCTCGACGGCTGCGTGCAGGCGACGGGCGCACCGGTGGCCGACTCGGCCGAGGACGCGCGCGGGCTGCAATCGATCCTCGACGCGGAGAACGAGATCCGCAGCTTCCTCGACAGCCGGGATCGTCGGGTCGGGCTGGAGCAGTTCGGCCGCTTCCTGCTCGATCGCGTCCGGCTGGTGCAGACACGGGTGCCGGCGCACACCGACCTGAACAAGCTGTTCGAGGTCATCAACAACCGTGGCGTGCAATTGCAGCACCACGATATCCTGAAGGCGCGGATGCTGGCGCTGCTCGACGAGGCCGAGCGCGCGTCCTACGCCCGGCTCTGGGAGGCCTGCGCCGGCATGAACGGCTACGTGGAGAAGAACCTCGCGCAGCTGGTCGCAGCGGGCGCCGGGTCGGACCGTCTGCGCGTCACCTCGCTTTTCGACAACGCGGCCAGCGAGGACGGCGCGGAGGCGCTGGCGAGCGCAAGCCGCGTCCTCGAGTTCCTGCGGCGCGTCGAGGCCCCGCAGCCGGGGCAGGCCGAGACGCTCTCGCTCGAGGCCATCCTCCGAAGCCCCCCTGCGGAGGCACGGCACCCTGCGCCCTCCACACCGCAGGACAGCCCCGCCGGGAACGAGGACGAGCCCGGCGCAGTGCGCAGCATCTTCGGCTTCCCCGTGCTGCTGCAGCATGTGCTGCGCGTCTGGCTGTTCCGCAAGGACCGCGAGGACCTTGACCGCATCGCCGACAAGGACCTGCTGGCCATCTTCGAGCAGCGCTTCTTCGGGGCCTCGGCGGGCGCGGAGGAAGCCAGGAGCTTCATCGCGCTGCTGTGGGAGCTGCGCTACCTGTTCGACAAGCACATCGTCAAGTGGGTGAACGACGGCGAGGAGGAAGTCCACCGCATCCGCAAGCTGCGGCTCGTCACATCCAATAACAGCACGAGCCTGCTGCGCGACCGGGACGAGCCCGAGGCCCTCAAGGCCTTCTCGCTGCTGCAGAGTATGCTCTACCACTCGCAGCAGATCACGACGCAGTATTGGGTCACGCCGCTGCTGGCCTTCCTGCATGGCGAGCCGTGCGCGTCCCCGGCGCGCCGCACTGCCTTCCTGCGGCACCTGGACAACCACCTGCTGTGCGCTGGGGACGAGCGCCCGCTGGTGCAGCGCTCGCGCGACTTCATCGCCGAGCCTTGGCTGTCGCGGGCGGCCCTCCGATGCGACGTCCTTGCAGAGCAGAGGCTCGGCGTGGCCTTCCCCCATTACTGGTTCTACAAGCTCGAGTACGTGCTCTGGAGCGCGTACTCGGATGCGACGGCGGCCAACGCGCTGCCCGCTTCCAGCCACATCACGTCGGAAACGCTCGCGCAGTTCCGCATCACCGCACGCAACTCGGTCGAGCATGTCTTCCCGCAGAACCCGCCCCCGGGGCGCGAGCGCACGGTCGGCGAGGAATGGCTTGATGCGTTCGGCAACCTGATGCTGGTGTCGCGCAGCGTCAATTCCGAGTTCGGCAACAAGTCCTACGAGGAGAAGCGGGCGCGGTTCCGAGACATGAGTCGACTGAGGCTCGATTCGCTCAAGGGCGCCCTGATCTATGCCCATGAACGCTGGGACGACCAGAAACTGCTCGCGCACCAGGAGGCGGTGATCGCTCTACTCCAGCGCCACCTGGACACCGACTGGCAGCAGAGGGCAGCCGTAGCGGCCGGTGCCAACGGCTGAAATGGGGGAGTCGGTCGGGGCACGGGCCGTCCGCCCCGATCGCACTGCGTCCCGGTCGGAGTTTTCGCTGGAATGAGGATCACTGGCCCCTCTGGGCAAAGTGCAGCAGTGTCCCCCCAGCGATCGGGTGTCACGCCCGCTGCCCCACCTGTCTGACGTTTGAATAGCGACCGCGACGACTGTCGCGCTCCACCATCATGAACTGGGTGCGCCGCTTCAACCTGGGCTCGCCCACGCTGGAGCACACGGACTCGGCCCGCTGCGGTCGGGTGCTGGGCTCCGGGCGCACGCTTGAGTCGGTTGAGGAGGCAAGGTTGCGCGAGATCGTGCGCGACGGGCGGCCCTCGGCGGTGTCGCTGCAGTTTACGCTGTGGAGTCGGTGCGCCGTACAAGCCGCCGTGAAGTCGCGCTTCGGTGTGGACATGCCGCTGCGCACCGTTATGGATTACCTGCACTCCTGGGGCCTTACCCCTCAGCGGCCGGTCAAGGCCGCCATCGAGCAGCGTCCCGCTGACATGCAGCGCTGGCTCGACGAGGAATACCCGGCGATCGAGCGGCGAGCCAAGGTCGAACGTGGCGAGATCTACTGGGGAGACGAGACTGCGGTGCGCCAGGACACGGCCTTGGTGCGGGGTTTCGCGCCAACGGGCCACACGCCCGAACTCCGTCACCGAGCCTATCAGGATTTTTGTGTGTGAGGCATAGCATGACCACTGGAGATCCCATGCCGAGCAGGAAGACGAAGGCGGAGTTGCCGCCGATCCCCAAGGAGCTCATTGACCACCTCGCTGAGTGCATCGATCACCTCGGCATCCCTGTCCTGGGGCAAGGCCGGCGTCCTGTAGTACGCCGCCCGCGACAAGCCCGCCGCCGTGCAGGCTCGCGTAATCGGCAGCCGGTGCTCGCTCACTAGGAGCTGCACCATTGGGCTGCTGCTGGGCTCGGGACGTTGTATGCAACGCACTCGTCCAACACCAGCGGTCAGAGGCTGTTGCTTCGGAGCAACTATCCGCTTGGCGATGGGTTCCCCACACGCATAGACTCCATCTCAAGCTCCCACAAAATAATATCAAGGACGGCCTGTCTCCCTGGGACCGGGCCACATCGACTCAGGCAGCGCATTCCCAACTGCTGCCTGGGGGCCACGCGGAGCAACCACGGGGGCCACCGTGACTTTGGGGTTCGACGAACGCTGTGTTCGTCGCCTTGAGTCGCGCGTGGCCCTTTGGCATTTCACCGTCTCTCTCGGCACGAACGCAGCTCAAAAGGAGCCTGCGTGCCTACGCTTGAGAACTTCAACGATGGAATCGCCCACATTCGCAGGGCGTTAAAAGATCCGACTCTGGCAACGACGCTGATCCCGCTAGAGCGCTGGATCGAACTCGGTAAGCGCCCAGAGCGCGATGCCCAGGGAATCGAACTAGGTCTCCATAAACTGGCCATCGATCTCAGCGCGCTGAGCGTACTCGGCGTTCTCCAAAATCTGCCAGCCGTGGAAATCGCAGAAGCGGCAACAGTGCTTACTTCTGCGACTCCGAAACTGTACTGCATCGCGCACAACTGCCTCTGGTGGGCTAAACAGATGAGGCCACCGCCGATCCGTTCCTGGCCACCGCTCTCGCCGGATTCCGACTCACTCCCCAACTGCTCTCGGCTTCCACCACTTTCGTGGTCAGGAGCGACAACCTGAAGTAGCACTGCGAGCGAGCACTTCAAGGATTCAAGAAGGTTCAAGGGCGTCAAGGATGTTCAACCCGTTCAACGGGTTCGACACAAACACCCAAACGACCTTGAACAGGATGCAACCATGGGTCAGCGAGGCATAGAACGTCCTTGCAAAACCATCCTCTGATCAAGAGATGAGCACTAAAGCCAAACGCCAAGGTTTTTTCGAAGTGAGTCTTAGCGGCCTCAAGGCTGCGAGCCAGAAGCACTCACAACCCGTCTTTCCCGCTGTCTACATCGCCCTCTGCTCCGGCGTCGACAATACCAAACAGGGTACCGTCCGCGGATGCACGCATGCCGAGCGAGCAGTGCAACGCCGACTGGCCAAGCGCCTCTTCCTGAAAAGTGAGATCGCAGCTGCCATCGCTGCCCTCGTGGAGCAGAAGCTGTTGGTGGACCTCACACCCAAGGACGAGAAGCGAAAGACAGGTGCAATGACTTACCAAGTGAGCCCGGACCGGATCACCGACCTAGTACCGGTCTCCCACGGCTTTATCGGGATAACGGTAACGGTAGAAGGAACGCGTCGGAACCACGAGTTGCACCCAGGGCCTGCCAATCTCGCGGGGATGCTCGACGCCTGCAGTCCGCTCCGTCACCGGATTAGTCTGGAGCAGGCACAAAGTGACGCGTTGCAGACATACTTCCATCTCCTAAGCCGTCAAAACTTCAAGGCCTACGGCGGAGTGGACCCGTGTGCAGTCTCTGGCCCCTACCGCAACTGTGCGAAGGGCGAAAACCCTGTCCACGAGACTAGCTTCATGCCAATCGGGAAAGGTCGAACCGCGCACGTTCGCTTCGCAGTAGCTCCTGAGAGGCTAGATCCAAACACCTATTTCGCGCAAGAAGTCTTAGCCGGAACGGCTGTCGAGGCGGCGTGCTCTGCCAGTCTGCACGAACGCTTGGCACACGCCATCAATCAACTCGTAAAGGCTCAACTACTTTATCGAGTCGGCGTTCTCTGGACCAACGATCCCCGCAAAGATCGCTCTGCAAAGCCGATCGCAACGATCGAGATCCGTGGAGGCTGGTTGCCCCGAGAGGCGGAGAAGGCGGAGGTCAGCGACGAAGAGACATACGAGTTTTCTGCGCGAAAAAGTATCGACAAGCTAATGCACGACTGGGGGGTCCTGCGCAAATCGGATCAATACACTTTCGGATCTGAAAGTGTGTTCGCCAACACCGATATTTACCGCTACGTCGTGCCGAATGAGTTGATGCGGCAGTGGGTCCTGCTGGATCAGTTTCGAGTGCGCTGGTGGGCTGCGACGGACGACAACTTGGCCGCTCTCGGCTTCGACAACCGACGATCTCGTATCTACCTCGACACTGTCGCCTACATGATTGCGGATGACACGGAGGCTTACTGAAATGTCATTCCCACGAGATGTGAACAGCGCAGCGCGCTCGCACGTCCCCCAAAGCATCGAGTCGCCAAAAGGCAGCTGCTTCCCCGCTGCTGTCGAAGAGTGCAAAGGCATCGTGATGGAGCACATCGCATTCGCGCGCTTCGTAACGGTCGACAAAGCTGCAGCGATGACTGGCCTGACGCCAAAGGCTATTCGCCGAAAAATCGAGAATGGAGTGTGGCTCGAGCATCACCAATGGGAGCGCGGCCCTGACGGTCGCATCTATATCGACATCATGGGCTACACGAAGTGGGTGAAACCATGGCAATGAAATGTGTTCCGGGTGTGGAGATTCGAGAAAACTCCATTCGCATCAGCTTCACCGTGGGGAAAATTCGGTACAAAAAGACCTTTGAGGTTGACGGAATCGTCATGCAACCCACTCCGCCAAACATCCGTGCCGCAGCGCGCTTGGTGGCGGACATCAAGACAGAGATTCGTCTAGGCGTGTTCGAAATGGCCAAACGTTTCCCGCACGACGCTGATGTACTTGCAGCAGCCGCCCACTTGAAGGCGACCAAGCGAACTGTAGGACAACAACTAGATCACTACCTGTCCATTGCAAAGATCGAGAAATCAACTCGCGCTGGATATGAAAGCGCCACTCGGTTCTGGAAGCGGTCAGCTCGGGAAGCAGGTGGGAACGTCAAAGTCGCCGAGACCCCAATCGACGAGCTGCTGTACAGCCATCTTCAGTACGCCATTACGAAGTTCCCCGGCAAAGGGAAGACTGCAAACAACTACCTTTCGGTGCTCTGTAAGGCAATGCACGTCGCCGTACTCGATGGCCTGATCGATGTGAACATCGCGGCAAACGAAGAGCTTCGGTCTGACTACCAGGAACCGGAACCCGATCCCTTCGATGTGCAAGAAGTCAGTCGCATCATCGACTACATGCATAAGCACTACCCTGAGCCGGTGGCTAATCTAACTGACTTCTGGGCACATGCGGGTCTCCGCACCAGTGAGATTTACGGGGCCCTTTGGCAAGCGGTGAACTGGGACCTCGGAACTATCCTGATCCACCGGGCGAACGTCCGTGGGGAGGAAAAAGAGCAGACAAAGACGAAGCGTCACCGGCACGTGCCTCTCAATTCGGTGGCCATTGCGGCGCTGAGTCGCCAGAAGCCCCACACCTACGTCGCGGGGCGCCACGTGTTCCTGGACCCCCGCTACGGAGCACCCTGGGATGAGGAGCGGGCCTTTCGCCGCAGCTACTGGACTCCTGCCCTAAAAGCGCTCGGGATCCGCTACCGCAGCCCCTACCAACTGCGCCACACCTTTGCCACCATGATGCTCATGGCCGGCGTAACACCCGCAGCGGCTGCTAAACGCATGGGACATTCTGTCCAAATGTTCCTCAAGCACTATGCAAAGTGGATCGATGGCGAACTTGATCAGGTGCAGAACCAGCGTCTTGAGGAGTTTCTAAAGGCTGCTAACGGCCGCTAATGGCGGCCATTTAAATCGGCCAGTTATCTCGGCACTCAACGGCGGTCATGCACGACGGTTTTCCTAGCAAATCTACTCAACCAGAACTTAACCACACAAAGGGAGCTATCAGATGTTCTGCATTTATGCTCATTACATCAAAGGCCAGCGGGTTCAACTTGCGCCATATGGTATCGAAGGAGACCCGATGCCCTGCCTAGTCTGGCGTGACCCCAACCCCGCCGCGCTCATTCGCCACTGCCGAGTCATGGCAACGGACGGCAAGGTTCTGACCGCGGGATCGGATTCCGATTTGCATAGCCTTGCTATCCAAACTGGACTCTTGGCAGACCAAGATGACTGGTACATCCCGTGAACGATCGGCAACCGGCAGACCCATTCGTGATGCCAATATAGTTTCGTAGGTCGCATCCATATATACGGCCTGCGTTGCTTTACTGCAGCCAACAAAACTGCTCCACGAAGCGTAGGCAGATGATGGAGGCGGCCAGCCGCAGCAGTTCTAGATGAGTGTTGAGCTGCGCGCGGCGATCCCATGTGGATGTTGAGGCTTACGTTGGGAAGGATTGTGTCCAGGTAAAAAACAGGTGGACACGATGGAAGGTGACAAACCCTTTACGTGGCGGCGCTACAGCGCGGCGGGGAAGGCTAGGGTGCTGGCCGAGTGCGACGCGCCGGGCGCATCGGTAGCCAAGGTGGCGATGGCGCACGGCATCAATGCGAATGTCGTGCATCGCTGGCGGCAATTGGCCCGCGAGACGCCCACATCCGAGCCGGTACGCCTGAGTGGATTCGTGCAGCTCGCGTTGCCTGCCCTGAATCCGGCGGTAGTGGCTGGGGAGCTGCGCATCCATCTGTAGCGGGGTGGAATCACCGTCACGGTCACCTAGCCGTTGGAGGCCGCGGCCGAGTCTACTGCCTAGCTGCACGATATCCTGGGGTGATCCGGGTCGATGTTGTGTGGTTGGCCGCGGAGCCGCTGGACATGCGCGCAGGCACCGAGGCCGTGCTGGCGAGGGTCGTCAACGTCTTCGGCGCAGCGCGCTCGCTCCACGCCTACCTGTTCGCCAACTGGCGGGCCAACCGCATGAAGGTGCTGGTGCACGACGGCATCGGCGTGTGGGTGGTCACGCGCCCGCTCAACACTGGGCGCTTCATGTGGCCCCGCGAGGGCAGCGCGACTATGACGCTCAGCCGCTCCCAGCTCGACGCCCTGATGCTGGGGCTGCCCTGGCAGCGCATTGGCGAGGCCGGCGTCATCATGGTGCTGTAGCGCCGCGGGAATCAATTGCCGGATGTGCCGATGGCGGCAAGGCTGCCTCCGGTTTTCGTCGATTGAAAGCGTGCCGGACCCTGGGAGGCTGCTCGACGCCCGGTATGATTGCCAAGTGTGCTCCGAGGTTTGTTGGCCCACCTCCCTTCTGGAGGCGTACGCACGGCCCCTCGCGAGGGACTCCCTCTTGGCAGGCTTTCTCATTTCTTGAGCGCCAGCAGTTCGTTACCCGAAGTAACGCTCGCCTCCTGGAATATCTGCGGTGCGCCAGATTGACTTGGCGCAAGCCTAGAAACGTCTTGGATCCCCGGGAGTCTGGTCAGACCCACATGTAAGTCAGCGTTACACCGTCGCCTCCCTGTTTCCTGAGAATTCGGCTTGGCGGTCGCGCCTCGGCGGCGTTGAGACTGCTTCAACCTTCAGGAAGCCTTTCCATGCCACTTCGTCTCCTTAACGTGCCACAGTCCTCAACGATGCTGGCGTTGCTCAAGAAGATGGTGCCGACATATACCAAGCTCGCTGGAAACCAACTGAGCACCTATGGCACCTTCGCGGTGCCATCGGGAGCAGATCTTCTTGTACACGGCATCTACGATAAGCAGCGCAGAGTGGAGGATGTGACGCGCTACAAAGTTCGCGTGTACTCCAGCGGGCTTGTCACAATCCAGTCGCTGACGGGAGACATCGGCACATTCTGCGACTGCCCCGTCGGATCGCTGGGCCTGCCAAAGATCGTGCTGGTGATTGAGTCGCCTGCGAGAACGGAGTACGACAACCACTTCAATCCGATCGCGCCGGCGCAAGGCGACACCGGAGACAGGATTGAGGAGTGGTTCGAAGAACTCCTTACGGCCCACGACGCCCTGGGTCTGCGTCCCGGAGAGTACGAGCTGGTGATCTGCAACCCCATCCAGTTTCAAGCGTCGATGATATGGATCCACGGGGAGTCCAGCCGCAGCAATCAGGCAGCGAGGCGGCTGCTCATCAAGGCCTGGACCGCCATGTACAGGGACCGAGGCGAGGGAGTCCAGTTCCTCCAGCGGCTCGAGCAATACGAACCGGCCGCCGTCATGCTGGCCTGCAGCACGCCAATGCAGAGCACCGTCATGAGGGATGTGCGCGCCCTAGCTAAGCGAAAAGGCTGGCGCGACCGGGTCGTCAAGTGCAGCGCACATCCGAGCTGCTGGAACGAGAAGCTTAGGATCGAGCGGGTGTTCTAGTTCGTTGGAACATCCCTTCGCGTTGCTCGCGAGCAACCGTGTCGCTCGCAGATCGCTCGCCTGCCCACCGCACTCCCCCGCCCGGTGGTACTCCTTCACCCACTCGCCATGCTCGTAAGGGGTGGACTAAGGGCCAAGCTCCTGGCGTAGTTGGTGATGCGCTTGAGGTCGCAAGGCGACGCCATCGGGAGATGGCACTTCAGCCATCAACTGCTCACTAGCACTGGGCGTGCGCGAGACTCGCATGCTGAGCGGACCTACAGACGGAACGCCGGAGGCGAAAACTCCGGAAGCACCTAGCAGATTTGCCCCCAGATTGCCCCTGAATGAAATCAAGGCCCCGCAGGGCCTTGATTTCATTAGCATTTTTTGGGGTGGCTGATGGGACTCGAACCCACGACAACAGGAATCACAATCCTGGACTCTACCAACTGAGCTACAGCCACCGCAGAAGAGAAAGAAATTATAGACCGGTTTTTGGCACCTTGGGAAGCCCCTCGTGCATTTTTTTCTTACCGCGCCGCATCGGCCCCGGACGGCGCCGACTTGACCTTGACCTCGGTGTCGAAGCGCTTCTTCAGCGCCTCGTAGTAGGCCTCGGCCTCGGCCGCGGCCCAGGCCTGCACGTACTGCGCCTGCATGCCGTCCTTCGCGCCCTCGGGCGTGTCGCGGCCGGCGATGCGGTTGACGCGCACCACAGCGTAGCCCTCGTTGCCGAGATCGACGCCAATCCATGCAGGCAGCGGCTCGGCCGGTGCGCGCAGCGCCGCCTCGATCAGCGGGCGCGGCAGGCCCTGCGACTGCATGCGCGAGACGGCCTGCGGCGCGCCGAGCGCTGCAGCCGCGGCCGGCTCGGCCTTCCATGCCGCGAGGCGCGCCTCGCCTTCCTTGCGCGCGAGGGCGGCCGCCTGGCGGGCGACGAGCAGCTCGCGCACGCGGTCCTTGACCTCCGCCATCGCGATCTTGCGCGCCGGCTGGTGCTTGAGCACGCGGGCGGCGGCGAGCTGGTTCGGCCCGATCTCGATCGCCTCGGTGTTGCGGCGGTTGCGCAGCGTCTCGTCGGAGAACAGCTCCTCGAGGAAGCGGGCGTTGCCGAGCGGGCCGTTCGCGCCCGGCGCCGGCGTGCGGGTCACGCCGCTGGCGGTCTGCAGCGCGAGGCCGAGCTTGTCTGCGGCCGGCTTCAGCGTGTCGGACTGCTCGTAGACCATGTTGGAAAACTGCTCGGCCGCCTCGGTGTAGCGCTGCTGCGCCAGCTGGCGGGTGACCTCCGCGGCGATCTCGTCGCGAACCGCCTCGAAGGGCTTGCTCTCGCCGCCGCGCGCGCCGGTGACTCGGATGATGTGGAAGCCGAAGTCGGTCTCGACGATGCCGCTGGTCTCGCCCGGCTTGAGGCCGAAGGCCGCCTCCTCGAAGGGCTGGACCATCGCGCCGCGGCCGAAGAAGTCGAGATCGCCGCCGTTGGCCGCGGAGCCCGGGTCCTGCGAATGCTTGCGCGCGAGCTCCTCGAACGAACCCGGGTTGCGGCGGATCTCGGCGAGCAGCTCCTCGGCCTTGGCGCGCGCCTTGTCGCGCTCGGCCGCAGGGGCCGAGCGCTCGGCGGCGATCAGGATGTGGCTGGCGCGGCGCTCGGCCGGCGTCGAGAAGCGTGCGGCGTTCTCCTGGTAGTAGCGGCGCAGTTCCTCGTCGCTGACCTTGATCGTCTTGCGCACCGCGTCGAGGTCGAGCACGGCGTATTCGATGTCGGCCTGCTCAGGCGCCTGGAACAGTGCGGCGTTCGCCGGGTCGGCGTAGAACTGCTCGAGCTCGGCCTCGGTCGGGTTGACCTGGGCGCGGAAGTCGCGCGGGTCGAAGCGCGCGACCTGGACCTCGCGCGACTGCAGGAAGGCGTCGAGCGCGATGTCGCCCACCGCCTTGCTCGCGTGCGCGCTGCCGCTCACGCCCTGCATCACCTGGCGCAGCATCAGCTCGCGCCGCATGTTGGCCTCGAAGCCCTGCGGCGTGAGGCCCTGCTGCGCGAGCAGCGCGTTGTAGGCGGCGATGTCGAGCGTGCCGTCGGGGCGGCGCAGCGCCGCGATCTGCGGGATCTCCATCAGCTGCCGCATCAGCCGCTCGTCGGTGACGATGAAGTTCAGCTTCTCGGCGGCGATCGCCATCACCCGGTCGCGCACCAGCGCCTCGAGCGTCTGCTGGCGCATCTCGGGCGTGTCGAGCATCTTGACGTCGACGTTGGGCAGCTGGGCGCGCATGCGCTCAATCTGGGTGCGGTGCGCGTTGTCCCATTCCGCCTGCGTGATCTTCATTCCGCCGACGTTCGCGACCACCGTGCCGCTCTCGTCGAGGTTGCCGTAGCCCTGCACGCCGAGGAACACGAAGGACGGGATGATCAGCAGCAGCAGCACGAAGAACAGGACGCGCGTGTTGTTGCGGACGAAATCAAACATCGGAAGTAGCCTCGAAACTCGTTGGACCGCAGGCAGGTGCCCTCGCGGCAGGCGGGGATGGAAAAAAGGCGAACCCACGGTTCGCCTTTTCCAGTTCGTCTTCCCGGTCGCCGGGCGTTGCCGCCTGGCCGGGAACGGGGACCGGATCCGTCGTCCCGCATTCTAGCCGGACGCTCCGGGGATCCCGGCTGCCTGCACGGCTTCCCGGTGGTGGGTGCTGAGGGGTTCGAACCCCCGACCTACGCCTTGTAAGGGCGCCGCTCTACCAGCTGAGCTAAGCACCCGGGAAATCGATTCAGTTGATGTCGTCCTTCAGCGCCTTGCCGGGACGGAATTTTGGCACCTTTGCGGGTTCGATGGCGATCTCCGCGCCGGTGCGCGGGTTGCGCCCGGTGCGACCCGCACGCTCGCTCACCGCGAAAGTACCGAAGCCTACCAGAGAAACCGAGCCGCCCTTGCGCAGCGTGTGCGTGACGCCGCCGATCATCGCTTCCAGGGCACGCCCTGCCGCCGCCTTGGAGATGTCCGCCTGCTTGGCGATGTGCTCGATCAGTTCCGACTTGTTCACAGAGAGATTCCCCATCAAGGCCTGGCGGCGCCTGCCGGCGACCCTCGCCGCCGGACACTCCTCGACACGGCCGACGGGCGGCCCGTGCCCCCGCTCCGTACCGGGCGGGCTGCGGATTCTATGCGCATTCCGCGGCGGCGTTCATGCGACATGCCCGGCCGCGTCGCGTGAACGCCGCACAGTGCCAAGCAGGTCACGCTGCGCGCACGGGCGCCGGGCGCACCACCAGCCAGACGCCCGCGGCGGCGAGCCCCATGCCGACGAGCGTCGTCGCGGTCAGCGCCTCGCCGAACAGCAGCCACGCGAGCAGCGCCGTGCAGGGCGGCACGAGGTAGAACAGGCTCGTGACCTTGGTGGCCGCGCCGCGCTGGATCAGCAGGTAGAGGAGCGAGCTGCCGCCGAGCGTGAGGCCCACCACCGACCAGGCCAGCGCCCCGAAGAAGTGCGGATGCGGCACGATCGGTTCCGTCTCGAGCAGCAGCGCCAGCGGCGCGCTCACCAGCAGCGCCGCGAGCAGCTGCACGGTGTTGGCGGTGCGCACGTCGCAGGGGCGCACGTGCCGCTTCTGATAGAGCGTGCCGACGGTGATCGACAGCAGCGCCAGCAGCGACAGCGCGAGGTTCAGTGGCGTGACCTCGCCGAGCCCGAGCTTGCGCCCGACCACGAGCGCGAGGCCGAGCAGCCCGCACGCGAGGCCGAGCCACTGCCGGCCGGTCACGCGCGCGCTGCCCTGAGAGGCCACCGCCGTCACCCACACCGCGGTCAGCACCGGCTGCACGCCGACGATCAGCGCCACGGTGCCCGCACCGATGCCGGCCTTGACCGCGGCCCAGACGCCGCCGAGATAGCCCGCGTGCATCAGCACGCCGGTGACGCCGAGGTGCCACCACTGCGCGCGCCCCTGCGGCCACGCGGCGCGCGCGAGCAGGATCCAGACGCCGAAGCAGAGGATCGACAGCGCGTAGCGCCAGGACAGGAAGGTCAGCGGCGGCGCGTAGGGCATGCCATAGCGCGCGACGATGAAGCCGGTGCTCCAGATCAGCACGAACACCCAGGGCATCGCGCGCACCAGCGCGGTTTCGTCGTCGCGGGCCACGCGCCCTTCCACCGCGCTCAAGACACGCGGGCGCGGATCTCGGGCAGCGCCTTGCGGAGGTAGTAGGCCATCGACCAGATCGTCAGCACCACGGCGAGCCAGATCAGCGCGGTGCCCCACAGGCGCGTGTCGACGACGCGGAAGAGCATGCCGTCGTAGAGCAGGAAGGGGATCGCGACCATCTGCACCGTGGTCTTGAGCTTGCCGAGCATGTGCACCGCGACGCTCTTGCGCGCGCCGATCTGCGCCATCCACTCGCGCAGCGCCGAGATCGCGATCTCGCGGCCGATGATGATCAGCGCGACGATCGCGTTGGTTCGGTCGAGCTCGACCAGCACCAGCAGCGAGGCGCAGACGAGGAACTTGTCGGCCACCGGGTCGAGGAAGGCGCCGAAGGACGAGGTCTGGTTGAGCCTGCGCGCGAGCCAGCCGTCGGCCCAGTCGGTGAGCGCGAAGACGATGAACATGACGGTGGCGATCGCGTTGCGCGTCGCGCTGTCCCAGGGCAGGTAGAACACCCCCACGATCAGCGGGATGGCGACGATCCGCGCCCAGGTCAGCAGCGTGGGGAGATTGAAGAACATGGCCGCGATTGTGCCCAAGTTCCCGTGACGCCGGCATGGCGAGCGGTGTGCCGGCGCAGCCCCCGGTGTACCGGCGTGCACTTCCGGCCCCGATTCAGTGCAGCGCGCGGTAGATCTGCTCGGCCAGGTCCTTCGAGATGCCGTCCACCGACGCGAGGTCCTCGACGCTCGCCTCGGCCACGCCGCGCGCGCCGCCGAAGCGCTGCAGCAGCCGCGCGCGCCGCTTCGGCCCGACCCCCGGGATCTCCTCGAGGCGCGAGCCGCCGGTGCGCACGCTGGCGCGCCGCGCGCGCATGCCGGTGATCGCGAAGCGGTGCGCCTCGTCGCGGATCTGCGCGACGAGCATCAGCGCCGCCGAGTCGCGCCCGAGGTAGACCTTGTCGCGCCCGTCGGCGAAGACCAGTTCCTCCAGGCCGACCTTGCGGCCCTCGCCCTTCTCGACCCCGACGATCAGCGACAGGTCGAGCCCGAGCTCCTCGAAGACCTCGCGCGCCATCGACACCTGGCCGCGCCCGCCGTCGACCAGCACCAGCTCCGGCAGCCGCGCCTCGCCGGCGCGCGCGGCCTCGGCGAGCTTGCTGTAGCGGCGCGTCAGCACCTGGCGCATCGCGGCGTAGTCGTCGCCCGGCGTGACGCCCTCGATGTTGTAGCGGCGGTACTCGCTCGGCTGCATCCTGTGGTGGTGGAACACGACGCAGGAGGCCTGCGTCGCCTCGCCCGCCGTGTGGCTGATGTCGAAGCACTCGATGCGGAAGGCGTCGCGGTCCTCGGGCTCCAGCCCCAGCGCGTCGACCAGCGCGCGGGTGCGCGACTGCTGCGAGCCCTCCTCGGCCAGCAGCCGCGCCAGCGCGATCTCGGCGCCCTTGACCGCCATCTCGAGCCAGGCCCGGCCCTGCTCGCGCGGCTGCTGCAGCGCGCTCACGCGCACGCCCGAATGCTGCGACAGCGCGTCGATCAGCCCCTTGTCCACCGGGTGGCTCAGAATCAGCACCGGCGGCACGCTGCTGTCGAGGTAGTGCTGCGCGATGAAGGCCTCGAGCACCTGCACCTCGGGGTCGGCGCGGAACTGCAGCTCCTCCAGCCCCGCGGCGCCGACCGCGGTGCCCTCCTCGACATGGGTGGGGAAGTAGGGCCGGTCGCCGAGGTGGCGCCCGCCCCGCACCATCGCGAGGTTGACGCAGGCGCGCCCGCCCTGCACGCGCACCGCGAGCACGTCGGCGTCGCGGTCGCTGCCGGTGGTCTCCACCGCCTGCTGGTGCAGCACGCGGTTGAGCGCGCCGATCTGGTTGCGCACCTCGGCGGCCTTCTCGAACTCCAGCGCGTCGGCGTGCGCCATCATCTGCGCCTGCAGCGCGTCGATCAGCTCCTGCTGCTCGCCGAGCAGGAAGCGCTCGGCGCTCCTCACGTCGCGCGCGTAGTCCTCCTCGCTGATCAGCCGCACGCAGGGCGCGGTGCAGCGCTTGATCTGGTGCAGCAGGCAGGGCCGCGTGCGGTTGGCGAACACCGTGTCCTCGCAGGTGCGCAGGCGAAACACCTTCTGCAGCAGCTGCATCGACTCCTTCACCGCCCAGGCGTTGGGAAACGGCCCGAAGTAGCGGTGCCGGCGGTCCACCGCGCCGCGGTAGTAGGCCATGCGCGGGTAGTCGTGCGCGGTGATCTGCAGGTAGGGGTAGCTCTTGTCGTCGCGGAAGAGGATGTTGTACTTCGGGTTCAGCGCCTTGATCAGGTTGTTCTCGAGCAGCAGCGCCTCCGCCTCGGAGCGCACCACCGTCGTCTCCATGCGCGCGATCTTGCCGACCATGTGGCCGATGCGCGTGCCGCCGTGGTTCTTCTGGAAGTAGCTCGAGACGCGCCGCTTCAGGTTGTTCGCCTTGCCAACGTAGAGCACCTTGTCGTCGGCGTCGAAGTAGCGGTAGACGCCGGGCAGCCCCGGCAGCGCCGCGACCTCGGCGAGCAGCCGCTCGCGTGCGGGATCGGCGGCCGGCGGGGATTCGGTCGACGGGGCCGGGGTCGGATCGTGTTCGCTCATGCACCGGGATTGTGCCGAGGCCGAGGCGCGAAGGGGTTTGGCGTCACCGGCAAAAGGCGTTTCGCGTCCGCGGCACGCGTCTGCCCCGACAATCCGGCGCATGCAGTGGGACATCTTCTGTCGCGTGATCGACAACTTCGGGGACCTCGGCGTGTGCTGGCGGCTGGCGGCCGACCTGGGCGGCCGCGGCGAGTCGGTGCGGCTGTGGGTCGACGAGCCGTCGATGCTGGCGTGGATGGCGCCGCAGGGCGCGCCGGGCGTCGAGCTGCGACGCTGGGACGAGGCCGAAGCCGCCACAGACGCGCCGGGCGACGTGGTGGTCGAGGCCTTCGCCTGCGACCCGCCGGCCGGCTTCGTCGCGCGCATGGCCGCGGCGCCGCGGCCGCCGGTCTGGATCAACCTCGAGTACCTCAGCGCGGAGGACTGGGTCGAGCGCGTGCACGGCCTGCCCTCGCCGCAGCTCTCCGGGCCCGGCAAGGGGCTCGTCAAGCACTTCTTCCACCCCGGCTTCACGGCCGCTACCGGCGGGCTGCTGCGCGAGCCCGGGCTGATCGAGGCGCGCGCGGCCTTCGACGCGCCGGCCTGGCTCGCGTCGCGCGGCCTGCGCTGGGAGCCCGACGAGCGCCGCGTGAGCCTGTTCTGCTACGACAACCCGGCGCTGCCCGCACTGCTCGACTCGCTGCAGGACGCGCCGACGCGGCTCTTCGCCGCGACCGGCCATCCGGCCCGGCAGCTCGGCGAGCTGCTCGGCGTCCCCGCCCGCCCGGGCGACAGCGCGCGCCGGGGCATGGTGACGGTGGATTTCCTGCCGCCGCTGCCGCAGCCCGACTACGACCGGCTGCTGTGGTCCTGCGAGCTGAACTTCGTGCGCGGCGAGGATTCCTTCGTGCGCGCGCAGTGGGCAGGCGCGCCCTTCGTCTGGCAGATCTATCCGCAGGACGACGGCGTGCATGCCGTGAAGCTCGACGCCTTCCTCGAGCGGCACCTCGACGGCGCCCCGCCCGTGCTCGCCTCGGCGGTGCGCACGCTGTGGCACCGCTGGAACGGACTGGCCGAGCCGAGCGGTCCGCTGCACTGGCCGCAGCGGCTGGACTGGACCCTGCACTGCCACCGCTGGCGCGATCAACTTGCCGAACGTGCGGACTTGTGCAGCCAGTTGCTCGGCTTCGTGCGCGCCAAGGGGTAAAATGGCGGGCTTTGCGCGCGGGACCTCGTCCCGGCGAGACTGGCTCAGGGCATTCTTGCGAGCGCGCGTTCTCCACAAGACGGAATCGTTTCACTCATGAAAATCGCTCAGGAAATCCGCGCCGGCAACGTGATCATGCAGGGCAAGGACCCGATGGTCGTGCTGAAGACCGAATACAGCCGCGGCGGCCGCAACGCAGCCACCGTGCGCATGAAGCTCAAGAGCCTGCTGAACAACTCCGGCACCGAAGTCGTCTTCAAGGCCGACGACAAGATGGACCAGATCATCCTCGACAAGAAGGAGTGCACCTACTCCTACTTCGCCGACCCGATGTACGTGTTCATGGACACCGAGTACAACCAGTTCGAGGTCGAGGCCGAGAACATGGGCGACGCGATCAACTACCTGGAAGACGGCATGCAGGTCGAGGTCGTGTTCTACGACGGCAAGGCGATCTCGGTGGAAATGCCGACCTCGGTCGTGCGCGAGATCACCTGGACCGAGCCGGCCGTCAAGGGCGACACCTCGGGCAAGGTGCTCAAGCCCGCCAAGATCTCCACCGGCTTCGAGATCCCGGTGCCGATCTTCGTCGCCCAGGGCGACAAGGTCGAGATCGACACCCGCACGCACGAGTACCGCAAGCGCGTCTGAGCCTTTTCAGCCGCACCGGACAAAGGCACCCGCGGGTGCCTTTTTCTTTGCCGCGACCGCCCCGTCCCGGCGCCTGCCTACCATTGCCGCATGGCCTTCGACTTCGACGCCGCCGTCACCGCGCCCTTCCGGATGCAGCCCGGCCTGCGCCGGATGGCCGAGGGCGCGCGCGCGCTCGTGCCGCTGCACTTCGGCAGCCCGGTGCTCGCGGCCAAGCTCGCGGTGCTGGAGCGGCATGCCGGCGACGCGCTGCTGTGCGCACCGGGCTTCGACGCGGCGCCGGCCGTCGGCGCGCTGGCACGGGAGGCCGAGCGGCAGGCGCCGGGCGCGCTGGCCGGGGATGAGGGCGAACTGCGCGCGCTCGGCTGGCGGCTCGACCGCGAGGACCGCGTCCACCCCGACGCTTGCGCCGGCCCGATCCCCGATGCCGGCGAGCACGCGCGCATCGGCGCGCTGCTGCGCGCACTGCCCGCGCCGCTGCGCCGCCTCGCGCTGCCGAGCCTCGCGCTGCACGAGGACTTCGCGGTCGTCGACGGCGCGCGCGCCACCCTGCCCTGCCTCGCGGTCTGCCTGCCCTCGCACTGGGACCCGGCGGAGAAGCTCGGCCGCCGCTTCGCCGAGGTGCATGCGCCGGTGGCCGACAACCGGCTGCTGCTGGCCGCCGGCGAGCACCTGATGCGGCTCGTCTGCGGGCCGCAGCGCTGGGAGCGCTTCGTCTGGAACGTCACGACGCTGGCCGCGCTCGACGCCCATCCGCGGCGCCAGCGGCGGCCGCACTGGACGGACGATCCGGACCCGCAGGCCGTGGCCGCGCAGGCCTTCTTCCGCACCGAGCACCAGACCTTCCTCCCGCTGCCCGGGCGGCAGCAGGCGCTGTTCATGATCCACGTCGAGGTGCGCCCGCTGCGCGACGCGCTGCAGTCGCCCGCGCGCGCCGCCGCGCTGCGCGATGCGCTCGCGACGATGAGCGACGCCGTGCTCGCCTACCGCGGCCTCGCACCCGTGCGCGACCGCCTGCTCGCCTGGCTCGACGTCCGATCCCGCCCATGACCGCCCCCATCGTTCCCGCCCGCCTCGACTTCGAGGCCGACGGCGTGCCCTGCGTGCCGGAGTCCGGCGACGTCCACCCCCCCGCGGCCGGCGCGCTGGCGCAGGCGCAGCACGTCTTCCTCGGAGGCAACGGCCTGCCCTCGCGCTGGCAGGGACGCGAGCGCTTCACGGTGCTCGAGGCGGGCTTCGGCCTCGGCCACAACTTCCTCGCCACCTGGCGCGCATGGCGCGACGACCCCCGGCGGCCCAGGCGGCTGCACTTCGTCTCGATCGAGAAGCACCCGCTGCGCCGCGAGGACCTGGCGCGGGCGCACGAGGGCAGCGCGGTGCCCGAGCTCGCCGCGCGGCTCGTCGCGCAATGGCCGGCGCTCACCCCCAACCTGCACGAGCTGAGCTTCGACGATGGGCGCGTGCGGCTGCTGCTCGCCTTCGGCGACGTCGCGGCGCTGCTGCCCGAGCTCGTGGTGCAGGCCGATGCCTTCTACCTCGACGGCTTCGCGCCCACGGAGAACCCGCAGACGTCGGCCGCCCCGGTGCTGAAAAGCCTCGGCCGCCTTGCCGCGCCGGGCGCCACCGCAGCCACCCCGAGCGCCGCGAGCGCGCTGCGCGAGGGCCTCGCCGCCGCCGGCTTCGAAGTCGAGACCCAGCCCGGCTTTGCCGACAAGCGCGAGATGACGGTGGCGCGCTTCGCACCGCGCTTCACGCCGCCGCTGCCCTGGCTGCCATCCGGGGTGCCGGCGGCAGGCGCGGCGCCGGGCAGCGAGGTCGTGATCGTCGGCGGCGGCCTCGCCGGCTGTGCCGCGGCGCATGCGCTGTCGCGCCAGGGTCTGCGCTGCACCGTGCTCGACCGCCGTGACGCGCCGGCGCAGGAGACCTCCGGCAATGCCGGCGGCCTGTTCCACGGCATCGTCAACGCGCACGACGGCGCGCATGCGCGTTTCCACCGCGCCGCGGCGCTGCACGCCGAGCGGCTGCTGCGGGAGCTGCGCGCGCGCCATCCCATCGCCGGCGGCTTCGACGGCCTGCTGCGGCTCGACACGGAGCCCGCCGACGCGATGCAGCGCACGCTCGACGCGCTCGGGCTGCCACCCGACTACGTGCGCGCGCTCGGGCCCGGCGAGGCGAGCGCGCTCGCCGGCCTGCCGCTCGCGTCGTCCGCCTGGTTCTATCCGGGCGGCGGCTGGCTGCGGCCCGGCGACTATGCGCGCGCGCTGCTCGCCGAAGGCGGCGAGGCAGTGCGCTGGCGCGGCAGCGTGGAAGTCGATGCGCTGCGAGAGGGCGCGGACGGCTGGGAGCTGCTCGACGCGCAGGGCGGGCTGCTCGCGCGCGCGCCGCGCGTCGTGCTTGCCAACGCGCACGACGCGGCGCGGCTGCTGCAGCCGAAGCACTGGCCGGTGGGTATCGTGCGCGGCCAGACGACGCGGCTGCCGGCCGACACGCCGGGGCTGCGCGCGCCGCTGCGGGCGCTGGCGGGCGCCGGCTACCTGCTGCCGGCGCACGAGGGCGAGGTGCTGTGCGGCGCGACCTCGCAGTCGCGCGACCGCGACCCGTCGGTGCGCGAGGCGGACCACGCGCACAACCTCGCGCAGCTTGCGCGGCTCAGCGGCGCCACGGTCGCCCCTTCCCCGGAAGTGCTGCGCGGGCGGGTCGGCTGGCGCAGCGTCGCCGACGACCGGCTGCCGGTGATCGGTCCGGTGCCCGACGAGGTGGCGCTCGCGTCGGTGGCGCGGCTGGAGCAGCCGCGCTTCGTGCCGCGCCGCCCCGGCCTCTTCGTCTACACCGCGCTCGCGTCGCGCGGCATCACCTGGGCCGCGCTCGGCGCCGAGGTGCTCGCGTCGTGGGTCGCCGCCAGCCCCTGCCCGATCGAGCTGAGCCTGCGCAACGCGCTCGACCCGGCGCGCTTCGTCAGCCGCGCGGTGCGGCACGCGCAGCGACCCGGCCGGGCTGCCGCGCCGGGCTGAGCCTCAGGCCGGCTCCTCGTCGGCGACGTCGAGCAGCGCCTCCGCCGGCAGCAGCGCCTGCACCTGCGCCTCGGGCAGCGCCTCGACCGCGCGCAGCTTGCGGTTCATCGCGCGCGTGCGCACCTCGGCGCTGTCGATCACCTTGCTCGCCTCGTCGAGCTTCTTCTTGGTCTTGGCCAGCACCTCGCCGAACTTGCCGAACTCGGTCTTCACCGCGGCGAGCACCTCCCAGACCTCGGCCGAGCGCTTTTCGAGCGCGAAGGTGCGGAAGCCCATCTGCAGGCTCGACAGCGTCGCGAGCAGCGTGGTCGGGCCGGCGAGCGTGACGCGCCACTCGCGCTGCAGGCTCTCGACCAGCCCGGGGCGACGCAGCGCCTCGGCGTACAGGCCCTCCGTCGGCACGAACAGGATCGCGAACTCGGTGGTGTGCGGCGGCGCGAGGTACTTCTCGCGGATCGTGCGCGCCTCCAGCCGCAGCCGCGCCTCGATCGCCTTCGCGGCCGCCTCGACCGCCGCCGGGTCGGCGCGGTCCTGCGCCTCGAGCAGGCGCTCGTAGTCCTCGCGCGGGAACTTGGCGTCGATCGGCAGCCACAGCGGCACGCCGTCGTCGCGCCGGCCGGGCAGCCGGATCGCGAACTCGACCCGCGCGCCGCTGCCCGGCACCGTCTCGACGTTGAGCGCGTACTGCTCGGGCGTGAAGACCTGCTCCAGCAGGCCGGCGAGCTGGACCTCGCCGAAGATGCCGCGCGACTTCACGTTGGTCAGCACGCGGTGCAGCGAGCCGACGTCGCGCGCGAGGGTCTGCATCTCCCCGAGGCCGCGGTGCACCTGCTCGAGCCGCTCGGCGACCTGCCGGAAGCTCTCGCCGAGGCGCTGCTCGAGCGTCGCGTGCAGCTTCTCGTCGACGGTGGCGCGCATCTGCTCGAGCTTGCGCTCGTTGTCGGCGGCGAGCTGCGCGAGCTTGTGCTCGACGGTGGCCCGCACCTCGCCGAGCCGGCGCTCGTTGGCGTCGGACAGCTCGCGCAGCTGCGCCGCCTGCGCCTCCGAGAAACGGCGCAGCGCGGCGTCCTGCGCGTCGCGCGCCGACTGGGCCTGCGCGGCGAGCGCCTGCGTGGACTGCTGCAGGCTGTCGGCCACCGCCTGCTGCATCGCGGCGAGCTGCGCGCGGAAGGCGTCGAGCTGGCCATTGTGCGTGCGCGCCGCATTGCCCTGCTGCGCGATCAGCGCCTGCTGGAACAGGTTCAGCGCCTGCGCCAGCTCCTGGCGCGTGCCCTGCGCGCTGCGGTCCACGTCGGCGCGCAGCGCGCGCTCCACCCGCTCGGCACCGCCCTGCACCTGCCGCGCGAGCGCGGCGTCGAGTTGAGCGAGCGCGTCGGCGGCGAGGCCGCCCTGCCGCTGCCGCGACAGCAGCCACAGCAGGCCGAGCAGGTTCGCGGCGCCGAGCGCCAGCAAGATCCAGAAGGTCCAGTCCATGCGGCGGATTGTCGCCGCAGGACCGGGCCGTTCTCAGCCTCGCAGCAGCTCCGGATTGAGCGGCGTCGGCGGCCGGCCGGCCTGCGGCCCCCGCCCGAGCGCGGCGATGAGGTTGTCGGCCGCGAGGTTCGCCATCGCGAGCCGCGTGCGCAGCGAGGCGCTGGCGATGTGCGGGGTGAGCACCACATTGTCGAGCGCGAGCAGCCCCGGGTGCACCGCCGGCTCGCCCTCGAAGACGTCGAGCGCGGCGGCGGCGATGCGGCGCTCGCGCAGCGCGGCGGCGAGTGCCGCGTCGTCCACCACGCCGCCGCGCGCGACGTTGGTCAGCGTCGCGCTGGGCTTCATCAGCGCGAGCTCCGCCGCGCCGATCGCGTGGTGCGTCTCGGCCGAGTACGGCACGACGAGCACGAGGTGGTCGGACTCGCGCAGCAGCTGCTCCTTGCTCACCCGGCTCGCGCCGAGCGCCGACTCGGTGGCGGCGTCCAGCCGCGAGCGGTTGTGATAGAGCACGCGCATGCCGAATCCGAGCGCGCCGCGCCGTGCGATCGCCTGGCCGATGCGGCCCATGCCGAGGATGCCGAGCGTCGCGCCGTGCACGTCCAGGCCGAGCAGCGTGTCGAAGGACCAGCTCGTCCAGCGGCCGCCGCGCAGGTAGTGCTCGCCCTCGGTCAGGCGGCGCGCGGCGGCGAGCACTAGCGCGAAGGCGAAGTCGGCGGTGGTCTCGGTCAGCACGTCGGGCGTGTTGGTCACCAGCACGCCGCGCGCGGTGCAGGCCGCGACGTCGATGTTGTTGAAGCCGACCGCCATGTTGCAGACCGCGCGCAGCTCCGGGCAGGCGTCGAGCAGCGCGGCGTCGATGCGGTTGGTCGGCATCGTGTAGGCGCCCTGCTTGCCGCGCAGCCGCGCGGCGAGCTGCGCCGGGCTCCAGTCGGCGTCCTCGTCGTTGGTCTCGACCTCGAAGTGCTCGCGCAGCCGCTCGACCACCTCCGGGAAGACGCGGCGGCACACCAGCACCGCCGGGCGCTTCGCCTGTTGTTCCGGACTCATGCCTCTTCTCCTCCCCCGACGATCACCACGTGCACCCGGTAGGGGCCGTGCGCGCCGAGCACGATGGTCTGCTCGATGTCGCCGGTGCGCGAGGGCCCGGAGACGGTGTTGAAGCCACGCGGCAGCTGCCCGAGTTCGCGCCGCATCAGCTCGAAGGCGTCCTCCTGGTGCGGCACGATGCGCCGCGCGTCGAGCACGACGACGTGCGTCTCGGGCAGCAGGTGCGCCGAGGCGGGCGTCCCGGGGCCGGAGGCGAACACCAGCGAGCCGGTCTCGGCCACCGCGCAGAAGCAGCCGGTGATGCAGACCGCGTCGTCGTCGCGCGGCGCGCGGGGCTCGAAGGCGATGCCGGCCGCCGCCCAGTCGAGCGGCGCGAGCGTCGCGTAGCCGGCGGCATGCAGGGGCAGCGCCTGGGCCTGCAGGTAGCGCGCCACCGCGGCGGGCGCCTCGGCCATCGTGGCGACGGCATCGAGCGTGGTCTGCATGCGCGACGCCATCTCGGCGAACTGCCCGGCGGTGCTGCGGCCGAACGCCGGCTGCGGGCCGCGCGGGCGGCTCGCGAGCCAGGCCTCGGCCTCGCGCCGCTCGCTCGCGTGCATCGCCTCGGCGCGCCCCTGCCGGTTGCGGATGCGCGCCAGGATGCGCTCTCGCGCACTCGTCGTGTCCATCTCTCTCACTCCTCGTGGAAACGCGCGAACCCGGCCACCGGCTCCCGCTCGGTGACGAGCGAGTTCTCGACCGCCTCGGGATCCGCATGACCCAGCGCCATGCCGCACACCAGCATCTCGTTGCCGGGCACGCCGAGGTGCTCGGTCACGATGCGGTGGAAGGGCGTGAAGGCCGCCTGCGGGCAGGTGTCGAGGCCGCGCGCGCGCGCCGCGACCATCACGTTCTGCAGGAACATGCCGTAGTCGAGCCAGCTGCCCTGCCCCATCACGCGGTCGATCGTGAACATCAGCCCCACCGGCGCGTCGAAGAAGCGGTAGTTGCGGCCGTGCTGCGCGTGCATGCTCGCCTTGTCGCCCTTGGCGATGCCCAGCAGCCCGTAGAGGTCCCAGCCGACCTTGCGGC
Source organism: Caldimonas tepidiphila (assembly GCF_003569765.1). Lineage (GTDB taxonomy): Bacteria > Pseudomonadota > Gammaproteobacteria > Burkholderiales > Burkholderiaceae_C > Caldimonas > Caldimonas tepidiphila. Next base: position 19,314 of record NZ_QXMG01000038.1, on the reverse strand, counting down.
GCCGGTCCACGTAGGGCGAGACCCATTCGCGCGGGTAGTAGTCGTACTCCTCCTCGTGCCCGGCCGCGGCGGCCGGGTCGTCCCACACCGCCATCAGCTTCGCGCACAGCGCGTCCTTCGCCGGCCCGCTCAGCACGTGGACCTTCCAGGGCTGGGTGTTGGTGCCCGAGGGCGCGCGCGCGGCGACCGCCAGGATCTCCTCGATCGTGCGGCGCGGCACCGGCGTCGGCAGGAAGGCGCGGATCGAGCGGCGCGAGGTGATGGCCGCGTCGACGGCGGCGATGGCTTCGGGGGTCGGCCTCATTGCAGCTTCTCCAGGGCGCGGACCAGGGTGGCCGGCAGCGGCGCGGGGCGGCGGCTCGCGCGCTCGACGTAGACGTGCACGAAATGGCCGCGCGCGGCGGTCTCGGCGGAGTCGGCCGCGAACAGCCCGACCTCGTAGCGCACGCTCGAGCCGCCGATGCGCGCGACGCGCAGCCCCGCCTCCACCCGCTGCGGGAAGGCGAGCGGCGCGAAGTAGTTGCACTGCGTCTCGACGACGAGGCCGATCACCTCGCCGCCGTGGATGTCGAGCGCGCCCTCGCGGATCAGGTAGTCGTTGACCACCGTGTCGAAGTAGCTGTAGTAGACGACGTTGTTGACGTGGCCGTACACGTCGTTGTCCATCCAGCGCGTCGTGATCGGCAGGAAATGGCGGTAGGCGCCGCGGGGCTCGGGCCGGGGTCTCGCTGTCATCGTCGCAGGTCTCCTCTTCGGTGGTGCTTGTTCGTCTTGTTTCTCAGCCGGCGCTCGCGCGCGGCCCGTCGAGCCAGTGCCCGAGCGCGGTCGCCACGGTGCGGAACTGCACCGCCACCGTGTCCTCGATCACGTGCCCGTAGCCGCCGGCCATCGACACCGCGACCGGGATGCCGCGCGCGCGGGCCGCGGCGAAGACGCGCGCGTCGCGCTCGGCCAGGCCCGCCGCGCTGAGCTTGAGCCGGCCGAGCCGGTCGCCCTCGTGCGGGTCGGCGCCGGCCAGGTAGAAGATCAGGCCGGGGAGCCGCTCGCCGTGGCGCGTCCAGAGTTCCGCCAACGCGGCGTCGAGCGCCTCCAGGTAGCGTTCGTCGCGGCAGCCGTCGGGCAGCTCGACGTCGAGGTCGCTCGCCTCCTTGCGGAAGGGGAAGTTGCGCTCGCCGTGCAGCGACAGCGTGAACACGGTCGGGTCGTCGCGGAAGATCGCCGCGGTGCCGTTGCCCTGGTGCACGTCGAGGTCGATCACCGCGACGCGCAGCAGCGCGCGCCGCCGCCGGTGCCACTCGGCCTGCATCAGCCGCGCCGCGACCGCGACGTCGTTGAACACGCAGTAGCCGCTGCCCTTGTCCGAGTACGCGTGGTGCGTGCCGCCGGCCAGGTTCAGCGCCACGCCCTCCTCGAGCGCCGTGCGCGCCGCGGCGATCGTCGCGCCGACCGAGCGGCGCGATCTCTCGACCATCGCCGGCGACCACGGAAAGCCGATCTCGCGCTGCTGCGCCGCGCTCAGCAGCCCCTCGCTCACCGCCTCGACATAGGACGGCTCGTGCGCCAGCGCCAGCTCGCCGTCGCTCGCGGGCGGCGGCTCGAACAGCCGCACGCCGGGCAGCTCGGCGGCGACGCGCTCGCGCAGCAGCCGGTACTTGGCCATCGGGAAGCGGTGCCCGGGCGGCAGGGGCAGCACGTAGGCGTCGGAATGGAAGGCCTTCATGGTTGGGGCCGATTGTGCCGCGTGGCTCCTCCCCTGCCCGGACCCGCACGCGATGCCCGCCCGATGAAACGCCCGCCGCGACTTCCCGGACTTAGGGGACACCCCCTAATTTGCTGCATTGCACCATGCGTTTGCTTGCATTGCCGCAAGATGTGCCTATACTAGGAATCATGTTGCAGTGCACAAAAACTGCTTCCCTCATCCACCACAACGCCCCGGAGGACGTAAAAATGATGACCGCTGAACAACTGCTGGCCGCCCAGAAGACCAATCTCGAGACCCTGTTCGGTCTGACCCAGAAGGCCTTCGAGGGCGTCGAGAAGCTGGTCGAGCTGAACGTGCAGGTGGCCAAGACCACGCTGAACGAAGCCGCCGACCACGCCCGCGCCGTGCTGGCCGTCAAGGACGCGCAGGAACTGCTGGCGCTTCAGGCCAGCCTGCTGCAGCCGAGCGCCGAGAAGGCCGCCGCCTACAGCCGCCACCTGTACGACATCGCCACCGCGACCAACGCCGAAGTCGGCCGCGTCGCCGAGGCGCAATTCGCCGAAGCCCAGCGCAAGTTCATGACGGCCGTGGACTCGGCCGCCAAGAACGCGCCGGCCGGCAGCGAGAACGCCGTCGCGCTGATGAAGTCGGCCATGTCCGCCGCGAACAACGCGATGGAGAGCGTGCAGAAGGCTGCCAAGCAGGCCGCCGACGTCGCCGAAGCGAACTTCCAGGCCATGGCCAACAACGCCGTCAAGGCAGCGGTCAAGCCGGTCGCCGCGGCTGCCAAGCGCGCCACCACCGCCTGAGATCGACGGGCCGCCCCGCGCGGCCTGAAGACGAGAAGAAGGGCATGCGGCCCTGCCGCATGTTGCAGCGAGCGATCCGAACAGACAGGCCCGGTGCTCCGGCAGCGGGCCTCGATCGAAGGAGTGTCTCCTCGGTACCTTCGAGAATCGTTCAGGTACCTTTCAGCCCGGCGGCTTCGGCCCCGGGCTTTCTTTTTTTCAGCGTGCCGCCGTGCCGCTCTCGCGTGCGGCCAGGCGCGTGCGCAACTCGGCCAGCGCCTGCTGGGCCGCCTCCCGCCCGGCCTGGATCGAGCGCTTGCGCGCGCTGAAGTCCGCACCCGAGACGCCGGCGAGCTTCGGCCGGATCACGACGTCGGCCTCGCGCAGCTCGAACTGGTTGATGCTGTTGCCCATGATCGCGAAGGTCTGCAGCAGCATGCGCATCGCGTCACCGACGGCATTGCCGTCCGGGGCCGAGGAGATGTCGACCGCGATCACGAGATCCGCACCCATCTGCCGCGCATAGCGCACCGGCACCGGCGCGACGAGGCCCCCGTCCACGTACTCGCGTCCGCCGACACGCACCGGCTGGAACACCGCCGGCACCGCGCTCGAGGCGCGCACCGCGCTGCCGGTGTCGCCGCGCTGGAACAGCACGCCCTGGCCGCTGGCGAGGTCGGTGGCGACGATGCCGAGCGGCAGGCGCATCTGCTCGATCGGCTTGCCCCCGGTCTGCTGGCTGACGTAGCGCGCGAGCGCCTCGCCGCGGATCACGCCGCGCATCGGGAAGGACCAGTCGGTGATCGCGGTCTCGTCCATCGTGTCGGCGAGGCCCGCCAGCTCCGTCGGCGTCTTGCCCGACGCGTAGAGCGCGGCGACCAGGCTGCCCGCCGAGGTGCCGACGACCAGGTCCGGGCGGATGCCGTTCTCCTCCAGCACCTGGATCACGCCGATGTGCGCGAAGCCGCGTGCCGCGCCGCCGCCGAGCGCGAGCCCGATGCGTGGCGGCTTGGCCGGCACCTTCACGCTCGGAAGCGGTCCGGCGGGCTCGACTGGCCGCGCCGGCGGCAGCGGCACGCTCGTGCAGCCGGCCAGCACGGCGGCGGCCGTCAGCAGGCACCACCGTGCCGCAGTGCGGCGGCCCACGGAAGGAATGGAAGAAGCGGGAGCGGCGGAACGGGACGGCCAGGCGCGAAAGTTCATGGCGCGCGATTCTAAGGAGTGCTTCGCCTGCGCCTCTGCCCTCGCCGCCTCTTCATAACCAAATGCAATAAACAATTAACGAAACTGTAGTTCCACTCCATAAAGAAGCCACTTACATTTCATGCTCGCTTTCCTGTCCCCGGCGTCGGGCCGACAGGCAGCAGGCGGCTTCCCCGGGGTACGGACGGACTGGATGGCGGTGTTGATCGGTTTCGGCGCGGGCTCGCTCGCCACCGCAGGCTGGAAGGTCCTCCATTGATTTAAAGTGCCACCTCCTTTGGGCCGGCCCTTCGATTTCCAAGCAGAAACTCCACGATGTACCAGTACACCGAGTTCGATCGACAGTTCGTCAAGTCCCGCGCGGCGCAGTTCCGCGACCAGCTCGAGCGCAACCTGCGCGGCGAGCTCGGCGACGACGAGTTCCGCGCGCTGCGCCTGCAGAACGGCTGGTACATCCAGCGCCACGCGCCGATGGCCCGCATCGCCGTGCCCTACGGCGAGCTCAGCAGCCGCCAGATGCGCCAGCTCGCGCGCATCGCGCGCGAGTTCGACCGCGGCTACGGCCACTTCACGACGCGCCAGAACCTGCAGTACAACTGGATCCCGCTCGACAAGGCCGCCGACGTGATGGACCTGCTGGCCGAGGTGGACATGCACGGCATCCAGACCTCGGGCAACTGCATCCGCAACATCACGAGCGACTGCTTCGCCGGTGTGGCGGCCGACGAGATCGTCGACCCGCGCCCCTACTGCGAGATCATGCGCCAGTGGTCCTCGCTGCACCCCGAGTTCGCCCACCTGCCGCGCAAGTTCAAGATCGCGGTCAGCGGCGCCCGGGAAGACCGCGCTGCCATCGCCTGGCACGACATCGGCCTGCAGCTGGTGAAGAACGAGGCCGGCGAGGTCGGCTTCCAGGTGCTGGTCGGCGGCGGCATGGGCCGCACGCCGATCACCGGCACCGTGATCCGCGACTTCCTGCCCTGGCAGCAGATCCTCGTCTTCATCGAGGCGATCGTGCGCGTCTACAACCGCTACGGTCGCCGCGACAACATGTACAAGGCGCGCATCAAGATCCTCGTCAAGGCCGAGGGTCCCCAGTTCGCCAAGGACGTGGAAGAGGAATTCCGGAAGATCCTGACGCTCGACGCGGACGGCGCGGCGCACATCATCCCGCAGTCGGAATTCGACCGCGTCGCGGCCTGCTTCGTCGTGCCCGCCGGCGTCGAGCCGGGTGCCTTCCGTGCCGAGGTGCCGGCCGATGCGCCGGCCGGCTTCAAGCGCTGGATCGAGCGCAACGTGCATGCGCACAAGGTCCCCGGCTACCGCTCGGTGACGCTGTCCTTGAAGCGCGTGGGCCAGGCGCCCGGCGACGCGACCGACGCGCAGATGGAGCTCGCCGCCGACCTCGCCGACCGTTACTCGCTGGGTGAGCTGCGCGTGTCGCACGACCAGAACCTGGTGCTGCCCTGGGTGCGAGAGAGCGAGCTGCTGGCTGTCTGGGAGGCCGCGCGCGACGCCGGCTTCGCGACGCCGAACATCGGCCTGCTGACCGACATGATCGCCTGCCCGGGCGGCGACTTCTGCGCGCTGGCCAACGCCCGCTCGATCCCCGTGGCCGAGGAGATCACCGAGCGCTTCCAGGACCTCGACGAGCTCTGGGACATCGGCGACATCGACCTGCACATCAGCGGCTGCATCAACTCCTGCGGCCACCACCACAGCGGCCACATCGGCATCCTCGGCGTCGACAAGGACGGCAGCGAGTGGTACCAGGTGACGCTCGGCGGCTCCGACGGCTCGACGCTGAGCGGCAAGTCGGTTGCCGGCAAGGTGATCGGCCCGTCGTTCGCCGCGGACGAGGTCGCCGACGCGATCGAGGCCGTGATCGCCACCTACCGCGAGCAGCGCGCCGCGAGCGAGCGCTTCATCGACACGGTGCGCCGCGTCGGACTCGACCCGTTCAAGGTCGCTGCCAACGCCACCCGCCGCAGCACCGCGCAGCACGCCTAAAGAGAACGCCGAGAGGACCCGTGACCATGAAATTCATCGACACCCATCACGACCGCTGGCACCGCGTGGAAGGCGAGGACGGCCCGCAGCCCCACCCCGTCGCCGCAGCCGACCGCCTGCTGACGCTCGAGCAGTGGCATGCCGTGCGCGACACCTGGCCGGCGGGCCTGCCCACCGGCGTGATCGTGCCCAACGACGTCGACATCGAGACGCTGGAAGCCGACCTGCCGCGCCTGTCGCTCGTCGTGCTGAACTTCCCGAAGTGGACCGACGGCCGCGCCTACACCCAGGCGCGCCTGCTGCGCAGCCGCTATCGCTACGGCGGCGAGATCCGCGCGGTCGGCGAGGTGCTCGTCGACATGATGCAGTTGCTCGCGCGCACCGGCTTCGACGCCGTGGTGCTGCGCGCCGACCAGAAGCGCGAGCACGCCGAGCGCGCGCTGCAGTTCTTCCCGGCCTTCTACCAGGGCGACGTGCACGACAACCGGCCGAAGTTCGCCCGCGAGGGAGCCTCGGCATGAGCGGCGGCGGCGCCATCGGGCTCTACGCCCGCCACACGGCCGGCTTCGAGGAGCGCGTGGCCGAGACGCTGCGCCTGCTGCAACAAGCCGCTGCCGAGCACCCGGGGCGCATCGTGCAGGCGACGAGCCTCGGTGCCGAGGACATGGTCGTCACCGACCTGATCGCGCGCCACCGGCTGCCGATCGCGATTGGCACGCTCGAGACCGGCGCGCTGCACCCGCAGACGGTCGCGCTGATCGACCGCATCACCGAGCGCTACGGCCTGCCCGTGGAGGTCTACAAGCCGGTCCAGGAACAGGTGATCCAGTTCGTGCAGCGCCACGGCGACAAGGCGATGTACGAGAGCATCGAGCTGCGCAAGGGCTGCTGCCAAGTGCGCAAGCTCGAGCCGCTTTCCCGTATGTTGAAGGAGCGCAGCGCCTGGATCACCGGCCTGCGCCGCGAGCAGTCCGCCAACCGGGCCGCCGTCCCCTACCACGACCAGGACGCCGAAGGGCGCCTGAAGCTCAACCCGCTCGCCGACTGGAGCTGGAACGACGTCTGGCACTACATCGCCGCGAACGAGGTGCCCTACAACCCGCTGCATGACGAGTTCATGCCCAGCATCGGCTGCGCGCCCTGCACGCGCGCCATTGCCGTCGGCGAGGACTTCCGCGCCGGCCGCTGGTGGTGGGAGGACGAGAAGGCCAAGGAATGCGGCCTGCACGCCTCGAACGACAACTCGCAACAAGTCTCGATGATTGGAACCCGGCCATGACTGCCGCTCTTACTGTGGAACAACTGCTGCCCGACGTGGACCATCGCCACCTCGATGCGCTGGAAGAGGAAGCCATCTTCATCCTGCGCGAAGTCGCCGGCGCCTTCGAGCGCCCCGCCCTGCTGTTCTCCAGCGGCAAGGACTCCTGCGTGGTGCTGCACCTGGCCGAGAAGGCCTTCAAGCGCAAGATCAGCGCGCCAGGCGAGCGCCCGCGCTTCAAGGGCAAGCTGCCCTTCCCGCTGGTGCACGTGGACACCGGCCACAACTTCCCCGAGGTCATCCAGTTCCGCGACGAGCGCATCGCCGAGATGGGCGAGCGCCTGATCGTCGGCCACCTGGAGGACTCGATCAGGAACGGCACGATCCGCCTCGCGCACCCGCTGGAGTCGCGCAACGGCCACCAGACCGTGACGCTGCTGGAGACGATCGAGGAGCACCGCTTCGACTGCATGATCGGCGGCGCCCGCCGGGATGAAGAGAAGGCGCGCGCCAAGGAGCGCATCTTCAGCCACCGCGACAGCTTCGGCCAGTGGCAGCCCAAGGAGCAGCGCCCCGAGCTGTGGAACCTGTTCAACACCCGCATCAAGCCGGGCGAGCACTTCCGCGCCTTCCCGATCAGCAACTGGACCGAGCTCGACGTCTGGCTCTACATCGCCCGCGAGAACATCCCGCTGCCGAACATCTACTACACGCACCCGCGCCAGATCTACCGCCGCAAGGGCCTGCTGGTGCCGGTGACGGACGTGACGCCGCCGGGGGCCGACGACGTGGTCGAGACCGTGGACGTGCGCTTCCGCACCGTCGGCGACATGACCTGCACCTGCCCGGTCGAGAGCAACGCCGCGACCACCGTGGACATCGTCGCCGAGACGCTGCAGGTGACGGTCTCCGAGCGGGGTGCCACCCGCATGGACGACCGCACCTCCGACGCCTCGATGGAGCGCCGCAAGAAAGAGGGTTACTTCTGATCATGAGCACCCAAGCACAACACATCGACGCCGGCGAGGAGCTGGCGCACAAGGCGCTGCGCTTCCTGACCGCCGGCAGCGTCGACGACGGCAAGAGCACGCTGATCGGCCGCCTGCTGTTCGACAGCCGCGGCATCCTCGCCGACCAGCTCGACGCGCTGGAGAAGCGCGCCGCCGGCGCCCCGATCGACCTGTCGCTGCTGACCGACGGCCTGGAGGCCGAGCGCGAGCAGGGCATCACGATCGACGTCGCCTACCGCTACTTCGCGACCAAGAAGCGCAAGTTCATCATCGCCGACGCGCCGGGCCACGAGCAGTACACCCGCAACATGGTGACGGCCGCCGCCGGCTCGGACGCCGCGGTGGTGCTGGTCGACATCACCAAGCTCGACACCTCGGTGGACGAGGTGGTGCTGCTGCCGCAGACGCGCCGCCACAGCCTGCTGGCGCGCCTGCTGCGCGTGCCGACCATCGTGTTCGCGATCAACAAGCTCGACGCGATCGAGACCGGCACCCAGGCCGCCTTCGAGGCGGTCGCCAAGGCGCTCACCAAGTTCGCCCTTGAGGCCGGCATCACCGTCAAGGGCATCGTGCCGGTGTCCGCGCTGCGCGGCGACAACGTCGCCACGCCCTCGGCCAACTGGGAGTGGTACAGCGGCCCGACGCTGCTGCAGATCCTCGAGAACCTGCCCGTCACCGACGAGGCCCACGACGGCAACCTGCTGGTTCCGGTGCAGTACGTCGCCCGCGACGACGGCGAGGGCACCGGCCACCAGCACCGCGTGATGTGGGGCCGCATCGCCCACGGCGCGGTGAAGGCCGGCGACACGGTGCAGATCTTCCCGAGCGGCGAGACCGCGATCGTCGCCGCCGTGCGCCATGCCGGCGTCGAGGTGGACGGCTGCGAGGCGGGCCAGTCGGCCGGCATCGTGCTGGACCGCCAGGTCGACGTCTCGCGCGGCGACTGGATCTTCACGCCCGGCAGCGCCCCGACCACGCAGGAATTCCGCGCGACGCTCGCCTGGCTCGACACCGAGCCGGCCGTGGTCGGCCGCAAGTACTGGGTGCGCCACGGCAACCGCTGGGTGCAGGCGCGCATCACCGGCATCGACCACCGCCTCGACATCCACACGCTCGACGAGGTCGAGGCGCACCAGCTCGGCGTCAACGAGATCGGCCTCGTGACGGTCCAGACCCAGCAGCCGCTGCCGGTCGAGGCCTACGAGGCCAACCGCGTCGGCGGCTCGCTGATCGTCGTCGACCCCGCGACCAACCGCACCAGCGGCGCGCTGCTGGTCAAGGCCGCGGCGTAAGGATGGCGGCGCCCTCGCCTGCCGCGCCCACCGGCCGGGTGGTCTTCGTCGGCGCCGGCCCCGGCTCGGCCGACCTGATCACGCTGCGCGGCCTGCGGGCGCTGCAGCAGGCGGAGGTGGTGCTGTTCGACGCGCTGGCGGACCCGGCGCTGCGCGACTACGCGCCCGGCGCCGAGTGGATCGACGTCGGCAAGCGCGGCTTCTCTCATCGCCCCGGCAGCGACGCGAGCGGGCAGCCGCGCATCAATGCGCTGATCGTCGAGCACGCCCTGCGGGGCAAGCGCGTCGTGCGACTGAAGGGCGGCGACCCGAGCATCTTCGGCCGGCTCGAGGAGGAGCTGCAGGCGGCCTACGCCGCGGGCCTGGAGTGCGAGGTGGTGCCCGGCGTCACCGCCGCGCTCGCGGCTGCGGCCGGCACCCGGTTGCCGCTCACGCGCCGCGGCACCGGCCGCAGCGTGACGCTGACCACCGCGATGACGCGCGCCGGCTCGCTGCAGCCCGGCGAGGCGCTGGCCGCGCGACGCGACACCGAGGTGCTCTACATGGCGGGCAAGCAGCTCGCGGCGCTCGCCGAGCAGCTGCTCGACGCGGGCTGGCCGTCCGACACGCCCTGCAGCGTGGTGTCGCGCGCCGGCTGGGCCGACCAGCTGCACACCGCGCACTGCATCGACAGCCTGCACGAGGCGGGCGAGGCCCATGCGGGACGGCCGACGGTGGTCGTCGTCGGCGCCGGCGCCCGGCCCGTGCCGGCGGCCGACGAGATCTCGCCGCCCTCACAATTGACGCCTGTCAACGTCCAGTAGAAACCCTGAAGCAGTAAAATCGACCGTTTGTCGCCGGGACTCGACACCCGGCTCCCAGCGGCCACACAACCCGATCCGAGACGTTTTATGACCCACGTAGTGACCGAAGCCTGCATCCGTTGCAAGTACACCGATTGTGTGGACGTGTGCCCGGTGGACTGCTTCCGCGAAGGCCCCAACTTCCTCGCCATCGACCCGGACGAGTGCATCGACTGCGCGGTCTGCATCCCCGAGTGCCCGGTCAACGCGATCCTGCCCGAGGAGGACGTGCCCGGCGACCAGCAGTCCTACATCGCGCTCAACGCCGAGCTGTCCAAGCTCTGGCCCAGCATCACCAAGCGCAAGGAACCGCTGCCGGACGCCGAGGAGTGGAAGAACCGCACCGGCAAGCTCGGCGAGCTCAAGCGCTGATCCCGGGCGACGCCTTCCCTTCCCCACGCATCCCGCCCACCGCCGCCGCGGCCCGCCCGCGGCGGCACTCCTCGCGGAGCCGCCCTTGAACGACGACGCGTCCCTGCCGACCGCCGAAGCGCGGCCCGCCGCCCCGATCGAGACCGATGCCCTCGTCATCGGCGCCGGGCCCGCCGGCCTGTTCCAGGTGTTCGAGCTCGGACTGCTCGAGATCGGCGCCCATGTCGTCGACTCGCTGCCCTACGTGGGCGGGCAGTGCATCGAGCTCTACCCCGACAAGCCGATCTACGACATCCCCGGCGTGCCGCGCTGCACCGGCCGGGAACTGGTCGCGCTGCTGACGCGGCAGATCGAGCCCTTCGGCACGCCTTTCCACCTCGGGCAGCAGGTGAGCGTGCTGCGCCGCCGCGAGGACGGCCGCTTCGACGTCGAGACCTCTGCCGGCCTGCGCTTCCTGGCGCGCACCGTGATCGTCGCTGGCGGCGTCGGCTCCTTCCAGCCGAGGCGGCTGACGGTTGAGGGCCTCGAGCGCTTCGAGGGCAGCCAGGTGCTCTACCGCGTCGCGAACCCGGCCGAATTCGCCGGCCGCCGCGTGATGGTGGTCGGCGGCGACGAGACGGCGCTCGACCGCGCGCTCGAGTTCGCGCAGGACGAGGGCCCGCAGCGCGCTGCGAGCGTCACGCTGCTGCACCGGCGCAACGTCATCCAGGCGCCGCCGGGCAAGCTCGAGACGATGCGCGCGCTGTGCGACGCCGGCCGGCTGCAGTTCCTCGTCGGCCAGGTGAGCGGCGTCGAGGCGAGCGGCGAGCGGCTCGACGGCGTGCAGCTCACGGACAGCGAGGGCAAGGCGCGCGTCGTGCCGCTGGACGTGCTGCTGGTGCAGCTCGGCGTGAGCCCCAAGCTCGGCCCGATCGCCGAGTGGGGCATGGCGCTCGAGCGCAAGCAGGTCGTCGTCGACACCGAGAAGTTCGAGACCAGCGTCCCGGGACTCTTCGCGGTGGGCGACATCGTCACCTACCCCGGCAAGCGCAAGCTGCTGCTCTGCGGCTTCCACGAGGCGACGCTCGCTGCCTTCGGCATCGCCGCGCACCTGCTGCCCGGGCAGCGCATCCCGCTCGAATACACCACCACCAGCACCCGGCTGCACAAGGTGCTGCGCGTCGCGGCGCCGCCCGCCGGCGACTGAGCCGGCCCGGCCCTCGCGCTGCATCCAGGCCCGCCCACCCGGCGGGCTTTTTGTTGCGCGTCGTGGACAGGCGCCCTGCCCTGTCGCGCGATAATCCGCCCCCGCTGACCGGCCCTGGGCCGGATTCCGCATTCGCTGGGGGTGTCGGGCCGCCTGTCGGCCCGGCTGAGAAAGTCCCTTGGAACCTGATTGAGATCATCCTCGCGCAGGGAAGCGATCCGCTGGGGCTCGGCCGCCCGCGGCGCCGACCTGCCGTCGCTCGCGAAAGACCACGATGGCCACCCATTCCTCCGACCTGCCCGCCTCGCTGCGGCGGCAGGCTCCCGTGGCAGCCGCCGCGCTGCTGGCGCTGCTGCCCCTGTCCCAGGCACTCGCCCAGGCCAGCAGCGAGCTGCCCACCGTCACCGTCACCGGCCGCAACCCCGCCGCCCGCGCCGCCGTCACCGGCTTCGGCGAGCGCCCGCTGGCCGAGACGCCGCTGCAGGCGAGCGTCGTCACGCAGGAGCGCCTGAAGGAGCGCGGCGCACAGCGCCTCGCCGACCTGGTGTCCCTCGATGCCGGCGTCAGCGACGCCTACAACGCGGCCGGCTACTGGGACAACCTGACGGTGCGCGGCTACGCGCTCGACTACCGCTACAACTACCGCCGCGACGGCCTGCCGATCAGCGGCGAAACCAGCATCCCGCTGGAGAACAAGTCCGCCGTCGAGGTCCTCAAGGGCACGAGCGGCATCCAGGCCGGCACGAGCGCGCCTGGCGGCCTGGTGAACTACGTCGTCAAGCGGCCCGAGGGCCGGGTGCGCTCGCTCGAGCTCGGCTGGCGCAGCCGCAACACCCGCGGCGCGAGCCTCGACATCGGTGAGCGCTTCGGCGAGGGAGAGGCCTTCGGCCTGCGCGTGAACGCAGCCTACGAGCATCTCGACTCGCCGCTGCGCAGCGACGAGGGGCACCGTCGCCTGCTCGCCCTTGCCGCCGACTGGCGCCTGAGTCCCGACACGCGACTGGAAGCCGAGTTCGAGACCAGCCGGCGCAGCCAGCCAAGCCAGCCGGGCTTCAGCCTGCTGGGTCCGGACGTACCGAACGCCCGCAACATCGATCCGCGCACCAACCTGAACAATCAGCCCTGGTCGCTGCCGGTGGTGATGGAGGGGAACACCGCATCGCTGCGCCTGCAGCAGCGTCTCGATGCCGACTGGAGCCTCGTCGCCCATGCCGGCACGCAGCGCCTGCATACCGACGACCGGCTGGCCTATCCCTTCGGCTGCACCGACGCTTCCGCCTACTACGGCGACCGCTACTGCCCGAACGGCGACTTCGATCTCTACGAGTACCGCAGCGACAAGGAGCGGCGCCAGACCGATGCGCTCGATGTCGGCGTCCGGGGACGCTTCGCGACCGGCGGGATGAAGCACGAACTCGGCGCCGGCGTGCTGCTGTCGCGCCACGAGACCCGGCTGCAGGCAAGGGTCGAGGATTTCGCAGGAACCGGCAACATCAGCGGGACGGTGACGGTGCCCTCCTCCCCCGGAGGCCTCGCGCAGAACACCAACCGCACCGAGGAGTCCACCGAGCTGTACCTGCGCGACGCGGTGCAGCTCGCCCCGGGCTGGGACGCTTGGCTCGGCCTGCGCCATACCCGCATCGAACGCGAGAGCGTGCGCACCAACGGTTCGCGTCGCACCGAGTACACCCAGTCCTTCACGACGCCCTGGCTGGCGCTGAGCCATCGGCTCTCGTCGGGACAGTTGGTCTATGCGAGCTGGGGCCAGGGGATCGAATCGGAAGTCGCCCCGAACCGGGCGCGCTACACCAACCGCGGCGAGGCGTTGCCGGCGCTGAAGAGCCGGCAGACCGAGTTCGGCCTCAAGTCAGCCGGGCAGCCGCTCGCCTGGCAATTCGCCTGGTTCGACATGCGCCGTCCCGTGGCCCAGGGCGTCGGAAGCGATTGCGGCAGCGACACGCCGGGCAACACCTGCACCCTGCAGGCCGATGGCGACGCCCGCCACCGGGGTGTCGAGGCCGGCGGCACGCTGCGCTCCTCGCTGTGGGAACTCGGCGGCAGCGTGATGGTGCTCGACGCCCAAAGGCGCGGCAGCGCGGTGCCGGCCGTCAACGGCCAGCGCCCCCCCAATGTCCCCGAGTTCACCGCCAAGCTGCAGGCCGGGCATCGCGTTGCAGTCGTGCCGGGGCTGCGACTGCTGGCCGGACTGACTCACGAAGGGGACCGCATGGTGGAGCCGGGGGCAGGCAGCGCGCGCATTCCCTCGTGGACCCGGATCGACCTTGGCCTCTCGCACGAACAGCGCGTCAACGGCACGCTGCTGACCTGGCGGGCTGGCGTCGACAACGTCGCGGACAAGCGGGCCTGGAGGGAATCGCCCTACCAGTACGAGCACATCTACCTCTACCCGCTCGCGCCGCGCACCTGGCGGCTGTCGCTGCAGGCCGATTTCTGAACGGGGAGCGAAAAAACCGCTTGCAAGACGCTTGAAAGTCTGCCTATAATTTCATTCTCAGTTCCCCGATAGCTCAGTCGGTAGAGCGCCGGACTGTTAATCCGTAGGTCCCTGGTTCGAGCCCAGGTCGGGGAGCCAAAAAACTGAAAAAAGGCCTTGCAGCGATGCAAGGCCTTTTTGCTTTGGAGTGCAACGTCACGTGTCCCGACTGACACTCCAACAGCTTGCCAGAAGACGCGAGGATCCTCCGCCGGCCGGCTCGGGCCCTCACGCCCCACGTCCCCTTGGTAGCGTTTCAGGCAAAGAAAGAACGTTTGGGGCTTGCACAATCTTCAAAAACCGTCATAGAATCACAGTCTCAGTTCCCCGATAGCTCAGTCGGTAGAGCGCCGGACTGTTAATCCGTAGGTCCCTGGTTCGAGCCCAGGTCGGGGAGCCAAGGAACTGAAGAAAAAGGCCTTGCAGCGATGCAAGGCCTTTTTCGTTTTCAGCGTCCCGCGGCCTCTGCCCTCAGCACGGCCTGGGGAAGGCCTCCCGGCGGAGGCAGGACCGGTGCGCGATCCTCGGTCAGCACGAAGCGCGAGGCCTCGACGTTGCGCATCGCCCCCCAGCGGCTGCGCAGCATCTCGAGCGTGTGCGGCTCGCTCAGGCAGCGCAGGCGCTCGGTGGCCGGCAGCCTGCCCGGACCGTCCTCCTGCGCGTTCAGGCGCCGCATCATCGCGCGCCGCGTCAGGGCGCGGATGCCGCGTGCGGTGTGGCGCGGGCCGGGCGCGGCTCGCACCACGCTGAACAGCCAGGGATCGTTCATCAACTCGTTCCAGCCCGGCAAGGGCCTGCTCCGGCGGGCATGGGCCCAGGCCTGGCGCAGCACCGCGGGCGCCCAGGTCTCCTCCGGGATCAGCAGCAAACGCTCGCGGCGCAAGCGCGCGCCGATCTCCGAGCGGCTGGTGAACACCGCGATCGGCACCGCCAGCAGCAGCGGCAGCACGATCGGGGCGAACCACAGCAGGGCCGAGGCATCGACCTGCACCGCCGCGGCCATCAGCAGCAGCACGCCCAGGCTGATCGGGCCGAAGCGGCGCGCCGCCTCGCTCCAGGGCACGTCCTCGGCCTCGCGCGGGGGCGACTTCCAGTCCAGCCGCAGCCCGGTCAGCGCGCCCAGCACGAAGATCGTGTGCGCGACCATCCGCAGCGGCGCCTGCAGCATCGACAGCCCCGCCTCGATCAGCGTGCTCTGCGCGAGGCGCAGGGAGCCGCCGTACTGCCCCTGCTCGCGGCGCATCATCGCTGCGGCCATGCCGAGCATGCGCGGCAGCGCAAGCATCACGAAGGTGGCGCTCCAGAGCGCCAGCCCCTGCGTCGACAGGCCTCCCGTGCCGGGCAGCAGCGGGTCGCCCCCCATCAGCCACAGCCCGCCGCCGATCAGCACGAAGGCCATCCACAGCGGTGCCGACAGGTAGGCCATCACGCCGGTGGCGAGCATCGCGCGATGCACCGGATGCAGGCCGGGCTCGGTGATCAGGCGCGCGTTCTGCAGGTTGCCCTGGCACCAGCGCCGGTCGCGCTGCAGCTCGGTCAGCAGGTTGGGCGGATGCTGCTCGTAGCTGCCCGCCAGGTCGTGCACCAGCCAGACCTGGTAGCCGGCCCGGCGCATCAGCGCCGCCTCGACGAAGTCGTGCGACAGGATCTCGCCGCTGAGCGAGCCCTCCCCCGGCAGCGGCGCCAGCGCGCAATGCCTCATGAAGGGCTCGACGCGGATGATCGCGTTGTGGCCCCAGTAGTGCGACTCGCCGAGCTGCCAGTACTGCATGCCGATCGCGAACAGGCGGCCGGTCAGGTGCGATGCGAACTGCTGCGCCCGTGCATGCGGCGTGTCGAGCCCGCAGCCCTGCGGCGCGGTCTGGATGATGCCGGCGCGCGGGTTCGCCTCCATCAGCCGCACCAGCGTCAGCAGGCAGTCGCCGCTCATCACGCTGTCGGCATCGAGCACGACCATGTAGCGGTAGTTGCGCCCCCAGCGGCGGCAGAAGTCGGCCACGTTGCCGGCCTTGCGCTTGGTGCGGCGCTGGCGCCAGCGGTAGTGGACATGCGAGCCGGCCTCGCCGAGCGACTCCCGCAGCTCGGCCCAGGCAGCCAGCTCCGCGACGCGCAGGTCCGGGTCGCTGGTGTCGGACAGCACGAACACGTCGAAGAGCCGCGCGCCGCCCGCCGCCGCGAGCGACTCGCAGGTCGCCCGCAAGCCGGCGAACACCGTCGCGACATGCTCGTTGCAGATCGGCATGATGATCGCGGTGCGGGCGTCGGCCGCGATCGGCCGGCCGTCCACCGACTTGCGCGACAGGCCGTGCCGGTCGCCGCGCACCAGCACCACGAAACCCATCACCGCCGTGAAGAAGCCCGCCGCGACCCAGGCGAACAGCAGGCTGAAGAGGCCGATCTGAACCACGCGCAGCGGCAGGCTGTCGCCGTCGGGCTGCGCGCCGGCGAGCAGCGCGGTGGCCATCGCCGCCGACGCGGCCACGAGCAGCATCAGCGTGCGCCGGCGGCGCTCGGCGACATGCTGTAGCGAGGGATGGGTGCCGGTGCCCGCGCAGCGGATCGCCGGCTCGCGGCCCTGCAGCATGTCGGCGAGGCCGCGCCAGAAGCCGTGCCACGGCCTCGCCACCATGCTGCCGCGGTGCAATGGCGGCATGCTCGGCCCCGCTCCACCGCTCGGCGGCCTCGCGTTGGCAGGAGCACGGGTGCGGCTCCGGCGGTCCAGGATCAGTTCGGTGGAATGAGGGACGTCCATGTTTCGGTAAGGGCATCCGCCCCGCGTTGGAGGAAAGCGCGCAGTTCGACCGGCTGCGAGGCGTCCAGGCGCTGCACGCGCAGCGTCATGCGCCAGCCGCCGGCAGCGTCGTTGCGATAGGCGTTGCGCTCGAGCAGCCGCGCGTTCGGGCCGACCGAGACGACCGGCTCGACCCCCGCATCGCCGGGCAGTGCGTCGAGCGCCGGGCCGGCGAAGTCGACGATGTACTGGTGCTCGCCGGGCGCCGGCTCCTCGAAGCCGCGGCCGGTGCGCGTCTGCACGGTCCAGCCATTGGGCGGGCGCTGGTCCTCGCGGCCCTGCCAGCGCAGCCGGTAGTTCATCTCGAGCGGCCGTCCCGGCGCCGGGAGCCGCTCCGGCACCCAGTAGGCGACGATGTTGTCGTTGGTCTCGTCGGGGGTCGGCAGCTGGACCAGCTCGACGCGACCCGGGCCCCAGTCGTTGAGCGGCTCGACCCAGGCGCTCGGGCGCAACTCGTAGCGCGCCTCGACGTCCTCGTAGCTCGGGAAGGCCCGGTCGCGCTGCATCAGCCCGAAGCCCCGGATGCCGCGCATCGCGAAGGAGTTGACCTGCGTGCGCGACGGATTCAGCAGCGGCCGCCACAGCCATTCGCCGTCGGCGCTCGCGATCGACAGACCGTCCGAGTCGTGCACCTCGGGTCGGAAATGCCCGGCGAGCGGCTGGTTCTCGCCGTACATGAACATGCTGGTCAGCGGCGCGATGCCGAGCGTCGCGACCGGGCCGCGCAGGAACACGCGCGACTGCACCTCGAGCTCGGTGGGCTTGCCCGGGCGCAGCACGAAGCGGTAGGCGCCGGTCGCGCGCGGCGACTCGAGCAGCGCCAGGAAGCTCAGCGAGTCCGCGCCGGACGCGGGGCGCTCGATCCAGAACTCGGTGAAGCGCGGGAACTCCTCGCCCTGCCCGCCCACCGTGTCGATCGCGAGGCCGCGCGCCGACAGGCCGTAGCGCTGCTCGCGCCCCACGGCCCGGAAGTAGCTGGCGCCGAGGAACACGACCACCTCGTCCTTGTACTCGGGCGTGTTGACCGGGTAGTGCACCCGGAAACCCGCGAAGCCGAGGTCGCCCCAGCTCTGGGGGTCGAGGCGGTTGCGGCCGTAGTCGAAGTCGGCGCGGTCGAAGGCGATGTGCCTCACCTCGCCCTGGGGCGTGATCTCGTTGATCCGCACCGGGTCGGTGGCGAACTTGCCGAGATGGAAGAACATCAGCTCGAAGGGCAGGCCCTCGCGGCGCCACAGCGCCCGCTCGGGACGGAAGCGGATGTCGCGGTACTGGTCGTAGCTCAGCTCCTTCAGCTCGAGCGGGAGCGCTGCGGCGGTGGGCCGGTGCGGCTGGCGCGCGAGTCGCTCGGCGCGCCGCGCCAGATCGTCGAAGCCGAAGGCCTGCACCGCGCCGGCAAGGGCCCAGGCGGCGAGCCCGAGCAGCAGCTTCGCACCCCGTCCGCGCGCCCCGCATTCCGCCCCGGCGAGATGCGCGTGCGGCAAGGAGCGATCACGGCGCAGTGGCCGGGGGGAGGAAAAGACGGAGTGCAAGGCAGTCAGGCGGAATCTCATCGTCGACAGGTTCTGGGTCATGGGCGGCTGCGGCAGGATCGCCGTGCACCGCAAGCGTCATGTCCCTGCTGGCGCTGCCGATTTCAATGCAAGCCCGACACCCGCGCGGTAACAAGCCGTGGGGTTTTCCCGACATGTAACAGCGCCGGCGACACGACGCGCTTGCAAGAAACGGCACACCGAGAGCCAACGATGTGCCTAGACGCGGCATTTCTCCCTGCGGGCAGGGAAATTACCAAGTTGCACCATGCCTGCAACTGGTGTTGGTTTTCACGCCGTCCGGATCTCCCGCAGTCGTTACACATGAGAGGCATGTGAGCACTCGTTCGTCGCGCGAATGGCACAGCCCCGCTTCCCGGGGGATGCGGGAATGGCGAAAAACGCTGATTCCAAGGGCAAGGACGGCAGCTTTCACCGCGCGCCCGGTCGCAGTGCAATTTCAGCGACAGATGCGCGAGGGGCCGCGTTCGAGGTGCAGATGGTCGCGATGGGCGACGTTGTAGCCAGGGCCCAGCACGCCATCGAAGAAGCGGCAGGCGCCGCGATGCACCTCCCGCAGGAAGCGCGCGGCGACGTCGTCGCCCTCGTGCCAGTGCTGCTGCACCCGGATGCGCCGGCCGTCGGCGAGCACGAAGCCTGCCACATCCAGTGCATCGGCCGTCGCGTGGCGACTGCGCCGTCCCTCCGTTCGACCGTAGACATTGCGGCAGGCGTAGCTGCCGTAGTGCTCGAGCCCGACCAGGGGCTGGCCGAAGGTACGTATTCAGCCGGGGTGCTGAACTGAGGATCAGCCGGCGGGCTGGGGCAGGAGGC